>NZ_JAGOLP010000020.1 GCF_017994015.1 Ferrovibrio sp. | reverse complement strand
CTCCAATGTTTTGCCATCCTGCTCACTCCCTACCCAAGTTCCGGACCAGCGGCGGCGAAAGAACGGAAATTGTCGCCAAACTGCGTGATGCCGCCGCGCATCATGCGCTCAAAACCGCGCTGCCGCGTGAAGCCCAATGCCGCCAGATGCGCAGAAAACTCAACCTGATCGTTATACGCATCGATGAAAACCGGCCCCGGCAGCCGCGATAGCAGGCCATCCAGCAGGCGTATCGCCATATCGGGCTCGGGCGCCAAAAGCGGCCCGATCTGCGTTGCCACCCGGCCGGCACGAGACAGCACATAACCATCCTGGTCGGCACCCCGCAAACAGACTGCATCCGGACGGGCCAGCAGGTCGTGCAGCACAAAATCACGCTCGGCACCAAAAATCTGCGCATCCAGCGGCGCCAGCCAGGCCATATCCGAAGCAGACAGCGGCATCACACCGCGCCGCGGAGAAGCCACTGCGTTGCCGGGGTGCTGCCAGCGCGTGATGTAGCGCAGGGTCTCGAAACCAAGCGGACGATACACTTCCGCTCCGGCCGCCGTGGCATCCAGCACTGCTTGCGCGCCACGCGCCTCGATCCATTGGATACAATCCAGAACCAGCCGGCTGGCCAAACCCAAACGCCGCTGACTGGCAGTGACCAGCACCATGCTGATCCAGGCCAGCCGCGCGCCCATCGGCAAGGCCAGGGCCGAGGCCACCAGGGATGGCGGCTGACCCATTTCAATGCCGATGGCATGACCATGACCGATCATCAGGCGCCAATCAGCGGCGACCTGATTCCAATTGGCTTCCGCCGATAGCGCCAGCGCCCCGGGCAATAACCCGAGGTTCAGGCTCCCGATTTGCGGGAGCGACAGACTGTGCGCCTCAGTATTCGCCATCGCGATTCTCAAATTTGGTCGGCTTGTTCAGGCTGCTGCCATTGCCGGCAACCCAATCTGCCACCCAGTCCAGCATCAGCTTGATCGACACCAGCGGATACCCAAACAGCCGCATTGCTTCAGCGGCATTGTTGAGCCAGGCGGTCTTGGCCGGCTCGCCGGTGAAACTGACCGGCTTGCCCATGCGGGCTGCCATTTCAGTGGCCAGCCATTTCACCGCCAGGGTTTCCGGGCCACTGACATTGATCGGCGAGGTTGGCGCCGTGGCATGTGCCAGCGAGCGCAGCGCATAGCGGTTTGAATCGCCCTGCCAGATCACATTGACATGGCCGGTGGTAAGATCAACCGGCTTGCCATCGCGGATCTTCACCGCGATATCGTGCAGCACGCCATAACGCAGATCGATGGCATAATTCAGCCGGATCAATCGCCCCGGCGTGCCGTATTTGGCCGAGAAATGCTGTAGCAGGCGCTCGCGGCCAACACAGGAATTGGCATATTCGCCGGGCGGATTAAGCGGCGTCTGCTCGGTGGCGCCGATCTCGTCGAGGCCAACAAAGGGATAGACGCAGCCGGTGGAGAAGGCGACGATACGCGAAGCCGGGAAGCTCTCCGCCACCATGCCCGGCAGGTAGGTATTCATCGCCCAGGTCAGCGGCTGATCACCACCGGAACCGAATTTCATGCCGGCCATGAAAACAATATTCTTCACCTTCGGCAAAGCCTCAAGTGCGGCACGATCCGACAGGTCGCAGGCAATGGTTTCGATGCCCCAGCCCTGCAATTGCTCGCGCAGACCCGGCTCGCTGAAACGCGCCACGCCGATCACACGCTTATCGGGCGCGGCACGCTTGGCCATATGCGCCAGCGAAGGCCCCATCTTGCCGCCAACGCCCAGCACCATGATATCGCCATCCAGGCCCTGCAACTCACGCTGCAAAACGATATCCGGGCGTGACAGGATTTCTTCCAGCGCCGCCAGATCGGCGATGCGTTCCGGCAGGGATTCACTGACTTGCATGTTGGACTTACGCTCCTGCTTCATGCTCTCACATGCTCCTAGTGGCAAGCGGCGGGCGCTGTGCTGCCCAGGGCGCTGCCTGCTCGAATGCCCGCGCCGCCTGCAACACCAGCAGATCGCGGTGGCGCGGCCCGACGATCTGTAGCCCGACCGGCAGGCCATCGCGGGTAAAGCCACAGGGCACGCTGGCCGCCGGCTGGCGGGTCAGGTTGAAGGGAAAGGTGAAGGGATACCAGTTGCGCCCGCTATAGCCTTCCGGCTCGTTGCGTTCTGCGGCAAATGCCGGCACGGCGGTGACCGGCGACAGCAGCAGATCATAGCGCTGGTGAAATTCATTCATGCGGCGGGCAAATTGCGCGCGCTGCATCTCGGCATCAAGATGATCGATGGCGGTGGCGCCGCGCGCCTGCTCCACACGCTGCAACAAATCAGGGTCAATCACCGCAAGCTGCGCCGGGGTGAATTTGTGGAAGGCATAGTCGGTCAGGCCACGCATCAGCTTGAACAGTAGATCGCGCGAATCGGGGAACACCGTCTCGACGGTTTCAACCTGCGCGCCAAGCTGCTCAAAAACCTTGGCTGCCGACTCCGTCAATGCCGCCACTTCGGGATCAACCACGGCGCCACACAAAGTGGGGCTCCAGGCAATGCGCCATTGCTTCGGGTCAGCAGCCAGTTCTGCATGATACTGCGTCGGATCGGCCGGCAGTGAATCCCAATCACGCGGATCGGGCTGCGCGATCACGCTCAGCATCAGCGCCGCGTCAACCACACTGCGGGTCATCGGGCCGAAACCGGCCAGTGTGGCATAGGGCGTGGGCGGATACATCGCCACCCGGCCGCCGCCCGGCTTGAAGCCGAAGATGCCGCAGAAATTCGCCGGCATGCGGATCGAACCGCCGGCATCGGTGCCGAGTGCCAGGGCAGAGATGCCCGCCGCCACAGAAGCCGCCGCGCCGCCGCTGGAGCCGCCCGGTGTGCGTTCCAGGTTCCAGGGATTGCGCGTCACGCCGCATAGCGCGGTGTTGGTGGTGGGCTTGGCGGCGAATTCACTGGTGGTGGTCTTGCCGAAAATCACCGCGCCCTGTTCGCGCAGGCGCGCCACAGCCGGGCCATCTTCGTCCCAGGGCTGATCCGGGTTGATCGCCTTGGAGCCGCGCAAAGTGGGCCAGCCCTTGGTGAGAATGATATCCTTGATCGAAACCGGCACGCCATCCAGCAAACCCAATGGTGCGCCACGCTGCCAGCGTCCTTCGGATTGGCGCGCCTGCTCCAGGGCGGCTTCCGGATCAAGCAGGCAGAAGGCATTTAGCGCCGGATCGAGCGCTTCAGCGCGGCGCAAAGTCTCCTGCGTTGCCTCCACAGGCGACACTGCCTTGCTGCGATAGGCAGCGAGCAATTCGGTGGCCGAAGCCCAAGCGATGCCTTGCTGCATGTTCCCCCATTGCCGGATGCGATTATCAACCAACTGGTTGATCCAATCATCTGCAACGAGAAGCTGTCAAGCGGGAATTGCAATGTCATCGGTACAGAAACAAAAAAAGCGCCAAACGATGGCGCTTTGGTTCAGGGGCGCAGGGCGCTCATCATCAGATCGACAACATGGCGCCGCCGCGTGGCCACCGCCTCTGGCGCATCCAGGTTGCGCCCGAATATCGCCGTCAACGTATAGATGTTATTGAAATAGAAGAAACCGAGGCCGGCGATGGAAACATAAACCTGAAGCGGATCGAGTCCCTTGCGGAAAATGCCTTCCGCAGCACCGCGCCGCAGGATGTCATCCAGCGTGCCGAGCAGCGGCGTGTTGAGCCGTTGCAGGTTCAGTATCTGCTTGAGATGTTTGCCCTTGTGCAGATTTTCATCGGTCAGCAGCGAGACAAAATCGCGATTCTCGGCCAGATAATCAAACGACATGGCGATCAGTCGGCGCATCGCCGTAGCCGGTTTCAGCCGCGCCAGATCAAGCGCACGCTCGCGCTCGCGAATGCCATCATAGGCAAGCTCCAGCACCTTGGCGTAGAGATCATCCTTGTTGCCGAAATGATGGTAGACAAGCTGCTTGTTGACACCGGCGCGATTGGCGATGGCGTCCACCCGTGCGCCTTCGAAGCCACGGCTGGCGAATTCGCTCTGTGCTGCGGCCAGCAGCAATTCGCGGCTGTTGCGCTCGGCCTCGCCGCCAGCAATGCGGCCGGCACGCCGCAGCGGCTTGGCCACGGCCTTCACCGGCGGCTTCACCACCCGACCGCGCTGCTTTGCGCCAACCGCCACCATGCCTGCCATCCCGTGTTGTATCAACCAGATGTTTGATCGGCACTATATAGCGGGTGTGGCGGCTAGAAAAGCAGGTCGTAGAACATCCGCAAGGCGGTGAAGCCGAGAAACACGGCAAAGACCCGCTTGAGGTTGCGGGTATTGATGCGATGCGCCAGGCGGGCGCCATAAGGCGCCAGCAGGGTGGAGGTGGGGAATATCAACGCAAAGCCGATCAGGCTGATATAGCCCAGGCTGAATGGCGGCAGCCCGGCCACGTTCCAGCCGGAATAGACAAAGCCGATGGCGCCGGGGATGCCGATGATGAAGCCGATTGCCGCAGCGGTGCCAACAGCGCGATGAATTGGATAGCCGAACAGCGACAGGATCGGCACGCTGAGCGTGCCACCGCCAATGCCCATCATGGCCGAGATGCCGCCAATCACGGTGGCAAGTAGCGAACGCCCCACACCCTTCGGCAATTCTGGCGCCAGCCGCCATTCCGGCTTGCCAAAGCCCATATGCAGCGACACGATCAAGGCCACGCTGGCAAAAACCGAACTCAGCACCGGGCCACGCACATGGCCGGCCAGCACCGTGCCGATCAGCACGCCGATGAAAATCCACGGCCCCCAGCTTTTCAGCAGGGCAAAATCCACTGCGCCGCGCTTGTGATGTGACCGCACCGAGGAAACCGAGGTGGCGATAATGGTGGCCAGCGACGTGCCCACCGCCACATGCATACGCACGGCTTCGTCAATACCAAGCGCGGTGAACATATGCCACAGCACCGGCACGATCACGATGCCGCCGCCTACACCAAGCAGCCCGGCAGTGATGCCGGCCACCGCGCCCGCAGCCAGCAACATGGCACCGAAGCTCAAAACCTGGCTCAATTCAAGCTGCATCATGGTCTTTATACCGCGATCACATCCACGAGGTTGCGCAGGCCGCGCACCAAGCTGTAGGGCGCCAGCATCGAGGTTTTGGGATTGGCCGGCAAGACCCTGGCCACCACATGGCTGCTCATTTCACCGAACGGCCCATGCGCCAACACGCTATGCTGATTGCAGGCCTCGGTGGGGTCCACCATCAGCCGCACCCGGGTCTGCTCAAAACCCAGGCCGGCCAGCGCCACCGCCGCCACCACATTGGCATTCTGCGGAAAAGCCAGGGCAGCTTCGCGCGCCGTGCCTTCAAAAAACACCGCAGGCTCGGTCACCGCGCCAAGATCAATCAGGCTCTCGGCCTTGGTGCCGATCCAGGCCTTCGGCGCCTTGCGGCCGGTATATTCCACACTATCCAGCCCGGCATGGCGCGCCGCACCGAGCGCATCCAGGCCGCCCAGCGCACCGGCCGGGATCAGCACACGGCCGCCGCCGGCATCCGCCGCCGCCCGCAGCCTGCTTTCCAGCGCCGCATCGGCCAGCGCCCCCACCGAGGCCACCAGCAGATCAACGCCGCCGCGCAGCAAGGCTTCGGCATGGGCATGCAAGCCGGCATGCCCGGCCGCCTCCACCACCACGCGCGGCCCGAGCGCCAGCAAAGCCGCCGCATCGCCAGCCACCGGCAGGTTGGCCGGCACATCGCGCGCCGAACCGGGCCGCAGCAACACGCCAACCAGAGTGATATCAGCCTCTGCGGCAATGCTTTCGGCGACAACGCGACCAATGGCGCCATAGCCGATCAGGCCAACCGGCAGCGCACGCGATTTACTCATGGCATCAGCCTCAATAAATTGCCGGCGAACTCAGCCGCCGAGATAAGCGCGCAACACGTCCTTGTTGCCGAGCAAGGCCTCGGCTGTATCGGACGCTACCACGCGGCCAGTTTCCAGCACATAGGCGCGCGACGCAACCGACAGCGCGTTATGCACGTTCTGCTCCACTAACAGGATGGTGACGCCGTGTTTCTGCAACTCACGCACTGCGCCCATCACTTCCTGTGCCAGCAAAGGGCTGAGGCCCAGGCTGGGTTCATCCAGTAGCAGCAGTTCAGGCTCCGACATCAGCGCGCGGGCAATCGCCAGCATCTGCTGCTCACCGCCCGACAATGTTCCGGCCAACTGCTTGCGCCGCTCGCGCAGGCGCGGAAAGCGCTCGAAGCCCTTCTCCACCCGGCTGGCCAATTCACGCGGGTCATTGACGATATAACCGCCAAGCTGGAGGTTTTCCTCCACGGTCATTTCCGGCCAGACATGCCGTTCTTCCGGGCAATGCGAAATACCGGCGCGCAGCACTTCGTCGGCGCGTTTGCCGGCAATGCTATGCCCCTTGAAACGAATACTGCCGGCGCTCGGCGCCATCAGGCCCGAAATGGCGCGCAGCGACGTGCTCTTGCCAGCACCATTGGAGCCAATCAGCGCCACCACCTCGCCCGGCATCACACTAAAGCTGATACCATGCAGCGCCTGCACCTTGCCGTAGCTGACCTTGAGGTCGTGCAATTCAAGAATTGGTTGCTGCGTCATCTCAATGCCCCGTCGCGCTGCCGAGATAGGCGGCGATCACTTCCGGATTGCTGCGGATATCTTCCGGCCCGCCCTCGGCCAGCTTGAGGCCGAAATTCATCACCACGATGCGGTCGGAAATACTCATCACCAGATTCATGTTGTGCTCAACCAGCAGCAAGGCCTCGATCTGGCTGCCGACAAGCTGCTTGAGGATAGCGCCCAGCTTGATCGCCTCTTCCGAATTAAGCCCGGCGGCCGGCTCGTCGAGCATCAGCAGCCGCGGCTTGGCACCCAGGCCGATACCAACTTCCAGCAGGCGCAATTCGCCGCAGGAAAGTGACGCTGCCTCGGTATTCATGCGCGCGCCGAGGCCGATCAATTCAACGATATCGGCAGCACTGTCGCGCAGCGCCGCTTCGCTCTGCCGCACCCCCTTGCCGGGAAACAGTGTGGCCCAAAGCGAACGGGTACCCTGCCGGTGATGCGCCGCCAGGATATTCTCGAATACCGTCAAATTCTTCAGGATGTTGGTTTTCTGGAAACTGCGCACCACACCGCGCCGGGCGATGTCATGCGGCGCCTTGCCGGTCACGGTCTCGCCCTCAAAAGCCGCCGAGCCTTCGGTCGGCTTGAGAAAGCCAGAGATCATATTGAAGCAAGTGGTCTTGCCGGCGCCATTCGGCCCGATAAGGCTGACGACCTCGCCCTTGCCAACCGTGAAAGACACATCATTCACGGCAGTGATGCCGCCAAAGCGCATGCGGAGATTGTTGACCTCAAGCATCACGCGGCCTCCGTCTTGCGATTGTAGGTTTCACGCTTGTCGGTCAGATAACCCATCACGCCGCGCGGCATGAACAGCACCACGGCAATGACGATGGCGCCGAAGATCGACAACCGCAGTTCCTTGAAGTCGCGTAGATATTCTTCCAGCACCACCACGGCGAAGGCGCCCAGGATCGGCCCCAGCAACGTGCCTTTGCCGCCCAGCAGCACCATGATGATGGTGGATGCCATGAAGCTGAAACCGAACACCTCCGGACCGACAAAGGAGATGTAATGTGCGTAGAAACCGCCGCTCAAGCCAGCCAAAGCCGCCGCGATCACGAAGGTGAGCAGTGCATAGTGGAATGGCGAGATGCCGACCGACTGGGCGACGAAGCGGTTTTCGCGCACCGCCACTGCGCCACGCCCGATATTGGAATAAACGAAGCGGAAGGCGATGTAGAGCACAACAGCCGCAAGCAATAGGGCGATATAGTAGAAGGCGGTCTTCTGCCCCAGGGCATCCAATGCCGCCATGGCGGCCGGCTTCTTGATGCCGGATATGCCCATCGGGCCGTTGGTGAAGCCAACCCAGTTGTTGGCGATCAGGCGCAGCACTTCGGCGAAGCAGAGCGTGATGATGACAAAAAACGGCCCGCGCAGCCGCAGTGTGATGGCGCCAATGGCAAGGCCGAATACCGCCGCCACCACGCCGGCCAGCGGTACGGTGAACTGGATCGGCAGGCCGAGCTTGGACGAACCCAGCGCTGACGCATAGGCACCGATGCCAAGGAAGGCCATATGGCCAAGCGGGAATTCGCCGACATAACCAACAATCAGATTGAAGCTGGTTGCCAGGATAAGCGAAAACAGCACCATGATGCCGAGATGCAGGATATATTCATTGCGCACCAGCAGCGGCAGCACCGCGGCCAGAAACACAAAAGCCAGCAGCATATTTCGTTCAAAATTCCGCATTACACACGCTCCGCCCGCTTGGAGAACAGGCCATAGGGCCGCACCAGCAGCATTATGATCACCATGGCAAAGCCAATAGCATCGACATAACCGGTGCCGAGATAGCCGCCCCAGATAGCTTCCACCAGGCCAAGCACCAAGCCGCCAACGATGGCACCCGGAAAACTGCCCATGCCGCCAAAGATCACCACCACAAAAGCCTTCAGGCTGACCAGGCCGCCAATGGTGGGCTGCGCTACATAGATCGAGCCAAGCAGCATGCCGGCCACGCTGGCCAGCACGATGCCCATGGCGAAGGTCGTGGCATAGACCTGCGCAGTCTGGATGCCGGCCAGCTTGGCCGCCATGGTATCCTGGAAAGTGGCGCGCATGGCGCGGCCAAGCTTGGTATGCTGGATCACCATATGGGCAGCCAGGATCAGCAGAGCCGCGATCGCCACGATAGCCAGGCGTGCTTCGGTGAGCACCACCGGGCCGAAGAAGATCGGTTTGTTGGGCATCGGGCCGGTGACTTTCAGCGGCGCCGTGCCGTAGATCAGCAAGGCCGTATTCACCAGGAAAATCGACAGGCCGATGGTGAGCAGGATGCCCGGCTCCTCGCCCTGCTCGCGCACACGCTCGATCAGCACGCGCTCGATCAGCCAGCCGGCAGCGCCCATCACCACGATGACGGCGATCAGCGACGGGAAAAAGCCGAGGCCAAGATGCACGGTGAAGGTCCAGCCCAGCAGGCCACCCACCATGTAGATATCGCCATGCGCAAAATTCACCACGCGCATCAGGCCGAAGACCAGGGTGAGGCCAATCGCCGACAGCGCGTAGAAGCTGCCATTGACCAGGCCATTCGCCAATAATTGCAGGAAAAAATCCATATCCACCCCGCCTTGCTGAATAGAGTGGCCGGCGGCGCGGGGCCGCCGGCCTGGGTAAGCCTTAGTGGCCGATTGAGGTGGACGCAGCCACCACCGGCACACCATTCTGCAACTGCACCAGCACCACATCGAAGCCGGCCGCCTGACCCTTGGCATCGAAGCGGAACTTGCCGTTCGGGCCTTCATAATCGGTCTTGGTCAGCGCTTCGCGGATCTTCTCCGGTTCGGTGGAGCCGGCACGCTGGATCGCATCCATGATGATGTTGATCGCGTTGTAGCCGGCAGCGCCATACTTGCCGGGCTTCTCCTTGGTCTTCTGCTCATAGGCGGCGACGAAGGCCTGATTCTTCGGCGTGGTCATCGTCGAGGCATAGGGCACGGCGGCATAGATGCCTTCCGAAGCCTTCTCGGTCAGGCGCATGAAGTCGGCAGTGGCCCAGGAGCCAACACCAAATACCTTGAGCTTGAGCGCGAATTCCGCCTTCTGCTTGACGAAGATCGAACCATCCTGGGTTTCGGCGGCCACAAACACGCCATCGGCGCCCGAAGCCCGCAGCTTGGCCAGCAGGGTGTAGAAGTCTGTGGTGCCGTGATCGAAGTATTCCTTCATCACGGTAGTGGCACCCAGCGCCTTCATGTTCTTCTCGAACTCATCCACGCCGCCACGACCCCAATCGTCGTTCACGCCGATATAGGCCACTTTGCGCAGCTTGAGCTGATCGAAAAGAATCTTGGCAAAGGCTTCGGCAAGCAAAGCATCGGTTTCGGTGGCGCGGAAGAAGTAGCGATTGCCTTTTTCGGTCAGGTCGGCCTTCGACGACACGCCAGTTACCAGCGGGATCTTGTAATTCTCGGCCACCGGCATCACCGCCAGCGTGGCAGACGAACAGAAGGCGCCGGAAAGTACGGTCACCTTGTCGCGCTGGATCAGCTTCTCGGCCGCGTTCACCGATTTGGCCGGGTTGCACGAACCATCCTCGATGATCAGTTCAACCTTCTTGCCGAGCACACCGCCGGCAGCATTGCGCTGCTCAACCGCGAGTTCGGAGCCGGCAACATCGGCCTTGCCGTTATAGGCGACCGAGCCGGTGAGCGGCTGGATGACGCCGATCTTGATGGTGTCTTGCGCCTGGGCCGGCTGGCCCAGAAACATGGCGGCTGCGGCGACAGCGCCGAGCAAAGCAGTCCGTTTCATGCAATCCTCCTGTTGGTGCTTGGTTGGTTTGGGTTGATCACGAGTTACTGCTGCGACGGCCGAGAAGCGTGCGGAAAAATCCCACAACGGCATCTCGAACGATCGACCACATGAGCCGCCCGGCATCCAGCGACTGGGCTGGCTTGGGTGGCGAAACCGGTATTTCAGTTTTCTGTTCGCTGGCAGTTGCCGCCGGCGCTGCGGCAACCCGCGCCGCCAGATGGCCTTCCAGGTTGCGCACAAATTCGGCGGTGATGCGGTTGGCGATTTCCTTCACCACACCGGCTTTGCCAAACTGCGCCAGGGCGCCAGCCAGGTTTATGGTGCAATCCACCAGCACACGGCTGCCGCCTTCGGCCGCATCGACGCGATAGGTCATGTTGCCGCTGGCGCGCGAATTGCTTTTGGCATCGGCACCCTTGCCTTCCACGCTGCCGCTGCGCCCGGCATCGTCGCGCAGCAATGTGACCTCGCCTTCAAAAGCGGCAGCCAACGGCCCGACCTTGACCGAAAACTGGCCGCGATAACGATTGTCGCCCAGCTCTTCCAGAATTGCGGCACCCGGCAGGCAGGCCGCCACCAGCCGCACATCGGAAAAAGCCGCCCAGACCACATCGGGGCCATGCGCAACAGTGAAATCCTTTTCGATCTTCATGGCTTCATATCCTCAATAAACGCCCAGCGCCGAGGCGCCGCTGCGTGGATCGGCCGCCGCCAGATGCGGCAAGCCGGCGCGCATGGCGATCACCTGCTGCACCGAACGATGCGCAAAGCGCTGCACGGCGCGGTGCGGCGCTGCATCGGTGCCGAATTGCACCCCCTGCTCCGCCGTCAATTCATCTTTCTCATCCAGCGCCCAGCGCGGATTGCTCACGGCCTGGGCCGGCGAAGCGCCAGCGAGCAGGTCGCGGATTGTCTGGGCATTCCACGGCAACTGGTTGACGCCGCCGGGCGTGGCGCCGAGGCAGAGTGTTTCGCCATGGCGCAAGGCCCAGGCATGCAGGGTGGTTTGCGGCACACGACCGGCAGCCGGGGCATTACGGGCATAAGGCGGTGCCGAGAGATCAAAGCCGCGGCCGGGACGGTTATTCAGTACCAGGCCACTTTCCAGCACCAGGCCGGAACCGAAGCGCGGGAAGGAATTGCTGTGTACCACCACCACCGCATTGCCCTGATCATCGGCCGCCGTCACCACCGAGGTGCCTTCATCCAGCGCCTCGCGGTTGCGCGCACGGGCCTGCTGCCGCTCGGCGCGCACAATGCCAACCAGGTCGGCATCAACATTGCCAGCTTGGCGCATGACTTCAGCCAGGCGCGGCCCGGCCGTCGGGCCGGGCGTCACCAGCAGATCAATACCATCGCCCAGGGCCAGGCTTTCAGCCGGCATGCGGCGCGCCGGCCGGCCACAAAGATCAGCCAGGGTGAGAAAACCGCCCCGGCTCTGCACGTCCGCCACCAGCCGTTTGCCATGATCACCGGTAAACAGATCGGCGCCCAGGTCGGCGAAGGCGGCCAGCAACTGCCCAAGGCCAGGCAGACGGCGCAGATCGCCCAGTTGCGGTCGCCGGCCATGCGGGCAATAGGGATGATGCGGGCTGTAGCGGCCGAGCAATTCCTCGGCTTCATCAAGATAACTCAGTGCAACCCAGCTCCACGGCAACCCGAGTTCAGCTGCCTTGATCGCCGGCGCCACCAGCTTGGACAATGGCAATTCAGCCATGCCATGCAATGTGACGTAACCATCCGGCGCACCTGGGATACCCACCGATCGTGGCCCGAGCCGCTCCAGCACCGCGCCCTGCGCCAAAGCCTGTGGGCCAGGACCAACGCTGACGATGGTTTCAAAACTGCCATCGGCGCGGTGATACAGCGCCACCAAATCGCCGGCCAGACCGCATTTCATCGGCAGCGCCACCGTCTCCATGAAACAGGCGGCCAGCGCCGCATCAAAGGCATTGCCGCCTTGCGCATAAGCCGCAGCCCCCGCCGCCGTGGCGGCAGGATGCGCCGATGTCACCACCTTGGCGCCGGTGGTGGCAATGGTCTGGCAAAGGCGCTCCAGGCTGTCCATGTCAGGCCTTAATGCCGATGAACTTGACCTGCGACATCTCCTCGATGGCATAACGCACGCCTTCGCGGCCCACGCCACTCTGCTTCACACCGCCGAACGGATACATATCAAGCCGGAAGCGGCTGGCCTGGTTCACCCACAGGGCGCCGACATCAAAATCATCGGCAAAGCGGAAAGCCGCGCCGAGGTCGCGGGTGAAAACCGCGCCTTGTAGGCCAAAATCGGAATCGTTGGCCAACGCCAGTGCCTCGTCCACATCGTCAAACGGCACCACTACGGCTATGGGGCCGAACACTTCCTCGCACCACAGCCGCGCCTGACGCGGCAAATCAATCAGGATACCAGGCGATACCGTGGCGCCCTGACGCACAGGCTCCAGTGCATAACGCGCGCCTTTGGCAATGGCATCGGCGCACATATCCATCACACGACGCGCGGCGGCCTCGGTCACCATCGGGCCGATATCGCTGGCCGTATCGTCGGCTCGGCCCACCTTCAGTGCCTTGGCGGCGGTCACGAAGGCTTCCAGGAAAGCCGGTAATGCCTGGCGCGCCACCAACACCCGCTGTGCTGAAATACATTGCTGGCCGCTGGCCTCAAAGCCGGCAGCCGCGATCTTCTTGGCCGCGTCGGCGATATCGGCATCAGCCAGCACAATGTTGGCGGCGTTAGAGCCCAGTTCTGCCAGAAATTTTTTGGCCCCGGCAGCCCGCGCCAGCGCTTCGCCGCCTGCGGTGGAGCCGGTGAAGCTGACAGCCCGCACGCCGGAATGCGCCACCAGTGCCGCAGCGGTGATACGGTCGCCGGTGATCACGCTGAACAGGCCGGCGGGCCAGCCAGCAGCCACAAACAATTCGGCCAGGCGCAAGGCCGTGCGGCTGCCGGCCGGCGCCGGCTTCACCACAATGGCATTACCGGCAGCGATGGCGGGCGCCACTTTCTGCACCAGCAGATTGATCGGTGCATTGAACGGCGTGATGCCGGCCACCACGCCATACGGGATATGCCGGGTGAAGCCGAAATGCCCGGCGCCCAGCGCCGTGGCATCCAGCGGCAGCACCTCACCACCAAGCTGCGGCAAGGCGGCGGCACAGGCTTCGATGAATTCCACCCCGCGCTTGATTTCGCCTCGCGCCACCCGGATCGGCTTGCCAATATCCTCGCGGATGATCTGCGCCAGTTCCTCGGCGGCTTCCTGCAAGGCGGCGGCACCCGCCTTGAGCCAGGCAACGCGCTGATGCACCGGCGCCTTGCGCTGCGCCATGAAGCAGGCCTGGGCAGCGGCCACCGCCGCTGCCACACCAGCCTCACCCTGTTCCGGCAGCCGGGTGATCAGGCTGCCATCCTGGGGATTGATCAGATCAAGCGCGGGATGCGTCATCGTTGTTTCCTACTTGGCGCCACGCTGGCGCTGCACCTGCATGTTGGCCAGGAACGGCACCAAAGGATGTGCGCCCATGGCCACGATGGCCGGGGCGTCGAAGGCCACCAGCGCCTGGCGCTGCTCAGGCGTCAGTTTGTAGCGATCGGCATAAGCCGCCGGATCGGCGATATAGGCGCTGCGCGCATCACGATCATGCGCCAGGGCGTGCAATGCCGAGGTGATCTGCACCAGTTCCGGCTTGATTGTCGGGTAATGCGGCTCAAGACTGAGCAGGTCGGCACCGACCCAGCCCAGCGAGGCGTAGTTATGGTGCCAGCTCGGCTCCATCGACACGATATCGGGCTTGCGTTCGCCCAGCGCGCCGGCCGCACAGGCCCAGCAGCGCAATTCGATATTGCCCTTGTCGTCCAGTTCGGTTTCGTCATAACCGATCAGTGATTTGAGATTGCCGGTGCGCAGACGATCCAGCACCGCATTGTCCCAATCCAGTTCGGGATGCGAATAGCGGTCGGTGCCGGGAAAATGCGACATGCCACCGGAAGCCAGCACCACGGTGCGCAGGCCAAGATTGGTCACCGCACGAGCCACCGCCTGGCCGAAAGCGTAGCAGCGTTCCATGGTCGGCTGCGGCGGCAGATAGGCATTGACGAAGATCGGCAGCACCGCGCCTTTATGGCCGATATGCGTGAGCGGGATGCCCATGGCATAATCGAATTTCGCCGTACTGGTGAATGCCGGGTCAAAGCCCTGGCGATAGAGCTGGCGCACCAGTTCGAAACTCACGGCGCTGGGGATTTCCCAATGGAACTTGCGGCCGGCGAATTCGCCACCCGCCTCACCGCCAACATGGATGGTGAAGGGCGGCGCGATGCCATGGAAGAACTGCTCGGCATGGTCATTGGAAAAGATGATCCAGAGATCGGGATCAAGCGCGCGCAGCTTGTCGCCGATCTCGGCGGCCACAGCCTGCACGCGGGCAACGGTGCCCTTGTCTTCGGTATCCGGCAGGGTGAAGAATTGCGGCGCATGCGGCAACATTGCGCCGCCAACAATGGTGGTGGTGGTGGACATCAGGCAGTCTCTCCGATTTTGATCAGGCCGGCGGCCTTGGCCATCTCGGCCGCAGCCATGATGGAGCGGACAATGCCCTGATAGCCGGTGCAGCGGCACAGATTACCGCCCATCGCCTCGCGCACACTCCGCTCGTCCAGCGCCACCCCGCGCCGCAACAGATCCCAGGCCGAAATCAGCATGCCCGGGGTACAAAAACCACATTGCAGGCCATGCTGCTCATGGAAGGCCTGTTTCAGAATTTCCATCAGCGGATCACCCTGCAAACCTTCCAGCGTGCGGATTTCGGCACCATCCATGCTGACGGCCAAGGCGATGCAGGAGCGTGCCGGCTGGCCATCGATCAAAATCGTGCAGGCGCCGCAAACGCCATGTTCGCAACCAAGATGCGTGGCGGTCAGGCGCTGCTGGTCACGCAGCAGATCGGCCAGATGCAGGCGTGGCTCCACCATCGCTTCCACTACGCGGCCGTTGACGGTGAGGGAGATCGGCATCTTGGGGCTGGTCATGGCATTGCTCACTTGGTCGCATCCTGTGTCGCGCGCAGCAGCGTGGTGGCATGCATGTGGCGTTTGGCTGGGCTGAAATCGCGCTCGGCGGCATCCAGCTCGCGTAGGATCAGCGGGCGCAGGGCCGCACCGCTCTGGCCGGCGGCCCAGGCAGCAGCGCTCTCATTCAGCACGATCGGCGCACCATCGGCGGCGCCCAGCACCAGGCGGGCGGTTTTGGCCGCCGGATTGAACAAGGCCAACGCCATTGATTCGGCATATTCGCCGATCTTGGTGGTGACCTTGCTGTAGCCCCAGCTTTCGGCAGCCGGGCGGCGCGGAACTTCCACCGCCACGATCAACTCGCCATCATTCAAAGCCGTGAAATACGGCCCGAGCACAAATTCCTCGGCGGGTACCACACGGCGGCCTTGCGGCCCTTGCAGATGCAGCCGGGCTTCCAGTGTCACCACAGTAAGCAGCCAATCGGCGGCCGGATCAGCCAAAGCAAGGGCGCCGCCAATGGTGCCGCGATTACGCACAGCGCGATAGGCAAAACGCCCGGCGACATGGCGCATCAGTCCATTTGAGGCATCCGGCACCAGGCCATCTTCGAAAGCTGCATGGCGCGTACTGGCGCCGTAAAACACTGCCTCCGGGGTTTCGCGCACTTCGCGCAACGCTTCGATGCGGCCGAGATCAACCAGGCGCTCCACGGGCGCCAGGCGCAAATTCAGCATCGGCACCAGCGACTGACCGCCAGCCAGGGCGCGAGCGCCGGGATCGCCGAGCAGGCCGATGGCTTCATCCAGGGCCGTGGGGCGGGAATAGGCAAAAGCTGCGGGCTTCATGGCGTCACTCGTTCCGGCCGGCCAGCACCGCCTCAAGCAGACGCTCGGGCGTGACGGGGGTTTGATTGATCTCGACCTTGAGCGCGCGCAAGGCATCGTTGATGGCATTCACCACCACGGCCGGCGGCGCGATGGCACCGCCTTCGCCCATGCCCTTGATGCCGAAGCGGGTATGCGGCGATGGCGTTTCCATATGCAGCACGCGCACATCCGGCACTTCGGCGGCGCCGGGAATCAGATAGTCGAGGAAGGTGGAAGCCAGCGGCTGGCCATTTTCGTCGTAGGGGATTTCCTCGTAGAGCGCGGTGCCGAGGCCCTGCGCCACGCCGCCCACCACCTGGGCTTCCACCAACAACGGATTCACCATGGTGCCGCAATCGTGGCAGACAACATAATCCAGCACTTCCACCACGCCGGTACCGGTATCCACCGCCACCACGCAGGCATGGGTGGCGTAGGAAAAGGCGCCAGTAGAGCGCCCAGGTTCGTAAACCACACTGGCTTCCAGCGCCGGTTCCTCGCCTTCCGGCAGCCGTTCCGGATGCAGATAGGCGGCATTGCAGATATCGGCGAAGCTGACCGATTGCTCGCCGAACCACACGGCGCCATCGGCAAGTTTCACCTGATCGCCGGGCGCTTGCAGCAGATGCGCGCCGATGCGCTTCACCTTCACTGCCAGTTCGGCACAGGCCCGCGACACCGCGCCACCGGCCATGGTCATGCTGCGCGAGGCGAAAGTGCCCATACCATAGGGCGAAGTGGAGCTATCGCCATGGCGCACCACCACATCCTCGACACGGATGCCGAGTTCCTCGCTGGCCACCTGGGCCAGGGTGGTTTCGAGCCCCTGGCCATGATTCTGGATGCCGACAAACAGGATCAGCTT
This sequence comes from Ferrovibrio sp., assembly GCF_017994015.1. Taxonomy (GTDB): domain Bacteria; phylum Pseudomonadota; class Alphaproteobacteria; order Ferrovibrionales; family Ferrovibrionaceae; genus Ferrovibrio. The sequence goes on along the minus strand of NZ_JAGOLP010000020.1, from coordinate 41,041 downwards.
GCCATCGGGGGTGAAACGCCCCAGCGCCGGCTCAAAGCCGAACACCACTGGCAGGCCGCGCGCCACCCATTCTGCTGTGCCATGCGCCGATTGCTCGGTGTAGCTGGCCACGCCATAACCAATCAAGCGGCCATCCGGCTCGCCTTTGGCCTGGCGGGCACGGATCGCTGCCGGATCGATCGCCGCCACGGCGCGACGGGCGCATTCCGGATAATCGCCGCTGTCGTATAGCTTGTGGGTGGCCGAGCGATAGGGCATCTGCTCGGGCTTCACCATATTCTCGATCCGCACATCCTCGGGCGGCCGATTGACCGCACGCGCCACGGCATCGATCAGGGTTTCGATGGCGAAACAAGCGCCGGTGCGGCCAACACCGCGATAGGGGCCAAGCGGCGACTTGTTGGTGCCAACCGTGATGGCGCGGCCATGATAGACCGGGATGTCATACGGCCCGGTCATGATGCCCGCCGCCATGCCGGCTTCCATTGAGGCGGTCCACGGCCAGACCGAATAGGCGCCGGCATCCACCGTCACTTGGGCCTCAACCCCCAGCAGCCGGCCGGTTTCGTCGGCATAGGCAGTCAGTTCATAGCGGTGTTCGCGGGCATGCGGCGAGGCGATAAAATGTTCGCGGCGATCCTCCAGCCAGCGTAGCGGCCGGCCCAGCTTCATCGCCAGGGCTGCCACCGCCAGTTCTTCAGGCTGGAAATTATTCTTCGGCCCGAAGCCGCCACCAACATCCGGTGCCACCACGCGCAAGGTGCTCTCGGCAATGCCCAGTGCCTGTGCCAGGATGGTGCGGATGACATGCGGAAACTGCGTCGAGGAATACACCACCAATTCGCCCAGGCGGCGGTCGTAATGCGCCAGCACACCCCGGGTTTCCAGCGACACGCCGACATGGCGCCCCATGCGCAGGGATTTCTGCACCGTCACTTTGGCGGCGGCCTTGGCGGCGGCCATGTCACCGGTCTTGATCTCGGTGGTGACAAACAGATTGTCGGTCCAGCCATCGTGTAGCTTGGGAGCATCGGCTTGCAGGGCGATGTCGATATCCCAAAGCGCCGGCAATTCATCGATATCCAGTTCGCAGGCCTGGGCAATATCCTCGGCCTCGGCCCGCGTCGGCGCGATGCACATGGCAATCGGCTCGCCAACAAAACGGATGCGGTCACGAGCGAGCGGCGGATATTCGGAATGTTTAAAGCCAGGCGCCTTGCCCACCGCGACGATCGGCTTGGCGAAATCGATGGCATCGATCAGGAAAACCCGGTCACGGTAGCGCTCGGGAATCCGCACGCCGTTCAGCTTGGCATGTGCCACCGGGCTGCGCAGGAAAGCCAGGTCCCAGGTGCCGGGGATGTTCAGATCGGCGAGATACTCGCCCTTGCCTTCCAGAAAGCGGCGATCCTCGACCCGGCGCACCGAATTGCCGACGCCTTGAGGGCGGCTCTTATTAGCGGCGTCGGCTTGCATTGTCAGATTGGCCATTTTGCTGCGTCACCCTCGACTCATAAATTTTCCAGCAATTTCAATAATTAGGCCTATACTTACCGCCCAATCATCGTATATTGAATATCGTATACGATTTGATTTTGACGAGTCAATGTCAATCTGCACAAGAATTTGCCTGATAGGCCTTTGCTGCTAATTCAGGCACACGTGTGGGCTTGCCAAAGTCTCGCCGCTTCCCCAATAAAGAGCACCGAGCCGGCGGCCCCTACGGATTCGGTGAGGATGTGAGGTATGGAAGTGACAACCAAATTTGCTGCCGCCGATGCCGACTCGCCGCTAGGCAAGCGCGGTCAGGCCGAGCCACCGAAGCGCCGCGCGCTGATTTCGCGCGAGCCGATGCATGAGCAGATTCTGCCGCATATCCGGCGCGATATTGTGGAAGGCCGCTGGCGCCCGGGCGAGCGTCTGCCCGAACCGCTGCTCTGCGCCGAATTCGGCATCTCGCGCACGCCCATGCGCGATGCGTTGAAAATCCTGGAAGCCGAGGGCCTGGTGGAACTTGTGCCGCATGTCGGCGCGGTGGTGACCGATCCAACCCAGCCCGATGTGGCCGAGAAAATGGAAGTGCTAATGGCGCTGGAGCAGGCAGCGGCGGCCAAAGTGGCCAGCACCCGCTCGCCGGCAGTGCTGGAGCGCATCAACCGCCTGCATATGCAGATGAGCGAAGCCGCCCATATCAACGACGCCGCCACCTATTACCGGCTGAATGACGAATTTCACCGCGCCATTGTGCTGGGCGCCGAAAACAAGACTTTAGCCGACATGCATGAGCACATCATGTGGCATGTGCATCGCGCCCGGCATCGCGCCAATGAATATGAAAGCCTGAGCCAGGGCGCCGCCGAGCATCACGAACGGATTGTGCGCTGCCTGATGCAGGGTGATCCATTGGCGGCAGCGCAGGCGATGAACGAACATCTGCATGATGTGGCCAGCAGCATTGTTGGCCATCTGGCGCATAAGCCGAACTGAGCTGAAACGAGTCAGCGCGTCAGATATCGCGGCGGATTTCCAGTTCCGACCAGATCAGATTGAAATACTCATTATAAAGTGGATTGGTGCGGATCGTCACCGGATCGCGCTCGCCATGTGACAGGGCGATGTCATGCACGCTGCGCACCGTGGCCGGGCGGTTGCTCATCACCACAATACGATCAGCCATGGTGATGGCTTCGCCGATATCATGCGTCACCAGGATCACGCTCTTGCCGCGTTCGCGGATGATGCGCTGCACTTCACCCTGCAACAAAAGCCGGGTCTGAAAATCCAGCGCCGAGAATGGTTCATCCAGCAGGATCACATCGGGATCAAAGGCCAGTGTGCGCATGAAAGCGACGCGCTGGCGCATGCCGCCCGACAATTCACTCGGCTTGGCCTTCTCGAAGCCGGCCAGGCCATAAGCCTGGATCAGCCTTAGAGCAATCTTCTCGGCTTCGACGCGCGCCACGCCGCGCACTTCCAGGCCTAGCGTGACGTTATCCAGCACATTGCGCCAGGGCAGCAGCATGTCTTTCTGCAACATATAGCCGACCTGGCCATTGGCACCGGCCACCTGTACACCATTCACCGATACACTGCCTTCGCTTGGCACAATCAGGCCGGCAATGATGTTGAACAAGGTGGTCTTGCCGCAACCCGAGGGGCCGACAATCGCCAGCACCTCGCGCTTGCGCAGGCCAAAGGAGATGCCGCCCAGCGCCCGCACCGGCTTGGGGCCATCGGGATTGTAGACCATGCCGACATCGCGAGCGGTCAGCACTTCCACCATTTCGGCCGGCGCAGGCTGCATCAGGCAATCTCCGGATAGCTGAGCGCAGGGGCCTGCCAGGGCCGGCCGGCAATCACCGCATCCAGGTAGGAAATCACCACCGCGTTGAACTGCTCAGGCAAAACCTGCGATACGGCATGGCCGCCGGTCTCAAAATAGAATTGATCCGCCTTCGGCATCACCTTGGCCATACGCTGCGAATAATATAGCGGCGTCAGATGATCGTCCTTGGCGCAGGTAATCAACGCCGGAAAGGTCAGGCTGCGTAGCGCTTCGCCTGGGCTGTAGGAGCAGATCGCCTCGATGCGGCTGAGCATGATTTCCGGCTCGGGCAGATGCTGGGCCGCCACCGGCTCATCGGTTTCCAGCTTGGCGATATTGGCACTGATCCACCAGGGTGGGCTGAGAAATAGCGGCGTAGTGCGCACATAGGCCAGCGCACCGCTTTCAGCCAACACACGCTTGCGCACATCAAAACAGCGTTTGAAATACGGGTCCACCGCCGCCCAGCCGGCATAAAGCACAGCGCTTTTGATCCGATCCGGATAACGCAGGCCCATTTCATGCGCCATTGCAGCGCCGGTGGAATGGCCTACGATATGCGCCGCCTCGATGCCGAGATGGTCCATCAGCGCCACCATGTCGTCGGTCATCTGCGCCACCGAATAGGTGATGCGATCGCGCCGCGAACCACCGGTGCCGCGATGGTCGTGCAGCACCACCTTATATTTCGCCGCCAGCGCCGTGATGTTGGGATTAAAATAATTGGCTGCGCCGCCAATACCGGCGGCCAGCAATACCGGCTCGCCTTGCCCCTGGATATCATACGCGATTTCAGTGCCATTCACTTGTGCCACAGGCATCATGCTACTCCGTGTTTTATTCAATAACTCAGGCGGCGTTCCAGCAGAGTGACGCCGTAATCCAGCACCAAGGCCAGCAGCATCAGTGCAAACAGGCCGACCCAGACGGCGTTGAGGTCGTACATCGTGCCGGCATAGTAGACCAGATAGCCAAGGCCCTGCTTGGCGGCGATATACTCGCCCACCACCGCACCGATCAGCGCGAAGCCAACATTCAGCCGCAGGCCCGAGATGATCCAGGGCATGGTGGCCGGCGCCACGATTTTGACAAAGGTCTGGCGCTGGCTGGCGCCGAGCGAACGCATCAGGCGGATCAAATCCTGATCCACCTCCTGGGCGCCGCTATACGCGGTCATCAGCGAGACGATGAAGGTGATGATCGCGGCAATGGCGATCTTCGATTCGATATCAATGCCGAACCAGACGATGATAAGCGGCGCCAGGGCAATCTTGGGCAGGCCGTTGATCGCCACGATAAAGGGCCGCAGCATCAGCGCCAGGCGCGGCGTGAGCCACAGGCCCAGGCCGCACAGGCTGCCGAACAGGCAGCCGATGACAAAGCCGATCACTGATTCGGCGCCGGTAATCAACGTGGAGCGGATCAGGCTGCCATCCATCAGCAGGGTGATGAACTTGCTCAGCACGCCGCTGGGCTGGCCATAAAGATAGACCGGCAGCCATTGCGCCCGCACGGCAATTTCCCACAGGCCAAAAAATGCCACCGTGAGGCCAATCTGGCCGAGCAGGATGGTGAGCCAGGGCGAGATGCGGATACGGCTGCCGGTCATTGCTCAGCGCGCCTTCGGCAGATGCGCGATGGCGGCGATTTCCACCAGGAATTCCGGCTTCACTAGATCGGCGCGGATGCAGTAGCGGGCCGGGAAGTTATTGGGGAAGTATTCCTTGTAAACCGCGTTCATCGCCGCGTAATCGCCCAGATCCTTGAGGAAGATCGAGTTCATGGCGATATCGGCCATGCTGCCGCCAGCCGCTTCCACCACACTTTTGATGGTTTCCAGCACCGCGCGGGTCTGCGCCGTGGCATCGCCCACACCGATGGTCTTGCCCTGGCCGTCCATCGCCAGGATCCCGGAGATATAGAGCACGTTGTCTGCGACCACGCCGGGTGAATAGGGCGCCAGCGGCGGCGGTGAACCGGGCGGGATGATCGGGGTACGGGGCATCGGTATACTCCTCTTTTCAAAGGCAGATGAAACTGTGTCAGCGGTTGGTGAGGCTGCGCAACTGGCTCACACTGGTGGTCCAGCCGAAAAAGGTTTCCACATTGAACACGGTTGCCTCCTGGATCGCCGGCGGGCCGGCCTGCAAGGTGGCATCGGTCACCATGATGGGGAAATATTCCAGGAAGAAGCCATCGCGGATGGTGGATTCAACACAAACATTCGTCGCCACACCCACCACCAGCAGATTGCGGATGCGGCGGGCACGCAGGATGGCATCCAGCTGCGTGTTGAAGAAACCGCTGTAGCGCGGCTTGGGCAGCACGATCTCGCCAGCCAGCGGCTTCAACACATCCACCAGGGCATAATCCCAGGTGCCGCGTGTAATCAGCGTGCCATCCAGTTCTGGCCGCTCGCGCATAGTCTTGAGCGCATTGGATTTCCACCAATTCGGCGAGTCTGGTGTGCCAGCTTCCTGTTTGCCGGCATCCCAGCCATTCTGGAAAAACACGATGGTGCAGCCCAGCTTGCGGGCGATCTCAACGGTTTCCACCACGGCATCGATCACCGGCGGGGCGCCGGATATATCGAAGCCGGCCAGATCAAGATAGCCGCCGGGCGAGGCATAGGCATTCTGCATGTCGACGACAATCAGCGCCGTCTCGGCCGGCAGGAGCGGAAACTCCTCCGGCCGGGCGGGCAGCATCAATGCACCATCGCGCACAGGCAGTTTCTGTGGCTTGCTAGCCATGTTGCTGCACTCCGATCAAGCCGGCAGGCCAAACTGGGCTGCCGCCTTGGTGGCAAAGCTGGCATCCACCAGGTCTTCATAGGGCAGCGTCTGTTTCAAAGTGCCGGCGCCGCTCTCATGCTGCATGATGGCGTCCCAATCCTGCTTGGTGATGATCGGATTGCGCGGCACCACATGCTTGGCAGACATGAAATTTTTCGAGCCGAGCTTGAGGACATCCGGCGCCACATTGGGGAATTCCAGCTTGCTGACTTCCTCGAAGGTGCCATCCACTGTGTGCAGCAGCTTCATCGCCTCGGCCAGAGCGTTGCTGAATTTCTGCACCGTCTCGCCATTGCCGCGCAGGTATTGTTCGGTCACGAAGATGGACGAGAAGGCAATCGGCCCCAGAATGTCGGCAAAGGAATACACCACCTCCAGGCCGAACTGGGTAACACCGATGCTGGCATCCCAGTCGAAGGCAATCGCCAGATCAGCGCGGCCATCCTTTACAGCGGCAGCCTGGGCGCCCGGCGGCAATTCGAGGAAATTCACCCCGGCTTCCTTGGGATCAAAGCCACCGCGGCTGCGCATGATGTAGGTGGGGGTGGAAATAGTGTTGGACGGGAAACGCAGGGTGGCGATGGTCTTGCCCTTCAGATCGTTCAGCGAATTGATCTTCAGGCCCGGCTTGGCGATGGCAAACAGCGAGATGCCGCCCGCCACCTTGCCGATACAGCGCATCTTGCCGCCCTCCAGTGTGGCATTCACCGACATGCCGGTGCCGGTGAGCGCAAACTGCGCCCGGTTGGCCAGCAGCACAGAAACCGGCAGCGCGATACCGCCCGCCGTGGAATAATCCACCTCAAGGCCATGCTTGGCGAACAGGTTCTTGCGCAAGGCGGTGTAAAACGGGGTGTAGAGCGCGATATGGATCGCTTCCGATACCGTCACCTTGGTGCGCGATTGCGTCAGGCCGGGCATCGGGAAAGCGGCGGCGGCCAAACCGGCGGCGCCGGCAGCGGCGAGCAGGCGGCGACGGGTCGGCTTGGCAAGGCTGGCGAGGGGGGCGGATACCGGATCGCGTTCGGACATGGTGGGCTCCTTGGCTAGCACTGGACGGGTTCAACTTTTGTCGACAACAGCTTGCGGCCTGAATCGGCGCTTGCACAAATCGATTGCCTGCATATATTCATAAGCCATGCCTATTAATATCAGCCTCAGACAGCTTAATTGTTTTTACATAGCCTATAAATACAGCAATTTCAGCAAAGCCGCTGACCACATGGGCATTTCCCAGCCGGCTCTGAGCCAGGCAATCCGGGAAATGGAGGCAGAAATCGGCCATGCCCTGTTTGACCGCACCACCCGCCGGGTGCGGCTGACCGAAACCGGCCGCCAATTCCTCGCCACCGCCGAACGCGCGATCAATGCCTTTGATCAGGCGCGCGACGAATTGAGCAACCTGGCGGCGGGCAAGGCCGGGCAAGTGACGATCTCCTGCCTGCCTTCGGTGGGAATCGGCCTGCTGCCCCGCCTGCTGCCAGGCTTTCAGGCCACGCATCCCGGCATCACCGTGGAGATCATGGAAGAAAAACTCGATGCCGTGATGCAGCGGGTGCGCAGTGGCGGCGCTGATTTTGGCCTTTCGAACACGCTTGATCTTGATCCGGATTTGCAGGCAGAGCCTTTGCTGAGCGACAGCTATGCGCTGATCTGCCGGCATGACCATCCCCTGGCCCAGCGCAGCTATGTCAAATGGTCCGAACTGGCTGCCGACAATACCGTGCTGGTGGCGATGGCGCGTGACAGCGGCATCTGGCGCGAGATGGAAGCCGCGCTACATGAATCCGGCTTTGTGCCGCGGGTCACCTATCGTGCTTCAAGCCCGGCCACCGTGCTGGCCATCGTTGCCACCGGCATCGGCGTCAGCCCACTGCCCGGCCTGGCCTGGCCTGGCATGGGCCATCCGCATCTGGTGCATCGCATGTTGATCGAGCCGCTGGTGCAAAGGCGCATCAGCCTGTTGCGGCGGCGCGGCGTGCTGCCAACACCCGCAGCAAAACTGTTCCTGGACCACATCCTCAACAACCTGAAAGACGGCGACCGGCTGCCGCTGCTGTGACTAATTATCGCTATGGCCGCAGTTTGTCGTAGCGCTTCACCAGCCTTTCGCGCTTCAGCCGCGACAACCGGTATATCCAGAAAATACCATCCAACTGGTCAATCTCATGCTGATGGCACACCGCCAGCAGGCCCTCGGCGGCTTCTTCATGATATTTACCGGTCAAATCCTGATAGCGGATACGAATCTGCGCCGGGCGTTCAACCTCGTCGGTTACACCCGGCATAGAAACGCTGCCTTCGGCATGGCGCCAGGTTTCGGCCGAAGCCCAGATGATTTCCGGATTGACATAAGTGCGCGCGCTGCCCGGGCCATCCAGCTCAAGCACCACCAGCCTTTGCAGGATACCAAGATGCGGCGCCGTGATGCCGATGCCCGGCGCGGCGCGCAAGGAGTCGAGCAAATCCTCGGCCAATGTGGCCAGATCAGCATCAAACCGCATAACCTTTAGCGCCATCTGGCGCAGGCGCGGATCGGGGAAAATCAGGATCGGACGTACCGCCATCGGCGGTCACTTGCCAATCTGCGCCAGATCAAACGGCGCGGTCTGATAAAGCTGGTTGATCCAGTTGCCAAATAGCAGATGCGCATGACTGCGCCAGCGATTCTCCGGCGGCCTGGTCGGATCATTATTCGGAAAATACTCGCGTGGCAGGGCTATCGGCTTGTTTGCAGCCAGATCGCGGAAATATTCCTCGCTGAGTGAACTGGAATCATATTCGATATGATTGAACATATGCAGCGAGTTATGGCGCGGATCGTCAAGCAGGCATAACCCGGCTTCGTCCGATTCCATCAGCACGCTCAGACCGCTGTCGGCGGGGATGTCCTCGCGCCGCATCTCGGTCCAGCGTGATACCGGGATTGCGAAATCATCCGAGAAGCCACGCAAGTAGGGTGAGGCCGGCGCCAGGTTGCGATGGCGATAAACGCCGAAGGCCTTCTCTGCCAGCAGGTATTTCGGCATGCCATGGAAATGATGCACCGCCGCCTGCGCGCCCCAGCAGATGTTGAAACAGCCATGCACATGGCTCTGCGTCCAATCGAAGATGCGGCGCAGTTCGTCCCAATAGGTCACCTGCTCAAACGGCATCGTCTCCACTGGCGCGCCAGTGATGATGAAGCCGTCAAATTTCTCGCCCTTAATATCCTGCCAATCGCGATAGAAAGAGATGATATGGTCGCTCGGTGTGTTACGCGCCACATGATTGGTGATCTTCACCAGGGTCAGCTCCACCTGCAGCGGCGTGGGGCCAAGCAACCGGGCAATCTGGGTTTCGGTGCGAATCTTGTTCGGCATCAGATTAAGCAGCCCGATCCGCAGCGGCCGGATATCCTGACGCACGGCATCGGTTTCGCGCATCACCATCACGCCTTCCGCATCCAGCGTGGCACGGGCGGGCAGATTGTCAGGAATCTTGATTGGCATCGGCTTGTCTCGCTGCACCTGCGGTAACGCGGCGCCGCCTGGCTCACAGGTGAAATTGCCGCGGCCGAGGAAATCCCGGGCAGCGGGTCACTTCTTTTATAAGGCCGGCGGCCGAATTCCTAGCCTCAGGAATTAATATAACTATATCAATATCTTAAATTACATAAACGCAGAGCGGCCAGGCAAGCCGGGCCGCTCTGCTTGCTATTCAATGCGCGGCGGCCTCGATCTTGTCAAACAGGCGGCGCAGGCGGTTACAGGCGGCGGTGAAGCCTGGCTCCTCCATCGTATCCAACGTACGCGGCCGGGCGATGTCGCAGGCGATATCCTCAACAATGCGACCGGGGGATGATGACATCACAACGATACGATCGGAGAGAAACACCGCTTCGGGAATACTATGCGTGATGAACAGCACGGTTTTTTTCGCCTCGGTCCAGATGCGCTGCAATTCCAGCGACATTTTCTCGCGTGTCATCGCATCCAGTGCGGCAAAGGGCTCGTCCATCAGCAGCAGCTTGGGATCATGCACCAGCGCGCGCACGATGCCGACACGCTGCTGCATACCGCCCGACAATTCATTCGGATAATGGTTGCGGAATCGCGTCAGCCCGACCATTTCGATCAATGCCTCGGCACGCTCGGTATATTGCTTCACCGGCAATCGCATGGTGCGCACCGGCACCAGCACATTTTCCAGCACCGTGAGCCAGGGCAACAATGTCGGGCGCTGGAACACCACACCCACATCGGCACGCGGCCCGGTGATGGCGCTGCCTTCCAGCTTGGCCTGCCCTGCCGTGGGCCTGAGCAGGCCAGAAACCACGCCAAGCAAGGTGGATTTGCCACAACCCGATGGGCCGAGCACTGAGACAAACTCGCCGGCATGAACCTTGGTTGATAAGTTGTTCACCGCCGTGACTGGACCGCGCGAGGAGGCATAGGTGACGGTAAGGCCGTCGATATCGAGCAAAACCGGGCGAGCCGGCTGCACGGCTTTTTCCTGCACGTTGATTGCCTCCATCGCGCTATCCATCGGTTTACTGCCGTGCCTTGGCCTGAGCCTGCACCTGAGCAGGATCAAACTTGTTGAATTCGGGCACGAACTCGTTGGTATAAAGACTGTTGATATCGATCTGTTTGCTGGTCAGTTCACCGCCATCAAACAGCACGTCAATGTAATCCTTCCAGACCTGCGGCGCATATTCACCAAAACGCCGTGCGCCGCCGATATCATTGAAATTAAGATTACGCTTCATACGCGATTCCAGGATATGCCGACCGGAAGTGAGCTGCTCGGCATCGGTGCCTTTGTCGCCACGAGTGCTGGGGTAATACTTCCAGGTGTTGCGGACGCAGAAATCCATATTGGCTTCACAAGCCACAACGCCCTTGCTGATGGCCCGGCCAAAACCGGATAGCAGCTTGGGATTGGATTTCAGCGTATCCTCATGCACCATGAAGCCATTCGACAGCAGGCCACTATACTTGGTCGGCTGATCCAGGCGGCGGATTTTCAGCCCGGCAGTTTCGAACTGGGCGATGATGGCATCGAAGCCATTGAAGGCATCCACATCCTTATTGGTGAGCGCGCGGATGGCCGGCGCACCCACGCCGGTTGGTACAAAATCGTAATCCTTGCCGGCGGTCATGCCCATTTCCTTGTACATGCCGCGCGTAATCGGCACGTTGCCATTGGCCAGGGCGCCAATGCCGATCTTCTTGCCTTTCAGATCGGCAATGCTCTTGATCGGGCTATCTTCCAGCACGGCGAATTCCCAGATATTGCTGCGTGCCGAGTTATAGAAAAAGCGCACCGGCATGTAATCCTTGCCGGGCTGGCGGTTGATAATGACGATATCGGCGCTGGGGAAGCCGATATCCACCGACTTGTTAGCCACCTGCGGCACCAGCAGTGAAGTACCGAGGAATTCTACGATCTCCAGTTCGATGCCCTCATCCTTCATATAGCCCATTTCGATGGCCATCAGAAACGGCGCGTAGCTATAGGTGATGCGGGCGGGCGTACCCAGCTTGATCTTTTGCTGCGCCAATGCCGGCAGCGCAATGCCGGCCAGCAGCGTAGTTACGCCAAGCGCGAGGGCGGCGCTGGCCAATTTGTGCTTCAAGGCCGTGAACTCGAATGCCATGGGATGCTCCTTATCTGTTCGCGGCGCCAACCCGGCGCCTGGTTTGCTCGGGCGTGATTCAGCCGGTGACAGTCGCGACGATTTCGGCCACCGATTTGCCTTCCAAGCCAAGCGCATGCAGATTGCGGCCTTCGGCATAGAAGTCGCGGCCGGTGAGCAGGCTGGCAAAACGGATCACTGTGTCGCAGGCTGGCGTGGGAACACCGGCAAGCGGGCCAAGGCATGCAATCGGCACCAGGCCGCAAGCCACATCCTGCACCAGATACCGATGGCTGAGCGATTTCGGCGCCGGAGCATAGCGGAAATGGGTGCGGCCCATCTCCTGCATGTCTTCCTGAAGTGTCGGATTGGCCAATGTATAGGTCAACGCCAGCCACTCGCGCACATTCATGATCTTGGCACCATAAGCGGCAGCCACGGCCACGCGCTCGGCATCCAGCTTGGCGATCAGGTCACAAACCGTGGGCACCATGTTGGCGGTGTAGAAATTGTAGCTTTCGTCATTTTCCACGCGGCTGACATTGGTCACCATGCCCGCGACATGGAAGATCGCCCCCAGATCAACAAAGCCGGTATGCAGCAGGTTGGGCGCCGTCACCATATTGGGGAATGCGATGCCAACACGTTCCAGCACGGCGGCCGAGCGCGACGCCGGCATTGCCACCAGATTCCACTTGGTCTTGATCGTGGTCATGATGACGCTGTCGGGCGTCTTCACATGCAGCATGTAGGGATAGGAATCCATCTCGGCGATATCCACCTGGGCCTTGCAGCCCTGCCGATCCAGTTCGGCACGGAACAGCAATGCGCCGCCGAAATGGCCCTGGCACAGCACAATGGTCTGGCCGTCTTCCAGCAGCGGCGCCAGCTGGCGCGCCAGCACCGGATGATCCGTGCCGTAAGTGCTGACGATCAACACTGCAGCATCCTTTACCGCAGCCGCCAGGTCGGTGGTGGCCATCTCCACCGGGGCGAAGGTTACGTCACGGCCTTCCACATGTAGCCCACCGGCAGCGCGCATGCCGGCCACCTGGGCATCATCGATATCCTGAATACGCAGGCGGAAACCATTGATGCCAAGCTGTGCCGCCAGGCCTTTGCCGCCCATGCCGGCGCCGATAATGGTGATGATATCCTGCTTGGTGATCGAAGCCATGCTGTATCCTGTCTGTCGGCTAATTGCCGGTGATGGTGGTGTTGATTTCGGCGATAGACTGGCCGGCCAGGCCAAGAGCCTGGAGATTGCGGCCTTCAACAAAGAAGTCGCGCCCGGTCAGCGCATTGGCGATCTGGATCACGGAATCTATTACCGGCGTGGCAATGCCAGCCACCTTGCCAAGCGCCGAAAGTGGCACCAGGCCGCAGCCAACATCCTGCACCAGATAGCGATGCTTCAGTGATTTTGGCGCCGGAGCGTAGCGATAATGTGTCACGGCCATCTTCTGCAACGCTTCATGCAGCGTCATGTCGCGGAAGGAATAGGTGATCGCAAGCCAGGTTGGGATATCCACTGTCTTGATGGCGAAGGCCTGCGCCACCTGCAAGCGCTCCCGATCCATCGCCAGCAGCAGGTTGCACACACTCGGCACCATATTGTTGGCGTAGAAATTGTAACTCTGCTCACCCTCCACCATGCCCACATTGGTGATCATGCCGCCTACATGCAGGATGCCGCCAAGATCGACCAACGCGGTTTCCAGCATGGTGCCGGCTGCCTCCAGGCCAGGGAAAGCATGCTGGATGCGTGCCAGACAGGCTGCTGTGCGCGAAGCAGGTAGTGCAGCAAGATGCCATTTCTCCTTGATGCTGGTCATGATGACGCTGTCTGGCGTCTTGACATGCAGCATGTAGGGGTAGGCATCCATCTCGGCGATATCCACCCGCGCCTTGCAGCCGGCTGCATCCAGCGCCGAACGGAAAACCAGCGGGCCACAGAAATGCCCCTGGCACAGCACGATCAACTGGCCATCCTCCAGCAACGGCGCCAATTGCCGTGCCAGTGTGGGGTGATCATTGCCATAAGTGCTGACGATCAATATAGCAGCGCCTTGCACCGCTGCGGCCAGGTCTGTGGTGGCCAGTTCCACCGGTGCGAAGCTGATGTCACGGCCTTCCACATGCAAACCGCCAGCCGCACGCATGCCGGCAATCTGGGCCTCGTCGATATCCTGGATACGCAGGCGATGGCCATCGATGCCAAGCTGCGCCGCCAGGCCCTTGCCGCCCATGCCGGCGCCGATGATGGTCCAGATTTCCTTGTCTTTGGCCACGCTCATGATCCTGCCTGTTGACTTACTCTGAAACGATGGTTTCGCTGCTGCCGCTGGCTTCCCAGAACACCACGCGACTATGGAAAAAGCGCACCAGCTGCGTGCCCGTGATGCCGATGGCAATCAGCCCGACCAGGGCAGCAAACATGGTGGCAACGTCAAAATTGGCCTGCGAGGTGGAAACCAGGTAACCCAGACCGCGCGTGGAGGCGACAAATTCCGCCACCACGGCGCCGATCAGACTGAGCACAACACCGATTTGCAGGCCGGCGAAGATATGGCCCATGGCGGATTTCAGCTTCACGCGGAAAAAGATTTCCAGCCGCGACGCCTTGAACACCCGCATCATGTCGATCAGTTGCGTCGGGGTTTGCTTGATGCCCACGCTGGTATTGATGAACAGGGGGAAGAAGCAGATCAGCGCCACCATCACCACCTTTGACAGCATGCCGAAGCCAAACCAGACAATTATCAGCGGGGCCAGCGCCACTTTCGGCATTGATTGCAGCGCGATGATGAAGGGATAAACGAAGCGGTCGAAATTGCGCGACTCCGCCAGCAGGGCGCCAAACACAATGGCGATGCTGCAACCGAAAAAGTAACCGATGGCGGTATTTTTCAGTGTGAACAAAACATGCGGCCAGTAATCGCCCTGCACATAGCCCTTGTGAAGTTGCCGCAACACCGCTGAAGGTTCAGGCAGGATGTAGTTCGGCACCTGGAACAGCTTGATCGACAGGCTCCACACAATCACCAGCACCACAAAGCTGATGATCGGATAGACCACATTGGCCCAATTGCGTCGCAACATGTGCTCTCCTTAGCGTTCGCCGCCGCAGCGGTGCGGTTTCAACGCCGCGCCTTCACATCTGCAACCACCTTGGCTGCATCAAAGGCATTGATGGTTTCAACAAGCTGATTGGTATAAAGCGAACCAACATCAATCTGCTTGCTTGTAATTTCGCCGCCGTCAAACAGCACATCGATATAGTCGCGCCACATCTGTGGCTGATATTCGCCATAGCGGCGCGGTGCCGTCGGATCGGCAAAAGTCAGCATCGATTCCATACGCTTGGTCACGGTCGGGATTGCCTCGGCCAAAGCCTGTTCGTCGCTTTTGTCCTGCGGCTTCAGCGTCGGATACTGCTTCCAGGCCGCGCGGATGCAATGCGGAATATCGGCTTCACAGGCGATGATGCCCTTGGCGATGGCGCGGCCGAATTTGCCCAGCATTTCCGGCTTGTTCTTGATCGTATCCTCATGCGCCATCAGGCCATTGGAGATCAGGTTGGTATATTTCGGTGATTGCTGCAGGTAACGCAGCTTGATGCCGGCATTGGCCAGGAAGGCAATGGTGGCATCGAAGCCGTTGAAGACATCGATCTGCCCGGTATTCATGGCATGGATCGCCGGGGCGCCAACGCCGGTCGGCACAAATTCATAATCGCGGCCGGCTTCCATGCCCATCTCGCGGAACATTGAGCGCGCAATCGGCACATTGCCGTTTGCCAGGGCGCCAACACCGATCTTCTTGCCGCGCAGATCGGCAATCTGTTTGATCGGGCTGTGATCCGGCACCACAAAATCCCACGGGTTCTTGCGCGTCACATTGTAGAAAAAGCGCACCGGCATGTAGTCGCGGCCAGGCTGCCGGCTGATGATCACCGCATCAGCCCCGGGAAAGCCGATATCCACACCTTTGTTTGCCACTTGTGGGATCAGCACCGACGTGCCGAGGAATTCGACAATCTCGACTTCCAGGCCTTCCTGCTTGAAATAGCCCATTTCACGGGTGAGCAAAAACGGCGAGTAGCCGACATTGACCCGCGCCGGCGTGCCCATCTTCACTTTTTCCTGCGCCGCCGCCAGCATCGGCAGCAGCGACAGGCCGGCAATCAGTGTGGCGCGCAGGATATGCTGCAACGATGGCTTGGCTTGGCGATTATCAGGCATGGTGATCCCCCCGGATCGGTTGCGCGTGATGTTGAACATATGGCTGGCGGTGCGGGTCATGACACCACCGGAAAACGTGACAAAGCTTCAATGATGCGGGCATTGGCGCGACTGACATGATCTCGCAGCAGATTGGCGGCGGCGCGGCCGTTGCGGGCACGCAGCGCATCGATGATGTCGCCATGCTCGTCCACCAGCGTTGCGTTGTTGCGGCCCTTCACAGCCTGCAGGCTGACCAGCACAAGGCGTTCGGCCTGTTCCACCAACTCGCGCACCGTGGCCGCCATTCGGGCCGAGCCGGATGCTTGGGCAATTGCGCAATGGAAATGCCGGTTATAAGCCGTGAAGGCTGCGCTATCGCCGCTGAAGCTGCGATAGGTTTCCAGCGCCGCCAGTTCTTCGTCGCTTGCAAGCTTTGCCGCCTCGCTGGCGCAGATCGGCTCCAGCGTCTCGCGGAAGCGGCACAGATCACGTGCATCGGATAGCGAAATCGGATTGACGCGATAACCCTGGCGCGGCAGCACCGTCACCAGTCGCTCACGCTCCAATCGCAGCAATGATTCTCGTACAGGTTGTTTACTGACCTCATAACGCGCCGCCAATTCCTGTTCCCTGAGCTGCTCGCCGGGTGGCAATTGGCAGGACAGTATCTCGAAACGCAGTCGGGCATAGATCGTTTCACGCAGCAGCGTCCCCTGCTGAGAAATATCTTTTAGATCAGGTCCAACCAGTTCCAATGCGGTATTTCTCTTAGAAAACCTGCAAATATCCAGATAATTTGCCGGTTTTTACAATAGCTAGCCAAATTTAGCGTCCTTTGTGAAATATCAGCGACTTCATAATGAGTCAATTAGGAATATTATAATGCCGTAACTTTCGGCACAGACAGCAGCCTTTGCCTATGCAATGCACAGTCAGCACGGCTCCTCGCCGCTTATTCAAGCAGCCCCGGCCAATCTCACGCCCTCAAAAGGTGTTTCTACTTAAAGGATAAAATTTATAAGGGTTCTCATGGTTGATCCGGCGCACAAAAAAGCCGCGCCCGGCAATACCGTCAGGCGCGGCTGATTCGTTTGGCAGGAGTGTCAGAGGCCGATGAATTCCCGGATGGTGTCGAGAAAAGCCGCAGGCATTTCCAGCGGCGGGCAATGGCCGCATTGCTGGATTTCACTGAGCCAGGCACCAGGAATGCCGGCGGCCAACTGGCGGCACAGCACCGGCGGCGTAGCGGCATCCAGTTCGCCCACCACGACCAGGGTCGGGTTTCGGATTTCGCCCAACGCCGGCACCAGATCACAGGCGATCAGCGACTGGCAGGCCGCAATGAAGGCCTGCGGATTGATACCGAGCAGAACCTGGCGGCGCTGCTCGAAGGCCTCTGGATGCTGCGCCAGATAGGCATCGTGAAACACCCGGCGTGCAGCGATATCAACAATGCCGCCCAGCCCTTCAGCCGCCACTTTCTCGGCCATCACGCGGAACGCCACCTTGCCCTGCTCCGGAAAGCCGGCGGCCACATCGCTCAGCACCAGCTTGCCGAAGCGCTGGCCATGGCGCAAAGCCATCGCCACCGCCACGGTGCCGCCAAAACCATTGCCCATCACGATGCAATCGGCGCCAAGGCCAAAATCATCAAACACGGTTGCAACGCGATCAGCATAGCCCTCGATCCCGGCCGGGATCGGCGCCGAACCGTGGAAACCGGGCAGATTGACCAGGGTGACGCGAAATTGCGCTGCCAATGCCGGCAATACCGGATCAAAGGCGCTGCGATCCGTGAGCAGCGAATGCAGGATCAGCAGGTCGGGGCCCTGCCCGGTCTGCACGGCGGTAAGCTGGCCATCGCGCGAGCGCAAAGCTTGCATGTCAATTTTCCTCAATGAACACCGAGATTGGCGGTAAGCAGGGTGGGTTCGGCGGCCAGGGCAGCCGGTGTGCCGTCAAACACCACACGGCCGGTATTCAGGATCGCCACATGATCGGCCAGAGCCAGAGCGAAGCGGGTATTCTGCTCCACCAGAATTATCGAGAGGCCTTCGCCCTTGAGTCGGCGCAGGATGGCGCCAACCTCTTCGACGATCTGCGGCGCCAGGCCTTCGGAAGGTTCGTCAAACAGCACCACACGCGGATTGCCCATCAGCGCGCGGGCAATCGCCAGCATCTGCTGTTCGCCGCCCGACATCGAACCAGCGGCCTGGCTGCGGCGTTCGCGCAGGCGCGGAAACAGATCAAACACCCGCTCGGCTTGCCAGGCCGCCTTGCCATCCAGGCCAGGCTTCTGCGCCACGCGCAGATTCTCCAGCACCGAAAGGCTGCGGAATATCCGCCGCCCCTGCGGCACCAGTCCGATGCCGCGCTGCGCCACGGTCTCGGGCGGCAGGCCACGCAGGCTTTCGCCAAACAGCGTGATGCTGCCATCGCGCGGCGGTGTGAAACCGACAATCGAATGCATTGTGGTGGTTTTGCCCGCGCCATTGCGGCCCAGCAGCACCATCACTTCGCCTTCTGCAAGGCTCAGCGACACATCATGCAGCGCGCGACTATCGGCGTAATAGGTGTTCACGGCCTCAAGCCGCAAAGCCTCAATCGGCAAAATACACCTCCCGCACCTTGGGATGCGCCGTGATACTGGCACGATCACCCTCGGCGATAACCTGGCCGTAATACATCACTGTGATCGAGCTGGCCAAAGACAGGGCGATATCCATGTCATGCTCGATCAGCACCACGGTGATATCGGATGGAATGGCGCGAATAAGCGCCTGCACATCGCCGCGCTCCTCCCGCGACAACCCGGCCAGCGGCTCATCCAGCAGCAGCAGCCGCGGCTTCTGCGCCAGCGCCAGGGCAATTTCCAGCCGGCGCTTTTCGCCATAGGCGGTTTCGCTCAATTTGCGATCAGCCAGGGCAAGCAGCCCGACCTGTTGCAGCACCTGCTCGGCACGTTCGGCATAATCAGCGCGGTTTTTCAGGCTGCGGAACGGATTGAGCCGCAACGGCGACAGACCGAGCAGTGCAAGATAGACATTCTCGCGCAGCGTATTATTGGGAAACAGCGTCAGGATCTGGTAGGTGCGCGCCAGGCCGCGATGGGCGCAGCGATGCGATGGCGCGCCGGTGATATCCTCGCCAAACAATTCCACCCGGCCAGAACTGGGCGCTATATCCCCGGTGATAAGGTTGAATAATGTGGTCTTGCCGGCGCCATTGGGGCCGAGCAGCAGCCGGCGGTCGCCCACCGGAATGGTGAGGTTAACACCATCCACCGCCGGCAAGCCACCGAAGCGCTTGCGCAGGTCGGTGATCTTGAGTGCGGGCATTATGTTGCTCATGGCGCGCCTCCCCGGCCGGGCAGCAGCCGGCGGCGCAGCCGATCCAGGCCCGGCACCACACCCTCAGGCATGAAGATCACGATCACCACAAAAACAATACCCAGCAGCATGACCCAGCGCGTGACATAGGCGCTAACCACCATTTTCAGCACCACCACGATGAAGGCGCCGACAATCGGCCCGAATAACGTGCCGGCGCCGCCGGCAATCACCATCAACAGGGTTTCCGCCGAGGCCGGCAGGCCCAGCGCATGCGGGCTGATATACTGGTGGTAATAGACAAAGACGATGCCGGCCACCGCGGCCCAGAAGCCGGCGAAGACAAAGGCGAGCCACTGCACCAGCCAGACATTATGCCCCAGCATGCGCATGCGGCGCGGCTGGTCGCGGCTGCCAAGCAGGCTGGTGCCGAGGCCGGAACGGACAAACACCGCGATGCAGCCCAGCGCAACCAGGAACACGATCACGGTGAAGCCATAGAAGGCTGCCGGCTCCATCAGGCTGATGCCGAAAGGCAGCGGCCGCTTCAATCCGGGCAGGCCGTTATCGCCGCCGGTGACCGTGACCCAGCGATAGGCCACACCCCACAGGGTCTGGCCTAGCGCCAGGGTGATCATCAGGAAGGCGATGCCGGTGGCGCGCAACGCCATCAGGCCAAACAGCGCCGCCATTGCCGTGGTGCCAACCAGCGCGATGATCGCAGCCGATAAATGGCCGAAACCGCCCTGGGTATTCAGCCAGGCCACCATATAGGCTGCAGTGCCAAGATAGGCGGCATGGCCCAGCGAAGTGAGGCCAGCATAGCCAACCAGGATATTGAGGCTGAGCGCAAAGATTGCCGCGATCAGGATCTGGCTGGCCACGTTGATATAGAAAGCCTGGCCGATCAGCAGCGGCACGGCCAGCACAAGGGCGCCAAGGGCAGCCGGCAGCAGCAAGCGGTTCATCCCGGCGCCGGTCATTGTTTGGCCCCGAACAGGCCGCTGGGCCGCAGCATCAGAATCAGGATCATCGGCAGGAACAGGATCATATAGGCCAAGCCAGGCAGCAAAGCCTGGCCGAATGTGTAGATGAAACCGGTGATGAAACTACCGACAAAGGCGCCGGCCAGACTGCCAATGCCGCCCAGGATCACCACAACCAGCGCCAATGGCAGCATTTCGCCATCCAGGCCGGGATAGACTGACAGGATCGGACCACCCAGCACCCCGCCCATGCCGGCCAGGCCGCAGCCGAGGCAGAACACGATGGTGAACAGGCGCGGCACCGGAATGCCGACCGCCCGCGCCATCTCCATATCGTCCACACCGGCGCGAACCATGGCACCCAGCCGGGTACGTTCCAGCAGCAGCCACAACAGCACAGCCACGGCCAGCGACAGCACCACCACGAAGATGCGATAGCCCGGGAAGATGAAATTGCCCAGCCGCACCGGCTGCGACAGATAAGACGGCACCGGCAATTGCATTGGATCACCGGTCCATAGCATCAGGCACAGATCGGCGATGACAAAGGACAGCCCAAGCGTGACCAGAACCTGGGCCAGGGTGCGGTTGGCCAGACGGCGCAGGATAAAACGCTCGACCAGGCCGCCAACGATAGCGATGCTGGCGCCACCAGCCAGAATGGCGAGCGGGAAGCCCAATCCGGCGCGCAAGGCCGAGAGGCCGACATAGGCGCCAAGCATGAAATAGGCGCCATGGGTCAGGTTGGCGATGCGCATCAAGCCGAAGATCAGCGAAAAGCCGGATGACAGCAGGAAAAGCAGCCCGCCCAAGGCGAGGGCATTCAGGCTCTGGATCAGCCAGAAGGCTAACGGCATGGGCGGGCCTTTTACGCGGTGAGAGACAGGAAGGGTAAGGAGCTAGAGCGGATCACTCAAGATTCTTCGCCGGCGGCCATTCGCGGGAATAAACCGGGTTGGCAAGGAAGGCAGCCGGATCGTAGCTCCAGAACTGGGTGGTTGCCGGATAGGTGTGGATCACCTTGTTGATCATGCCACTGCCGCCCTTCTCCACCTTGCGGATATAGGTGTTGAAGATCGGGTTGCCATACTGGTCAATCTTCACCGGGCCGAGTGGGGTTTCCGCCAGATCGAGGCTGCGCAAGGCCTTCATGAAGGCATCCTTGTCCTCCACCTTGCCCTGCACCTTCTCCATCGCCTTTTCCAGAAACATGCCCGAGAGATAGGCGCCCATGGTGTAATAACCCGGATCGGCCTTGTATTCGGCGCGCACCGCGCCGGCAAACTTGGCATTGGCCGGGGTTTCCAGCGCCGCGCTATACCAGCCCGAGGAGATCACGCCGAGCGCTTCATCGCCCATATTCTTGAGGATGCCTTCATCCACCGTGGTCATGTGGCCAAGCACCGGAATACGGCCCTTCATGCCGTATTCATTATACTGCTTCAGGAAGCGCAGGCCATTGGCGCCGGCAAAGCCGGCAAAAACCGCGTCCACCTTGGTATTGATCTGGGCGATATACGAGCCGTAATCGGCCACGTTGAGCGGCGGCCACAGCTTCTGCACCACCTTACCGCCATTCTCCTCGAACACGCGCTGGAAGCCGGCCGAGAGTTCATGGCCGAAAGCAAAATCATCGGCGATGATAGCGATGCGCTTGTAGCCGAGCGTCTTGGCGGCATAATCCGCCAAAGCATGGGCCGGCTGCGCCGAGGTGGACACCGCGCGCACAAACCACGGATTGAGCCGGCGCTGGGTCAGGTCTTCCGCTGCGGCTGAAGGCGAGATGATCGGCACCTGGGCCTGCTGAATGTAATCATTGATCGCCAGCGCCTCAAAAGCCGCCAGCGGGCCGATCACCACATGCACCTTGTTGCGCTCCACCAGTTCCTGGGTCTTGGAGCGGGTATTGGCCGGTACGCCGGCGGTATCAGCCACGATCAGCTCGATCTGGCGCCCGGCCAGGCGGTTGCCGCGTTCCTTGAGGAACAGCTTGATGCCTTCTTCCATCTGCCGGCCACCGGCCGCCAGAGCGCCGGAATTCACCGTCAGGAAGCCGACACGCACCGCTTCCTGCGCCTGCGCGGAAGTAGCGCCGCCAGCCAGGGCAGCAACAGACAGAGCCGCCAGGGCGGCAGCGAATGAGCGACGATGTAACATATTTCCTCCCACGGAATTTGTTATCTATTGATATATCAATAAGACGTGAAAAACGTCAACTGCTTTTCATGCTGTGTAACAAATTTTGACATTTACCGGCATTTTATCGCAGATTTTACCGCTTAAACCCCATCCATACAAAAACATGCTTGATCCATGATATATCACAGCTATAATAGCACCATGAATATTGAGACAACGCATCTTCGGCGCGAAGAGATATATCAGCGCCTGCGCGCAGAGATACTGGCCTGCCAGCTGGCGCCCGGCGCCAACCTGCATGAAGCCGAACTGGCCGAGCGCTTCGCCATCAGCAAATCGCCGATTCGTGATGCCCTGATGCGGCTGGAAGCCGAGCGCCTGGTACTGGTGGTGCCGCGCAAGGGCTATCGCGTGGCGCCGATCTCGGTTTCCGATGCACGCGACCTGTTCGGCCTGCGCATGGTGCTGGAACAGGCCTGTGCGCCGGATGTGGCGGCCAATGCCAGCGATGCCGATCTCAAAGCGCTGGATCGTTTCCGCAGCCTAGCGGCCTGGGGCAAGGGCGATTCTTTTGTGGATTACAATCGCGAATTCCATTGCGCGGTGATTGATCTCAGCAGCAACCGGCGCATCGCCGACACCGGCCGTTCGGTGATCGAGCAGTTTGACCGCCTGGTGGTGATGAGCATCTCCACCCTGGCCGAACGCAATGCCGAAGCCCTGATCGCCGAACATGCCGCGATCATCGATGCGTTGCAGGCGCGCGATGGCCGTCTGGCCGGCAAGCTGCTGCAAAAGCATATCGAATTCGGCGTCAAGCGGGTGCTGAAGGCGCTTGAGCAAGCCGCCGTGATTCCCTGAACCATTCGCCCGAGAGCTCCTGCCCTCCCGATTCCACGCCGTATCGTCTGGTAACGCCATGCAATTCGATGTTTCCTTTACTGTGCCGATGCCGCCCGAGCAGGCTTGGCCGCTGCTGCTGGATGTGCGCCGCATTGCGCCCTGCCTGCCGGGCGCCGAACTGACCGATGTGCTGGGGGAAAACCGCTACAAGGGCCGCGCACGGGTTAAAGTGGGGCCGATCGAACTGAGCTTTGCCGGCGAAGCGGAATTGCGCGATATCGACCACGCTGCCCGCACCGCCATGGTGGTGGCACGCGGCGCCGAGGGCAAAGGCCGCGGCAATGCCGCCGCCAATGTGCAGTTCAAGCTGGAACCCGATGCCGGCGGCACCAAGGTGATTGCGGTGACTGACCTGCAATTGGTTGGCGCGGTGGCGCAATATGGCCGTGGCGCCGGGCTGATCAAGGAAATCGCCAATCAATTGACCCAGCAATTCGCCCGCAACCTGCAAGCCGCCATCGCCGCCGAACAGCAGAATGCCGCGCCCTTGGTGGCCCGCGCCGAAGCTGACCCGGCAGCGGCAATCGCCGCACCATCAGCCATACCGGCAGCGATGCCGGCACCGCAGGCGGTTTCCGGCATAAGCCTGCTCTGGGCAGCCCTGCGTGCCATGCTGGCGCGCTGGTTTGGCCGCGCTGCCTGAGTCATCCGCCATGAAACCCGCCCCCTTCGCCTATCACGATCCGCGCAGCATCAACGACCTGATCGGCCTGCTGGGCCGCCTGGAGAATGCCAAGCTGCTGGCCGGCGGCCAGTCGCTGATGCCGATGCTGAACATGCGCTATGTGATCCCGGATCACCTCATCGACCTCAACCGCCTGCCCGATCTGCAAGCCGTGCAGCATGCCGATGGCAAGCTGCATATCGGCGCCATGACCCGGCAGCGCAGCCTGCAACGCGATGCACTGGTGCAGCAATATTGCCCGATCCTGGCCGAAGCCCTGGGCTGGGTGGGCCATATCCAGACCCGCAGCCGTGGCACCATCGGCGGCAGCTTGTGCCATCTTGATCCGGCCGCCGAACAGCCCGGCATCGTGGCTCTGTATGATGGCGAGCTAACCATCGCCGGGCCGGATGGCACGCGGCAGATGGCAATGCGCGACTGGGGCCTGGGCTTCATGATGCCCAATCTGGCCCCCGAAGAAGTGCTGACCCGGATCAGCCTGACACCCTGGAGCGAACCGCATGGCCATGGCTTTGTGGAATTCGCCCGCCGCCACGGCGATTTCGCCATTGTGGGCGCCGGCAGCCTGCTGGCGCTGGATGGCGCCGGGCTGATCAAACGTGCCGCCCTGGTGCTGGTGGGCGTGGATATCCAGCCGATGCGGCTGCACGATGCCGAGCAGGCCCTGATCGGCCAGCCAGCCGAAAGCGCCAGCTTTGCCGCCGCCGCCGCCCTGGCAAGCCAGGTTGAGGCTTTGTCCGACGCCCATATTTCCAGCAGCTATCGCCAGAAACTGGCCGGGGTGATGACCCGCCGTGCCCTGGAACTGGCCGCTGACCGCGCCCGAAAGGCCCGCCATGTCTGAGCTTATCGCCAATCGCCGCATCCGCGTCACCATCAATGGCGCGGTGTTTGAACGCGATGTGGAACCGCGCCAGCATCTGGCCGACTTCCTGCGCCACGAACTGAACCTCACCGGCACCCATATCGGCTGCGAGCATGGTGTTTGCGGTGCCTGCACGGTGATCGTGGATGGCGTGCCGGCACGCGCCTGCCTGATGCTGGCGGTGCAGACCGATGGCGCCGTGGTGGAAACCGTGGAAGGCCTGGCGGCAGGCGACGGCACATTGCATCCGCTACAGGCGGCATTTCAGCAGCATCATGGCCTGCAATGCGGCTTCTGCACCCCGGGCATGCTGATGACACTGAAAGCCCTGCTGCATGAGAATCCGGGCGCTGACGAAGCGGCAGTGCGCGATGCGATCTCGGGCAATATCTGCCGTTGCACCGGCTATCAGGGCATTGTTGATGCTGCGCTGGATGTGGCGGCGCAGTCGCGTGGAAAGGCTTGAACCATGGGTGTGCGCTATTTCGGCAGCAAGGTTCAGCGCCTGGAAGATCCGCGTCTGCTCACCGGGCGCGGCCGCTATGTGGATGACATACACCCGCCGCTTTGCCTTCAGGCCGCCTTTGTGCGCAGCATGCACGCCCATGCCCTGATCAAGAGCATTGATGCCGATGCCGCGCGCGGCATGCCTGGTGTGGTGGCGATCTACACCATGGCGGATTTCGCTGATCTGGCCCGGGGGCCGCTGCCACAGACCCTGCCGGCGCCGATCCTGAAGCAATCACACACCTATCATCCGTTGGCGCAGCACGAAGTCTGCCATGCCGGCGAAGCCATCGCCATCGTGCTGGCAGAAAGCCGCGCCCAGGCCGAAGATGCCGCCGCGCTGGTGCTGGTGGATTACGATCCCCTGCCGGTGCTGGCCGATTGCCGCCAGGCTCTGGCGCCTGACGCCGTGCTTGTGCATCGTGACGCCCCGGACAATCTGGTGGCCACAATGCGCGGCACATTTGGCGATACAGCGGCGGTCTTCTCCCAGGCGCCGCATGTTTTCCGCGAGCGCATCGAGATGCATCGCGGCGGCTGCCATGCCATGGAATGCCGTGGCGTGATTGCCAACGCCGATGCACTCAGCGGCCAGATAACGCTCTACACCTCCACGCAATCGCCCTATCTGGTGCGGCGTTTCCTGGCCGCCTATCTCGGCCGCGAGGAAAGTGATCTGCGCGTCATCGCCCCCGATGTGGGCGGCGGCTTTGGCCCCAAAGCTGCCTTCTATCCCGAGGAAGCCGCGCTGACCCTGGCGGCCTTGCGCTGTGGCCGACCGGTGAAATGGATTGAGGACCGGCGCGAGCATTTCTACGCCACCACGCAGCAGCGCGATCAATACTGGGATGTGGAAGTGGCCGCTGCCGCCGATGGCCGCCTGCTGGCGGTGCGCGGCACCTGCCTGCATGATAACGGCGCCTATGTGCCCTATGGCCTGGTGCTGCCCGCCACCACCATCGGCTCCTTCCCCGGCCCCTATGCCTTGCAGGCGCTGGATATCACGCTGCATGCGGTTTACACCAACATGGTGCCCAACACGCCGGTGCGCGGCGCCGGGCGGCCGAATGCCTGTTTCATCCTGGAGCGCCTGGCCGACCGCGTGGCCCGGGAACTGAAACTGCCGCCCGAGGAAGTGCGGCGCCGCAGCTTCGTGCATACCGAACAGATGCCATACACCACCGGCATGAAGGCGCGCGATGGCTCGCCCGTGCAATATGACAGCGGCGATTTCCACGCCACGCTGAATCTGGCGCTGGAAAAGATCGATGCTGCCGGCTTTGCCGCGCGCCAGGCCGCCGCCCGCGCCGAGGGCCGCTATATCGGCCTGGGCATCGCTTCCTGTGTTGAGGATACCGGCTTGGCGCCGTTTGAAGGCGCCACCGTGCGCGTATTGCCCACCGGCCGCGTACAGGTGCAGACCGGTGCCGCCAGCCAGGGCCAGGGTCATGCCACTGTGCTGGCGCAGATTTGCGCCGACATGCTGGGGGTGGCGCTGGATCAGGTCAGCGTTGAACAAGCCGATACTGGCAAGTTTCCGCTCGGCATTGGCACAATTGCCAGCCGCGTTGCCGTCACCGCCGGCTCATCCGTGCATGTCGCGGCACAGCAGGTGCGCGAGAAAGCCCTGCGTGTCGCCGCCGACATGCTGGAAGCCGCTGAGGTTGATCTGGAAATCGAACAGGGCGTTGTGCGGGTGAAGGGCGTGCCAGGCATGACCCTGCCGCTCGGCGCCATCGCCGGCAAGCTCAACGGCACGCCGGGCATCCCAACCCATAAGGGGCTGGAACCGGGCCTGAGCGCCACAGCTTATTTTGATGCCAAGCAGCTTACCTTCGCCAATGGCGCCAATGCCTGCGAAGTGGAAGTGGATATCGAAACCGGCGCGGTGCGTATCCTGCGCTATGTGGTGGCGCATGATTGCGGCCGGCTGATCAATCCGCAACTGGTGGATGGCCAGATCATCGGCGGTGTGGTGCATGGCATCGGCAATGCGTTGTTCGAGCGCATGGTCTATGACGAAAGCGGCCAGCCGCTGACCACCAATTACGGCGAATACCTGCTGCCGATCGCCACTGAAATGCCGCGTATTGAAATCCACCATCTGGAAAGCCCGGCACCCGGCAACCCGCTGGGTATCAAGGGCGCCGGCGAAGGTGGCACGATTCCGGCGGCGGCAGCGGTGATTGCGGCGGTGGAAAATGCATTGGCGCCGTTTAATGCACAGATCACCAAGCACCCGCTGGGCCCGGAAGACATCCTGGCCCTGCTGCCGGGTTAAGCCCGGCCAGCCAGGATGCGCCGCGCCTGCAACAGATGTGGGCGATCAATCATGCGGCCATCCAGCAAGGCCGCCCCGGAAGGCACGGCCTCGAAAGCTGCTACCACGCGCCGCGCCCAATCGCGTTCGGCATCGCTGTAGCTGAAGGCCTGATTGATGATCGGCACCTGCGCGGGATGAATCGCCGCCTTGGCCTCGAAGCCATCGCGCCGCGCCGCCAGTGCTTCGCGCCCCAGGCCATCAGCATCGCGGGTATCGGTATAAACCGCATCGATCGGAGTCACACCCGCGGCACGCGCCGCCAGCAGGCATAGATTGCGCGCCAGCGCGAACGGCCCAGTATAATGCCCCGCCGCATCGCGATTGGCAGATGCGCCCAATGCCGCCGCCAGATCCTCGGCGCCCCAGAGCAACCCGGCCAGGCGCGGGTGGCGCCAGGACGCCGCCGCCAATGACAAGGTACCCAGCGCGGTTTCGCTGCAAATCGCAATGATCCGGGTTCGGCCCGCCATGGCAGGTGTTTCCCAGGCTTCCAGCAAACGGCTCAGCTTTTCCACATCCTGCGGCCCATCCGGCTTGGGCAGCATAATACCGTCCGGCGCCGCCGGCAGCACATGGCGCAAATCCGCTTCAAACAGATCGCCATCCAGCGGATTGATGCGCACATAGATCGGCACCCCGCTAGCTGCACGCTGTCGCAACACTTCCGCCACCAGATCGCGCGCCGCCGCCTTGCCGGCCGGCTGCACCGAATCCTCCAGATCGAAGATCACGGCATCGGCACCACTTTGCGGCGCCTTGGCCAGCATCTTGGCCGAGCCCCCCGGGGCAAAAAGCAGCGACCGCATGGCGATCAGGCCGCCTGCTGCACCGGCCGCTTGCGCATCAGCGCCTGCCGCTCGCAGGTGGCCACCACCTCGTCATGCTGGTTCATGGTTTCGTGGAAAAAGGTGACAATGCCTTCCTTCTGGCGCGACTTGCTTTCGCGCTTGGCCTTCACCGTGGTGCGCACATGTACCGTGTCACCCTGGAACAGCGGCTTGGGAAACCGCACATCGCTCATGCCCAGATTAGCCAGCGTGGTCTTGAACGTGGTGTCGTTCACCGACATGCCAACCATCAGGCCCAGGGTGAACAGGCTGTTCACCAGCGGCTTGCCCCATTCCGACTGCGCCGAATAATGCGCATCGATATGCAGCGGCTGGGTATTCATGGTCAGCAGCGAAAACCACATATTGTCGGTCTCGGTGATGGTACGGGTCCATTCGTGATTGAACACCATGCCGATTTCAAATTCCTCAAAATACAATCCGGCCATCAGTCTGTCTCCTTTTGCTCGGTGATGTCTATTTCAATCAGCAATGCGCCTGCCGGCACGGTTTCGCCCACGGCATGGCGGATACTGGCCACCCGGCCCGAAGCCGGTGCGCTCAGCGTGTGGATCAGCTTCATCGCCTCCATCTGCATCACCACCATGCCGGCGGTGATGCTGTCGCCCACCGCCACATGAATCTGCGAGATCACGCCATGCAGCGGTGCGTTGACCCGGTTGCCGGCCAATGTTGCCGTATCGCTTTCGCGCACGGCCTCGCTTTTCAGCACCGGCCGGGCGCTAATGGCCAGCCCGGCGCGTGTGATGCCGATATTGTTGCCCTGACGCAGACAGGGCAGGGTTTCGGCCTGACCGGCCGGGCTGATGCAGATTGTGCCGGCTTCGGCATACACCACACCCAACTCCACCAGCTCGCCGTCCACCCGCGCCCGCACCTGGCCGCGCTGGAACAGCAGTTCGATTTCACAATCGCCATACTCATCGCTCTGCAACAGCGAAACACTGGCGGGCCGGGCAGCAGCCGTGAGCCGCAGCGGCCGACGTTGCAGCCAGGGGCTGACCCAGCCGGTAGCGGCCTGCTCCGGCACCTCCGGCAGCAGCCAGGCCAAGGCTGCGGCGGCGCGCAGCAGGCGCAATTCCTCCGGCTGTGGCGCCCAGCCCTGCGGAAAGGCAGTAGGAATGAAGCGTGTGGTGGCACGGCCCTCGGCGAAAAGCGGCTGCCGGATGGCATCGCGCAGAAAAGGCTGGGTCGTTGGCAGGCCCAGCAGCACCAGACGGCGCAGGCCATCCTGCAACTGCGCCAGGCAGCTTTCGCGGCTGCGGCCATGAGCGATCAGTTTGGCGAGTAGCGAATCATAATAAAGGCCAATCACCGAATGATCAGCCACGCCGCTATCAAAGCGCAATCCAACTGGTCCGGTCACGCGGGTAAGCTCGCCGGTCACCGGCTGAAAATCCAGATCGGCGCGTTCCGCCGTCAGCCGCGCCTCGATGGCATGGCCGTGGCATTTGATCTGCTCCTGGCGCAGCGGCAAAGCTTCGCCAGCGGCAGCGCGCAATTGCCATTCCACCAGATCAATGCCCGTGATTGCCTCGGTAACCGGATGCTCCACCTGAAGGCGGGTATTCATTTCCAGAAAATACGGCTGCTCGCCGCCAGCTTCCATGATGAATTCCACCGTGCCGGCGGAATCGTAGCCGATGGCGCGGCCCAGCCGCAAAGCGGCATCAAACAGCTTGGCGCGCACCGCTTCTGGCAGATTGGGCGCCGGCGCTTCTTCCAGCACTTTCTGGTTATTGCGTTGCACACTGCAATCACGCTCGAACAGATGCACCAGATTGCCCAGCCGGTCGCCGGCCAATTGCACTTCCAGATGGCGTGGCTCCAGGATCAGCTTTTCCAGCAGCACGCTGGCATCACCAAAAGCCGCCTGTGCTTCGCTGCGCGCGGCTGCCAGAGCCGAGGCAAAATCCTCGGCTCGATCCACCCGGCGCATGCCACGCCCGCCGCCGCCAGCCGAGGCCTTGATCAAAATCGGATAACCGATTGCCTGTGCGGCCTGGCTTAGTGTTGGCAGATCCTGCGCATCGCCATGATAACCCGGCACGGTCGGCACACCGGCTGCCTCGGCCAGCCGCTTGGCTTCGATCTTCGATCCCATGCTGGCCACGGCGGCCGGTGACGGGCCGACAAAGATCAGCCCTGCTGCCTCGCATGCCTTGGCGAAGGCGGCATTTTCGGAAAGAAAGCCGTAGCCGGGATGGATTGCATCGGCCTCCATCTGCTGCGCTGCGGCGATGATGGCCGGGATATTCAGGTAACTGTCGCGTGCCGGCGCAGCACCAATGCGGATTGCGGCATCCGCAGTGCGCACATGCGGCGCATCCTTGTCGGCATCGGAATAAACCGCGATGCCGCGCAGGCCAAGCCTGGAGCAGCTGCGTAGAACACGGATGGCGATTTCGCCACGATTGGCAACCAGTACGGAGCGGATCGGCCGGGGGGAAGCGGCAAACATCGGGGGCAAATCCTTCATCACATCCGGTAGACCGGGCGATTGCCGGTTTCCGGCGGTTGCATGGCGCCAATCGCCAGGCACAGTCCCAGCACATCGCGGGTATCCTGCGGCTCGATCAATCCGTCATCCCAGAGCCGTGCCGTGCAGTAATAGGGATTCGATTGCTCATCGAACATGCGCCGCAGCTTGGCTTCATAATTCGCCAGTTCTTCCGGCGTTGCCGGGTTGCGCGAAATACTGGAGCGGCGCAAATCCATCAGCACCGAACTGCCGACATCCGGGCTCATGGTGCCCAGCCGTGCATTCGGCCACATGAACATGAAGCGCGGGCGGAAACCCCGACCGCTCATGCCGTAATTGCCGGCACCATAGGAACCACCGGTGACTAGCGTGTAGCGCGGCACCCGGGCATTTGACACGGCGTAAACCAGCTTGGCCGAATTTTTGGCAATGCCGCCACGCTCGGCTTCCGACCCCACCATGAAGCCAGTGATGTTTTGCAGGAACAGAATCGGCGTGTTGCGTTGATCACAAAGCTCAATGAAATGTGCGCCTTTCAGCGCCGATTCCGAGAACAGCACACCGTTATTGGCCAGGATGCCGACCGGCAGGCCATGAATGCTGGCAAAGCCACAAATCAGCGTGCTGCCATAAAGCGGCTTGAATTCATGAAATTCGCTGCCATCCACCAGGCGCGCGATAATCTCGCGCTGATCAAACGGCCGGGTCAGGTCGGCGCCGACAATGCCGGGAATCTCCGCCGCATCAAAAAGCGGCGGCCGGCTTGGGCTGAGCGCGCCATGGGCCTGCTGCACCCGGTTAAGTGCGCCAACGATATCGCGCGTCTTGGCGATGGCTTCCCATTCGTCGCGAGCAAAATGGTCTGACACGCCGGAAACCGTGGAATGCATCTCGGCGCCGCCCAGACTGTCGCGGTCGATGATCTCCTTGATCGCCGCCTTGACGATCTGCGGCCCGCCCAGATGCACGCTGCTATTGCCGGCCGTCATCACGATCTCGTCGGACAGGGCCGGGATATAGGCGCCGCCTGCGGTGCATTCACCAAACACCGCTGCAATTTGCGGAATGCCGGCGGCCGACATGCGGCATTGCCGATAGAAGGCGCCGCCAAAATGATCCTGATCGGGAAACACTTCGTCGCCCTGGGCAAGATTGGCGCCACCGCAATCCACCAGATAGATCACCGGCAGGCGATTCTCGAAGGCGATATCCTGCGCCCGGATATGTTTGCGGATGGTTTCCTTGTAGAACGAGCCGCCTTTGGTGGTGGCATCATTGGCAATGATCATGCACACGGTGCCGCGAATTGTGCCAATGCCTGTCACCAGGCCGGCAGCCGGCACCTTGTTGTCGTAAAGCCCCCAGGCCGCCAGCGGCGACAATTCCAGGAATGGCGTCATCGGATCAACCAGCAGGTCAATGCGGTCGCGCGCCGGGATTTTGCCGCGTGTGCGATGGCGCTGCATCATATGCTCGCCGCCACCGGCCATGGCCCAGGCATACCGCTCGCGCAGGGTTTGCAGCAGGCCATCATAGATCGCCGCATTAGCCTTGAAGGTTTCGGCGTGAGGATCAACGGAACTGGTCAGGACGGCCATGGCAGGAACCACTCGTTTGACTAAGAGGAAACAACAGCGTGGCGCGCATCACAGAGCGGCGGCGCATCGCCAAAAGCACCGGCATCGGCCAGCAATTCGACATGATCGAGTTGCAGTCGCGTTACGCCGGGAAAAGCTGCGCGCAATTGCGCCGCCACAATAGTGGCATCGACATCGGCTGTGGGTAGAATGCGTGCGGTGATTTCATCCCGGCTGCCGGGCCGTTTCACCACCAGCGCCAGCCGCGCCAGGCCGGGCACCAGGGCCGGCAGCCGGTCAACATGGCTTGGATAGATAAAAATCTCGCGTGCCTTCACGGCCTGGCCAACGCGGCCCTGCAACGGCGCAATCCGCACCGCGCCGCCATCGGCTGCCAGTTCCAGCGCAGTGGAAACATCGCCGGTGCCAAAGCGGATCATCGGCCAGCCCCGGCTCAGCGTGGTGACCACGATTTCGCCCGCCTGACCCGGGGCCAGCGGCTGGCCGCTTTCCGGATCGCAAATCTGCACATAACGCTCGGGATGGATGTGGTAGTCACTGCTGCCGGGCCGCTCATAGCCGATCAGGCCAAAATCCGCCGTGCCGTAACAGGACCAGGTCTGAATGCCATAACAGCTTTCCAGATGCCGACGCTTCGTTGACCAGTCTCCGAATTCGCCGCCCAGGAAGGCATGGCGCAGCTTCCAGGCCGCCGGCAGTGAATGGCCCTTTTGCTCCAGCCGCTCGATCACGGTTTGGAAAAAAGCCGTGCTGCCGAGGAAGGCCGTCACCGGCAGGCTGAGCAGGATATCGGCCTGCAAATCGCTGGCCCCGGTGCCACCCGGCACCACAGCGGCGCCAACGGCACGCAAGCCACGATCAAACAGCAGACCCGCCGGCACCAGGTGGTAAGACCAGGTATTGAGCGCCAGATCGCCGGGGCCA
Source organism: Ferrovibrio sp. (assembly GCF_017994015.1). Taxonomy (GTDB): domain Bacteria; phylum Pseudomonadota; class Alphaproteobacteria; order Ferrovibrionales; family Ferrovibrionaceae; genus Ferrovibrio. Next base: position 7,486 of record NZ_JAGOLP010000020.1, on the reverse strand, counting down.
AGACCGGCAGCGGCAAACATCATATCCATGCCATGGCCGCCCTTATCCTCGGCCAGCGAAGGCTCGAAAATCGGCCCCGGCGACACATAAACATGGGCGATTTCCTCCGGCCGGCAGGCCAGGAAGCCGGCAAAAGGCGGCTCGGCCTGCTGCATCGCCAGCAGCGTCTCCTTCTTCAGCACGGCCAGGCGATTGAGCGCCACCGCATCCTGCAATTGCTCAGGCAGCAGGCCGGCAACCTCGAAGCGGCGGCGCAAGGCTGGCGCCAGCGTCACTGCTTCGGCATAGAGGCCGCGCATGCGGGCAAAACGATCCGGCGCCATCGCGTTCATCCCAGCCACCGCTTGCGGCGGCGGTAATGCTTCACATCACGGAAATTGCGCCGGCCCTCGGCCAGCGACAGGCCAAGATAGAATTCCTGTACATCCTGATTCTGCTCAAGCTGGGCGCGCGTGCCGTGTAACACAATGCGGCCACCATCCATCACATAGCCATAATCGCATTGCCGGATGGCGGCGCGGGCATTCTGCTCCACCAGCAGAACCGTCATCCCCTCTTCCCGGTTGATGCGGCCGATCACCTCAAAAAGCTGCTCAACCAGCATCGGCGCCAGCCCCATGGAAGGTTCGTCCAGGATCAGAACCTTGGGCTGCGCCAGCAGGGCGCGGCCGATTAGCAGCATCTGCATCTCGCCGCCGGAGAGATAGCCAGCCACACGCGGCAGCAATTCAGGCAGGCGCGGGAAATAGTTGTAGACCTTCTCCAGATCGCGCTTCACCGTGCGCTGATCGGTGCGACGATGCGCGCCGATACGCAGATTCTGCTCCACCGTCAGATGCTCCAGCACCTTGCGGCCTTCCAGCACCTGCACAATGCCACGGCTGAAAATATCGATCGGATCGCCATTGGTAATATTCTGGCCATCCAGCTTGATCTCGCCGGCTGTGACATGCCCCAGATCGGCATGCAGCAGGCCGGAAATAGCCCGCAATGTGGTGGTTTTGCCGGCCCCGTTCGAACCAAGCAAAACCACCATCTTGCCATCCGGCACTTCCAGATTGGCGCTGCGCAGCACCTGGATGACGCCGCCATAGACGACATCAACATTGGTCAGGGTCAATCCCATGGCGCCATCTCCCAGGTTTTGCGCAGCGTCATCGGCCTACCACTTCTCCAGGGCAGGAACCGCAAGCCATTCATTGCCCAGCGGTGTGATCTTGCCATCCACCACAACCTGCGCCTTGGCCTTGATCGCGCCAATCGGGAAGGGTGCGGTGTCGTCGAAATCAAGATCAGGCAGCACGCCGAGCAATTCGGTTTCGGTGAACTTGTTGGCCAGCAGCGCGTCATACATCGCCTGGCCGGTCACCTTGTCCTTGCCCACCTTGGCCACGGCCTTTTCCAGCACGCGCAAAGCCAGCAAGGCCTGCGCCGCCGATTGCGTGGTGATGATGCCCCATTGGCCGTTGCCGGTCTTGTTGGCTTCATACACATCGCGCAACGGCAGCTTGGCCTGATTGTCTGGCGCAAACGAGAAGGCCGAATATGAGCCATTCAGCTTCTTCAGATCGAAGCCCTTGGCCACTTCGGTCAAACCGTTATGGGTAGAGGCAATCAACGGCACCTTGAGATTCAATTCCTCCAGCGCCGCCGCCGTGGCGGTAACCTGCGCCGTGGTGCCGCCAACCAGGATCACATCCGGCTTCTTCTCCATCATCGCACGGATATTGCTGGTCATCGTCACCGGGCTGGTGGCAACCCATTGCGTATCCACCACCTCGAACCGATCCGGATAGGTGGCGGCGAGTTTTTCCACACCCTTGACCTGGTCGACAAAGCCGGCGGCGGTCTGCGTGCTGACCGCGCCAATACGCAACTTGCTGCCCTGTTTCTTCTGTAGGCTATCGAGCAGACCAGCAAATTCATGGCTGTAGGTGGGGCGGATCGAAAAATGCCAGCCCTGCGGCTTCCACACCAGGCCCACCATGGCGGTGCCGATCAGCATCGGCACCTTGTCATTCGGCAGCCGGGTCATCAGCGTGGTCAGATCGGGCGAACCGAAGCCAAGATGCATGATCGGCTGGTCGCGCGACAGGATGCTGGGCCAGGTGCGCGCAATCACCGCCGAATCATAGCGCATGTCGTAGATCTTGATATTGACCTTCACATCAAGCTTGCGGCCAACTTCCTTGTTCCACCAGGCCGTCACCGTTTCGATGCCCGACATGGCATTGGGCATCACATCGGCGAACGGGCCGCTGAAATCTGCCGAGGCCGACATGGTATATTCCGCCGACCAGGCCGGGGCCGAAACCGCCGCCAGCATCAATGCTGCCGCGGCCATACTGGCTTTGAGTGTCATCCTACCCTCCCATTATCGGGCTCTAGGCCCATTGTTGTGCCATGGCCGGCTTACTGACGCGGGAATGGCCATAGCTGAAACGCGGTACGCAGCACCGACCAACGATGCGCGAGCCCGCGCGGTTCGAAGATCAGAGCCAACAGAATGCAGGCGCCGAGCACGATATTGGTGGCAGCGAAGATGGTGCCGCCGATGGCATGCGACTGGCCGCGCATGACCAGCGTGGCAATTTCGTGCAGGCTTTCCTGGAAGATGGTGATGAACAGCACGCCGAGGATGGCGCCCACCGGGCTATGCACGCCGCCGACGATCAGCATGCCGAGATACCAGACCGAGGCGAACAGCGTGAAACTCTCGATCGTGACATATTGCAGGAACCAGGCGGTGCAGGCGCCGGCCACGCCGGCAAACAGCGAGCCGGTGAAAAACGCCATGATCTTGTAGCGCAGCACCGGAATGCCCATCACTTCGGCGGCCACATCATTGTCTCGCACCGCCATGAGAGCGCGGCCGAAGCGGCTGCGATGCAGATTGAAAGCGGCATAGGTGGCCAGCAGCACCAGCACCAGGGTGAAATAATAGAATTGCTTCGGCGAGGCGATGCTATAGCCACCGATGGAAAGCGGCGCCACCGGCATGCCGACCAAGCCGCCGAGCCATTCCTGCGGCAGACCGAGGATGACAATGGGAAACAGCACCTGGGCCGCCAGCGTGGTGAGCGCCAGATAGAAGCCTTTCACCCGCGCCGCAGGCAGGGCGAACAATACGCTGATCGCGCCAGTAGCCAATGCGCTGAGCGGGATCACCGCCCAGAAAGGCAGGCCCATACTGCCAAATTTGGCAGCGGCAAAAGCGCCAATGCCGACAAAGGCCGATTGCGCGATATTGATCTGCCCGGCCATGCCCACCGTGACATGCAGGCCATAAACCGCAATCAGGGTGATGAACATCTGCGTGGCGATGCCGACCAGATATGGCCCGGAAAGCAGCGGCGCCAGCGCCAGGAAAGCAACCAGCAGGGCCACGCCAAGCTTGGCCCGGCCGGTCTTGAGCAGACCCGCTTCGGCGGAATAGGAGCTGAATTGAATGCCGGTGGGCAGCATGGCTTAGAGCCTCTCGATCTTTTTCCAGCCGAACAGGCCTTGGGGTCGCAGCAGCAGCACACCGATCATCACGCCGAAGGGCAGCACGTTGGAGGCCACGCCATTGGTGAGCGGGTCGAGATAGGCCATCGCCAGCGCTTCGCCGATGCCAATCAGGATGCCGGCCAGCGGCGCGCCGCGGATCGATTCCAAGCCGCCGAGCAAAGCCACCGGCAGCGCCTTGAAGCCGATGGCCGCTACTTCCAGCGACACGATGCGGCCGGACAGGAAGACAATGGCGCCGAAAGTGGCCACCACTGTGCCGAGAATCCACGCCACCGCGATGGCGCCACGCACCGAAACACCGAGCGACAAGGCCGTGTTGTGATCCTCGGCCACCGCCGCGAGACGCAGGCCACGGCGCGACCGGGTGAAGAAAAGATGCAGCGCGATGGTGAGCAATACCGTGAAGATGGCGCCGATCAGCAGCTTGGTGGAAAGCAGGAAAGGGCCGAATTGCAACGCGCCGCCGGGCAGCAGGGCCGGGAATGGCCGTGTCTCGGCGGTCCACACCAGTTGCGCCGTACCGCGCAGCATCACCAGCAAGGCGATGCTGGCCATGAAGATGGCAAAGGCCGGCTGGCCGATCAGCGGACGGAAAACCAGCCGTTCCAGCAGCAGGCCAAATAGCACGCAGGCGCCGATGGTAATCAGCAGGCCAACCCAGAGCGGGATGTCCAGGCCAAGTTGTTTGACCCCGAGCGTGAAGGTCCACAGGAACAACGCGCCAAAGACCAACACCTCGCCCTGCGACAGATTGACGATCTTGGAAGCGCGATAGATCACTACAAACGAAATCGCTACCAGGCCATAGACCAGGCCGACCAGCGTGCCATCGATCAGCACTTGAAAAAACTTGATCATGCGCCCGCCCCCACTTGATTGATGGCAACCCGGGCGCGTAGCCGGCTGGTGCTGCCATCCTGGTATTTGACCTGAATCTCGGCATCGCAATGCGCATGGCCGGCATAAAGCGCCTCGATCATGTCGCTGTAGCGTTCATGGATCATTTCGCGGCGCAGCTTGCGCGAGCGGGTCAGTTCCGCTTCGTCGGCATCCAGTTCCTTGGGCAAGGTGGCAAAACTGGCAACACGGGCGCCCGGCTCCACCAGGCGATTGACACCGGCAATCACCTTGCCGATTTCGGCGCGGATCGCCGGCAACTGGCTCAATTCGGTGAAGGTGCCATAGGCCAGGCCGTTGATTTCGGCAAACCGCCCGGCAATCTCGCTGTCGATATTCACCAGTGCGGTGACAAAATCGCAATTGGCATCGCCGATCACAATGGCGTCACGGATCATCGACGAGGCGCGCAAATGGTTTTCGATAAATTGCGGCGGATAGGCCTGGCCGCTGCGCAGCCGGCGCATATCCTTCACCCGGTCGAGGAAGATCAACTGGCCTTGCTCATCAAGCCGCACGGCATCGCCGGTGGCATAACCATCCGCTGCCTGGCCAAGTTCCAGCGTCGCGACTGCATTTTTGAGATAACCCGAGAAGGCCGGCAGCCGCAGGCGCAACTGCCCGCTTTCATCAATCCAGGCTTCCATCGGTTCGGCAATGCTAGGATCGGACGGCATCAACTCGCCCATGGTTTCCGGCCGATAGGCGGCACCACGGCGATGCGCCGAAACCAAGCCTAATTCGGTGGACCCATAGAGATTGCCCAGCGGCACGCCGAAGGCATGGAAACGGGTGAACAATTCCGCGGATAAGCCGGAACCGCCACTAAGCACCCCACGCGCCGCAGACAGGCCGAGCAGATCACGCACGCCGCGCAGGATCAGCAGGTCTGCCAGCGGTGCCAGCAATTTGCGCGTGACAAAGCCGGCATCAGGCAGGTTGCGCTTGCGGCCGATGCCGGCGCCCCAGGCAAACAGCGCCCGGCGCGGCCGGCCTGCATCCATCATGCGGGCTTCCACGCTGGAAGCCAACATTTCCCATTGCCGGGGCGTGAACATGAGATATTCCGGCCCCACTTCGCGCAGGTCGGATTGCACGGTTTCCGGCTTCTCGGCGTAATGCAGCACCATCGGCGCCAGCATGGCCAGGCCAACGCCAAAATACTGCTCGGCGGCCCAGGCTGGCGAGATGTAGGACAGATAGCGTGCGCCAGGTTCCACCCCCAGCGAGCCCATCAGGCGATAGGCATTATCCAGGATGAAGCCATGCGACAGCATGGCGCCCTTGGGCCGGCCTGTGGTGCCAGAGGTATAACAATACACCGCCACGTCATCCTGGCGGCCGAGCGCGATCTCGGCTTCCAGCCAGGCATCATCCCGATAACTTGCGCCAAGCTCAAACAGGCTTTGCATCGGCGCCAGCGTCACAGCTTCGGCCGGCGCCTTGTAATCCCACAAACCACGGCCATCAACATGGAACACGGCGCGGATTGCCTTTGCGCGCGGAATGATCTCAAAAATCTTGTCGATCTGCTCCTGATCCTCACCCACCACCATGGCGGCTTCGGCATGTTCCAGCAGGAAACCGAGTTCATCCACCGAGGCATCGGGATAGGCTGATACAGTGCGCGCCCCCAGGCAGAGCGCGGCAAGCTGGAGCAGGAACTGCTCCTCCATATTCTCGGTCACCAGCGCAAGCACATCGCCACGCTTGAGGCCAACCGCCGCCAGGCCACGGGCGCAGAGCCGCACCTGGCGGTAGACTTCGCGCCAATCATGCTGGCGCCAGATGCCGGCACGTTTGCTGCGGATTGCCGGCTTGTCGGCAAAGGCTTGAGCGCGGTCGCGCAGCAATTGCGGCAAGGTGCGGCCATTGGCGGTGCGCTGATCGGGAACCGGGTTGGCGCGGAAGCTCTGCATCGCTATTCGCTCCCGAGATAGGCGGCAATCACCGCCGGATTGCGGCGGATCTCTGCCGGCGCGCCATGGGCGATGACACGGCCAAAATCAATCACCGTGACGGAGTCGGAAATATCCATCACCACTTCCATGTCATGCTCCACCAGCACCACCGGAATGCCGCGCGCATCGCGGATATCGAGGATGTAGCGCGCCAGGTCGCCCTTCTCTTCCGGGTTCATGCCGGCCATCGGCTCGTCCATGATCAGGATTTTCGGATCCAGTGCGATGGCGCGGCCAAGATCAACCCGCTTGCGCAGGCCGTAGCTGAGATCGCCCACCACGGCATGGCGCAATTCCTCCAGTTCAAGGAATTCGATGATCTCCTCGGCCTTGGCGGCGAAGGCTTCTTCCTCGCGCCGCGTGGCGCCCCAGTAGCACAATGCGCCGAGCAGGCCGGTGCGCATGCGGTTGTGAAAGCCGGTGAGGATATTCTCGCGGGCCGTCATGCTGGGATACGTCTGGATGCCCTGGAAGGTGCGGCCGATGCCGATGGCGGCGCGCCGGTTGGGCGCCAGCGCGGTGATGTCGTCACCACAAAAGCGCACCGCGCCGGTTTGCGGCCGGTAGAAGCCCGACAGGCAATTCAGCAGGCTGGATTTCCCGGCGCCATTCGGCCCGATGATGGCGTGAATCTCGCCCGGCAGCACGCGGATGGAGACCTGTTTCAAGGCCTCCACCGCGCCGAAGCGGAGCATCAGGTCCTGTGCCTCCAGGACCGGTCGGGCATCGGGAGCGGGCAGCATCAGGAGAAGCTGACGTCCAGGCCGCATTCGCGGGCGATCAGCAGCTTCTGAATCTGCGAGCTGCCATCGCCGATGGTGCAGACGCGGTTATCACGCATGTAGCGCGAAACCGGGCAATCATCCATGAAACCCCAGCCGCCATGAATCTGCACCGCCAGATTGGCGCATTTTGAACCGGCTTCGGTGGCGTGGTATTTCGCCATCGACAGGTCCATCAGATTGTGATGGCCGTTATCCACGCCCCAGGCAGCGCGATAAGTGATAAGGCGTGCGCTATCCACCAGCAGCGCCATTTCGGCAACCATTTCCTGGATCATCTGCAAGCGGCCAATCGGGCCACCAAAAGCGCGCCGTGTTTGCGCATAACGGATCGAA
>NZ_JAGOLP010000076.1 GCF_017994015.1 Ferrovibrio sp. | reverse complement strand
GCCCGCAGCAATGGCGATGCCATCGGCATCGGCCATCCGCATGGCGCCACACTGACGGCGCTGGAGCAATGGGTGGGGCAGCTTAAAGCCCGTGGTTTCAGCCTGGTGCCGGTGAGCACGGTGTTGCGTCACCGCGCCGGTGAATTCACCGCACCGCCGCCGCGTAATCTTGAAACCATCGCTTCCAATTAAGCGCGGCGCTTACGGTTCGCCGTAGGCATCCAGTTCAAACGTGGCGATATCGGCGATGGTGATCTCGCTTTCCGATACGGCAGTGGGATTGCCGCGTGCAAAGCGCTGGTCAATCTTGATGCAGCCGAGCAGATGGTCGATGCGCTCGCCATCATTCGACAGCGGCAGCAGGATGCGGGCATAGCGGATATAAGGCCGCCCGGTCAGGTGCAGCGTGTTCTTGCGGAAATGCACCTTGCGCTGGAAGGCGCTGATGCAGAAACCTTCGTCAAAAAATTCGCGCAACGGGCTGATCACGGCTTCGTCAAGCCAGCGACCATGCAGCTTGCTGAGCACCAGGGCTTCCACTTCGCTGCCGGCAAGCCGGTAGCGGAAGCGTTCCTGCTCATGATCCACTTCAATGATGAAGATATTCGGCAGCAGGGCGCGTAAATCGACCGCATCAATGCGGTCTCGCGGCGGCGGGAAGCGCCCAGCCTTGCGTTTCAACCAGTAGAGATAAAGCCAGCGAAGATCCGGCTCATCGATATTTTCGGCGAATCGCATGGGATATATCCAGTGATAGGAATTCTTCCTACAAAAACATTATTCACGTAACTGGATCAAAAAGCTAGTTCGATTTCCACCCTGTGCGCAAACCGATGGTGGCGTTTATTCCTCGCCGCGCATCTTGAGCAATGTTTCCGCTGCGTAATTCTCGCCCATCGACATGGCGCAGATACGCGAGATGTGAGCATAGGGCAGGCCACTTTCCTTGGCCCAGATATTGAGTTGGTCCTGTATCTTGCGCAGGTCGCGTTTGGAAGTGGCGGTCTGGCTCAGTTCCACCCCGGCATCGCGCAGGCAGGCAATCACGTCGCGTGAGGTGACGAAGCCATCCTTGCCCAGAAAACGCAGTAGATACTGCCCGGTATTGCCACCCAGCCGTGCACCGCGTTTGGCCAGCAGCTCCAGCAGCCCGGCCTGATCCGTTACCGGCCACTGGCTTAGGAATTTGCCGAAGCTGCCATGCTCGGCGGCAATGTCGAGAATGAAGCGCGCATTGCTGCGCACGGTCATGATCTTCTGCCCGTTACGCACGATGCGTGTATCGGATGTCAGCTTTTCCCAGAATTCATCCGGCTTGTGCAGCAGCTTCTTTGGTTCGAACCCGAGGAAGGCGGCTTCAAAACCATCCCATTTGGCATCGATCACCTGCCATACGAAGCCGGCGCAGAAGATGCGCTTGGTCATTTCAGACAGCACACGATCATCGGCCAGTTTTGCCAATGCCTTCTGGTCGGGCGCCTTGGGCAGCAGGGCCGCCAGGGCTTTCTCGCCGCCCTTGCGTTTCGCCGCTCTGGCCCGGATGGATTTGAACGACGTTGCCATGCTGGTCCCCGTTTTCGGCTTATTGGCCCCGGCCACCACGCTGCGCGTAACGCTCGGCTTCCTCGGCGGCGCGCATCAATGCCTTGGCCTTGTTGACGCATTCCACATGTTCCGACATCGGGTCGCTATCGGCCACAATGCCGGCGCCGGCCTGCACATACATGGTGCCGTCCTTGACCAGCGCGGTGCGCAACGTAATGCAGGTATCCATCGAGCCATTTGCCGAGAAATAGCCGACCCCGCCGGCATAGAAGCTGCGCCGGGTGCTTTCCAGTTCGTCGATGATTTCCATGGCGCGCACCTTGGGGGCGCCGGAAACCGTGCCGGCCGGGAAACCTGCAAACAATGCGTCGAGTGCATCAAGCTCGGGGCGGATTTTGCCTTCCACATTCGACACGATATGCATCACATGGCTGTAGCGTTCGATGGTGTTGCGCAAAGTGACGCGCACACTTCCGATCTGCGACACGCGGCCAACATCGTTGCGGCCCAGATCGAGCAGCATGAGATGCTCGGCCAGTTCCTTCGGATCGGCCAGCAGGTCGGCGGCCAGGGCGGTATCTTCCTCGGGCGTGGCGCCGCGTTTGCGGGTGCCGGCGATGGGCCGCACGGTCACTGTATTGTCGCGCAGCCGCACCAGGATTTCCGGGCTGGAGCCGACCAGGCAGGGGCCGCCCAGATTGAGATAGAACATGAAGGGCGAGGGATTGGTACGGCGCAATGCGCGGTAGAGCGCAAAAGGGGGCAGCCGGAACGGCAGCGAGAAACGTTGCGACAGCACCACCTGGAAGATGTCGCCGGCCGCAATATATTCCTTCGCCTTGGCCACCATCGCCAGATACTCATCGGGCGACATGTTGGATTGCGGCTCTGGCAGCGCATCCAGATCGGCGATCTGGTCGCGCACCGCGCCAAGCGGGCGGTCAAGGTCGCTCACCGCATCGGCCAGCCGTTCGGAGGCCAGGTTATAGGCGGCGCGGGCATCCATGCCGGGCTGCGGCCGCACCGGCGTTACCAGCGTGATCAGGTCGAGCACGGAATCAAACACCGCCATCAGCGTCGGCCGCATCATCAGGCCATCCGGCAGGCCCAGCGCATCCGGATTGGCATCCGGCACACGCGGCTCGATCAGCCGGATCATGTCATAGCCCATATAGCCGATAATGCCGGCGGCCATTGGCGGCAGATGCGGCGGCAGGTCGATATGGTTTTCGGCCAGCAGGCGGCGCAGCGCCGGCAATGACGGCTCGGGGCAGGGCTCAAAGCTTTCGGCGTCGAAACGCGCGCGGCGATTGATCTCAGCCTTGCCGCCCTTGCAGCGCCATAGCAGGTCAGGTTTCAGGCCAATAATGGAATAGCGCCCGCGCGTGGCGCCGCCTTCCACCGATTCCAGCAAACTGGCAAAAGGCCGGCCATCGGCCAGCTTGAGGAAGGCCGATACCGGGGTTTCCAGATCGGCCACCAGGGTGGTGGACAGCACCTGTGCCTCGCCCGCCATGTAGCGCTGGGCGAAGGCGGCGTAATCGGGGGTCAGCTTCATCTCTGCCGGCCGCTCAGAATGCGCGCGCCCGGGCGGCGGCATTGGTGCTCACCCCAAGGCCGGCTTCCACCTGCTTGCGATAACGCTCCTCAAGCTCGCCGATCAGGCCCTGGGTAAGCTGCTGGCTGGCGCGGTCGCGCTGCGCGGCAATCGCCGCCACATCGGCCGGCACAATGCGGCCCAGCCGGGCAACAATGGCATCGCCCGCCGTGCCGGCCGGGCCAACCGCCACTTCGCCGGGCTGCTTGGCGGCAAAGAGCAGGCTCACCACGGTCGGGCTCAGCGCCTTGTCGGCCGGGGCGCCGCTGCGGCTCAGCGGCGGCGTGGTCTGTGCCACCACGCCCAGCGCCTGGGCTTCCTTCAGCAGATCGCCGCCGGCGCGCAGCCGTTCGCCGATCTGCATTGCCAATTGATCGGCAGCCTTGGCGCGTTTGCTGGCAGTGAGCGCGGCTACCACTTCATTCTTCACCTCGGCCAGCGGCTTCACCGCGCTGGGCTTGATGGCGCTGACTTGCAAAAGCTGGAAGCCACCATCGCTCTGCTCCAGGATGATCGGATCAGCCTTTTCGCCAAGCTGGAAGGCTTCGGTCAGCAGCGGCGGCGTGGTGGCGGGCAGGCTTTCCACCAGCTTGCCGGCAGCATCCTGGCCGCGTGCATCCAGGCCGGCCTGGGTATGCAGGCTGGCCTTGTGCGCCTTGGCGATTTCCTCCAGCGGGGCGCCGCCGGCAATCATGTCTTCCACCATCGGGCGCAGCTTGAGCAGAGCGTCGCCGGCCTTGAGCAGGGCAACCTGCTGGCGCAGCTTGTCCTTCGCCTCGCTCAGGGGCGTGACACTGCCGGCCTTGATCTCGGCAACCCGGATCAGATGCCAGCCAAAGGCGCTTTTCACCGGATCGGTCAGGCCCGGCGCGCTCAGCGCAAAGGCGGCATTGGCCAGTTCCGGCGGCAGCTGTTCCTTTTGCACCAAGCCCAGTTCGATATCGGCGGCTTTCATCTGCCGGGTGCGTTCCGCCATGGCAGCAAAGGCTTCGCCGCCGGCCACGGCCAACTGTGCCGCCTTGGCTTCTTCTTCACTGGGGAACACCACCTGCTGCACCTGGCGCCGCTCCGGCGTCACATACTCGGCCTTGTGGGCTTCATATTCCTCGGCGATTTCCTCATCGCTGACCGCCATATCGCCGGCCAGCCCGGCCGGAGTGAAGGACAGCCAGGCAATGTCGCGCCGCTCCGGGTTGCTGTAGCGCGCCGGGTTGGCCTTGTAATATTCCTCGATCTCGGCATCGCTCGGCGCTGCCGGGGCGGGCAGCTTGGCGGCCTCGATGCGGATGTAATCCGCCATGCGGGTTTCCAGGCGATAGGCCAGGATGGCATCCACCGCCACATTCGGCGCCGCATCCACGCCGCTCAGCAGGCTGCCCAGCAATTGCTCGCGCAGCAGGTCGCGCCGCACCAGTTCCACCAGCATGGCTTCCGAATAACCCTCATTGCGCAGGAAGGCTTCGTAGCGCAGGCGGTCGAACTGGCCGTTGGTTCCCTTGAAGGTTTCGGCGCGGGTGATGTAGTCGCGCACCACGCCCGGGGTGGCGGCCAGGCCCTGCTTAAGCGCCGCCTGTTCATAGGCGCGGACGGCGATCAAGCCGTTCAGCACACTTTCATCCAGGCCGAATTGCTGCATCTGCTCGCGGCTCAGGCTCTGGCCCAGGCGGCGGGCCATCTGCTGGCTCTCGCGCCGCATTGCATCGGCAAATTCCTCGGCGCGGATTTCCTGGTCGCCCACCTTGGCTACCGGCGGCACCGCGGCAGAGGTGCGGACATAGTCGCCGATGCCCCAGGCGCCAAAGCTGATAACCAGCAGCAGCATGAGGATTTTGGCAACCCAGGAACCGGCGCCTTTGCGCATTTGATCAAGCATGTACCACCTGAATTTCGTGCTAAAAATCTGAGGCGGCGGATACTAAAGGTCGGGGACGGGCGGGGCAAGCCATGCGCGGCCCCGGCTTTTGGCGACAAAGCTTGCGTTTTGGTGCATAGATGCTAGAGAAACGCCGGATTTTTCAGCAGGAGTAATGGCACATGGCCCAGACGCGCAAGCCTCTGATCGCCGGCAATTGGAAGATGAACGGCCTGCGGGCTGCCGAGGCTGAGGCGCGTGCCCTGGCCGCGCGCGCCATGGCCGCCCCGCCGGTTGCCGATCTGGCGCTCTGCCCGCCGGCCACCCTGGTGGCGGCGATGGCCGGCTGGCTGGCCGGCAGCCCGGTGGCGGTGGGTGGCCAGGATTGCCATGCCAAGGCCAGCGGCGCCCATACCGGCGATATTGCGGCCGAAATGCTGAAAGATGCCGGGGCCGCCTATGTGATTGTGGGCCATTCCGAGCGCCGCGCCGATCATGGTGAAAGCGATGCCGAGGTGCGCGCCAAGGCCGCGGCCGGGCATCGCGCCGGGCTGATTGCCATTGTCTGCCTGGGCGAAACCCTGGCACAGCGCGATGCCGGCGAAACCCTCAAGCTGGTGACCAGCCAGTTGCGTGGCTCGTTGCCCGATGATGCCAATGCGGCCAATACGGTGATCGCCTATGAGCCGGTCTGGGCCATCGGCACCGGCCGCACGCCCACCCTGGAGCAGGTGGCCGAGGTGCATGCGCTGATCCGCCAGGAATTGCGCGCCCGTTTTGACGATGGCGCCGGTTTCCGCATCCTCTATGGCGGTTCAGTGAAGCCCGATAATGCCGTGGCGCTGATGGCGGTGCCGGAAGTGGATGGCGCGCTGGTGGGCGGCGCCAGCCTGAAAGCGGCGGATTTCTGGCCCATCATTGCCGCCAAGGGATGAAACGCATTGGGCGCGCATGAACTGGATGGCACCAGCGATCTGGCCGCGCTAAGGCGCGTGACCGAGCGCTTTGCCGTGGCGGTGACGCCGGCCATGCGCGCCCTGATCGATCCAGCTGATCCGGCCGATCCGATTGCGCGGCAATTTGATCCCAGCCTGGCCGAACTCAACGAACTGGCCGAGGAATTGGTCGATCCGATCGGCGATGCCACGCATTCGCCGCTGCCCGGCATTGTGCATCGCTACCCGGATCGTTTGCTGCTCAAGCTGGTCAATGTCTGCCCGGTCTATTGCCGTTTCTGCTTCCGGCGGGAAACCGTCGGCCCCGGCAACCAGGGGCTTTCGGCGGATGAACTGGATGCCGCCATTGCCTATATCGCGGCGCGGCCGGAAATTTTTGAAGTGATCCTGACCGGCGGCGATCCGCTGATCCTGTCATCGCGCCGGCTGGCCGAAGTTTTTGCCAAGCTGAATGCAATTCCGCATCTTGGCATCATCCGCATCCATAGCCGCGTGCCGGTGGTGGACCCGGAGCGGGTGACGCCGGAGCTGGTGGCGGCCCTGCGCGGGCCGAAGCCGGTTTACGTGGTGGTACATGCCAATCATGCGCGCGAATTTACCGGCCCGGCGCGGGCCGCCTGTGCCGCCCTGGCTGATGCCGGGCTGCCCTTGCTGGGCCAAAGCGTGCTGCTGCGCGGCGTGAATGACAGCGAACAGGCGCTGGCCGAGTTGTTCCGCGCCATGCTGGTGGCACGGGTCAAGCCGTATCACTTGAACCAGCTCGACAAGGCGCGCGGCACCAGCCATTTCCGCGTGCCGCTGGCCGAGGGCCAGGCCTTGCTGGGACGGCTGCGCGGCCGGCTCAGCGGCCTGGGCCAGCCCAGCTATATCCTTGATATCCCTGGCGGCCATGGCAAGGTGCCGGTGGGGCCGCTTTATGCCGAAAAGGCGGAAAACGGCGATTGGCTTATCAGCGACCCCTGGGGCTGTGTGCATCACTACGCCGAGGGGGCTTCCCCCGCCGCGCCGGCTGGTGTAAAAGCCCGGCCAAAGCGGCTGTCCCCGGATCGGGTTGACGGGCCGGAACCGGAGTAGGGCGAGATGATAGCGTTTATCCTGGTGGTGCATGTTCTGTTGGCGGTGGCGCTGATCGGCGTGGTGCTGATGCAGCGTTCCGAAGGCGGCGCGCTTGGCATTGGAGGCGGCGGTGGCAGCCTGTTCTCCACCCGTGGCCAGGCCAATCTGCTCACCCGCACCACTGCAATCCTGGCCACCTGCTTCATCGGCACCAGCATCATCCTGGCGATTCTCTCCGGTGGTCCGCAGCGTTCGCGCTCGATTTTGGACCAGCCGGGCTCCTCTGCTCCCGCCGCGCCGGCCCAGCCGAGCCGTCCGGCTGTGCCGCTGTCGCAGTAATCGCCCAGCAAGCGATTGAGCTGACTAGCTAAACCCGTTATCGAAATTTAGCACGTATCCTGGCGGACAAGGCTTCCGCCGGGCGCGGCTTTTAATTATACAGGACGCCCATGACGCGGTACGTATTCATCACCGGCGGCGTGGTTTCCTCGCTTGGCAAAGGTTTGGCATCAGCGGCGCTTGGCGCCCTGTTGCAAGCGCGCGGCTATCGCGTGCGGCTGCGCAAGCTGGATCCCTATCTCAACGTCGATCCCGGCACCATGAGCCCGTATCAGCATGGCGAAGTGTTCGTCACCGATGACGGCGCCGAGACTGATCTTGACCTGGGCCATTACGAGCGCTTCACCGGCGTGCCGGGCCGCAAGAGCGACAATGTCACCACCGGCCGCATCTACCAGACCATCCTGACCAAGGAGCGGCGCGGCGATTATCTCGGCGGCACCGTGCAGGTGATCCCGCATGTCACCGACGCGATCAAGGATTTTATCCGCGACGACAACGAGGAGAAGGTCGACTTCATGCTGGTTGAAGTCGGCGGCACGGTGGGCGATATCGAGAGCCTGCCCTTCCTGGAGGCGATCCGCCAGTTCGGCCTCGAAGTCGGGCGCGGCGCGGCGATCTACATCCATGTCACCCTGGTGCCGTTCATTGCCGCCTCGGGTGAATTGAAGACCAAGCCGACGCAGCATTCGGTGAAGGAACTGCGCTCCATCGGCATCCAGCCCGATCTGCTGCTGTGCCGCGCCGACCGCGAAATTCCGGTTGGCGACCGCAAGAAAATGGCGTTGTTCTGCAATGTGCGCGAAGAGGCGGTGATCCCGGCGCTGGACGTGGCCACCATCTACCAGGCACCGCTGGCCTATCATGCCGCCGGCCTGGATGTGCAGGTGCTGAAGGCATTCGGCCTGGCCGGCGAGGCATCGCCCAATCTGGAGCCGTGGCGCAATATCGTGCGCCGCATCACCGCGCCGGAAGGCAGCGTGCGGATTGCCATCGTTGGCAAATATACCGGCCTCAAGGATGCCTATAAGTCGCTGGCAGAAGCGCTGATCCATGGCGGCATCGCCAACAATACCCGCGTCAATATCGAATGGATCGAATCCGAAATATTCGAGAAGGACGAGACTGCATTACAGGCACTGGAAGGGGTGAATGCCATCCTGGTGCCGGGCGGTTTCGGCGAGCGCGGTTCGGAAGGCAAGATCAGGGCTGCCACCTTTGCGCGTGAGCACCGTGTGCCGTATTTCGGCATCTGCTTCGGCATGCAGATGGCGGTGATCGAGGCGGCGCGCAATCTGGCCGGCATCACTTCGGCTTCCAGCACAGAATTCGGCCCCTGCGACGAACCGCTGGTCGGCCTGATGACCGAATGGATGCGCGGCAACGAGCTGGAAACCCGCTCCAAGGCCGGCGATCTCGGCGGCACCATGCGGTTGGGCGCCTATCAGGCGGCGCTCAAGCCGGGCAGCCGGGTGGCGGAAATCTATGGCGGCCTCACTGTGTCGGAGCGTCACCGCCATCGCTATGAAGTGAATACCGGCTACCGTGACCGGCTGGAGCAATGCGGCCTGGTTTTCTCCGGCATGTCGCCCGATGGCCTGCTGCCGGAGATTGTCGAACTGCCCGAGCATCCCTGGTTCATTGGTGTGCAATACCACCCGGAACTGAAATCCAAGCCGTTTGCGCCGCATCCGCTTTTTGCCAGTTTTGTGAAAGCGGCATTGGAGCAATCGCGGCTGGTCTGACAGCGCTTTCCTGGTATAGACTGCGGCCATGACCCAGACTGAAAACGCATCCCCCATCCGCCACGTCAAGGTTGGCGAATTCGAGATCGGCAACGATCTGCCGCTGGTGCTTATCGCCGGCCCCTGCGCCATGGAAAGCCGCATGCATGCGCTTGACATGGCCGGGGCGCTCAAGGACCTCACCGACAAGCTCGGCCTCAACCTGATCTACAAGAGTTCATTCGACAAGGCGAACCGCTCCTCGATCCGCTCCAATCGCGGCATCGGGATGGATGCGGCCTTGCCGATCTTCCAGGAAATCCGCGACACGCTGGGCCTGCCGGTGATCACCGATGTGCATTCGCCCGAGCAATGCGCCCAGCTGGCCGGCAGCGTCGATCTGTTGCAGATTCCGGCCTTCCTGTGCCGTCAGACCGATCTGCTGGTGGCGGCGGCCAATACCGGCCTGCCGGTGAATGTGAAAAAGGGCCAGTTCCTGGCGCCGTGGGATATGAAGAACGTGGTCGAGAAATTCGACCATTGCGGCAATCCCAATGTGCTGCTGTGCGAGCGCGGCGTCAGCTTCGGCTACAACACCCTTGTCAACGACATGCGGGCGCTGCCGATCATGGCCGAAACCGGCTGCCCGGTGGTGTTTGACGCCACCCATTCGGTGCAGCAGCCCGGTGGGCGCGGCACCACCTCGGGCGGCGACCGCCGCTTTGTGCCAGTGCTGGCGCGTGGCGCCGTGGCCATTGGCGTGGCCGCCGTGTTCATGGAAACCCACAAAGACCCCGACAGCGCGCCTTCGGATGGCCCCAACATGGTGCCGTTCGACCAGATGGAGCTTGTGCTGGAGCAATTGCTCGAATTCGACCATCTGGCGAAGGCGTATTGAGATAAGTTTGACGAGGGCATTTGCTCTCTTGTCGTCATGCGCGGACTTGATCCGCGCATCTCGTTTTTTCCCTATTCTGTGGCAATCTTTTCTGGGCGGACAGAAGATGCGCGGATCAAGTCCGCGCATGACGAATTACAGAGAACTGCAAGGGGCGCCCTGGCCGAGGCCATAAGTGGCAGAATCTCTGGCAGCCATGCGCCGTAGTGCCGCAGTCTGCCCCTTGCCCGAATCGTCCGGGCGGGCTATCCCTTCGCCCGGTTTTTCTGATCCTGCCAGAGGTATTCCATCATGAGCGGCATTCTCGACATCGTGGCGCGTGAGATTCTCGACAGCCGTGGCAATCCCACCGTGGAGGTGGATGTGGTGCTGGATAGCGGCGCCTCGGGCCGCGCCGCCGTGCCGTCGGGCGCCTCCACTGGCGCGCATGAGGCCGTGGAACTGCGCGATGGCGACAAGGCGCGTTATCTCGGCAAGGGCGTGCAGAAGGCGGTTGCCGCCGTGAATGGCGAAATCTTCGATGCGCTGGCCGGCCTGGAAGCCTCCGAGCAGCTTGATATCGACCAGACCATGATCGAGCTGGACGGTACGCCGAACAAAAGCCGCCTGGGCGCCAATGCGATCCTTGGCGTCAGCCTTGCCGTCGCCAAGGCGGCGGCCGACGAGGCCGACCTGCCGCTGTATCGCTATGTTGGCGGCGCTGCGGCGCATTGGCTGCCGGTGCCGATGATGAACATCATCAATGGCGGCGCCCATGCCGACAATCCCATCGACGTGCAGGAATTCATGATCATGCCGGTGGGCGGCGCCAGCTTTGCCGAGGGCCTGCGCATGGGCGCCGAGGTGTTTCACACCCTGAAGCAGAAGCTGAAGGCGGCCGGCCACAACACCAATGTGGGTGATGAAGGCGGCTTTGCCCCCAATCTGCCGAGCACGCGCGGCGCGCTGGATTTTGTCATGCAGGCCATCGAGGCCGCCGGCTACAAGCCGGGCGTGGATATCATGCTGGCGCTGGATGCCGCCTCCACCGAATTCTTCAAGGACGGCAAGTATCACCTGGAAGGCGAGGGGCTGAGCCTCGATCCGGCCGCCATGGCGGCCTATTGGCAGAAACTGGTGGGCGATTATCCCATCGTTTCGATTGAAGATGGCATGGCCGAGGATGACTGGGCCGGCTGGAAGCTGCTGACCGATGCCATTGGCGGCAAGGTGCAGCTGGTGGGCGACGACCTGTTTGTCACCAATCCGAAGCGCCTGGCCGATGGCATCAAGCAGGGCGTGGGTAATTCCATCCTGGTCAAGGTGAACCAGATCGGCACCCTGTCGGAAACCCTGGAAGCCGTGGAACTGGCGCATAAGAACGGCTACACGGCGGTGATGAGTCATCGGTCCGGCGAGACCGAGGACAGCACCATTGCCGACCTGGCGGTGGCGACCAATTGCGGCCAGATCAAGACCGGCTCGCTGGCGCGCTCCGACCGGCTGGCCAAGTATAATCAGCTGCTGCGTATCGAAGAGCAGCTAGGTCGCGCCGCGCGCTATCCGGGCCTGGCCGCCCTGAAGCGGGCCTGAGCCGGATGCGGCGGGCGGTACTGGGGTTGGCAGCGGCGGCGGTGCTTGGCGCTGCCGTGCCGGCCATGGCCGCCCAGCCGGCTGATCTGATTGGCCGCTGGGCTGCCAGCCAGGGCCAGTGCGATGTGGAATTTGTCGTGTTTGAGCGCGACGGGCATTTTGTCTCGCAGCTTGAAGAAGACAAACGCGAAGGCACTTGGCGCCTGGCACGCGACCGCGTCACCCTGATTGCCGCCGACGAGCCAGACCGGCCCTGGCTGCTGCATATCCTCGACTATACCGGCAACCGGCTGGTGGTGCTGGACGAATCGATTGAAAGCGACCGCCGCCTGCAACGCTGCCGCTGAGGTTGTGCCGCAGCGCCGCGAGTTCAAGCACAGGAATCAAAGAGCGGCGATTCAGCCCTAACGCTTTGAATCCTTGAGTAGAATCTTGTGGATATCGCCGATTCGCGTTGACCGGGCGACTCGGATATGATTCCTTGGCGCCATGAGCGCATTCCGCGAAATCAAACGCCATTCCGTCGCCGCCATTGTGCCGGTGATCTGCTTCGCGGCCATCGCCTATTTCGGCTACCACGCGGTGGAAGGCGAGCATGGTTTAAATGCCTATACCCGGCTTACGCTGCAAATCCAGGATACCAAGGCCGGCCTGTCGGATGTGACCGCCGAGCGCAAGATTCTGGAGCGCCGGGTGGCATTGCTGCGCGCTGACCAGCTGGATGCCGATATGCTGGAGGAGCAGGCGCATGGTTCGCTCGGCCTGCTGGCAAGCCGCGAAATGGTAATACTCGGACGCTAGTGCTAGCTGTCTTGAACGAATCTTGCTTCAATTAACCAATATTCAGTTAAACAAGAGAAAGTCCTTGTTTTAACTGAATTTATCGCCATCCTTCGAGCCCGGTTCTGGTCATTTCCCGGGAGGAAATTCGATGGCGAAAAGCCCCAGCAAGGCCGCCGGCAAGGCGGCGCCCAAGCTTCCGGATGCGAAGCTGTTGCTGAACTACTATCGCGACATGTTGCTGATCCGCCGCTTCGAGGAAAAGGCCGGCCAGCTTTACGGCATGGGTCTGATTGGCGGCTTCTGCCATCTCTATATCGGCCAGGAAGCTGTGGTGGTGGGCTTGCAGGCCTGCTCCAAGCAGGGCGATGCGGTGATCACCTCCTATCGCGACCACGGCCATATGCTGGCCTGCGGCATGGATGCCGGCGGCGTGATGGCGGAATTGACCGGGCGCAGCGGCGGCTATTCCAAGGGCAAAGGCGGCTCGATGCACATGTTCAGCCGCGAGAAGAATTTCTATGGCGGCCATGGCATTGTCGGCGCCCAGGTGCCGCTCGGCACCGGTTTGGCCTTCGCGCAGAAATATAACGGCACCGACAATGTGACCTTCTGCTATTTCGGCGATGGCTCGGCCAACCAGGGCCAAGTTTATGAGAGCTTCAATATGGCAGAGCTGTGGAGCCTGCCGGTGATCTACGTGATCGAGAATAACCAATATGCCATGGGCACCTCGGTGGCGCGTGCCTCGGCCCAGCCGGCGCTCTACAAGCGCGGCGAAAGCTTTGGTGTGCCGGGCCGGCAGGTGGATGGCATGAGCGTGCTGGCGGTGCGCGAGGCGGGCGAGGAAGCGGTGGCGCATTGCCGCGCCGGCAAAGGCCCGGTGATTCTGGAAATGATGACCTACCGCTATCGCGGTCATTCCATGTCGGACCCGGCGAAATACCGCTCGAAGGAAGAGGTCAACAAGATGCGCGCCGAGCATGATCCGATAGATCAGGTGCGCCAGTTGCTGCTCGATAACCAACTTTGTGATGAAGAAGCCCTCAAGGCCATCGACAAGGAAGTGAAGGAAATCGTGCAGCAGGCCGCCGATTTCAGCCAGAGCAGCCCGGAGCCCGATGCGTCGGAACTCTGGACCGACATTACTGTTGACGCCTGAGCGGGATAGGGAGCGGAACCATGGCTATTGAGATTTTGATGCCCGCCCTGTCGCCGACCATGACGGAAGGCAAGCTGGCCAAATGGCTGGTGAAGGAAGGCGATACGGTCAAGGCCGGCGATGTGATGGCCGAGATCGAAACCGACAAGGCGACGATGGAATTCGAAGCCGTCGATGAAGGCGTACTGGAAAAAATTCTGGTACCCGAGGGTACCGAAGGCGTGGCGGTGAACACCCCCATTGCCGTGCTGCGCGGCGAGGATGAGAAGGCCGGCGCGGCTGCACC
>NZ_JAGOLP010000075.1 GCF_017994015.1 Ferrovibrio sp. | reverse complement strand
CGGTACAGGTTTACCCTGTACAACGGTTTAGCAAACCGCCGCCTTCAGCCACTCGGCCACCCCTCCGCACGCGAGTGGGTTTTACATTACACGGCGTATGCGGGGCCTCTTCTAAGGGGCTGCGGCGGCAGTGTCAACGTTCCGGCGCGAGATCGTTTGCCGGTTTTCCCTCGGTCCAGGCGAGTAATTCCTGATAGGTGAGCGGAAACACTGCATTGGGGTGTCCGGCGGCAGCATGCAGCAGTTCAAACCGCGCCAGGCTGGCATCCACCGCCATGGGCAAGCGGCCCGGATGGCCAAAGGGCGAGACGCCGCCAATGGCGAATCCGGTGGCTTCGCGCACCAGTTCAGCCGAAGCCCGGCGCGGCGGCTGACCCAGGCCGAGCGCGCGGCCGAGCGCCGCCGTGTCACACATCCGGTCGCCGGCCACCAGCGCCATCACCGCCCTGCCCGCATGCTCAAACACCAGCGACTTGACGATGGCGCCGACCGGGCAGCCCAGACCGGCCGCAGCCTCGGCGGCAGTGCGGGCGCTGTCGCCGAGCAGGATGATACGGTTTTCGGCGCCATAGGGCGCCAGCGCGGCGCGCACCCGTTCCACGCTGGGATAAAGCGGTTTGGTGGTTTCGTCTAAAGCCATGGTTTAGCTGCCCAAGTCAGTGCCTGTTCGAGGCGGTCGTTACCCCAGAAGACCTCGCCACCAGTGCCATCCGGCCCGGCACCCACGACAAAGCTGGGGGCGCCGAACAGGCCGCCATTGATCGCGGTTTCAACCTGCCGGGTCAGCTCGGCCTTAATCTCGGCCGAGCCCGCCCGCGCCAGCGTGGCAGGAGCATCGCGGCCCAAGCCGGCCACCAGGCTGTGCAGCACGTCGATATCGGCAATGTCTCGATCCTCGGCAAAGGCGGCGCGATACACCGCCTGGATCAGCGCCGCGCCCCAGCCCTCGGCCAAAGCCACCAGGGTCAGCCGGGCGGCATTCAGCCCCATCGGCGGGTAGCGCGCCGGCCGCTGCCAGGGAATGGCATAGAGCGCGGCATGGCGTTCGATATCACGCCAGCGATAGCCGCGCTCGGCCGGTGACACGTCCTGGAACGGGCTGGGATTGGACGAACGGCGCTGGAAGATCGGGCCGAGCAGAAACGGCCGCCAGTCAATCTCGGCGCCCGGCAATTGCGCCGCCGCCAGCCGCTCCACCCGGCTCACCGCCAGATAGGAATACGGGCTGGCATAATCAAACCAGACACTCAGCCGCAACGACATCGGTAAGCCCCGCCTCAGGGCACTTCATAGCCGCGCTGCACCGCCGGCCGCGCCATGATGCCGTCAAACCAGCGTTGCACATGCGGATAATCGGCCAGATTTATGCCATGCCATTCATGCCGCCCGGCCCAGGGGTGGGTCGCCATGTCGGCAATGGAGTAATCCGCACCGGCAAGGTATTCATTCTTGCCGAGATGGGCATTCAGCACGCCATAGAGCCGCTTGGTTTCGGTGCTGAAACGCTCGATGGCATAGGGCACCTTCTCCTTGGCGAAGCGGACAAAATGATGTGTCTGACCCAGCATCGGGCCAAAACCGCCCATCTGCCACATCAGCCATTGCAGCGCCTGGCCACGCGCCCGGGCATCGGCGGGCAGAAACTGGCCGCTCTTTTCCGCCAGATAGATCAGGATGGCGCCGGATTCAAACACGCTATAGGGCGCGCTGCCATAAGCGGCCGGCGGCGCATGATCCACAATCGCCGGGATCTTGTTGTTCGGATTAACCGCCAGGAAATCCGGCGCGAATTGCTCGTCCTTGGTGATGTTGATCGGAAAAGCCTGATACTTCAGGCCGGTTTCCTCAAGCATGATGGAGACCTTGCGGCCATTCGGCGTGCCCCAGGTATACAAATCAATCATGGTCTTATCTCGCCTATTTGATGTTCTTGAGAAAGTGGAAACTGGATATGGCGTAGCGCTGGCGGAAATAGAAGCGGTGCGCATCCACACGATGCGTGCCGGAATCCAGGTCCACCACCTTGCGACCCTCGCTGCGTGCCAGCGCCTCCACCCAATCCAGCAAAGCGGCGCCATGGCCGCGCGAGCGCAAGGCGGCACGCGACACCAGATCGTCGACATAGATCAACGGGCCATGCACCAGGCGCTCCTGGCGCCGGAAGCCGATACAGGCCACGGCCTCACCGCCTTCCTCGATATAGGCCAGGCGGAAACCCTCCTGCTCCTGCCGGCGCACCCGCTCCAGCAATTCGGCGGCATCCTTCAAATGCGGCCGCAATTCCTGCATGGTGGCAAAACAGGCCATAATCTGGGTATCAGTTTCAGCCAGAATTACTTTAGACATCAGATTCTTACCTTTTATTTCTGAACGACTGCGGCAGTTTGGCCGAACAACACTTTCCGGGCTTCTTCACTCATCACCGGCACACCCTGGTTCACTGCCTTGCCCTTCTCATAAGCCCGCTTGGAAGCCGGCCGCGCCCAGATGGCATCAAACCAGCGTTTCAGGTTGGGGAAATCAGCCAAACTCTGCCCTTGGCGCTCATGTGGCACAATCCAGGGATAGGAAGCCATATCGGCAATCGTGTAGGCATCGCCGCAAATAAACGCGCGATCTTCAAGCCGTCGATTCAAAACGCCATACAGGCGATTGGTTTCATTGACATACCGGTTGATGGCGTAGGGAATTTTCTCAGGCGCATATTGGTTGAAATGATGGTTCTGGCCGCACATCGGCCCCAGCCCGGCCATCTGCCAGAACAGCCATTCGGTGCAGGCGATCCGGCCGCGTGGGTCTTGCGGGATGAACTGCCGGTATTTATCGGCCAGATAAAGCAGGATGGCGCCGGATTCAAATACCGAGATTGGCTCGCCACCGCCGACCGGGGCGTGGTCCACAATCGCCGGCATGCGGTTATTGGGCGCGATCTTGAGGAAGTCGGGGGCGAATTGCTCCCCCTTGGCGATGTTCACCGGCTTGATCGTGTAAGGAATACCGGCTTCCTCCAGGAACAGGGTGATCTTATGCCCGTTCGGGGTTGGCCAGTAATACAGATCAATCATGGGATTCTCCCTGGGGGCAGCCTGGAGGATGGCCTATGGCCGGAGTGTGGGCGAAGCCGAGACCATGTTCAAGCCGCCCCAGGCCGGCTCTCAAGCGGTTCTCGCCGGGGCCTCCAGCGGGATCACGATGGTGAAGCGGGTGCCGCCGTTCGGCCGGCTGGTCACCGTGATCTGGCCGCCCAGCACCTGGGTCACCAGATTATACACGATATGCATGCCGAGCCCGGTGCCGCCGGTGCCGCGTCTTGTGGTGAAGAACGGGTCAAAAACCCGCGGCAGGATTGTCGGCGGGATGCCCTTGCCGTCATCGCTGATATCAATGGCGATACGGTCGGCCCGCACCGGCGCGATGCGGATGCGGATCCGGCCAGGCTGGCTGCGGCCCTCATAGGCATGCTGCAAGGCATTCAGCACCAGATTGGCAATAATCTGGCTCAGCGCCCCGGGCCGGTGTTCCACCATCAGGCCATCCGGGCAATCCAGTTCCACCTTATGCGGCGTGCGGCGCAAAGCCGGCGCCAGGCTGAGCAGCACTTCGCGCAGATAGGCGCCGATATCGAAGGCGCGCTGGGCATCATTGGTCTGGTCGGCGGAAACCTGCTTGAAAGCCTGCATCAGCCGGGCAGCACGGCTCAGATTACTCTGCATGATACGGGTGGCTTCCACCGCCGTATCCAGAAAATCGGCCAGCCGCTGCGGGTCAGCCGCGCCCTGGCGCATATGCTGGGTCAATTGCTCCAGTTCCACCGCCAGATGCGAGGCGGCGGACACACCGATGCCCAGCGGCGTGGAAATCTCATGGCTCATGCCGGCCACCATGGAACCCAGCGAGGCCATCTTCTCGGCCAGGATCAGGCTGGCCTGGGCTTCCTTCAATTCCGCCAGGGCACGTTCGGCATCATCCTTGGCCCGGCGCAACTCATCTTCGATGCGACGCCGCGCCGTGATGTTGGAGCGCACCACCACCACATCGCCCGAAGGGGTCACGCGCTCCTGCACCAGATACCACTCGCCGCTCAGCGTGCGTATATCAGCCGTGCGCTCAACCTGTGAGGAACGGTCGAGCGTACGATCAGATACCGCACCATCCGCGGCACGGCTTTCCGCCGGATCAAACACGCCGCGCTCGTAGCCGATGGCCAGCAGCTCGTCAAAGCGCTTGCCCACCACCTCCTCCACCGTCAGTCCATACAGGGCGGCGAAGCGGCTGGAACAGATCACCACGCGGTCATCGATATCAAAAATGGCAAAACCGTCGCCAGCCACTTCCACCGCATGGCGCAGGCGGCGGTCGGTGGCATCGCGCTCGGAGGCATCGGCGATGGCAAAGGCCAGGCTGCCATCGGGCAGACTGCCGGTGGTGAAATCCAACACCCGACCGCTGCGGCGGTGGCGGGCAATCTGGGAACTGGTTTCGCCGCTCACCAGCCGATGCAGATACATCCGCATCTCATCGAAGCCATATTCGCCAAAATCGCGCCGCCGCGCCAGGAAACGCATCACATCATCCAGCATCGTGCCGGGATGGGCGATCTCAGGCGGCATTTCCAGCAATTCCAGGGCACGCTGGTTCACCGTGTGCAGCCGCATCTCGCGGTCGAACAGCGCCACGCCCATCGGCAGCGCATCCAGCGCCCAGGCCTGATAGGCCTCGCGCTGGCGCGATTGCGCCAGGGCGGCATCGCGCTCGGCATAACTGCGCGCCACTTCCTGCGCCGCCAGATAATTGCCGCGCCGCGCCTGCTTGATCCTGCGCATCGCCACCACGCCGGTGACATTGACGCCAAACAACAGCAACGCCATCAGGTAGATTTCGGCCGGCGCATTGCCAAACATCCAGTAAGATGCCGCCAGAAAACCCAGCGACAGCATCATCGCATTGGCCAGGGCCACCCACATGGCATTCGGCACCACCAGGTAATAGCCGAACACCGCCGCCAGCGTGACCGCCGCGGCAATATGCGGCGATTGCCCCAGGCCGCCGCTTTCGGCGACATACCATGAGCCGAGGATTTGCAGGTTGAGCGCCAGCTCGCCAATGCCAATCAGCGTGAACAGCCGGTCGGTGCTGACAGCCCGCGCCACCGCCCAGAGATAGCCCAGACCAACAGCCAAGCCGAACAAACGCAGCAGCAGCAATTCCTGGAACAGCGGCACAAATCCCAGCATCCAGTAGTCACGCAGGATCGCCAGCACATAGATTGCAGTGGCAGCCGCGCCGGCCAGCCGGGCAAGCTCGCGCGTCTCATCGCGGATCGAGGCGCGGAACGCCATTTCCTGCCGGCGGTCGCTGAATTCGCCGGTTGGGGTGAAGATGTCTGGGCTTCGGGGATCGGGTCGCGGCTCGGCCATGGTTGGCGGCATTATCATCTGCGCCCGCCCGCAAGCCAAGCCCGCGCCGAACGCAAGATTGGGCAGCAAGAAATGCCATGGCTGGTGAGACCACCCGGCAGATTTTGCCGGGCTGGCGGCCCTGGCAGCGGCCAAAAGCCGGTTTTTCAGGGCTTAAGGATTGGCACGCCGCTTGCTCTGATCCAGCCAACACTTGGTTCATGCCTATCCGGAGGCCTGTCACATGACATTTTTTGGCGCACTCGGCACCGCAGTTCTCGGCGTCAACGCGGCGGCCACTTGGGTCGGCAATATCTCCGATAATATCGCCAATGCCACCACCAACGGCTACAAAGAGGTCAACACCGCCTTTTCCGATCTGGTGAATAACAAGCTGCTTGGCGACAGCCCGGTGATCGACAGCACCAAACATGGCGGCGTCACGGCCTCAGCCCGGTTCGAGAACCGCGCCCAGGGCAACTATCTGCAAACCTATCAAACCACCAATGTGGCCGTCACCGGCGCCGGCTTCTTCCCGGTCGGCCGCCCCACCAGCGTGGTTGATCGTGTGGTAAATGGCGAAAGCGACCGCACAGTGCAGGTGGACGACACCACCTATTATACCCGGCTTGGCGACTTCCATCTTGATGCCGGCAATTATCTGGTCAATTCCAATGGTTATTACCTGCTGGCCAGCGCCACCGGCAGCACCAATCCGCAATTGTTGAAGGTGGATGACTCGCCGATTGATGCCATTGCCACCACCGAGGTCAATTTCACCGCCAACCTCCCCGCCAATGCCGCCGCCGGCGCGGTTTCGCGCTATGCCGTTGCCGTGAACGATGCCACCGCCACGGCGGTTTCCGGCCAGTATGACTTTGAAGTGGTCTGGACCAAGGGCACCCTGGCCAATGAATGGCAGTTGGAAATCAATGCCGGTGAAACCGGGCAGACCAATTTTGGCCCGATGACCGTCACTTTCGCCGATGGCACCACACCGCCCTTCCAGAGTGGCCGGCTGCAAAGCATCACCACCGCCGATGGCGCTGTAACCCTCAGCCCATCCACGGCCGGCGGCGCCGCCACAATCAGCATCAGCCCGGAATTCGGTGGTGCGGCGCAGCCGATCACACTCAATCTGGGTAATTTCAATGGCGGCTTCAATGCCAGCGCCACATCGGGCCTGACGCAATACAACACCCCCGATGGTACACCAACCAACGTGGATTACACTCAGGATGGCCTGCCGGGGGCCGAGTTCAAGAATGTCTCAATCGATGCGGCGGGCCAGATCATCTACAATTATGCCAATGGCCGCACCCAAACCGAATTCCAGATTTCGCTGGGTAATTTCCGCGAGCCGGATCGGCTTGACCGCTTCGACGACACCACCTTCCTGGCCACCGCAGCCTCAGGCGCGGTGCGCTATGGCAATATCGATGATCCGGACAACGCGGCTGGCATCGGCAAGCTGATCCCGACCACGGTGGAGCAATCCACAGTCGACGTGGCCGAGCAGATGACCTTCCTGGTGCAGGCGCAGCAGGCCTATGGCATGAACAGCCAGGTGATCACCGCTGCCGACGAAATGCTGAGCCGGCTGATCGACCTCAAGCGCTGACGCTAATTCGGCAGCAGCCCGGCTGCGCGATAGTTTTCGATCAACTGATCGTAGAGCACAATATTTGCCTGGCTCCTGGCTATAAGCTGGGCGCCAACGATCGCCGCGTAGATCGCTTGCGCTCGCTGCCGGTTTGCCTCGGCAGGGCCCTGCCCCGCAGCCGCCAATACCTTGCTGAGCCATGCCACATTGACATCGCCAAAGGCGCGGATTTCCAGCTTTATGGCTTCCGGCAGATCGTCGTATTCCGCCGCCATGAAGCTGCACAGGCACATGCGGTTGCCATTTTCCAGCGCCCTGCGGAATATCCCTGGATACCGATGCAGGCAAGCAGCCGCATCCTGCGCCTCGGCCAGCATCGCATCCAGCACCGTCGCCAAATCCTGCCAATAGCGCCTGGCCACTGCGGCCCCCAGCTCGGCCTTGCTCGGAAAATGGTGGTACACACTGGCGGCCTTGATACCAACCTGATCTGCGAGATCGCGAAAATTGATCCCGCCATAGCCATGTGCCTGTGCAGTTTGTTTAGCCGCCGCCAGGATGGCCTCCTTGGAATTCAGATTCATTGTGCTCTCAATTCGGCTTTTTCTACCTGCCAGATGGTAGTTTACGCTTGACGATGGAAATTTGCAGCTTTACTTTTTACCTACCAACTGGCAGGTAGTTAATGAATTTCTCAGAAATCCTTGAAAAGAACACCCCGCCTCAGGATCTGCGGATCTACGATTGGCCAACCGGCCCCTATCCAGCCCGCATTCGTGTCGCTCTGGCGGAAAAGAACCTGCTATCGCGCGTCGAATTCGTCACCGTCAGTTTGCGCAAGGGCGAACACAAGACCCCGGCATTTCTCGCCCTGAACTATTCCGGCACATTGCCGGTGCTGGAATTACGGGATGGCAGCTTGATCGCAGAATGCACGGCAATCACGGAATATCTTGATAACCTGCATTCCCCTCCCAGCCTGACCGGCGCTACGCCGCTGGAAAAGGGCATGATCCACATGATGAATAAACGTGCCGAGCTTGAACTGCTCGATGCCATCAGTGTGTATTTCCATCATGCCACACCAGGCTTGGGGCCAAAGGTGGAGCATTATCAAAATCCCGAATGGGGCCTGCGTCAGCGCGACAGGGCGCTGAGGGGCATGCAGTATTTCGATAGGGTGTTGCAGCAGCAGCCTTTCATCGCCGGCGACAGCTTTTCAATGGCAGATATCACCGTTATTGGCGGATTGATCTTTGCCAGCATCGTGAATCTGCCCATACCGCTGCAATGTGAGGCATTGCAATCCTGGTATGGCCGCATGCAGGAACGCCCCGGCGTTAAATACTGGTTCGATAATTTTGGCCCGCGCTGATTGAGCCCACCGCTCACACCGGCGAGCAGCGCACGACAAATTTCGGCTGCGTGTAGCGGCAATGCATGTCGCTTTTGCGGTCTGGCGGGGAAACGCGAAACACGTCGCCATCAACCCGGCGCATGGCATAGTCATTGGAAAAACGCAGCCAGCCAAAACTGTCGAAACGGCTGCTCAGGCCATTGGAGAAAACCAGTTCGCGCTTACGATTCTTTTCCACCGTCACGTTGTTTGAAAAGGTCAGCTTGCCGCCTTCACCTTCGCTGATGGTGAGATCGTTGCTGCAAATCGCCATCTTCTCATCCGGTGTCATCTTGCATTGGAATGGCGGCTGCGGCGTGCTCACCAGAATGGCGAAGATGGTGGCTTCCATCAAATTCATGGCGCCCTCAATACGATTCCGATGGCGGCATCATAGCAGCATCAGGCGGCAATCTCGAAGCCGGCCTCTATGATGGCGGCACGCACCGCCTCGGGCTTGGCCTCGCCCGCCACCTGCACGCGCTTGTCTTTCAGATCAATCTCCACCGCCGCAATGCCGGGCAAAGGCGCCAGGGCCTGGCGGATGGCAGCGGCACAGCCGCCGCAGGTCATGCCGGGCAGGATCAGGGTAAGCATGGCAAAACTCCTTGTGAATACTCTCTATGCTTAAAGCTGGGGCTTACCAGATGGGAAGGTCAAGCCCTGCTGCATCATCGGCCCACCCATTGATTCTGCTCGCCGGGCATCAGGTCGTTATCGCTCCAGGAAAAGAAGATCAGCAGGCCCCAATCGGTTTTCTGGGCAAAGCCATAAACCGGGTCGCCGGCCTGCACCAGGCTGCCGGTCTTGGCATCCAGCGTGGTGGCCGCCAGCTTGATAACACCCTGCCGGGTGCGTTTCTTGAACAGCGGGATTTCCGGCAGGTTCACATTACCCGCCAGCGGGATCGGCACGCCAAAATCCGGCATGCCGAAGAGCGTGTTGTTATCGTCGATGGCCAGGGCGCCAAGGCGCAGCTCCACCGCCATCTCGGCCTGGCCGCGTTCCTCCACCAGCCGGGCACCACGACGCAGGATGCGGTCACGGATTGCCGCCACGGCATATTTGCTGTCCTGCCCGTCAACATAGCGCTCTTCCACAAACACCGCCGTGCCGGGCGGGATCGCCAGCGCCAGTTGCTGCGCCGCGCGGTCGGCGGCCGTTGAATGCAGCATCTGCTCGGTGGCGGTGCGGCCGGTATCGGTTTCCTTCAAGGAGGAGCAGGCCGCCAGCATTGGCAGGCTCAAGGCAAACGCCAGAAGACGCATAAACATCAAAACACCTCGGAATCACTTTAGCGATTCCGAGGTGTAAAGCCGAAAAACGGCAGAAAAATGGCTTTATTAGCTGCTGTATTTAATCGAGCAGCCATAGGCCCGGGTCAGTGCCGGGTCCATCGGCTTGCCGGCCTTCACGGCAGCCAGCGCGTCGCGCACGTAATTCCGCGCCGTCGCCACATCAGCCGGATTTGCCGAGGGCTTGTCGTCAATGGCGCCGATATAGGCCAGCACGCCTTTGGGATCGATCACATACATATGCGGCGTGGTCTGGGCGCCATACATGCGGCCGATCTTGCCATCATTATCAAACAGCACATTGCCCGGCGCGGCGTTGCGCTCAGCATTAAGCTGCTTGGCCTCGGTGGCCGAAACATGGCCCTGCGTGCCCGGCGCCGAGGAGAGCAATGTCAACCATACAATGCCCTCGCCTGCCGCCAGCTTCTGCAAGCCCTGCATGTTGCCCGAATTGTAATGCTTCTGCACAAACGGGCATTCATGGTTGGTCCATTCCAGCACCACGGTCTTGCCGCGGAAATCCGACAGCTTGACCGGCTTGCCATTCACATCCATGGCGCGGAAATCCGGCGCCGGCTTGCCCGGGCTGGCCAGCGGCTCGGCCTCGGCGCCATGCAGGGCAATCAGGCCAGCGGCCAAAGCGGCGCCAGCCATAAGCAGGGTACGTCGCAGCATTGTAATGCCTCCTTGGTCAGAGTTTGTTCAGTGCGTCGAGAACGATGCTTTCAGTCAACAATTGCGGCAGCAATACCGGCGCCGCCGCCGGATCGGCTGGATACAGGACATAGAGCGGTACGCCGGAGCGCCCATAACTGCCGAGATAGCGCGTGATCGCCGGGTCGCGCCTTGTCCAATCGCCTTTCAGCGCCAGCACGCCGCGTTCACGCAAGCGCGCCGCCACGGTTTCGGAAGACAGCGCCGCGCCTTCATTGACCAGGCAGGTGACGCACCAGGCCGCCGTCATGTTCACCAGCACCGGCTGGCCCTTGCCGCGCGCCTCGGCGATGCGGGCGGCATCGAAGGCCGCCCATTGCACCGCGCTGCGCCCCGGCCCCGGCATCGCCTTATCCGAAACACTTCCGGCCTGAGCCCCGCCGGCTTCCTGCGGCACGCGCAGCAAAAGCAATGCGCCGATCACCGCCAGCATGGCGATGCCGCGCCCGATCCAGACCCGGCGCTCGGCATGGCCCAAGGCCCAGGCACCAAAGCCGAGCAGCAGCATGCCGAACAGGCCGGCCAGCATGGCATCCGGCCCGGCCTGCTGCGCCAGCACCCAGATCAGCCAGGCCGCCGTGGCAAACATCGGGAAGGCCAGCGCTTGCCGGAAAGTGGTCATCCAGGCGCCAGGGCGCGGCAGGAAACGCGCCAGGCCCGGGGCCAAACTGAACAGCAGGAAGGGCAAGGCCATGCCCAGGCCCAGCGCCAAAAACACCGCCAGGGCCAGCGGCGCCGGCGCAGTGAGCGCAAAGCCAAGCGCCGCCCCCATGAACGGCGCCGTGCAGGGCGTGGCCACCAGCACCGCCAGCGCACCGGTGAAAAAGGCGCCGGCCGAACCACCGCGCCCGGCCAGACCACCACCCAGATTGGCGCTGAGGCGGATTTCAAACAGCCCGGCCAGATTGAAGCCGATCAGCGCCATCAGATAGGCCAGCGCCAGCACCACCGCCGGGCTTTGCAATTGATAACCCCAGCCGATGGCGGCGCCGCCGGCACGCAATATCAGCAGGGCAGCAGCCAGGGCGGCAAAGGTCGCCAGCACACCGGCAGTATAGGCCAACCCCTCGCGCCGCACCGCGCCGCGCTCGGCCTGGCCCAGCCGGGCAAAGGCCAGCGCCTTCATGAACAGGATCGGAAACACGCAGGGCATGATATTCAGGATCAGGCCGCCCAGCATGGCCAGCAAAACCGCTTCCCAGGCCGATATGTCCACAGCGGCAGGCAGCGCCATGGCCGTGCCGCCGGCCACAGCCGGCACAATGCCCGGCGCTGCGGCAATGGCAAAAGCCTGGCGCACAATCATGCCATCGTCCAGTTTCTCGGTCAGCACCAGCACACCCGACAACGCCGCCACCGGCTTGCCGCGATCAATGCCGCGCTGCACCTCCAGAGTCAGACCATCGGGGCTGAAATGCGCCGGCTGCGCCGCGGCATGCTGCACGGCATTGCCATCATCAGCATAGAAAAACACATCGCTGAAACGGCCGGCTTCCAGGCCCGTGGCAGCAACAAACAGCCGCAGCCGCTCGGCATCGCCATCCACCTTGGCGGCCCAGGGGCTGGGGCGCGGCTGCGCCTGGGCTGCCGTCTCGAATAATCTGCTCCAGCGCGGATCAACACTGCCTGGCGCGGCCTGCACCGGCAGAACCACGCTCAGTTCAACCTCTTCCGGCACGCAGATGTTTTCACAAACCAGCCAGCTTGCCTGTGCCAATACCGGCACGGTTTCGCCCGGCCGCGCATCGACCGGTGCAGTCAGCATCACCGGCAGCACAAACTCGCCTTCATAGCCGTAATTGGCCAATCCTTGAATGATGAAACGCTGTGGTGCCGGCCAGTTGATGGCGCTGGCCTGCCAGCCCGGCGGCAGCTTCCAGGTCAATTCGGTCGGCAAGCCGGAATCGCCGGGATTACGCCAGTAGGAATGCCAATGTTCGCGGTGCTTCAGCCGCAAACCGGCCTGGATCGTCTCACCCGGCGCGATGCTGCTGCGCTCGGTGATCAATTCAGCTTCGGAATATTCCGTTATAACAGGCTGCGCCGCCGCCATGAAAGGCAGCAGCAGCAAGGCGAAAACGAACAAAAGCGACCGGTGCGACATGGCTAGAAGGTAGCCATTGCCCCGCACCGGTCAACCCCATATCACGCGGGTTTTATCAACCCGCCAATTTCTTCTTCAACAACTCATTCACCGCAGCCGGATTGGCCTTGCCGCCGGAAGCCTTCATGGTCTGTCCGACGAAGAAACCGAACAATTTGTCCTTGCCGGAGCGGAATTCCGCCACCTTGTCTGGATTGGCGGCCATCACCTGATCGATCACGGCTTCGATGGCGCCGGTATCGGTCACCTGGCGCATGCCGTTTTCGTCCACGATGGTGGCGGCATCCTTGCCGCTTTCCACCATCAGCGCGAACACATCCTTGGCCAGGCGGTTGGAGATGGTGTTGTCGGCAATCAGGTCGATCAGGCCGCCAAGCTTTTCCGGCGTGATGACAAAATCCGCCATCGACTGGCCGGATTTGTTGAGGAAGCCGAAATAATCGCCGATCACCCAGTTGGCGCAGAGTTTGCCGTCGCGGCCCTTGGCCACCGCCTCGTAGAAATCAGCGGCTTCCTTTTCGGCTGACAGCACGGCGGCGTCATAGGGCGAGAGGCCCAGTTTCTCGATGAAACGGGCCTTCTTCTCATCCGGCAGCTCCGGCAGGTCGGCCTTGATGCGCGCCACTTCGGCCGCATCCAGTTCCAGCGGCAGCAGGTCAGGATCTGGGAAGTAGCGGTAATCATGCGCCTCTTCCTTCGAGCGCATCGAGCGGGTGACACCACGCCCGGTATCAAACAGGCGCGTCTCCTGCGCGATGCTGCCGCCGCCCTCGATGATATCGATCTGGCGCCGCGCCTCGTATTCAATCGCCTGCATCACAAAGCGCACCGAATTCACATTCTTGATCTCGCAGCGCGTGCCGAGCGGGCCGCCGGGCTTGCGCACGCTGACATTCACGTCGGCGCGCATCGAGCCTTCTTCCATATTGCCGTCGCAAGTGCCGAGATAACGCAGGATGGTGCGCAGCTTCTTGAGATAGAGGCCGGCTTCCTCGGCATTGCGCATGTCGGGTTCCGACACGATCTCCATCAGCGCCACACCAGAGCGGTTGAGGTCAACATAGGTCTGGTTCGGCGACTGGTCGTGCATGCTCTTGCCGGCATCCTGCTCCAGATGCAGCCGGGTGATGCCGATCTCGCGGCTTGAGCCATCCGGCATGTCCAGAATCAGCCGGCCGCTGCCAACGATGGGCTGCAAATACTGGCTGATCTGATAGCCCTGCGGCAAATCGGCATAGAAGTAGTTCTTGCGGTCGAATACCGAATGCAGATTGATCTGCGCCTTGAGGCCAAGGCCGGTGCGCACCGCCTGTTCAACGCAATAGCCGTTGATCACCGGCAGCATGCCGGGCATCGCCGCATCCACCAGGCTGACATGGTCATTCGGC
>NZ_JAGOLP010000115.1 GCF_017994015.1 Ferrovibrio sp. | reverse complement strand
GCCTGACACCAGTCAGGCCGGCCTTTTTTTGTCTTTTCCCTGCCTAAACAAAGGCTTGCAGGTCATCCAGATGGCGGATGAGGCGGCAGCCCATGGCCGTGAAAGGCGCATCCAGGGCGGTATCGGGCTGTGGCCGGAAGGCAAAAACCTGCATGCCGGCCCGTATTCCGGCGGTAGCTCCGGGCAGGCTGTCCTCAACCACCACGCATTTTTCGGGTACTGCACCCATGGTTTGCGCTGCGAACAGGAATAGGTCCGGCGCCGGTTTGCCATGCTGCACCTGCTGGGCGCTGAACAGGCTGCCGGGGCTGAAAAAACGGGCAAGGTTGGTGCGTCGCAGGCTGAAAGCGATCTTGTCCGATTCGGAGGAGGAGGCCACGCAGCGTGGCCCCCGCAGGCGGCTGAGCAATGCCTCGGCGCCGGGAATCGGTTGCAGGTCGCGCTCCAGGCGCCGGAAGGTTTCGGCCTGCAGATCGTCGCGGAAGCCCGGCGGCAGGGCGAGGCCATATCGCTCGTGCGCCAGGCGGAAACAGCTTTCCAGGCTCAGGCCGGTAAAGTCATGCGCTAGGCGGGCCTCGTCGATGGCCGGGTCGAGGCCCAAAGCCGCCAACTTTTCATGGAACACCCGATTGGCCAGCGGCTCGGAATCCACCAGCGTGCCATCCAGGTCGAAAACGATCAGGTCGTGGCTCATGCCGCCACATTAAACACGGCAGGCTCACATGAACAGCTTGCGGCCCAGGCCTTCCATGTCCTTGTAGAGGCCGGCCACATGCTCGCCATAGCCGTTATAGATCACGGTGGGAATGCGGTTGCCGGTGCCGATGATTTCCTCGGTGGCCTGGCTCCAGCGCGGATGCGGCACAGCCGGGTTCACATTGGCCCAGAAGCCGTATTCATCGGGGCCGAGATCTTCCCAGAAGCTTTTCGGCTGCTTGTCGGTGAAGGTGAAGCGCACGATCGACTTCACCGATTTGAAGCCGTATTTCCAAGGCGTCGCCAGCCGCAGCGGCGCGCCCATCTGCTTGGGAATCGGTTTGCCGTAAACCCCGGTGGAAATAAAGGCCAGATCGTTGGTGGCCTCGGCCATGCTCAGGCCTTCCACATAGGGCCAGGGATACCAATCCTGGCGCTGGCCACGGGCTTCCTTGGGCCGCATGAAGGTTTCCATGCGCAGATATTTCGCATCGTTTTTCGGCTTCGCGAAATCCACCAGCGCCTTCACCGGAAAGCCGCTCCACGGCACCGTCATCGCCCAGGCTTCCACGCAGCGGAAGCGGTAGATGCGCTCTTCCAGCGGCATCTTGCGGATCAGCTCTTCGGCATCCAGCGTGATCGGTTTTTCCACCAGGCCGTCGATCTGCACATCCCAGGGTTTCAGGTTCAGGCTTTGCGCTGTGTCTGAAATCCGCTTGGTGGTGCCGAATTCGTAGAAGTTGTTGTAGGTGGTCGCCACTTTTTCCTCGGTCAGCGGCCGGCCGGCTTCGAAGGCGGCATTGCGTTTGGCGGGATAAAGTTCGCCCGCCATGCCGGCAACCTGAGCCTGGCCGGTATGCGGCATCATGCCGGCAAGGCCGATACCGGCCGCGCCTAGCAGCGCCTGACGCCTGTTCAGGAACACCGCCTCGGGCGTTACCTGGCTTTCCTTGATTTCCCAGCCACGCAGCCGCTTGATCAGCATGCTAAACCCCTAAAAAAACAAATGGCGACGGGGAGAGGCTACTCCCATCGCCGCCATTCGCCAATCACACTTGTAGGTAGGGGATGCTCACTTTTCCAGGAGGCTGCGCAGCATCCAGGCGGTCTTTTCATGCACCTGCAGGCGCTGGGTCAGCAGGTCGGCTGTGGGCTCGTCGCTCGCCTTGTCGGCCTGCGGGAAGATCGCACGCGCGGTGCGCGCCACGGCTTCGTGGCCCTTCACCAGATTCTTGATCATGTCGGTGGCTGCCGGAATCTTGGTTTCTTCCGGGATCGAGCTCAACTTCACGAATTGCGCATAGGTGCCCGGCGCGGCAAAGCCCAGGGCACGGATACGCTCGGCGATGGCATCCACCGCAAGCGCCAGTTCGGTGTAATGCTGCTCGAACATCAGATGCAGCGTCTGGAACATCGGGCCGGTGACATTCCAATGGTAATTATGCGTCTTCAGATACAGCGTGTAGGTGTCGGCCAGCAGGTGCGACAAGCCATCGGCAATCTTCTTCCGATCCTTCTCATTAATCCCGATATCGATATCCATGGGGGCTTCTCCTTTGCTGCATTCTATATTGGAACCATTCTTGAAAATGGCAATGGCCATACTGTTTTAAATACGGGTCTTTTCGGCGGTTGATCGCCGATTTTCATACTGCGAAATCGCCGTTCTTGGCGGCTTCAAGGGCGGCCTTGGCCCGGTCCCGGTGCTGTTGCGTGATATGCGCCTGCACGGTGCGCATGGCCAGCAGCAGCACGGCCAGGTCGTCCGTATAGCCAAGCGCGAGAAACATGTCGGGGACGGCATCCAGCGGCAGCACGAAATAGCCCAGCGCGCCCAGCAGCGTGGCTTTGGCGCGGGCCGGAGTGGCCGGGTCGATGGCGCAGTAAAACGCTGTCAGCAGGTCCGCCAGGCGGTCGCGCAGCCAGGGCAGGCGACCCAGCACGGCCTGTAATTTGGCGCGGAATTGCGGCTTCAGCCTGGCTTCCTCTGCGGCAAGCTTGTCGGGCTCCAGGGCGCCCGCACTTTCCTCTGGCAGGTTTTCGCGGTTTGCTGCGGTCATGCTCTGGATATGGTGAGGCGCGCAGCCCTCGCCAAGGGGCGCAGGCATCGGCTATAAACCGGGCAGATTTTGTAATGCACAGCAACAATTGAGCAAGAAAAGCGGAGGAACTCGGCATGAATCTCAAAGGTGTTGGCGCTATCGTCACCGGCGGTGCCTCGGGTCTGGGCGCGGCCACCGCGCGCGAACTGGCCAAGGCCGGCGCCAAGGTTGCGATCTTCGACATGAACCTCGAACTGGCCACCCAGACCGCCGGCGAAATCGGTGGCGTGGCGATCAAATGCGACGTGGCCGATGGTCCCGGCGGCGAGGCTGCCGTGCAGGATGCCATTGCCAAGGTCGGCCCGGTGCGCGTGCTGGTGAATTGCGCCGGCGTGGGCACGCCGATGAAGGCGGTGGGCAAGGATGGCCCGGTGGCGTTGGAGAAATTCGTCAAGGTGGTGCAGATCAATCTGGTCGGCACGTTCAACATGATCCGTCTGGTGGCGTATCACATGCAGCAGCAGGCCGAGATGGATGGCAAGGAGCGCGGCTGCATCATCAACACCGCGTCGGTGGCGGCGTTCGATGGCCAGATCGGCCAGCCCGCCTATGGCGCCTCCAAGGCCGGCGTGCATGGCATGACGCTGCCTCTCGCCCGGGAATTCTCCCAGTTCGGCATCCGCGTCTGCACCATCGCGCCGGGCTTGTTCGGCACCCCGATGATGTTCGCCCTGCCGCCCGAGGCGCAGGAATCCTTGGGCAAGTCGGTGCCGTATCCGTCGCGCTTGGGCAAGCCCGAGGAATATGCCGCGCTGGCCCGCCATATCTGCGAAAACCAGATGCTGAACGGCGAAACCATCCGCCTGGATGGTGCGCTGCGTATGGCGCCCCGTTAAGG
>NZ_JAGOLP010000114.1 GCF_017994015.1 Ferrovibrio sp. | reverse complement strand
CGTCTGGCCCATAGTCTGGCTCGGCGCAAAGGCATTGGTGACAGCGCGGGCAAAAAGCTGTGTATCTGGCGGTGCGGCGGCAGCACGTTGGTCGATGATGCCGCAGCGCGCCAGGGCGCGTGCCAGCACCGACATCTCCACCATGTCCCGCGCCGAGCCAATTTCACCGATCAGGCGGCTCAGCGTGGCGCGCAGCAGGCGGGCGCCGTCATCCAGCCGTTCGATCGAGCGGCCAAGCCAGAACAGGTCATCGGCAACGCGGCTTTGCAATGTACCCGACGAGCGGCGCAGTTGCAGGCGCTGGCGCGAGGCGCTGCCCCGGATCACCAGCGGGCCGGGATCGGTGGCTTCCACCCACACATCCTTGTTGATGCCGCCACGCTGAATGGTGGCGCTGAACGGATCGCCGTCGGTCGGCACCCGGGCCAGGCCGCCGGGCATCACCACATAGCCATCGCCATCGGCCACCAACTGCACGCGCAGCAGGATCGGGGCCGGTTCCAGCTTGCCATTGGCGCCAAGCCCCGGCGCCACTGAAGGTACAATCCGTTCCTGCGCCACATAATCCGCCGGCCGGGCTTTGATCCGTGCCAGCAGGGCGGCACGCTCACTATCACTCAGGTCACGCACGGTGATCGGGGCGAAGCGCAGATCGCGGGCGCCGCGCACCACCATGGCGTCAAACCGCTGCTCCACTTCACGCAAAGCATAACTCTGGCCGCACCACCAGGTGGCCACCGAGGGCAGCTTGAGTGGTTCGCCCAGCAAATGCTCGGCCAGGGTGGGCAGGAAAGCCTGCATTGCCGGCTGTTCGGCGATGCCGGTGCCGATGCTGTTGCTCACAGTGACGCAGCCTTCGCGCACCGCATGCAGCAGGCCGGTGACGCCAAGTGCGGATTCGGCGCGTAATTCAAGCGGATCGCACCATTCGCCGTCCAAGCGGCGCAGGATCACATCCACCTGATTCAATCCGCCCAATGTCTTAAGGTAGACATGGTCGTCGCGCATGGTCAGGTCGGCGCCTTCCACCAGCGTGGCGCCCAGTTCGCGGGCCAGATAGATATGCTCGAAATAGGCTTCGTTATAGGGGCCGGGTGTGAGCAGCACTACACGCGGATTGTCGCTGGTGGTTTGGCCGCGCGCCTGCAAATCAGCCTGCCAATATTCAAAATAGGCGTTGATCGGCCGCGCCCGCGATTCACGCAGCGCATTACCCATCAAGCGCGACATCACACGGCGGTTCTGCAAGGCATAGCCGGCGCCGGCCGGAGCCTGGCTGCGATCAGCGATTACCCGCCACACGCCATCGGTGCCGCGCACCAGCTCCGCCGCATAATGCTGCAACATACGGCCGGGAAGTTTGCCATTGGTCTGCCGCGCCGGGCGCAGAAAATCACGATGGCCATAAACCAGCGCCGGCGGATAGCGGCCTTCTTTCAGCAGGCGCATGGGGCCATACACATCGCGTAGCAGCAGGTCGAGCAATTGTGCCCGCTGGATCAGGCCGGCTTCGATATTGGCCCATTCCTCGGCTGAGAGGATCACCGGCACCGGATCAAGCTGCCAGGGCCGCTGCTCGGGGATAGGCGGCGCGATTTCCACCGGCTTGGCGCGGCCGGGCTCATTGGGCAGCTCGTAAAGGTTATACGTGACGCCTTCGTCTTCCAGATGCTGGCGTCCACGTTCAGCGCGTTCGGCCAGGCCGTTCTGGCCCAGCAGGCTGAGTGATGCCAGCAACGGTTGCCAATGCGGCCGGATGCCGCCCTGGCCGGTCACCATCTCATCCCAGGCCTCGGGATCGCGCCCCCGGCTTTCGGCAGCCGCAGGCGCTGCCGGTTCGGCAGGCGGTTTATCGGCCTTGGCTTTGGGGGCGGATGACATGGTTTCCCGGTACAGAATCGCAGCGGCCAGTCTAGCCGCTGCGCAGGTCCAGGGTAAGCGGTTGCTGGCCTGGTGCTTGCGTGGCTGGTTGCGGCATGGCCCCTGGTGTATGGCCGATGGTGAAGAAGCGGGCGCGGCGGCGCGCCTCGGCCTCATTCGCGTTTACCGGGAAAGTATCGTAGTTGCGGCCGCCTGGATGCGCGACATGGTAGGTGCAGCCACCCAGCGAGCGGCCATTCCAGGTATCGAACAGGTCAAAAACCAGTGGCGTATGCACGGCAATGGTAGGATGCAGCGCGCTGGCCGGCCCCCAGGCCTTGAAACGCACGCCGGCAACATATTCGCCCGGCACCCCGGTGGCGCGCAGTGGCACGGCGCGGCCATTGCAGGCCACCACATGGCGCGTATCGGTCAGGCCCTTCAGTTTCACCTGCAAGCGTTCCACCGAGGAATCGACATAGCGTGCGGTGCCGCCGGCCGTGGCTTCCTCGCCCAGCACATGCCAGGGCTCCAGCGCATGGCGCAGTTCCAGCTCTATGCCGCGCGCCGCCACACTGCCGACATGCGGGAAACGGAATTCGGCATGGGCGGCAAACCATTCCGGCGCAAAGCCGAAGCCGTGCTCATCAAGGTCCTCCAGCACATCGTTGAAATCCTGCATGCAGAAATGCGGCAGCAGGAATTCATCATGCAGCCTGGTGCCCCAGCGCACCGGCTTGCGCGCATAAGGGCGTTCGGCAAAGGCGGCCAGCAGGGCGCGCAGCAAAGCCTGTTGCGCCAGGCTCATGCGCACATCGGGCGGCATCTCGAAGGCGCGTAATTCCACCAGGCCCAACCGGCCGGTCGGGCCGTCGGGCGAGAACAGCTTGTCGATGCAGAATTCAGTGCGATGCGTGTTGCCGGTCAGGTCCACCAGCACATTGCGCAGGATGCGGTCTACCAGCCAGGGCGGCGGGTTGTCGCCATGCCTGTCCAATTGCTCGAAGGCCACTTCCAGGTTGACCAGGGCATCATCGCGGGCCTCGTCAACCCGCGGATGCTGGCTGGTCGGGCCGATGAACAGGCCGGAGAACAGGTAGGAAAGCGAGGGGTGATTCTGCCAATAGCCGAGCAGGCTGCGCAGCAGGCCGGGCTTGCGCAGGAAGGGGCTATCCGCCGGCTGTGCCGCGCCCATCACCACATGGTTGCCGCCGCCGGTGCCGACATGGCGGCCATCCAGCATGAACTTTTCCGTGCCAAGCCGGGTCTGGCGCGCTTCCTCATAGAGAATCGTGGTGCGCTCAGCCAGCTCGCGCCAATTCGAGGAGGGGTGAATATTCACCTCGATCACGCCCGGATCGGGGGTGACGCTGAAATGCACCAGGCGAGGATCGCGCGGCGGCAGGTAACCCTCGATCACCACCTTGCGCTGCAAGGTCGCCGCCGTGTCCTCGATGGCTGCCACCAGGTCGAGATATTGCTCGGCCTGTTCCAGCGGCGGCATGAAAACATGCAGCAGGCCACCGCGCGGCTCGATACAGATCGCGGTGCGCACCACATCGGTGGCGGATTGCTGGTTTTTGGGCAGCGGGGTTTGCGCGCGTGGCGCACCGGCCGCCTGATACAATCCGCCCTTGCTCCAGGCCTGCATGCGTTCGGCAACAATCTTGTTGGCTTCGCTGAACACATCATGTGGCGGCAGCGGCGGGCGGTCTGCCATGCTGTCGCGCTCATACTGGAATTGCATGTCGCCGGGCGCCGACCAGGGCAGGCTGTCGAGCGGCAGGCGACATGCAATTCCAGTATG
>NZ_JAGOLP010000074.1:6125-14226 GCF_017994015.1 Ferrovibrio sp. | reverse complement strand
AATCGCAGCACCGGCGAATGTGTGTTTGTCGCCACCCGCAACGGCATCTATTCGCAATATATCCGCGTGCTGCAAGCCACCAGCACGATGCGGCTGCATGTGCCGATCGGTTCGCGCCGCCTGCTGCTCTTGTCTGCATCCGGCTTCACCCTGCTGCGCGATGAAGACCCGGAGGCAGTGCGCAATCTGGTGCGGCGCACCAATGCCGAGGCCCAGCCCGAGCAGAAGCGCGTTGATCCGCGCCAGACCCTGGCGCATATCGAGACCGTGCGGCAGCAGGGCTATTTCTTTTCGCGCGGCCTGGTGACACCGGGGGCTGGTGCCATCGCCATGCCCTTGCCGCCCGGCATCGACCGCCGCGACCGTGCGCTGACCGTCTGCGTCTCGGGCTGGACCGATCATCTGGAACGCAACGAAGCCCGTATCGTCGCCATCATGCGCGATGCCGTGGCGCGTTATATCGAACCCGCACTCGGCGAGGACAGGCCGAGCGGCAAAAAATCCCCAGACAACAAAAGGAGGAAGGGATGAGTGAGAAGGAAGCGGTGATCTATGCCCAGGAAGGCGGCGTTGTCACCCTGACATTGAACGAGCCGGAAACGCGCAATGCGATTTCGGATTCGATCATCGAGGCGCTGACTGCCGCCTGTGACCGTGTGAACAAGGATATGAGCGTAAGCTGCGTTGTTGTCACCGGCGCCGGCAAGTCATTCTCCTCGGG
Organism: Ferrovibrio sp.; assembly: GCF_017994015.1. Taxonomy (GTDB): domain Bacteria; phylum Pseudomonadota; class Alphaproteobacteria; order Ferrovibrionales; family Ferrovibrionaceae; genus Ferrovibrio. The sequence continues at coordinate 13,505 of NZ_JAGOLP010000074.1, read as the reverse complement.
CGGCAATGTGAAGGAAATGCGTGATCGCACCGGGCTGTTTGGTGGCAACCCGGCGGAAATCCGGCGTGGCTATCAGCATGGCATCCAGCGTATTCCGGAAGCCTTCTACAAGATCGAAGTGCCCACCATCGCGGCGGTGAACGGCTACGCCGTGGGCGCCGGCTGCGATCTCAGCCTGATGTGCGATATCCGCTTCGCCGCCGAGGATGCCGAATTCGCCGAAAGTTTCCTGCGCGTCGGCCTGGTATCGGGTGATGGCGGCGGCTGGTTCCTGCCGCGCATCGTCGGCCTGTCGCGGGCGCTGGAGATGACCTATACCGGCGATTTTGTGAAGGCCAAGCAGGCGCTGGAATGGGGCCTGACCTCGTATGTGGTGCCGGCCGAAAGCCTGATGGACGAAGCCATGAAGATGGCGCGGCGCATTGCCGCCCAGCCGCCGCACTCGCTGCGCTTGTGCAAGAAGCTGATCCGCGAAGGCTACAGCATGTCGCTCAGCGCGGCGTTGGAAATGGCTGCCGGCATGCAGGCGCAGGTGCAGCATACGCATGACCAGCATGAAGCCGTGATGGCCTTCTTCGAGAAGCGCAAGCCGAACTTCATCGGCCGCTGATCCGGCCTGCGAATTGACCTTGCGGGGGAGTGGGCTATGCTGCCGCTCCCCCGTTCGAGTTTTTCATGTCCGCCCCCAGCACGACAAATCGGCCTTCGCTTGCCATCCTGATCGCCATGACGGCGATCGGGCCGACGGCGCTGAACATCTTCATCGCCTCGATGCCGGGCATGCAGCTGGTGTTCAACACCGATTACGGCACCATCCAGCTCACCCTGACACTCTACCTGGTGGGCCTCGGCCTGGCGCAGCTGGCCTATGGCCCGATCTCGGATCGCACCGGCCGCCGCCCCGCTTTGCTCTCGGGCCTGGCTATCTTTGTGCTGGGCAGCCTGCTCTGCACACTGGCCTGGAGCATCGAAGTGCTGATCGCCGGCCGGCTGTTGCAGGCGATTGGCGGCTGTGCCGGCCTGGTGATGGCGCGCGCCATTGTGCGCGATATCTACGACCGCTCGGAATCCGCAGCGATGATCGGCTATATCACCATGGCGATGAGCCTGGCGCCGATGTTTGCCCCGGCCATCGGCGGCTTTCTCGATGCCTGGTGGAGCTGGCGCGCCAGCTTTGTGCTGTGCATGCTGTTTGGCCTGGCGGTGGCCACCTGGTCGTTGCTGCGGCTGCCGGAAACCTTGTTGCACAAGGCCGAAACCGGCGGCAGCATTTTGGCCGGCCTGGCCAGCTATGGCCGCGACCAGTGGGGCCTGCTCTGCCATCCGGGCTTTCGCGGTTATGCGCTGCAAACCACCTTCACCTCGGGCATGTTCTTCGCCTTCATCACCGGCGCGCCCTTTGTGGTGATTTCAGTGCAGAAGCTGCCGCCTTCCACCTATGGCCTGTGGTTCATCCTGGTATCGGTGGGCTATATGGTGGGGAATTTCTGCACCGGGCGGCTGGCGCGGCGCTATGGCACGGATCGTATGATCGCTGCCGGCGCCATCATCGCCATCCTCGGCTCCGGCCTGATCACCGCCTGCGGCCTGCTGGGCTATACCAGCCCGCCGGCGCTGTTCCTGCCCATGGCAGTGGTGGCGATTTCCAACGGCATCACCCTGCCCAACGGCATAGCCGGCGCCATCTCGGTCAATCCGCGCCTGGCCGGCACGGCCGCCGGCATGGTGGGCGCGCTGCAAATGGCGATGGGCGCGGTGGCGACGCAGATTGTGGGCCATTGGCAGGATATCCGGCCGGATCACCTGCCGATGGAATTCACCATGCTGGGCTTTGCCTGCGCCGCAGCCGCCACCTGCCTGCTCAGCCGCAATGCGCGGCAGACTATTTCGAAAGCCGGTTAGCCGGCGCACGGCGGGCATATTCCAGCGGATTCCAGGTCAGCGCGCGGATGATGCTGCCGAGCGGCGCGCGGCGCCCGGCCTGGATCACCCGCCGGCTGGCCCAGATCGGCCCCAGCCCCAGCAGCGCATCGCACAAGGCCCGCCCCACCACGCCGGCCATGCCGCGCGGAATGGCACGCAGCCACAACAGCAGCAGCACGGCCAGATGCAGCGGCAATAGCGGCCAGAAGAGCGGCCCCGGCATGTTCTTGACAAAGCACCACACCACATTGCGCATGCCGTGATACCGCGCAAAGGCTGATCCGGCGCCAGCGGAAGAGGCGCCGCCGACATGCTGCACCCGCGCCGCCACGATCTGCCGCGCCTGCTGCCCGGCCAGGCGCAGGCGGAAGCCGAGGTCAACATCCTCGACATAGCAGAAAAAGCGCTCATCGAAGCCGCCAACCGCCTGGAAGGCATCGCGGCGCACCAGGGCAGCAGCGGCACAGGGCGAAAAGACCGCACCTTCAGCCAGCGCGGTGGCAGAAGGCCAGCCATAACCGCCGCGCCAGGGCAGGCCGGCAAACAGGTAACGGTCGCCAGCGCCATCCAGCCGCGCGGCATCGCCGGCATCGAGCTGGAGCGAGCCAAAAAGCGCTACTTCTGGATGCGTTGCCGCTGCCGCAAGCATACAACTGAGCCAATCCGGGGCCGGAAACGCATCCGGATTCAGAAAAGCCAGCCAATCAGCACTTGCCCGGGCAGCCAGGCGGTTATTGCCGGCGGCAAAGCCGAGATTGGCGCCGGCGGCCTCAAAATGGAACCGGGCATCCTCACCCGCCGCCGCGCGCGCCAGCTCAAATGACCTGTCTGCTGAGCCATTATCGAGCAGAAAAACCTCAAAATCGGCGTTATCCTGCGCCAGCAAAGCCGCCACGCAGCGGGCCAGATGCGGCCCGGCATTGTAATTCACGATCAGGATACTGGCCGCCGGCATGGCAGTATCATGCTGTGCGGGCGCCGCATTGCCAAGCATCCGGCACAATTCTACGCTGCATTGCAATTTATTAACTTGCCGCAATGCAGCGGAATGGGTTAACACCGCTGGACAAGACAAGGGCGAATCGTGGCACTAACCGAATTACAGCGCGCAGGTTTATTGGGCCTGGCCACTTTGGCCGGATTGGCGGCGGCTGGCCTGATTGGCATCAACGCGCTGGCCAGCTACGAGCGCTCGCAGCGCGCCGAGATTCATTTCACCCCCGGCGCGCCGCCCGTCATTCCGGATCGCCGCGACTGCCTCAACGAGGCGCTCAAAACCATGACCAAGTTCAACCGCCAGGCCATCTATAATGCCAATGTGGATTGCGAGCAGGTGATCCAGTCGCTGGAAGGCCATGCCGAGATGGAAAAGCAAAATAAGGCAGCGGCCGCACGCTGAGTAGTTGCCACGAAGCCGATGGCAACCCAGAATTTGTGATCCGAATATGTGCTTGCGCCACCAGCGCCAGATATACTATTTTTTGATGTAGGAACTCGCCGTTGAGTTAAACTTAAAACAGCATACATTTGTTTGGCGCCAAGGCAGCATGATGACCACGATCAATCCCACTGGCGCCAATACAAGCACAATCTCTGCTGACCAAATTCCATCCGGCTGCGGCTGCGCCCAATGCCTGGCGGCGCGGAATGAAGCCGCGCAAGCCGACCTGCCGGCGCCCCTGCAACATGCCAATTATATTTTTGGCGCTTCCAACACGATCGATCCACTGCTCAATCAGAGCACAACGAATTACTGGAATAACGGCAATCTCGGCAGCGGCGCCACCGTTACCTACACCTATATGGATGCGCTGCCGACGCGCTATTACACATTAGACAGCATTTACGGCGCTGGTGGCGCGCTGGTGAACTTCTTCAACTACGACCTGAACGTGTTCAACACGGCGCAGCGCAATGCTGTCTCGGCGATTTTCGCCATGATTTCGGAGGTGGCCAATGTCACCTTCCAGTTCCAGAGCTTCGATCCGAACAGCAAAAAGAATATTGAATTCGTCAATATCGACCAGAGCCTCTTCGGCACGGCCGGCTTCGCCTATTATCCGAATGAGACCGATAACGGGATCAATATCGGCGGCGATATCTTCATCGGCAATACCTATTCATCGCCAAGCCTGAGCGGCAGCGCACTGGCGAAATACAGTTACCTGACCTTGATGCACGAGATCGGCCATGCGCTTGGCCTCAAGCATCCCGGCGATTATACAGAGGACGATTCCGGCCCCACCTTGCCGAGCAACCTGGACAATAACCAATACACGGTTATGTCCTATTACGATCATCCCAGCTACACGTGGGAGGGCAGCAACTACAGGGCACCTGCAACGCTGATGCTGCTGGATATCGCAGCGCTGCAACTGGTTTATGGCGCCAACACTACAACCCGCGCCGGCAATACGGTCTATGACGCGGCGACCTGGTTTGCCAAGGACACCATCCGCACCCTCTGGGATGCCGGGGGCACCGACACAATCGACCTGACCGGCCTAAGCGGCAGCAACACGATCAACCTCAATGCCGGCAGTTTCAGCAGTATCAACACCAGTGGCAGCAACAACATCGCCATCGCCTATGGCGCCAATATCGAAAATGCCATCGGCGGCAGCGGCAACGATACCATCACCGGTAACGCGCTGGACAATACCCTAAAGGGGGGAGCCGGCAATGACACGATCGATGGCGGCGGTGGCAATGACACCATCGTCTTTGTCGGCGGCGACGGCACAGACACCGTAAATGGCGGCGGCGGCATTGACACTATCGACCTGTCGGCACTGAGTAGTGGCCTGATTGTAGCATCGGTAAGCAACGTTGCAGGCCATAGCCTCAGCAATGTTGAATATCTGATTGGCACGGCCTATGCCGACAGCTTCAAGAATACCGGTTCGATTTTTATTTATGGCCGAGGCGGTGACGACACCTATTACCGTTCGACTGGAGGCACCATTCTCTCCAGCGCGGTTGCCGGCGAATTCCATGGCGGCGATGGATTCGACACCGTGGACTTTTCACTGGCTACCACCGCGCTGAATATTTTTGGCACCAATAATGAACTGAAAAACAGCGAGATCGAGCGCATCGTCGGGACCGCTTATGCCGATGTGTTGACTGGCATCGCCTCAGTTTACAATGCCGGCGCAGGCAACGACATCATCAAGGGGCATGGCGGCGATCAGAAAATCTACGGCGAAGCCGGCAATGATATTCTTTACGCATATTATGAAACCCGCGGCGAGACTGCCGGAAAGTATGATAATAACGCCAAAGATCTGCTGGATGGCGGCGATGGCGACGACATCCTTGTTGTCAGCGGCGGAACCCATACTCTGGTGGGCGGCGCCGGCATTGATACGATCGACTATTCACCGGTTCCGGGTAGCGTCTCCGTTGATCTAGCCGCAGGAACCGGATTTGGCGGCGCCAGCACAACACTTACCCAAACCATTTCCGGCGTTGAAAACATCATCGGCAGTAATGGAGCTGATTTCATTTTTGGCGATGCTGGCGCCAACCATCTCATTGGCAATGGCGGCAGTGATGAGCTGCGCGGTGGCGACGGCAACGACATTCTGGATGGCGGTATCGGCGACGATATCCTGCGCGGTGGCGCCGGCGCCGATCAGATCATAGGCGGCAGCGGCAACGATACCGCCAGCTATGCTTTCAGTTCCGCAGCAGTTCAGGTCTCGCTGAAAACCATGACGCTGAGCGGCGGCGATGCCGCCGGCGACACGCTGAGCGGCATCGAGAATCTGAGCGGCTCGGGCCTGGATGACACCCTGATCGGCGACGACAATAACAACTACCTGCTTGGCAATTCAGGTGCCGACTATCTTGATGGCGGCCTAGGCTTCGATACCGCCAGCTACCAAGCCGCCACTGCTGGCGTGACCGTCAGCCTGCTGACGGGCACGGGAACTGGCGGCGAAGCCAACAACGATACGTTGGTGAATATCGAAGGGTTGCGCGGTTCGGCCTACGACGACACGCTGATCGGCGATGCCGGCAACAACATCCTCGAAGGGCGCGGCGGCGCCGACTATTTGGATGGTGGCGACGGCCATGACACAGCCAGCTATCTTTTTGCCACTGCCGGTATCACGGCCAGTCTCGACAATTCCGTTTCCACCGGCGAGGCTGCCGGCGACATACTGAAAAACATCGAAGCTATCGTTGGCTCTAATTTTGACGACACGCTGATTGGCGATAGCGGCAACAATTTTCTTGATGGCCGCGGCGGCAACAATTTACTGATCGGCGGCGGTGGCGCCGACACACTGGTTGGCGGTGTCATTGACACAGCCAGCTATGCCGGTTCTTCAGCTGGCGTCACGGTGAATTTGTCTACCGGCCAGGGCTCTGGCGGGGATGCCGAAGGCGATAGCCTGTCCGGTATCGAGTACATTATCGGCTCGGCCTTCAATGACATTGTTTACGTTGGCGCCCCACAAGGTGACCCCGTTTTGAATCTGTTCTACGGTTTCAATGGCGGTAGCGGCAGCGATACCCTGGATTTCAAATACGTTAGTCAGTTTTATACCAATTACGTCAATCTCAGCTCCGGCACATACAATGCCGGTGGTGGCGCGAAAATACTCAGCGTTGAAAATATTTTTGGCAATGAGACAAGCGATACTTTCATAGGAGATGCTGGCAGCAATTGGTTCGCCGGGCGCGGTGGTGCGGACTACATGATTGGCGGCGCCGGCAACGACATCCTGGAAGGCGGCCAGGGCGCCGACGCCCTGAGCGGCGGCGCCGGGGCTGATACCTATCTGTTCCATCGCGGCGACGGCATCGACACCGTGCTGGGTGATTCCGAGGGCGGCGACACGATCCGCTTCGGCGCCGGCATCAGTGTTGAAGACATCATGATCCAGTGGAATGGCGGCAATCTCGCCATCGGCCTGGCCGGCACCGGCGCCAATGCCGCCAGCGCCAGCGACCGCATCATCCTCAACAACTGGTGGAATCCTGCCCTGCGGGTTGATTACCTCAGCTTCGCCGACAACACCCAGCTCACCATCGGCCATGTTGAAGGCTGGTGGACCGGCCAGCCCAATAACGGCGAGATGATCCTGGGCGGGGCCGGCGATGATGGCCTGTTCGGCGGCAGCGGCGACGATATCCTCTATGGCGGCAATGTTGATCCCAATGACCGCACCAGCCTGGGCGATGACTGGCTGATCGGCGGCGCCGGCAATGACAAGCTCTATGGCGCCGGCGGCAACGACCGGCTGCTCGGCGGTGCCGGTGCCGATACCCTGGTGGGTGGCCAGGGCGCCGACACCCTGAGCGGCGGCGCCGGGGCCGATACCTATCTGTTCCATCGCGGCGACGGCATCGACACCGTGCTGGGTGATTCCGAGGGCGGCGACACGATCCGCTTCGGCGCCGGCATCAGTGTTGAAGACATCATGATCCAGTGGAATGGCGGCA
>NZ_JAGOLP010000074.1:0-6025 GCF_017994015.1 Ferrovibrio sp. | reverse complement strand
GGACCGGCCAGCCCAATAACGGCGAGATGATCCTGGGCGGGGCCGGCGATGATGGCCTGTTCGGCGGCAGCGGCGACGATATCCTCTATGGCGGCAATGTTGATCCCAATGACCGCACCAGCCTGGGCGATGACTGGCTGATCGGCGGCGCCGGCAATGACAAGCTCTATGGCGCCGGCGGCAACGACCGACTGCTCGGCGGCGCGGGCAACGACAGCCTGGAAGGTGGCGAAGGCAACGATGTCTATGTGATCAACCGCGCTGAAGGCTTTGACAGCATCCTGCAAGCCGGCATCAGCGATGGCAGCAGCAGCACGGATCTGGTGCTTTTTGGCGCCGGCATCGCCCGGGATCAGCTTTGGCTGCGGCAAAGCGGCAACAACCTGCTGATCGATGTTATTGGCGAAGCTGCAAGCCAGGTCAGCCTGGCCGGCTGGTTCTCAGACACCACCAATCGTATTGATGCGATTCGCACCAGCGATGGCAGCCAGGAATTGCTGGCCAGCCAGGTGCAGAATCTGGTTTCTGCCATGGCAAGCTACTCAGCCGCTGTGCCCGGCGGCATGACCCTGAACAGCACGGAACATGCGGCACTGGATGGCGCGATTGCCGCCGCCTGGCAAAGCTATTCATAACGCCCTCCCCACAGCCGGCAACCAAGCAGGTTAACCCCGGCCAGAGGCGCCCGCATTGCCAAAAAGCCAAGCCGGCTGCTGGCAGCACGCTTCATATCTGATATATGAGTAGGTCTGGACAAGAACGGGGAACGCCCAATGAATCAGATCGACCTCAAAGGCCGCCGCGCCATCGTAACCGGTGGCGCCCAGGGTATCGGCCGCGCCGTGGCCGAGCGGCTGCTGGCTTCCGGCGCCCAGGTGGCGCTGTGGGACCGCGATGCGGACCTGGCCAATGAAACCGCCGCCGCCCTGGGCCAGGGCAGCATTGCGCTGGCAGTGGATGTGACCGATTACGCCGCCGTGGCAGCAGCCACCAGCGAAACCGCCGCCCGGCTCGGCGGCATCGAATTGCTGGTCAACAATGCCGGCATTTCCGGCCCCAATGCCACGGTGCAGGATTATCCGCTGGATGCCTGGAAGGCAGTGATCGACCTTGATCTCAATGGCGTGTTCCATTGCTGCCGCGCGGTGGTGCCGCATCTGCTGGCCGGCAAATATGGCCGCATTGTCAATGTGGCCTCCATCGCCGGCAAGGAAGGCAATCCGAATGCCGCCGCCTATAGCGCGGCCAAGGCCGGCGTGGTGGCGCTGACCAAATCGCTGGGCAAGGAACTGGCCGGCCATGATATCGCGGTGAATTGCATTACCCCGGCCGCTGCACGCACCCGGATTTTTGACCAGATGTCGCAGCAGCATATCGACTATATGTTGTCAAAAATCCCGCGTGGCCGCTTCGTGCTGGTGGATGAAATCGCCGCCATGACCGCCTGGCTGCTCTCGGCCGAGAATTCATTCACCACCGGCGCAGTGTTCGACTTGAGCGGCGGACGTGCTACCTATTAAAATAGTTTTGTAACAACATGGGTCGACACGGCATATGCCTCAGAGCAGGGAAGCAAAGTTTTCAATTGGCGATGTGGTGAAACATCGTCTCTTCCCGTTCCGGGGTGTGATTTTTGATGTCGACCCGGTGTTCAACAACACCGAGGAATGGTGGCTGGCGATTCCGGCCGATATGCGGCCGCGCAAAGACCAGCCTTTTTATCACCTGCTGGCCGAAAACGCCCAGACCAGCTATCAGGCCTATGTTTCGGAACAGAACCTGCTGCCGGATGGCGAGGGCGGCCCGGTGAACCATCCCGATGTGCCGAAATATTTTGATGGCTATCGCGACGGCCATTACATCTGGCGCGGCGGCGCCCGGATGTAGTTATTTACCTTGGCCGTTGGGCGCGTGCTGGAATTCCGGCACAAGCGCTTTCAACAACTCCAGCACCCGCGCCGTATCCCGTTGCCGCGCCGCCTGGGCCAGTTGATCCAGGGCACGCTCCAGTTCCGCCGCATCGATCACCCGCGGCGCCGCCAGCAGGATGCCCTGCTGGTTGGTCGGCACCAGGGTTTCGGCCTGGTGCAGCACTTCCTCATACAGTTTCTCACCCGGCCTGAGCCCGGTGAAGGCGATCTTGATATCCGCATCCGGCCGCAAGCCGGCCAGGCGGATCATCTGGCGGGCCAGATCCTGAATCCGCACCGGCTCGCCCATATCCAGCACAAAGATCTTGCCCGCCGCCAGCATCGATTCGGCCGGCAAGGCCGCCGCTTGCAGGATCAGTTCCACCGCTTCGCGCGTGGTCATGAAAAACCGCGTCACGTCCGGATGCGTCACGGTGAGCGGGCCGCCCTGGGCCAGCTGGCGCTCAAATAGCGGCACCACCGAGCCGGAAGAACCCAGCACATTGCCGAAGCGCACGGTGACAAAACGGGTTGTGCCGCCTGCGGCCGACATATCCAGACCCCGGACATCCAGACTCTGGACATCCAGACTCTGGGCCACCATCTCGGCCACGCGCTTGCTGGCGCCCATCACATTGGTGGGGTTCACGGCCTTGTCGGTGGAGATCAGCACCATCACCCCCACCTTGTGGCGCAGGGCGGCATGCGCCAGCAGGCTGGTGCCGATCGCATTGGTGAGGATGGCTTCCTCAACATTGGCCTCGGTGAGCGGCACATGTTTGTAGGCGGCGGCATGCAGCAAAATATCCGGCCGCGTCTCGGCCAGCACCTGCTCCACCCGGTCTGGCTGGCGCACATCGCCGAGCAGGGCGCGGCGCGGCAGATCGGGCCAGCGCTCGGCCAATTCCATGTCAATCTGATAAAGCGCGTGTTCGCCTTGCTCAAACAGGATGATCTCGGCCGGCGCCAGGTCGGCCACCTGGCGGGTCAACTCGCTGCCGATGGTGCCGCCGGCGCCAGTGATCAGCACGCGGCGGCCATGCACCAGCCGCTGCACGGCATCGCGGTCCAGCACCTTCTGCGGCCGGCCCAGCAAATCCTCGATATCAATCGGGCGCAGGTTACGGCTGGCGCTGGCAGCCCCCTGGCGCTGAAAATCCGTCAGCCGCGGCAGCCGCGCCACGGTCATGCCGCGCTGTGCCGCCAGATCGAGCAGAGCGGTCATGGCGGCACGATCCGGCTTGGCATCGGCCAGGATCAGGCGCTGCGGCCGGTCGCTGGTGGCAAAACGCGCCAGCAGATCGTCCAGTTCATCCAGGCTGCCAAGCACGCGCACCCCGCGCAGATCACGGCCCTGGCGGGTTTCCTTGGCGTCCAGAATGCCAACCACGCGATAGCCGGCGCTGCGGTCGCGCTCCATCTCGCGGATAAAGCTCTCGGCGGCGGCACCTGAGCCGAGCAGCAGCACCGGCACGCGGCGATCCACTTCGCGCTTCAGCGCCACGATCAGGCTGCCATCCTTCCAGGCGCGATACAGCAAACGCGGCCCGGCCAGCAGCAGGCAGAGCAGGAAATACTGGATCACCACGGCGCTGCGCGGATAATCCTCCAGCCGGTTGAGCCAGAATTGCAGCGGCAGATAGATCAGCAAGGCCAGGGCGGCGGCCTTGGCAATCGCCATCACGTCATGCGTGGAAGCAAAATGCCAGATGCCGCGATACAGCCCCATGGCATTGAACACCGCCGCCGCCACCAGGGTGAAGAGCAGGGTCTGCTCCGGAAATTGCAACCATATATAGGGATCGCCAGACAACCAGAAGCGTAATGCCACGCCGCCTTCATAGGACAGCGCAGCCATGGCGATATCGTGCAGCGCCACGGCGGCGACACGGCTGTTGAAACGGAAGTAACGGGAAAGGCCGGAGGACACGGGCTGAATTCTGGCTGCTGACGGATGGTCAGGCGCCATTCTACCCGCTCTGCTGCCGGCAAGCTACGGCCTGGGGTGGCTTGCAAATCATGGCGTGAACGGAGAAATTGCGCCGGCATGAATCAACCGCCAACACCCTGCCTGGATTATCCGGCCAACCCCGAGAAAAAAAGTCAGGCAGCCTATTGGCTGAACGGCATGACGGCGTTGCAAAGCTGCGGCTTTGTGCTTTTGGCCGTAAGCACCGCCCTGCCCCTGCCCGTGTATGATTTGCTGCCGATGCTGTCGCAGTATTTCACCTATGGGCTGAACAATGCCTCTCTGTTGCCATTGTTCAACGGCCACGCCATCCCATTACCGCGCCTGCTGCTGGTGCTGGAAGCCGAACTGACCGGCGGCCATGCTGCCAGCCTGACCATCCTAACCCTGGCCTGCTGGCTCGGTTGCACCGCGCTGCTGTTACGGCAAAGCCGAAATGTGCCACCAAGCTGGCGGCTGGTGATTCGCACGGCGCTGGTCTTCTGCCTGCTGCGCGCCTTTCTGCTCGAAGCCATCGTGATTCCGAACGGCTTCAACTACGGCCTGCTCTGCTTTTTTGCGGTGCTTGCCATCATATTGGCGGTGGCAATGCCCAAACCGGACTGGTGGCATCAGCCGCTGGCCGCATTATCGGCTTTGGCAGCCGCTCTCAGCCTCGGCAATGGCTTATTGCTGTTTCCCCTGCTGGGCCTGCTCGGCATGATCCGGCAGCAGACCTGGCGCGCCGCCATCCCGCATGCCTTGGTCGGCGCCATAGCGATCAGCTTCTATTTTCCAGGCACAATCGAGCATGCACCCCGCGATACAATCGATCCGCTGCGCATGCTCGACCTGCTGCTGCATATTCTGGGTTCACCCTGGATCATCAAGTCATCGCTGATCGGCTATATCTGGGCCGGCCTGTTGCTTGGCGCCAGCCTGGGGCTGATCGCCTGGCTGTTGCGCCGCCTGAGCCGGCTTGATCCGCTGCATTATCTGGCCCTGGCTTTGCTGCTTTTTGGGCTTGGCTCGCTCTGCCTGATAAGCTATGCGCGGCAGGATTTCGGCAGCGTTATTGGCACATCCGGACGGTACGGGATGCTGAATGGATTATTGCAAGCCGGCCTGTTGCTGGCCTTGCCCGGTTGGCAGCAAAGCCTGCCGGCCGCTGCATCAAGCCGGCTGGCCAAGGCGCAAAGATGGCGCTACGGCTTGCTATTTGCTGCTGTACTGCTGCTGGCCGAGCAGGGCGCGATTGGCCGGGTCTATTGGCAGATGGCGCAGGAGGCGCGCCAGGATGCCATCGCCCTACGCGCCGGACAGCGCGATCCGGCCTTGCTGCGCCATGTCCACACCCAGCCGGACGAAGCCTTTCGAATATTGGATGAATTGGCGCAGCGCCGGCTTTATGGCTTCGCGCCGCGATAGAACTCGGCCAGCAATTGCTGCAAACCCGGGCGCCAATCCGGTGCCGCGATGCCGTGTTGCTGCAAAAGCCTGGTGCCATCCAGCCGTGAATTGGCCGGGCGCCGCGCCGGGGTGGGGTATTCCGCTGTAGTGATCGGCAGCAGGCGCGGCTGGCGGCAACCATAAGCCGCCGCCGCAGCCAGAATCGCCTGGGCGAAACCGAACCAGGATACATGCGGCTGGCCGGCATAATGGAAGGTGCCATAGGCTTCTGCCGGCAAGGCCTCAGGCGCTGTCATACGATCCGCCAAAGCCAGCAGGGTTGCGGCAATATCCGCCGCCAGGGTGGGGCCGCCAACCTGATCGTCCACCACGCGCAATTCATCGCGTTCGGTCGCCAGGCGCAGCATGGTCTTGGCAAAATTGGCGCGATACGGGCTGACCACCCAGGATGTGCGCAGGATGATATGCCTGTGCAGCGCATCGCGCACCGCCGCCTCGCCCGCCGCCTTGCTGGCACCATAAACCGAGAGCGGCGCCACTGGATCAGCCTCGCGCCAGGGCCGTGTGCCGCTGCCATCAAACACGTAATCAGTGGAAACATGCAGCAGCGCGGCGCCATGCCGGGCGCAGGCGCGCGCCAGATGGCCCGGCCCGGCGGCATTCACCGCCATGGCCTGCTCGGCTTCACTCTCGGCCTTGTCCACCGCGGTATAGGCGGCAGCGTTGATCACCACGGCCGGGCCATCTGGCGCGCGCC
>NZ_JAGOLP010000073.1 GCF_017994015.1 Ferrovibrio sp. | reverse complement strand
GCAATATGCCGCGCTGGTGAAGCTCTATGAGGCCGGCGAATTGTCGCAGAATCATCTTGGCCGCCTGACCGCGATGGACCCGGCGACGATCCAGGGCGTGATCCGTCGTCTGGCAGTGCGCAAACTGATTGCCCATCGGCCGGACAAGAATGACAAGCGGCGCCGCTATCTGAGCCTGACGCCGGCCGGTCGTGTGCTGGTGGAAAGCCTGATCTCGAATGGCCCCAAAGTCAGTCAGGTGACACTCGGCCCGCTTTCGACGGCCGAGCAGGCGCAGTTGCTGGCATTGCTCAAACGCATCACCTGAGCCAAGTGCTGCCGGGGCTGCTGAAAAAAAACGATGCTGCTGCGGCTGCGCCGCTGCTTTGTTTCATCGGCATAGCGTTGGTTACGGCTATGCCGTTTTTTGCCAAACGGCTAGATGCCGCATTCTGGCTGCCCTGGCTGATCTACTGCGTTGTTTTCATCTCCCCGCTGGTGCTGCTGGATCGCATTCTGGCGCTGCGGCCCGGCCTGGCTGGGCGGCAGCTCTGGTGGATGCTTGGCTGCGCTGGCCTGGCCTTGCTCAATCATCAGCTCTATCCGGCAACACGGCTGGTGCAATTTCCCAGTAGCGCGCCGGATGCCTTGATCGAGCCAGCGCTGGCACTTGCGGCTGGCCGGCACCCTTATTCGGTCTTGCTGCCTGACGGCGCGCCCATCAGTCCGGGGCCGGGCTGGGTGCTGTTGAATGCGCCGCTTACGCTCAGCGGCCTGATCTATCTGATGGCGCCGTTTTATCTGATGCTTTCCGCCGGCCTGCTTGCCGGCATGGCTGCGTGGCGCGCCAATTTATATGTGGCGCTGTTGCTGATATGCGTTTGTTTCTTCCAGATGAGCGTTGTTGCGCATGACCTACTGGCCTTCTCGCTGGCCGCGGTGGCGCTCACGGCCTTGCTGTATCGCAGCTACCACAATCCGGGCTGGTTATTGCTCTGTGCCGTGTTGGCGGCCTTTATCGCCACCGCCCGGGTGCCGTTTGTGTTGCTGCCTATTTTGCTGGCCCTATGCCTGTTCAAGATCGATCGCAGGCGCGCCCTGATCTTTGCCGGCATAGCGGCGCTGACAGGCGCGGCGATCCACGGCTTTTTCTATGCCTGGGCTGAAACGCTATCGCTGTTTTATCAGCCGCTGCATGTTTTTGGCCGCGGCGCCAGAAGTGGGACAACCCTCTACCAGATTGCCACCATGCTGCTCTGGCTGCTGCTCCTGATCTGGCTTTACCGGGGCTGGCGCGGCGCCGATATCGCGGCATGGTTCCGTTTCATCTGGTTCGGCATGTTTCTGCCCTTTGCCGCCGTGGGTGTTGGTGAATTATTCGGCATGGCCGAGATCACGCTGGCAGCGTTCGGCAATTGGGAAGGCAAGGGCTATGTCTTTTTCACCACGCCGTTGCTGGCTGCTGCGTTAGCCTGCGGCTGGCCGCAAAACAAAACCGCCGGGCTGGCCCGGCGGTGATGTCATCACGCTCTAATAGCAGACTTGTTGAAGCGGCTTACTGCTCGACAAAAGCCTTTTCGATCACATAGTGACCGGCGCCGGTGGTGGAACCTTCCTGCCACTGCCGTTCGTCGAGATAAGCACGCATGTCGCGCAGCATTTCGGGGCTGCCGCAGAGCATGACACGGTCCTGCGCGATATCCAGCGGCGGCAGGCCGATATCGTTGAACAGCTTGCCGTTGGCGATCAGATCGGTGACGCGGCCCTGATTGCGATAATCTTCGCGGGTCACGGTCGGATAGTAGATCAGCTTTTCGCGCGCGGCTTCGCCGAGGAATTCATTCTCCAGCAATTCGCGGGTGATGTAGTCCTGATAGGCCAGTTCGCCGACAGTGCGGGTGCCGTGCACCAGGATCACTTTCTCGTAACGCTCATAGGCATCCGGATCCTTGATGATGCTCATGAACGGTGCCAGGCCGGTGCCGGTGGCCAGCAGATAAAGATGCTTGCCGGGCAGCAGGTTGTCCTGCAACAACGTGCCGGTGGGCTTGCGGTTGACAATGATGCGGTCGCCCACTTTCAGGTGTTGCAGCCGCGAAGTAAGCGGGCCGTTTGGCACCTTGATGCTGAAGAATTCGAGGAATTCCTCATAATTGGAACTGGCCATGCTATAGGCGCGCAGCAGCGGCTTGTTATCCACGATCAAGCCGATCATGGCGAACTGGCCGTTGATGAAACGGAAGGACGGATCGCGCGTGGTGCGGAAGGTGAAAAGTGTGTCGGTCCAGTGATGCACATAGGTCACTGTTTCCTCGCGCAGATTGCCGCCCGGCTTGAGCGCGGGATGGCTGGCGGCAGGTGCGACGGCTTCAACGGTTATGGTTGCGGCGGCGGAGGAGGTCATGGTTTTTGCGATCCGGTCTGGCGGCGGGCGAACCCGACGCTGATCTGGGGTCAGCCGAGTTCATATGTGTACATATAATCAAGTTTGGGGCGGCGTCCAGCCTAAAAACACATTCCCCACTCAATTTCAAGCAATGCAAACTCAACCCAGTTATGCGCTGTTGTTCATTCAAGCAAACTGTCGCGATTTTATGCGTTTACGGATCGATTTTGCCTATTTTTTGACGTTGCTTTTTTTCGAATCACACGGCAGCATCATATGCACACAAATGAGTTATAAGCAGGGTGGGGGTTTAGAATACATGGCGGTTTATGTACGCCCAGCCAGTCTCGCGCAGGCGCTTGAGCATCTCGGCGCTGCGGTCGGCGCCGTTCCCTTGATCCTGGCCGGAGGCACGGATTATTACCCGGCCAAGGTGGGCAAGCCGCTCGACGATGATCTGCTCGATATCACTGCGATCCCCGAATTGCGTGGTGTCAGCGAAGCCGAGGACCATTGGCGCATTGGCGCCACCACCAGTTGGGGCGAGATTGCCGGCAATGCCGAACTGCCGCCGCTATTTGATGGCTTGCGGCTGGCGGCGCGGGATGTGGGCGGCACGCAGATTCAGAATGCCGGCACCATCGCCGGCAATCTGTGTAATGCCTCGCCTGCTGCCGATGGTGTGCCGATCTTGCTGGCGATGCGGGCGCGGGTGGAATTGAGCCGCATGGCCCAGCAGGGCCAGATTGGCCGGCGTGAACTCGCTTTGGGCGATTTCATCACCGGCAACCGCCAGACCCGCTTGGCGCCGGGTGAATTGCTCAGCGCCATCCTGGTGCCGAAGCCGCGCCATGCCGCGCGCAGCACTTTCCTCAAGCTTGGCGCGCGGCGCTATCTGGTGATCTCGATTGCCATGGTGGGGGTGGTGCTGGAGGAAGCCGGCGGCGTGGTGCAGGGCGCCTCGGTGGCGATTGGTGCCTGTTCGGCGGTGGCGCAGCGCCTGCCGGCCCTGGAAACCGAATTGATTGGCCGCCGGCTGAATGCCGGCCTGGCGAACAAGGCCAAGCCCGAGCATTTTGCCGCGCTGACGCCAATCGACGACATGCGCGCCGATGCCGAATTCCGCCGTGAGGCGGCGCTTACTCTCACCCGCCGGGCGCTGGTCGCTGCGGCACAAGCGCGGGGTTGATGCCATGCGGATGATCGTGAATGGAGCCGCGCGCGAGTATAGCGGTTCGCCGGCCAAGCGGCTGGCCGATGTGCTGCGGGATGATTTCGGCCTCACCGGCACCAAGATCGGCTGCAATGCCGGCGATTGCGGTGCCTGCACCGTGATGCTGGAAGGCCGCCAGGTTTGCGCCTGTCTCACCCCGGCCGCCCAGGCCGAGGGCAAGCCGGTGGTGACAGTGGAAGGCTTGCAGGCGCATGGCGCGCTGTCGCGGCTGCAAAACGCCTTTCTGCGCCATGGCGCGGCGCAATGCGGCATCTGCACGCCGGGCATGCTGATGGCGGCCACCGATCTGCTGGCGGCTAATGCCCGGCCGAGCCGTGATGACGTGCTGGATGCCATTGGCGGCGTGCTGTGCCGTTGCACCGGCTATCAGAAGATTGTTGAGGCGATCCTGGATACTGCGCGGCACCAGCCCTTGCCCGCAGCACCTGAAGCCGGCGCTGCCGTGGGGGCGCGCAGTGTGAAGGTGGATGGCCTGGCCAAAGTGGATGGGCGCGAGAAATACGGCGCCGACAGTATCCCCGCCGATGCCCTGTGGCTGCGTATCCTGCGCAGCCCGCATCATCGGGCCACCTTCACCTTGGGCGATACCGCGCCCTTGCTGGCGCAATATCCCGGCCTTGTGCGCGTGTTCAGCGCTGCCGATATTCCGCGCAACGGCTATGGCATCTATCCCGATATCAAGGACCAGCCGGTGCTGGCTGATGGTCTGGTGCGCTATCGCGGCGAAGCCGTGCTGGCCGTGGTGGGCAGCCGCGAAGCGGTGGAGGCGGTGCGTGATGCCGATCTGCCGATTGTTTATGCAGTGGAGCCGCCGCTGCATGGCGTGGCCGCTGCCAAGGCGCCCGGCGCCAAGCTGGTGCAGGCCGACAAGCCGGGTAACCTGCTGCTGGAAGGTGGTGTGATCAAGGGCGATGCCGATGCCGCCTTCGCCGTCTGCGCCGCTGTGGCCGAAGGCCAGTTCCAGACCGCCTTTGTGGAGCATTCCTATATTGAGCCGGAAGCCGGCTGGGCGCAGCGCGTTGGCGACCGGATCGAAATCCACGCCACTACCCAGACGCCCTATATGGACCGCGACGAAGTGGCCGGCGTGATGCGCCTGCTGCCCGAGCAGGTGCGGATTGTGCCGACGGCCTGCGGCGGCGGCTTTGGCGGCAAGCTTGATCTTTCGGTGCAGCCGATGATCGCCGTGGCGGCCTGGCAACTTGGCAAGCCGGTGGCTTGCATCTATACGCGGCCGGAAAGCATGGCAGCCAGCACCAAGCGCCATCCCGCCACGGTGACGGCGAAATTCGGCTGTGATGCAGAGGGCCATCTGCTGGCGGTGCGCACCAATGCAGATTTTGATACCGGCGCCTATGCCAGTTGGGGCCCCACCGTGGCCAATCGCGTGCCGGTGCATGCCACGGGGCCTTACTTTGTGCCGCATGTGCATAACTGGGGCAGTGCGTTTTTCACCAATGCGCCACCTTCCGGGGCGTTTCGTGGTTTCGGCGTGCCGCAAGCCGCGATTGCGCATGAGACATTGCTGGACGATCTGGCGCGGCAATTGGGGCTGGACCGGCTGGAAATTCGTCGCCGCAATGCCATCCGCGTCGGCCAGGCCACCGCTACCGGCCAGGTGATGGAGCATTCCGCCGGGCTTGGCGCCTGTCTGGATGCACTGGCGCCACATTGGCAGGCTATGCAGGATGACGCAGCGCGCTTCAATGCCCGGCGCAAACAATTGCGGCGCGGCGTTGGCATCGGCTGCATGTGGTATGGCATCGGCAACACCTCGATGTCGAATCCGTCAGTGATGCGTGTTGCCTTGCGCCAGGATGGCCGCTTCACGCTCTATAACGGTGCGCTGGATGTGGGCCAGGGTTCCAACACCATCATGACCCAGATCGTCGCCGATGCGATTGGCGCACCGATGGCGCTGTTTGATCTGGTGGCCGGCGATACCGACCTGACCGCCGATGCCGGCAAAACCTCGGCCTCGCGCCAGACTTTTGTTTCCGGCAAGGCGGCTGAACTGGCCGGGCTTGATCTGCGTCGCCAGATTTTGCGCCTGGCCAATGCCGGCGAACAGGCCCGCATTACACTGGACGGCGATATGCTGGTGATTGCCGATGCCGGCCACAGCCATCGCATCGCGCTTGGCAGCCTGCCCTGCCTGGAAGGCGGCAAGGATGTGCTGCTCGGCCAGGGCCGCTTCGATCCGCCCACCACGCCGCTGGATGCCAATGGTCAGGGTGTGCCCTATGCCAGCTATGCTTTCGCGGCGCAGATTGCGCTGGTGGAAGTGGATCCGGCCTTGGGCAAGGTGAAGGTGCTGCGCATGGTGGCGGCGCATGATGTGGGCCGCGCGATCAATCCGCAGCAGGTGGAAGGCCAGATCCATGGCGGCATCGCCCAAGGGTTGGGGCTGGCATTGCTTGAGGAATACATCCCCGGCCGCAGCGAAAACCTGCATGATTACCTGATCCCCACGGTGGGCGACATGCCGGAGATCGAGGTGTTGCTGATCGAAGATGCCGAACCGCTTGGGCCATACGGCGCCAAGGGTGTGGGCGAGCCTGGCCTGGTGCCAACGGCGCCGGCGATCCTGGGCGCGATCCGCGATGCCGTGGATGTGCGGGTTACCCAAGTGCCATTGCTGCCGCATCGTCTGCGGGCATTGATCCGGCAGCAAGAGGAGGCGGCGGCATGACTGACGCGCTGGCAGTCAAGGACAAGGATGCGGAACTGGTGCGTTGCGATGCCTGCCCGGTGCTGTGTCGCATCCGCCCGGGCAAGACCGGTGCCTGCGACCGCTACGCCAATGTGGCGGGTGTGCTGACCCGGGTTGATCCGCTGGTGGTGACCGAACAGGCCGCCGTGCAGGGCCGAAACGTAGTGCCATTCCTGGCCGGCAGTGAAGCCTGGGACGGCCAGCTAATGGCTCCGCAGCCGGCCTTTGTCACCGGCATCGGTGCCGGCACCACCTATCCGGATTACAAGCCGGCGCCATTCATCGTTGCTTCCGAACACCAGGGTATTGATATGGTGACGGTGGTGACTGAAGGCATTTTCAGTTATTGCGGCCTCAAGGTGAAGATCGACACCGACCGCTATCTCGGCCCGGAACAGGCGGCGGTGCGGGTGAATGGCGAAGCCATCGGTCATGTCACCACGATGGAATATGGCTCGCAGATGCTGTCGCTTGGCGGCGTGCATCACCTGACCGGCGGTAGCAAGAAGGAAGGCACCACCACCTGCGATGCGATGCTGAAGCTCGCCAACAAGCAGGCGGTGACCGTCACCATTGATGGCGGGTCGGAAGTGGTGATCCAGGCCGGCAAGGCACCGATTGTCAACGGCACGCCGGAGCAGCGCATGCGGGTTGGCTGCGGCTCGGCCACCATCGGTATCTTCGCCAAGCAATGGCACGGCCATGTTGATGAAGTGATTGTGGTGGATGACCACATCACCGGCGTGCTGAGCGAACATCAGGCCGGGCGTTTTCTTGACATGCCCTTGGCCGGCATCCGGGTGCGTGGCCGCAAATCCACCCCGGGGCGCTATTTCCAGGTGGCCGAGCCGGGCCTGGGCTGGGGCGGCACCAATGTGTCCGACCCGCTGGATATCATTGAGAAGATTGATGCCGCCACGGCCTGGCCGGGCATGCGGCTGCTGATGGTTTCCACCACCGGCGAGCATAGTGCCTGGTATGTGCTGGACGATCAGCTCAAGCCGCAGCCGGCCGAGATGCCGGCGCCGATCACCAAGGTGGTGGAGCGTATCGCCGAGAATTGCGAACCGTCGCTCTGCACTGTGCTGTTTATGGCCGGCGCCGGCGGCAGCCTGCGTGCCGGCGTGACCGAGAATCCGGTGCGGCTGACCATCAGTGTGAAGGATCGCCTGACCCGGGTGACCTCCGGCGGCGCGCCGGTATTTGTCTGGCCCGGTGGCGGCATCACCTACATGGTGGATGTGCTGGCGATGCCGGATAATTCTTTCGGCTACGTGCCTACGCCGGCTTTGGTGGCGCCGATTGAATTCACCATGACGCGCGAGGATTACGCCGCTTTGGGCGGCCATATGGATCATGTGGTGCGGCTGGAGGATGTGTTGCGCGAGACGCGGCTGACCCGGCTTGGACCGAATAGCCTGACCCCGGGTGCTGCCTGATGGCGCCGCAGGCGGCATGGCTGCAGGGCACGGCTGGCCGCCGGCTGCATTTGCAGCATGGGCCGATTGATCTGGTGCTTCAGGCCTGGGGCGCAGCCGAGGCGGAGGAGGGCGCTTATCGCCGCGCCTGGCAACGGTTTCAGACCATCCTGGAAGAATTGGTGGCGGAATTGCCGTTGTTGCGCCAGCCGCTGGGCGCGGTGCAACCCTTGCCGCGCGGCAGCACAGCGCGGCGCATGACGATGGCTTGCTGGCCGCATCGTGGCATGTTCATCACGCCGATGGCGGCGGTGGCCGGCGCAGTGGCCGATGAAATCTTGCAGGCCATGACGGGCGAGCCGGGCTTGCGCAAGGCTTATGTGAATAACGGTGGTGATATTGCGCTGCGGCTTGGCCCGGGCGAGAATTTCACCACCGGTTTGGTGGGCAATCTGGCGCAGCCGCATATTGATGCCGTGGCGCGGATTGAGGCCGATGCGGGCATAGGCGGCATTGCCACATCGGGCTGGCGCGGGCGGTCTTTCTCACGCGGCATTGCCGATGCCGTCACCATCCTGGCTGCCAGCGCAGCACAAGCCGATGCCGCTGCCACGATTGTGGCCAATGCGGTGAATGCCGAGCATCCGGCGATCCGCCGCATGCCCGCCAATAAACTCAAGGATGACAGCGATCTGGGCGATATTCCGGTGACGGAGAATGTTGGTGTGCTGCCGACTTCGCTGGTGCTTGAAGCCTTGTCCGCCGGCTTGGCGGTGGCGCATGATTTGCAAAGCAGCGGCGCGATTCAGGCCGCCTGTCTCACCCTTCAGGGCGAGACCGTTGTGGCGGATCGTGGCCGGGCCGAGAAGCGTGTATTGATGAGTGCAGGAGGTGGGCGATGAACCGCGTGGATGTGCGTAAATTCTATCTCAGTGTCGATGAAGCCTGGCATGAAGGCGGCCCGCGCGCCGACAAGCCGCTGAAGCGCGCCGGCATTGCCGCCGTGCTGCGCAATCCCTTTGCCGGGCGCTATGAACCCGACATCATGCCGTTCATGGATGAATTGAAACCCTTGGGCCTGGAGATGTCACAGCGTTTGATCGCGGCCCTAGGCGGTGATCCGGCTGCCATCGAATCCTATGGCAAGGGCAGCATCATCGGCGAAGGCGGCGAGATGGAGCATGGCGCGCTGTGGCATGTGCCGGGCGGCTATGGCATGCGCGGCGCATTAGGCGACGCCAAGGCCATCGTGCCATCTGTCACCAAGGTGGGCGGCCTGGGCGCGCATATCGACATCCCGCTGCATCATATCAACGCGGCCTATGTGCGTAGCCATTTTGATGCTTTCGAGATGAGCATTCCCGATGCGCCGCGCGCCAATGAAATGGTTTATGTCATCGCCATGGCCACCGGGCCGCGCATGCATTACCGCGTCGGCGGGTTGCAGGTGCATGAGATTAAGGGCGAAGACGGATTGCGTTGAGTTTATTTGCGTTCACCGAAACACCAACCTAGGAGACGACCAAATGAATCGCAGGACCTGGTTGCTTACATCGGCCGTGATTGGCCTTGGCCTGGCGGGGCTCACCGCTCCGGCCTCGGCGCAGGACACCATCAAGCTCGGCGAGATGAATTCCTACAAGAATTTTGCCGCCTTCCTAGATCCCTACAAGAAGGGCTGGGAACTTGCCGTCGACGAGATCAACGCCGCTGGCGGCCTGCTCGGCAAGAAGCTGGAAATCGTCAGCCGCGACGATAACGGCAATCCGGGCGATGCCGTGCGCATCGCTGAGGAACTGGTGACGCGCGAGAAGGTGGCCTTCCTGATCGGCACCTTCCCGTCGCATGTCGGCCTGGCGGTATCCAGCTTTGCCAAGGAGAAGAAGGTTCTGTTCATTGCTGCCGAACCGCTCACCGACAAGATCGTGTGGGACCAGGGCAACAAGTATACCTTCCGCCTGCGCGCCTCCACCTACATGCAGACCGCCATGCTGGTGCCGGATGCGGTGAAGCTGAACAAGAAGCGCTGGGCCATTGTTTACCCGAATTATGAATATGGTCAGTCGGCCACGGCGGCGTTCAAGAAACTGATGCTGGAAAAGCAGCCGGGCATCGAATTTGTCATCGAACAGGCAGCGCCGCTGGGCAAGATCGAAGCCGGCGCGGTGGCTGATGCCATTGCGGCCGCCAAGCCGGATGCGATCTTCTCCTCGCTGTTTGGCGCCGATCTGAGCAAGTTTGTGCGTGAAGGCAGCACCCGCGACCTGTTCAAGAATGTGGCCGTGTTCAACCTGCTGGCCGGCGAGCCGGAATATCTTGATCCGCTGAAGGATGAGACGCCGGAAAACTGGTATGTCACCGGCTATCCGTGGGAGCAGATCAACACGCCGGAACATGTCAAGTTCCGCACGGCCTATCAGAACAAGTTCAAGGATTATCCGCGTCTCGGCTCGATTGTCGGCTATGCCACCGTGCAATCGGCGGCGGCGGCGATCAAGAAGGCCGGTTCGCTGGATACCGAAAAACTGGTGGCGGCGATGAAGGGCCTGACCCATGAAACGCCGCTCGGCATGATTACCTATCGGCCGCAGGATCACCAATCCACCATGGGCGCCTATGTTGGCAAGCTGACCCAGAAGGACGGCAAGGGCACGATGAAGGATTGGTACTATGCCGATGGCGCCAAATTCCTGCCCAGCGATGCCGAAGTCGCCAAGATGCGTCCCGCCGAATAATCGGTTGATCTGAAACTGACCGGCTCAGCTTTGCCTGGGCCGGTCAGTATTCCGCCTGCCCAGCCAGACGAGGCCCCGCTTGCTCGCGAATGTCACCATCCAGTTTCTCAACGGCCTAGCCGGCGCTTCGTCGCTGTTTCTGGTGGCGGCCGGCCTGTCGATCATTTTCGGCGTCAGCCGGATCGTGAATTTCGCCCATGGCTCGCTGTACATGGTGGGCATCTACTTGGCTTACAGCCTGATCAACTATTTTGGCCGCACCAGCTATATCGGCTTCTGGGGCGGTGTGTTGCTGGCTGCCGTTATTGTCGGCCTGATTGGCGTATTGATTGAAATATTGGTGTTGCGCCGAATCTATCGGGCGCCTGAATTGTTTCAGCTTCTGGCCACCTTTGCGCTGGTGCTGGTGATCAAGGATGCCGCGCTTTACATCTGGGGCGCAGAAGATCTGATGGGGCCGCGCGCGCCCGGGCTGCGTGGCGCGGTGGAGATATTCGGCAAGCGCTTCCCGCAATATGATCTGCTGCTGATTGTGATCGGCCCGCTGGTGCTGGGCCTGCTCTGGCTGCTGATGAACCGCACGCGCTGGGGCACGCTTGTGCGCGCCGCGACACAGGATCGGGAAATGGTGGGCGCGCTTGGCGTCAACCAGAGCTGGCTGTTCACCAGCGTGTTTTTCCTCGGTGCCTTCCTGGCCGGGTTGGGCGGTGCAATCCAGGCACCGCGTGAACCTGCGCAATTGATGCTTGATATCACCGTGATCTCCGATGCCTTTGTGGTGGTGGTGGTGGGCGGCATGGGCTCGATAGGCGGCGCCTTCCTGGCCGCGCTGATCATCGCCCAGGCCAAGGCTTTGTGCATCGCGCTGGGTGATGTTTCGCTGCTGGGCGTAACTTTCTCTTTCACCAAATTCACCCTGGTGGTGGAATTTGTCATCATGGCAGTGGTGCTGGTGGTGCGGCCGCTTGGCCTGCTTGGCAAGCCGCAGGGGGTGCAGCGTGGCGCCGCCATGGTAGAGCCGCCGCTTTATCCGCTCACCCGGCCATTCTGGTATGCCGTGCTGTTCTGCATGATTTTCCTGGCTCTGTTGCCGATGCTTGGTGATGGTTATCTGCTGGTGTTGCTGATCGATGTGGCGGTGTTTGCACTGTTTGCCGTAACGCTGCATTTCCTGATGGGGCCCGCTGGCATGGTCAGCTTCGGTCATGCCGCCTATTTCGGCCTTGGCTGTTACGGCGCGGCACTCGCCCTGCTCAAGCTCAACCTGCCGATGGAAGTGGCATTGTTTGCCGGGCCATTGCTTGGCGGCCTGGGTGCATTGCTGTTTGGCTGGTTCTGCGTGCGGCTGTCCGGGGTTTACCTCGCCATGCTGACGCTGGCTTTTGCGCAGATTGCCTGGTCGGTGGTGTATCAGTGGGACACTTTCACCGGCGGCTCCAATGGCCTGGTCGGCTTGTGGCCGAGTGCCTGGGCCAAGGATCGTATGGTATTCTACTATCTGGCCGTCACCCTCTGCGCCGCTTCGATCCTGTTCCTGTGGCGCGTGGTGCATGCGCCTTTCGGCTATGTGCTGCGCGCCGGCCGCGACTCGACGTTACGGGCGGATGCCATCGGCATCGATGTGCGGCGCTTCCAGTGGTTCGGCTTCGTGCTGGCTGGCATTTTCGCCGGCCTGTCGGGCGCCTTGTTCGCTTTCTCCAAGGGCAGCATCTCGCCCGAGACCCTGGCGGTATCTCGCTCGGTGGATGGCCTGGTGATGGTGCTGCTGGGTGGCGTGCAGACGTTGACCGGCCCGGTGGCCGGCGCAGCCTTGTTTACCTGGTTGCAGGATACCATCGCCCGCAACACTGAATATTGGCGCGCTATTCTGGGCCTCACCATCCTGGTGATTGTGCTGGCCTTTCCGATGGGCATTGCCGGCTTCCTCAAACTGGCCGGCGCACGCCTTGGGCTTGGCCGCCAGGTGGAGGTGGTGCGATGAGCGTTTTGCTGGTTCAAGGCCTGCAGAAATCCTTTGGCGGCGTGCAGGCGGTGCAGAATGTTGGCTTTGAGGTGGCGGCGGGTGAATTGCTGGCTTTGATCGGCCCCAATGGTGCCGGCAAGAGCACATGTTTCAATATGCTGAACGGCCAGTTGAAACCCGATGCCGGCAAAGTCAGCCTGAATGGCCAGAGTCTGATCGGCATGGCGCCACGTGATATTTGGCGTTTGGGGGTGGGCCGCACTTTCCAGATCACCGCCACCTTCAATTCGATGACGGTGCGCGAGAATGTGCAGATGGCTTTGCTGTCATTCCATCGCCGACTGATGTCGTTATGGCGGCCGGCCACTGAGATGTATCGTGATGAAGCCATGGCCTTGCTGGAGCGTGTTGGCATGGCCGACCAGGCCGAGCGGCCCTGCGGCATCCTCGCCTATGGCGATCTGAAGCGGGTGGAACTGGCGGTGGCCCTGGCCAACAAGCCGGTGTTGTTGCTGATGGATGAACCCACCGCCGGCATGGCGCCCACCGAACGGCTGGCGCTGATGGACCTGACGGCGCGGCTGGCGCGTGCTGATCGTATCGCGGTTTTGTTCACCGAACATGACATGGACGTGGTGTTTGCCCAGGCTGATCGCATCATCGTGCTTAATCGCGGCCGCTTGATTGCCGAGGGTAATCCGGCAGAGGTGCGCGCCAATGCCGAAGTGCAGGCGGTGTATCTCGGCTCCGGCGCCACCTTCGCTGAAATGGGGGCGCATTGATGCTCACGATCTCTGGCCTGAATACCTATTACGGCCGCGCGCATATCCTGGCCGACCTGGCCTTGCAGGCTGGCCGCGGCGAGGTGGTGGTGCTGTTGGGCCGCAACGGCGCCGGCAAGTCCACCACGATGAAATCGGTGATCGGCATGGTGCCGGCGCAAAGCGGCGTGATTGAATTCGAGGGCAAACGCATCGACAACCAGCCGATGCACCGCATTGCGCAAGCCGGGCTGGGTTATGTGCCTGAGGAGCGTCGCATCTTCACTGAATTGACCGTGATGGAGAATCTGGATGTGGGGCGCCAGCCGCCGCGCCAGGATGCGCCAACCTGGACACCGGAGCGCCTGTTTGAGCTGTTTCCCAATCTTGGCCGCATGAAGGATCGCCCCGGCGGCCGCATGTCGGGCGGCGAGCAGCAGATGCTGACCATTGCGCGAACGCTGATGGGCAATCCACGCCTGATCCTGCTGGATGAACCCTCCGAGGGCCTGGCGCCGGTGATTGTGGAGCAGATGGCCAAGACGATCCTGCAATTGAAGGCCGAGGGCTTGGCCGTGCTGCTCTCGGAGCAGAACCTGCATTTCGCCCAGATGGTGGCGGATCGCGCCTATATCATTGAGAAGGGCCGTATCCGCTATCAGGGTACCATGACCGAGCTGGCCGCCGATGCGGCGGTGCGCGAACAATATCTGTCGGTGTGAGGAACAGCGTATGGCGTGGATTGTCGGCATCGACGTGGGCGGCACTTTCACCGATCTGATCGGCATTGAGCCGAAGCTGGGCCGCGTGGCGCTGGCCAAGGTGCCAACCACAGTGGAGAATCAGGCCTTCGGCGTGCTGGCGGCGCTGGAGCAGGGCGGTATTGCCCTGGCGGATACCGAAACCATTGTGCATGGCACCACCACTACCACCAATGCGTTGCTGGAGCGCAAGGTGGCCAAGGTTGGCCTGATCACCACCAAGGGTTTCCGCGACAGCCTGGAGCTTGGCCGCCGCACCCGGCCTACTGCCTATGGCCTGACCGGCAGCTTCGAACCGCTGGTGCCGCGTCAATGGCGCCTGGAAGTGCCGGAACGTATGGATGCCGATGGCAATGTGGTGGTGGCGCTGGATGAAGCCGCCTTCCGCGCTGCCGTACTACAGTTGAAGGATGCAGGCTGCGAAGCCCTGGTGATCCACTTCCTGCACAGCTACAT
>NZ_JAGOLP010000072.1 GCF_017994015.1 Ferrovibrio sp. | reverse complement strand
AGCCAGGGTTGCTCCAGCAGGGCCAGCGGCAGCAAGGTGGTCTTGCCCGAGCCTGGCGGCGCCTGCACCACCAGGCTGTTGGCATCCTGCAAAGCCGCCACGATCTCGGGCAGGATCGCCTGGATCGGCAGCGCATGGGAGAGTTGCAGTTTTAGCAATGCTCGGTTCGTCCGGTTTCTGAGAGTCTAGGTGCAGTCATTCACGCAAGGCCATTCAACGTGCCCGTCTTCGCCGCCATTCCCGGCGCCAATCCGCTACCCCGGGCCATGGCCCTGATGCTTCTGTCATCGATGTGCTTCGTCGCCATGCATGGCGTGGTCGGCCGCATCACGCAAGAGCTACATCCTTTTGAAGCCGCCTTCTTTCGCAACCTGTTTGGCTTCATCGTGCTGCTGCCGGCACTGATCCAGGCCCGGTTCAGACCTTTTCTCACCACTAAGCTGCACCTGCACGGCATTCGCGGCCTGGCCAACGGCACGTCGATGCTGCTGTTCTTCACCGGCCTCAGCATAACCCCGCTGGCCGAAGTGACGGCGCTGAGCTATGCCGCGCCGCTATTCGCCACCATCGGTGCCGTGATTGTGCTGCGCGAACAAATCCGCATGCGGCGCATTATCGCCCTGGCTGTCGGTTTTGTCGGCATGCTGATCGTGTTGCGCCCCGGCTTCAGCAGCATGGGGGTTGGCCCGCTGCTGGTGCTGGCTTCCACCGTGCTGTGGGCGGTGTCGATGATTGATATCAAAATCCTGGCGCGCACCGATTCCAGCCTCACCATTGCCACTTATATGCTTGTTTTCATCATGCCGATCAGCTTTGTGGCGGCCTTGTTTCATTGGCAGACGCCGACTTTGCATCAGCTCGTCTGGCTGTTTGCGCTCGGCGCGCTGGGTTCTGGCGGCCAATTGCTGTTCACCGAGGCGATGCGGCTGGCCGATACCTCGATTCTGATGCCGCTGGATTTCACCAAGCTGATCTTCGCCAGCCTGCTGGGCTATTTTGCCTTCGGCCAGGTGCCTGATTTATGGACCTGGGTGGGTGGCACCATCATCTTCGCCAGCACTGTATACATATCGTATCGTGAACATCAGCTTGCCAAGGCGCGGATTCTTGCGGAGGCGCCTGCGAAATAGGCAGTTTCAGTCCCCTTTGCCGCAACGCAAAAAAGCTAAATTCTTTTTCTCGCGGCAGCTATTTACATCTTTGGTCGAATACCCTTACATGACGCTGCCGTCACGTTAGGGTACGCTTTAGCGTGCGGTCAGGGAGTAAAAAGAAATAAGGGCGCAGCCGCACATGGCCGAAGACCATATTCTTACGACTGAGGGTCTAACCAAGGAATTCGCCGGCTTTGTTGCGGTGAAGGATGTCCATCTCAAGGTCAAGCGGCATACGATTCATGCCCTGATCGGGCCGAATGGCGCAGGCAAGACCACCTGCTTCAACTTGCTGACCAAGTTCCTGCCGCTGACCCGGGGCAGGATCAATTATAACGGCCGTGACATCTCAGCGGCCAAGCCGGCCGATATCGCCCGCTCCGGGCTGGTACGCAGCTTCCAGATTTCTGCCGTGTTCCCGCATCTCTCGCTGATCGAGAATGTGCGCATCGCGCTGCAACGGCCGCTTGGCACCAGCTTCCATTTCTGGCGCTCAGAGCAGACACTGAACCAGCTCAACCAGCGCGCCGAGGAACTGCTTGAAGCGGTTGGCCTCACCGAATTCAGCCACCTTACCGCGGTGGAACTGCCCTATGGCCGCAAGCGGGCGCTGGAAATCGCCACTACGCTGGCGCTGGAACCTGAAATGATGCTGCTCGACGAACCGATGGCCGGCATGGGCCATGAGGATATCGAGAAAATTTCCGACCTGATCAAGCGGGTGGCGAAGAACCGCACCGTGCTGATGGTGGAGCATAACCTGAGCGTGGTGGCCAAGCTGTCGGATACCATCACGGTGCTGCGGCGTGGCGAAATCCTGGCCGAAGGCAATTACGACACCGTCTCGCGCAACCCGGAAGTGATCGAGGCGTATATGGGGACCGGTCATGGCTGAGGCGCAACTCGCGGTTAAGGACTTGCAGGGTTTCTACGGCGAAAGCCATATCCTGCATGGCATGGAATTCAACGTCGCCAAGGGCGAGGTGGTCACCCTGCTCGGCCGCAACGGCGCTGGCAAGACCACCACCATGAAGGCGGTGATGGGCATGCTGGCGCAGCGTTCCGGCTCGATCCAATTTGAGGGCAAGGAGCTGATCAAGCTGCCCTCGAATGAGATCGCCCGCTGCGGCCTGGCTTTCTGCCCCGAAGAGCGCGGCATCTTCTCGTCGCTGAATGTGTATGAGAATCTCACCCTGCCGCCGGTGGTGAAGGCTGGCGGCATGAGCCTGGACGACATCTACCAGATCTTTCCGAATCTGAAAGAACGGCTGAAAAGCCAGGGCACCAAACTGTCCGGCGGCGAACAGCAGATGCTGGCCATCGGCCGCATCCTGCGCACCGGCGCCAATTTCCTGCTGCTTGACGAGCCGACCGAGGGCCTTGCCCCGGTGATCGTGCAGCAGATCGGCGCCATGATCCGGCTGCTCAAGCAGAAGGGCTTCACCGTGCTGCTGGTGGAGCAGAATTTCCGTTTTGCCAGCACGGTGGCTGACCGCCATTACGTGGTGGAACACGGCAAGGTGATCGACATGATTCCGAATGATCAGATCGCCGCCAACACCCAGAAACTCGAACAGTATCTCGGGGTTTAAAAGTTAACCAACAGGAGGAAACCATGCGTGTGAAGTATCTGCTCGCCACGGCTGCTGCCGTGCTCACTGCCGGCGCGGCCAATGCCCAGGTTACCGATGGCATCATCAAGCTTGGCGTGATGAACGATCAGTCCGGCCTTTATGCCGACGTGTCCGGCCCGGGCGGCACCTGGGCGGCCAAGAAGGCGGTTGCCGATTCCGGCATCGAAGCCCGTGGCTTCAAGGTGGAAGTGGTTTTCGCCGATCACCAGAACAAGCCGGATATCGGCTCCAACGTCGCCCGCCAGTGGTATGACGTGGACAAGGTGGATGCCATCGTCGACGTGCCGACCTCTTCGGTCGCGCTGGCGATCAACAACATCACCAAGGAAAAGAACAAGGTGTTCATCGGTTCCGGCCCGGCTTCGTCGGACCTGACCGGCCCGGCCTGCTCGCCGAACACCGCGCACTGGACCTACGATACCTGGGCGCTGGCCAACGGCACCGGCAAGGCGATCGTGCAGACCGGCGGCAAGAGCTGGTACTTCGTCACCGCCGACTATGCTTTCGGTCATGCCCTGGAGCGCGACACCAGCAACGTGGTGAAGGCCAATGGCGGCACCGTGACCGGCGCAGTTCGGCACCCCTTCCCGGGCACCGACTTCTCGTCCTTCCTGCTTCAGGCGCAGGCTTCGAAGGCGCAGATTGTGGCCTTCGCGAATGCTGGCGGCGACACCATCAATTCGATCAAGCAGGCGGCTGAATTCGGCATCGTCGAAGGCGGCCAGAAGCTGGCCGGCATGCTGATGTTCATCACCGACGTGCATTCGCTCGGCCTCAAGACCGCCCAGGGCCTGAACTTCACCACCGCCTGGTACTGGGACGCCAACGACAACAACCGCGCTTTCGCCAAGGAATTCGCGGCTGCCAATGGCGGCAAGATGCCCACCATGGTGCATGCCGGCATCTATTCCGGCGTGATCCACTATCTGAAGGCCGTGGAAGCGCTGAAGAGCGATGCCGATGGCGTGAAGGTGGTGGACAAGATGAAGGAAATGCCGAGCGACGATAAACTGTTCGGCAAGGGTGTGCTGCGCAAAGACGGTCGCCACGTGCATGACATGTACCTGGTGGAAGTGAAGAAGCCCAGCGAATCGAAGTATGCCTGGGATTACCTCACCGTGAAGAAGACCATCCCGGCCGCCGAAGCCTTCCGCCCGATGGCCGATGGCAACTGCCCGCTGGTCAAGTAGGCGATATTGTTGCGGCGGGGATGCCGGGCCACCGGCATCCCCAACCGCAACCAGACGCCTTGCAGCGGAAGGCCGCCTTTTTGGCCTTCCCCTCCAAGGCGCCGGCAACGGCGACAAGGGTATAACAGGGTAAAAACAAGGGGGACGTTTCAGCGATGTTCGAGCTGCTCGGCATACCGCCGCAAGCTTTGTTCGGCCAGCTGCTGCTCGGCCTGATCAATGGCGCATTCTACGCCATGCTGAGTCTGGGTCTGGCGGTGATTTTTGGCCTGCTTAACGTGATCAATTTCACGCATGGCGCACAATACATGATGGGCGCCTTTGTGGCCTGGATGCTGCTGAACTGGGTTGGCGTGCCATACTGGGGCTCGCTGATCCTGGCTCCGATCGTGGTCGGCGCCTTTGGCGTGCTGTTGGAACGCCTGTTCCTGCGAAGACTATATCACCTCGACCACCTCTACGGCCTGCTGCTCACCTTCGGCCTGGCCTTGATCGTGGAAGGCGTGTTCCGCAAGCAGTTCGGTTCATCGGGCCTGCCTTATGAAAACCCGATCCCGGGCGGACAACGCCTCAGCTTCATGTTCCTGCCAAATTATCGCGCCTGGGTGGTGGTGGCCTCGCTCGCCGTCTGTCTCGGCACCTGGTACATGATCGAGCGCACAAAGCTTGGTTCGTATCTCCGCGCCGCCACCGAACGGCCGGATCTGGTGCAGGCTTTTGGCATCAACGTGCCACGCATGATCACCCTCACTTATGGCTTCGGCGTCGGTCTGGCGGCATTGGCCGGCGTGCTGGCGGCACCGATCTACTCGGTCAATCCGCTGATGGGTTCAAACCTGATCATCGTGGTGTTTGCCGTGGTGGTGATCGGCGGCATGGGGTCGATCATGGGCGCCATTGTCACCGGCTTCGGCCTCGGTATCATCGAGGGTCTGACCAAGGTGTTCTACCCCGAAGCCTCCAGTACGGTGATTTTCATCATTATGGCCATCGTTCTCATGATCAAGCCTGCCGGCTTGTTCGGCACGCCTAAGTGAGGCCGGAAAGATGTTGAAGAACCGCGAAACTCAAGTCTACATCCTGCTGCTGGCGCTGGCGCTGGTGGCCCCGGTGGTGGTCTACCCCGTCTTCCTGATGAAGGTTCTCTGCTTCGCCCTGTTTGCCTGCGCCTTCAACCTGCTGATCGGCTATGTCGGGCTGCTTTCCTTCGGCCATGCCATGTTCTTCGGCGGCGCCGCTTATATCAGTGGGTACACCGTCAAGGTCTGGGGCTGGGGGCCGGAACTCGGCATCCTCGCCGGCGTGGCCACGGCGGCTTTTCTCGGCCTGATCGCCGGCAGCATCGCCATCCGGCGCCAGGGCATCTATTTCGCCATGGTCACGCTGGCACTGTCGCAGATGGTGTTCTTCTTCTGCCTGCAAGCCAAGTTCACCGGTGGTGAAGACGGCATCCAGGCCATCCCGCGCCGCGAAGTGCTGGGCTTCATCGACATCAAGAGCGACCTGAACTTCTACTATGTTGTGCTGGCGATCTTCGTGTTCGGCTTCCTGGTGGTGCATCGCGCCATCCACTCGCCCTTTGGCCAGGTGCTGAAGGCGATCCGCGAAAACGAGCCACGCGCCATTTCGCTCGGCTACCGGGTTGATCAATACAAGCTGCTGGCCTTTGTGCTCTCGGCATCGCTGGCCGGCCTGGCCGGCGCCACCAAGGCGCTTGTATTCCAGCTTGCCTCGCTCACTGACGTAACCTGGCAGATGTCGGGTGAAGTGGTGCTGATGACGCTGGTCGGCGGCATGGGCACCATCCTCGGCCCGGTGATCGGCGCCGCCGTGATCATCACCATGCAGAACTACCTGGCCGGCTTCGGCGAGTGGGTGCTGGTGATCCAGGGCGCCATCTTCGTGGTGGTGGTGATGGCCTTCCGTCGCGGCATCGTTGGCGAATTCATTGCCTGGTGGCAGCGCCGCAAGGCCTGAACCCAGCTACAATGATCGGAAATGGGGCCTGCGGGCCCCATTTTCATATCTGCCCGGGCTAATTTTGTTCCGGTTTTGACTGGTCAGGCGCGCGCCGGCGCGCCATATTCTGCGCCATGAGCAAAGCGCAGACCGCCCCCAGCCTGGACCGTGAGATCGAAGACCCGGATCGCTTCGCCGATGCGAATTTTCCGGTTTTCATGCCGCATCGCCCGGAACGTCCGGCGAAAAGCGAAGGCGGCATCGCCTATGATCTGCAAGCACCTTATGAGCCGCGCGGCGACCAGCCCACCGCCATCGCCGAACTGACCAGCGGCATACAGGCCGGCGAGCGCGACCAGGTGCTGCTGGGTGTCACCGGCTCGGGCAAGACTTTCACCATGGCGCAGATTATCGCCCGCTCCGGCCGTCCGGCGATGATCATGGCGCATAACAAGACCCTGGCGGCGCAGCTTTACGGCGAGATGAAAAGCTTCTTCCCGAACAACGCGGTGGAGTATTTCGTCTCCTATTACGACTATTACCAGCCTGAAGCCTATGTGCCGCGCAGCGACACCTATATCGAGAAGGACGCCCAGATCAACGAGCAGATCGACCGCATGCGCCATTCGGCCACGCGCGCCCTGCTTGAACGCGATGATGTGATCATCGTCTCTTCGGTTTCCTGCATCTACGGTATCGGCTCGGTGGAAACATACACCGCCATGACCCTGCCGCTCGAAGCCGGCAAAACCGTGGATCGCGACGCCCTGCTGCGCCGGCTGGTGGACCTGCAATATCGCCGCAACGATGCCGCCTTCCAGCGCGGCGCCTTCCGCGTGCGTGGCGATGGCATCGAGATTTTCCCCTCGCATATGGAAGATCGCGCCTGGCGCCTGTCGTTGTTTGGCGACGAGCTGGAAAGCATCGTGGAATTTGATCCGCTCACCGGCCAGCGCACCGGCGAGATGAAAAGCGTGAAGCTTTACGCCAACAGCCATTATGTGACGCCGAAGCCGACGCTTCAGCAGGCTATCGAGCTGATCAAGGTGGATCTCAAGCTGCGGCTCGATGAATTGGTGAAGATGAACCGGCTGCTGGAAGCGCAACGGCTGGAACAGCGCACCGCCTTTGATCTGGAGATGATGGCTGCCACCGGCGCCTGCGCCGGCATCGAGAATTATTCGCGCTATCTTACCGGCCGGCCACCCGGCGCACCGCCGCCAACATTGTTTGAGTATCTGCCCGACAATGCCATGCTGTTTGTGGATGAAAGCCATGTCACGGTGCCGCAAGTCGGCGGCATGTTCCGTGGCGACTTCCGGCGCAAGGCCACCCTGGCGGAATATGGCTTCCGCCTGCCCTCCTGCATCGATAACCGGCCTTTGCGCTTCCAGGAATGGGAGCGTTTCCGGCCGCAGACCGTGTTTGTCTCGGCTACGCCGGGCAAATGGGAGATGGAGCGCACCGGCGGCGTGTTCTCGGAACAGGTGATCCGGCCCACCGGGCTGATCGACCCGGTGACCGAAATTCGCCCGGTGGAGCATCAGGTGGACGACCTGCTGGGCGAATGCAAAAAGGTGATCGCCAAGGGTTTCCGCGTGCTGGTGACCACACTGACCAAGCGCATGGCCGAGGATTTGACCGAATACCTCAACGACAACGCCATGAAGGTGCGCTACCTGCATTCCGATATCGATACGCTGGAGCGGGTGGAAATCCTGCGCGACCTGCGGCTTGGCGTATTCGACATCCTGGTTGGCATCAACCTGCTGCGCGAGGGCCTGGATATTCCGGAATGCGCCCTGGTGGCTATTCTGGATGCCGACAAGGAAGGCTTCCTGCGCAGTGAAACCTCACTGATCCAGACCATCGGCCGCGCTGCCCGCAATGTGGAAGGCAAGGCCATCCTGTATGCCGACCGCATCACCAATTCGATGCGGCGGGCGCTGGATGAAACCGACCGCCGCCGAACCAAGCAGCAGGCCTATAACCTGGAACATGGCATCACGCCGGAAAGTGTGCGCAGCCAGATCGGCGACATCCTGCAAAGTGTCTACGAGCAGGATCATTACACTGTGGATGTGGCACATGCCGAGGCCGGCCATATGGTGGGCCACAATCTCAAGGCCCATCTGGCCGAACTGGAAAAGCGCATGCGCGAGGCTGCCGGCAATCTGGAATTTGAGGAAGCGGCGCGGCTGCGCGACGAGATCAAGCGGCTGGAACTGGCCGAACTGGAAGTGCCGGGTGGCGCTGTGGCACGCAAGCCGCTGGGTTTCGCCGATAACGCCACAGGCTATGCTGCGCCCTTGCCCAGCGGGCGCCCGGCCGGCGGCCGCTCCACGGCTGGCCGAGCCGGCAGCAAACGCACTTTTCGCGGGGCTAAACGATGACCAGTCAGCGGCATACCGCCTTGGGCGCCGCCCTGGTCACCGGCGGCGCGGTGCGCATCGGCCGCGCCATCTGCCTGGCTCTGGCGGCGCGTGGCCATGCGGTGGCGATCCATTGCAACCAGTCGCAAACCGAGGCCAAAAGCCTGCAAGCTGAAATCATCGCCCAGGGCGGCCGGGCCGCCGTGGTGCAGGGCGATCTTTGTGATCACGCCGCAACGCAAGCGCTGCTGCCGCAGGCCCAGGCCGCGCTCGGCTCGGTCTCGGTGCTGGTGAACAATGCCTCGCTGTTTGAATACGATCGCATTGACAGCGCAGGCTTGGAAAGCTGGCAGAAACATATGGATGCCAATCTGCGGGCGCCATTTTTTCTCGCCCAGGCCTTTGCCGCAGCACTGCCCGAAGGCATGGCGGGCAATATCGTCAATATCATCGACCAGCGCGTCTGGCGCCTGACACCGCATTTTGCCAGCTACACGCTTTCCAAGGCCGGGCTGTGGACCCTGACCCAGACCCTGGCCATGGCGCTGGCGCCGCGTATCCGGGTGAATGGCATCGGCCCCGGCCCTGTGCTACCTAGCAGCAGGCAAACTGCCGAGCAATTCGCCCAACAATGGGCCTCCACGCCGCTCCAGCGCGGTGCGGCGCCGGAAGAGATCGCTGCCGGGCTGCTATTCCTGCTTGACGCACCGGCCATGACCGGCCAAATGATCGCTCTGGATGGTGGCCAGCATCTGCCCTGGCCGCCCCCCGGACAGGCTCCCGGACAGGCGGGCCTCGACAATCCGGAGGAGTGAGATGACGATTCACGACCGCGCCCGCGCCGCCTGGGCGGATTTTCCGTTGCCGGCCCTGCAACAGCCCGCACCAGCTTTGCGCCGCGTTTTTGTGCGCGACCTCACCCTGATGGGCAGCATTGGTATCTACCCGGCCGAGCGGGTGCACAAGCAGCGCGTGGTGATCAACCTGGATCTCTGGGTGCTGGAAACCCCGGGCGAGCCGCCACGCAGCTATGCCGATGTGGTCTGCTACGAGCAACTGGTGAACCGCACCCGCGACCTGTTGGAACAGGGCCATGTTGATCTGGTGGAAACACTGGCAGAAAAACTCGCAGAATTATGCCTGGCCGACCCTCGGGTCAAACGCACGCGCGTTCGGGTTGAAAAACCAGACGCCATTCCTGTTGCTGGCGGTGTGGGCGTGGAAATCGAGCGCCAGGCCGGCTGACGCAGTGCAACAAAAGATTTGGTCACTACCTCTAAATAGGTCTTGACTCTGTCACCCGTTAGAGTCCTGCCAACCAAGTTGTGCACAGCAGACCAAGGCGAATGTTGCGTTGCAGAATCTCCATTGCAGGATGTAGACAGCCTCGGGATAAGATCAAAAACTTCAATGTCTACAATAGTTTATAAAAACGACACACAGCCAATTCCACAACCTGCGGCCAGCTTACGTTACGTCATGCCCAGCATTGACAAGAGTTTCCCCACAAAGTTATCCACAAGCTTGGGACGTTTCTTTCAAGGCCGTGGAATCGTTGGCTTTTCTGTAACAGCAGCGTGAGCATGACCGAACCCGAGCTGCCTGAAATCCCCGCCCCGCCAGAGCAGGAAACCGTCCTGCCGGCCGAATTGCTGCGCGGCGCTACGGTGATTCAGGACAGCCTGCGCAACCTGCCGCTCGGCCCCGGCGTCTATCGCATGATCGATGCCAACGACATCGTGCTCTATGTCGGCAAGGCACGCAGCCTGCGCAAGCGGGTGTCTAATTACGCCAAGTTGAACGGCCTCAGTGTGCGTATCCAGCGCATGGTACGCCAGGTTGTGCGTGTTGACGTGACAGTGACGCATACCGAAGCCGAAGCATTGCTGCTGGAAGCGAACCTGATCAAGAAATTGCAGCCGCATTTCAACGTGCTGCTGAAAGACGACAAATCGTTTCCCTATATCCTGGTATCACGTGACCATGAATTTCCGCGCATCACCAAGCATCGTGGCGCGCGCAATATTCCGGGCGAGTATTTTGGCCCCTTCGCTTCCACTGGGGCGGTGAACACGATGCTGCATGCGCTGGCGCGGGCTTTCCCGCTGCGCAATTGCACCGATAGTGATTTTGCCAGCCGCACCCGGCCCTGCCTGCAATATCAGATCAAACGCTGCCGCGCGCCCTGCGTCGGCCGCATCGACAAGGCCGGCTACGAAGCCATCATCAGCGATGCGGCGGCATTCCTCTCCGGCCGCAATCGCAGCCTGCTGACCGAATGGCAGGCGCGGATGCAGGCCGCCAGCGACCGGCTGGATTTTGAAACCGCCGCCGATCTGCGGGACCGTATCCGCGCCCTGGCCCATATCAGCCAGAAGCAGGATGTGAATCTGAGCGAGATCGATTATGCCGACGTGATCGCCGCGCATGCCGAAGCCGGCCAGGTCTGCGTGCAGATTTTCTTTTTCCGCGCCGGGCAGAATTACGGCAACCATGCCTATTTCCCCGCCCATGCCCGCGATGTGGCAATCCCTGACGTGCTGGATGCCTTCATCGGCCAGTTCTATGCCCAGCGCGAGCCGCCCAAGCTGATCCTGGTCAGCCACAAGATTGAGAATGATGATCTGATCGCCGAGGCGCTGACCCTGCATGCCGGCCACAAAGTGGAACTGGCCTGGCCGCAGCGCGGCACCAAACGCGATGTGGTGGAACATGCCATCAACAATGCCCGCGATGCACTGCGCCGCCGCCTGGCCGAAAGCGCCTCGCAGAACCAGCTTCTGCTTGGCGTGGCGGATATCTTCGGGCTGGAAGGCCCGCCCAGCCGCATCGAGGTTTACGACAACAGCCATATCCAGGGCCGCCACGCCATTGGCGGCATGATCGTGGCCGGGCCCGAAGGGCTGCGCAAAAACGCCTACCGCAAATTCAACATTCGCGGTGAGGATATTGTACCCGGCGATGATTACGGCATGATGCGCGAAGTGCTGACGCGCCGCTTCCAGCGGCTGTTGAAGCAGCGCGATGGTGAGGCCGAGCCAGGTCAAGAGCCGGAAACCGGAGCCGATCCCGAACGCCAGCGCAACGAGGGGGAATGGCCCGACCTGCTGCTGATCGATGGCGGCAAGGGCCAGCTCAGCGCCGTTATGCAGGTGTTGGAGGAGCTCGGCATCCCAGACCAGCCGGTGGCAGCCATCGCCAAAGGGCCGGATCGTAATGCCGGGCGCGAGCAGTTTTTCATGCCGGGGCGCGACCCTTTCATGCTGGAGCCGCGCCATCCGGTGCTGTTTTTCCTGCAACGGCTGCGCGACGAGGCGCACCGCTTTGCCATCGGCACCCATCGCGCCAAACGCGCCAAGGACCAGATGCGCTCGCCGCTGGACGAAATCGCCGGCATCGGCGCAGCACGCAAGAAGGCGCTGCTGCTGCATTTCGGCTCGGCCAAGGAAGTGGCGCGGGCCGGCCTGACCGATCTGGAAGCGGTGGGCGGCATCAGCAAGACGGTGGCCAAGAAGGTTTATGACCATTTCCATGGCGGCTGACACATTCTGGGGCCATGCCCAAGCCTGTCGCAGCCGACGGCTTTATGCGATAATCATCGCATGCTGAGCAGCCTGCCCAACCTGCTGACGATCTCGCGCATCCTGGCCATCCCGGCGATCTGCGCCGCCTTTTATCTGCCCGGCGCCTGGAGTGCCTGGCTGCCCCTCGCCCTGTTCGCCGCCGCCGGCATCACAGACTGGTTTGATGGTTATCTGGCGCGCAAATGGGGCCAGATGTCCAATCTTGGCCGTTTCCTTGATCCGGTCGCCGACAAGCTGCTGGTCTGCGCGGTTATTCTGATGCTGATCGCCTTTGAGCGGATCGACCGCATCACCTGCCTGGCCGCCGTGGTGATCATGTGCCGTGAAATCACCGTGACCGGCCTGCGTGAATTCCTGGCTGAATTGCGGGTCAAGGTGCCGGTCAGCCGGTTGGCGAAATGGAAAACCACGGCGCAGCTCATTGCGCTGGGTTTCCTGATTGTTGGCGATTATGCCTTTGACTGGATTCATGCCCGTCTGGTGGGCGAAGTGCTGATCTGGATGGCGGCGTTGCTGACGCTCTATACCGGCTGGGATTACCTTAATACCGGCCTGCGCCACATGGCTGCCGCCGATGATGCCCGCGCCAAGGCTGAAACCGGCGCTGACTCGGTGAAAGGCGGCAATTGATGCGCCTTTTGTATTTCGCCACCCTGCGCGAACGCATCGGCTTGGCCGAAGAAGCTGTGATGCTGCCGGCCGGCATTACCACCGTGGCCGAATTGCTGACATGGCTGCGCGGGCGCGGCGAGAATTATGCGGCGGCATTATCCGATCCGGCGATGGTGCGCGTGGCGGTGAACCAGGATTACGCGCGCGGGCCAGACCCGGTAGCCCAGGGCGATGAAGTGGCGTTGTTTCCGCCGGTGACGGGCGGCTGAGCATGGCCTGCCAACCGGAAATCCGTGTGCAGCAAGAGGATTTTGACCTCGGCGCCGAACTTGAGCGGCTGACCCGGGGCCGCCATGAAATTGGCGCTGCCGTCAGCTTCACCGGGCTGGTGCGCGATATTGCGCCGGGCGCGACCAACGCCGATAGCAGCATGACGCTGGAACACTATCCCGGCATGACCGAACGGCAACTGACCGCCATCGCGCAGCAAGCCAACGTTCGCTGGCCATTGGATGCCTGCCTGATCGTGCATCGTTATGGCACATTGCTGCCGGGTGATCGCATCGTGCTGGTGATAACTGCCTCGGCGCATCGCCAGGCCGCTTTTGATGCCTGCGCCTTCCTGATGGACTGGCTCAAGACCAAGGCGCCGTTCTGGAAGCTTGAGCAAACCGGCGAGAGCCGTCGCTGGGTCGCAGCCAAAGCAGAAGATGATGCCGTTGCGGAGCGCTGGGCTGAATAAGCCAGCCACACCAAACGGCAAATTTCATTGCAGTCAATTTCATTTGTCCCGCTACAACCGTGCGTGTATGGTTGGGTAAGCATATCCGGACGATTGAGGGGGATTCGTCCATGTATCCAATGCATATGGCAAGCTCGACTGGGAAAAACACTGATAAAGCTCTGGTCGTTGGGAAAATGTGTGAGGCAGCGTAATCGTTGATGACGCCGGCATCCCCCATCTCAATGGTCAGCGTTAAAACCGAGACCGTGCGCTCCGAAGCGTTGCGCGCCTTGCTGAGCTATTGGCGCGACAAGACGCGGCAGCGCGGCGGCGTGTTGCCGGCGCGGCGCGACCTGCGCCCGGATGAAATGGTCAGCTTCCTGCGCAACGTCTCGCTGATCAATGTCTACGACAACCCGCGCCGCTTCCAGTTCCGCCTGGTCGGCACCGGCATTGTTGCCGCCATGGGGCGCGAAACCACCAGCCTGTGGGTCAACGAAGCGGTTTTCGCCGACCGCACCTCCAAAGTATCAGCCTTCTTCTCTCTGCCGGCAGAAACCCGTAACCCGGCATATGCGGCAGGGCGCTACACGGTCAGCCCGACCGGGCGCGAATTGCAGTTTGAAACCGTGCTGGCGCCGCTCTCATCGGATGGCAGCAGCATCGACATGCTGCTCGGCGGCCTGGTTGGCGAAACCTTGCAGCGTGATGAACGCATCCGCCTGTTCGATTATGAGCGCATCCATCCGATGCTGCTGGATTGAGCCAGCAAAAAAAGATGCCCGGACCAAGCCCGGGCATCTGATTTGAATCAAGCGCTGAGTGTTGCGGAATTTACTCTGCTGCCGCCTTGCGTGGCCGGATCGCACCCTCGAACGCATCCAGCATCTGCTTGCACAACGCACCTGGCGTGAAGCGATATGGGCCGATTTCTGAAACCGGGGTCACTTCCGCCGCCGTGCCGGTGAGGAAACATTCATCAAAACCGGCCATTTCCTCGGGCTGGATAACACGTTCGATCACCTCGATGCCACGCGCCTTGGCCAGCGCGATCACGCTGCGCCGTGTGATGCCATCCAGGAAACAATCCGGCGTTGGCGTGTGCAGCTTGCCATCCTTGGCGAAAAACACATTCGCGCCGGTTGCCTCAGCCACCTGGCCGCGCCAATCCAGCATCAGCGCATCCTGGTAGCCTTCGCGTTCGGCCTTATGCTTCGAGAGCGTGCAGATCATATAGAGCCCTGCCGCCTTGGCCTTGGTCGGCGCGGTATTCGGTGCCGGGC
>NZ_JAGOLP010000071.1 GCF_017994015.1 Ferrovibrio sp. | reverse complement strand
GCTGCCAGCAGCTTGGAGAATTCATCGATCGTGCGGCGCACATTGCCGCCGGTATCGGCGCCCCAGCGTGGTCCGATCTCCGCCATCAGGTTCCATATTCGTCAGGAATCACAGGCAGGGTGTTTGGCTCGGCTTGGGTCATGGCAATTGTACAATGCGGCTGGAATGGGGGGACAGGCCAGTCAGTCTATAGTATAACCGCCAGCGAGACGCTATCCGGAAAGTCATGCGGAAAGCGGGCCGCCCCAAATTGCAAAACCACAGCAATAGTGCACAAGACAGCCAAAGAGCGGGCCAATGAGCATGGTGAAGAAAACACGAGTGACGCAGACAGCCGCCGCGGCAAAGCCGGTGGCCGGTCTGCCCAAGGCGCGCAAGCGCGATGCCGAGCAGAGCCGGCAACTGATTCTGGAAACCGCGCTGCGGCATTTCGCCAGCAAGGGTTATGATGGCGCGCGGGTGGACGACATCGTGGCCGAGACGCATCTCAGCAAAAACATGCTGTATCATTATTTCGGCAGCAAGGAAGAATTGTTCGTTGCCGTGCTCGACACCATCTACGAGCGTTTCCGTGGCCGCCACGGCGAGATTGCCATCGCCGATCTGGCGCCGGTGGAAGCTTTGCGCCAATTGGTGGCCGAAACCGCCAAGGCGCTAAGCCAGACGCCGGAGATCATCCCGATTCTCAACACCGAGAATCTCTACAAGGCAGCGCATATCAAAAGCTCGAAAAAAATCCGCACGATCTACGATCCGCTTTTTGTTGATCTCAATCGGGTGCTGGAGAAGGGCCAGAAGGAAGGCGTGTTCCGCAACGACATTGATCCGTTGCAGCTCTATATCTCGCTGTCCTCGCTGGTCTACCACTACCTGTCCAACGGCCACACGCTTTCCGTGGTGCTGCGGCAGAATCTGCTCTCCAAGCAGAATTTCGCCGCCCGCATCCGGCATGTGGAGGAAATGGTGCTGCGCTTTTGCGTGCGGCCCGAACTGGCTGTCAAACATATCGGCTGAAGCGGCGCTGCAAAGCGCCGGCTTGGCCAGGATATTCCGCAATTGAGGGATTTAGATGGTGGGCGGTGCAGGGATTGAACCTGCGACCCCAGCAATGTGAATGCTGTGCTCTACCGCTGAGCTAACCGCCCGCCAAAGGCCCGGGCGGGTAACCCGCCGAGCGAGACGTTTTCTAAGGAAGCGCCCGGGCGCTGTCAAGCGGCGCCCGGGTAATTCGTCCAGGTAATTAATATAGTCCGCCCGTGCCGGCGGTGGCGCCGGCGCCGGCACTGCCGCCAGAACCGCTGATCGCCTCGCGTTCGTAAAGCGAGCCATCCAGCACGTTGCGTTCGCCGCTTGGCT
Source organism: Ferrovibrio sp. (assembly GCF_017994015.1). Classification (GTDB taxonomy): domain Bacteria; phylum Pseudomonadota; class Alphaproteobacteria; order Ferrovibrionales; family Ferrovibrionaceae; genus Ferrovibrio. Next base: position 13,284 of record NZ_JAGOLP010000071.1, on the reverse strand, counting down.
CGGTGCCAGGGCGGAAGGCTTCCAGGATCACGCCACGGTCGCCGGGTTGGGCTGGCAGGCCGGTATCGGATTGCACCCGCACCAGGCGCACACCGGGCGGCACGCGAAACTGGATCCCGGGCCGGCTCTTGAGCGCCTCGGCCATGAAATCGCGCCAGATCGGCACCGCCACCGAGGCCCCGGTTTCGCGCTTGCCCATATCGCGCGGCGTGTCGTAGCCAACAAACACGCCAACCGCGAGGTCGGGGCTGAAGCCCATGAACCAGGTGTCGAAACTATCGTTGCTGGTGCCGGTCTTGCCGGCCACCGGCTTGCCCAGTTCGCGCAGCCGCACGCCGGTGCCGCGCTGCACCACGCCTTCCAGCATCGACACCATCTGATAGGCGGTCACTGGATCAAGCACAGTTTCGCGCAGGTCAGGCAGGGCCGGCTCGGCGCCGCCATCATAGGCCTGCAGGCGGCAGGCATCGCAGGGGCGTGCGTCGTGGCGGAAGATGGTGCGGCCCTGGCGGTCCTGCACCTTGTCGATCAGCGTCGGCACAATCTTACGGCCGCCATTCACCAGTTCGGCATAGGCGGTGGTCAGCCGCATCAGCGTGGTTTCGCCAGCGCCCAGCGACATCGCCAGCACAGTCGGCATGTCGTCCACAACGCCGAAGCGCTTGGCATAGGCCACCACCTTTTCCATGCCGATGGCCTGGGCCAGCCGCACGGTCATCAGGTTGCGCGATTTCTCAATCCCCACCCGCAACGTGCTGGGGCCATAGAATTCGCGCGTGTAATTGCCCGGTTTCCACAGCGGCAGGCCGGGGCCCTGGTCGAGCACAAAGGGCGCATCCAGCACCAGGCTGGCCGGGGTGAAGCCATTATCCAGCGCGGCGGCATAGACAAAGGGCTTGAACGACGAGCCGGGCTGGCGCATTGCCTGGGTGGCGCGGTTGAACTGGCTGACCTTGAAATCAAAGCCGCCGACCAAAGCCAGCACACGACCGGTATGCGGGTCCATCGCCACTAGGCCACCGCCCACTTCCGGAATCTGCCGCAAGGCATATTGGTCCTTGCGCTCGGCTATTGGCTCCACGGCGATCACATCGCCGGCATTCAGCACTTCGGGAACGCTGCGCGGCACCGGGCCAAGCTGCACCGGACCGGTATTGCCGTTGCTGGTTTCCAGCTTGCGTCGGGCCCAGCGCAGATCGGTATGGGCGATGCGGCCCAGGCTGCCATCGGCAAAGCCGATCTCGGCCACCTCATTATTGGTGCTCACCACAATGGCAACGCGCCAGGGCGGCAGGATGGCCGCCAGCGGCAGGGCATTGGGCTGGCCGGCGGGCTGGGCCAGCAGGCCGGCGAGGCGGGTTTTCCAGTCTGTGCCGGGCGGCAGTGTGGCCAGCGGGCCGCGCCAGCCACCGGCGCGGCGGTCATAGGCCACCAGGCCGTCGCGCAGCGCCTTTTCGCCGGCAGCTTGCAGGCCGGGGTCCATGGTGGCGCGAACCGACAGGCCGCCTTCATAAAGCCCCTTGTCGCCATAACGCTGGCTCAGCAGGCGGCGCACCTCTTCGGCAAACCAGTCGGCGCGCGCCAGTTCAGCTTCCGGGCGGTTCAGCGCTACCAGCGGGGTTTCGCGCGCCCGCTTGGCTTCCGCCAGGCTGATGACGCCATCTTCCAGCATGCGGTCGATCACATAATCGCGCCGCGCCCGGGCGCGGTCATTCTGCCGCACCGGATGATAGCTGCTCGGCGCCTTGGGCAGGCCGGCCAGATAGGCGGCTTCGGCAACACTGAGGTCGTAGAGCGACTTGTCGAAATAGGTCAGCGCCGCCGCTGCCACGCCATAGGCACCGGCGCCGAGGTAGATTTCGTTGAGATAGAGTTCAAGGATTTTATCCTTGGAGAAGGCGCGTTCGATGCGGAAGGCCAGGATTGCTTCCTTGGCCTTGCGGCTGAGCGACACTTCATTGCCGAGCAGGAAGTTTTTTGCCACCTGCTGGGTGATAGTGGAGGCGCCGACCGGGCGGCGATTCTGCGCCACATTCAGGATATTCTGCACCACGGCACGGGCGATGCCCACCGGGTCGATACCGGGATGCGAGTAGAAATTCTTGTCCTCGGCCGAGAGGAAAGCCTGGATCACGCTATTGGGCATGGCTGCAATCGGCACAAATAGCCGGCGCTCGCGGGCAAATTCGGCAATCAGCCGACCATCGCCAGCATGCACCCGGGTGGTTACCGGCGGCTGGTAATTGGCCAATTGCTGGTAATCCGGCAGGTCGCGGCCGTAATACCACAGGCCATACAGCCCGGCAGCAGCAGCGGCCAGGCAGCCGAGCAGGGTGAGAAACGTCAGGATCAGGAAATACCGCAGCAACCGCATATATCGGGGCATCCAGCCAAGCAGGACAGGAGAGGGCGCCGTCATAGACCCGGCAGGGTCGGATGTACAGCCGGATTATGGCGTGGATGCGGCGCCGAAGAAACGATCAATCGCCTCTGCCACCGCCTCGGCCAATTGATTACGGCCGGTTTCCGAGAAAAGCACGGCTTCCTCGGCCGGATTCGACAGGTAGCCCAGTTCCAGCAGGGCCGAGGGGATGTCTGGCGCGCCGAGAACCCGGAAATTGGCAGCCCGCAGGCCGTTGCGGCGCAGCGGCAGCTTCTGTTCCGCAAGCGCGCTGGTCAGCAGGCCGGCAAAGCGGCGTGATAGCCGGGCGGTGTCGCGGCTGGCCAGATCCAGCAGGATCGCCACCACATCATCCAGTTCAGCCTCGTTGCCGCCATCGGCAAGCTGGTCGGCACGGTTTTCGCGCAGCGCCAGCGCCTCGGCCTCGCGGTCGGTGGCATCTTCGGCGCGGGTATAGACACTGGCGCCACGTGTGGCGCGGTCGGCAGCCAGGCTGTCGGCATGGATCGACAGGAACAGGTCGGCCTCACGCTTGCGGGCAAACTCCACCCGGTCGAGCAGTTTCACCGCCACGTCACGTTCGCGCGTCAGCACCACGCGATAACGGCCGGTGGCGCGCAGTTTTTTCGCCAATGCCTGGGCCACGCCCAGGGTGAGGGCCTTTTCATAGCGCCCGGAGGCGCTGATGGCGCCCGGATCGTGGCCGCCATGGCCGGGATCAAGCACGATCAGCTTGCGATTGTCCCCCTTGGCTTTTTGTGTGACTGCCGGCGCCACCGGCACCAGGGTAAGCGGCAGGGCCACAGGGCTGGCAAAGGCGCTGACATAGGCCGCCGGGTCGGCCGGCAGCAGGTCGATTACCAGCCGGTGCCTTTGCTCACCTTGGGGTGGCAGCAGGAAGGCGCGATCAACCACGGCGGTATCCAGCAGGGTCAGGCGCAGGCTGCCGCCGCTTGCCGGGCTGTCCAGCCGTTCAATCACCCCGGCGGCCAGGATTTGCGGGGCGCCGAGCGCCAGCACGGCATTTTCCAGGCGTAATTCCAGTTCCAGCCCGCCCGGGGCATTGCTCAAACTGGCAGCGAGTGGCCGGTCGGCTTCCAGCACCAGCCGGGTCAACCCGGCATTCAGCCCCAGGCTGATCCGGCCAATCTGGGCCGGCTGTGCCGCAGCGATGCTGGCGGGAAATAAAATTATCAATAGAATCAATAATTTCCTGATAATAATCGATCCCCCATGATGACCCTGGCAAGAAAGGTCTTGTCGCCCCGGCGATAATACGAGTAATTTCGCAATCGCGAATATCCGAGTCAGCTTTTGTCGTCCAGCCTCACTTTATAGACCGGAATGACAAAGCGGCGCGCGGATCGTGAGTGAAATCGCCTAAAATAGTGGCCTGCCCAAAGGAGCGGCGGCCCCAGGCGGAACAACCTCGGTCTCCGCGCTCAAGACAGTACGGATCTGTATGAACCCTCGGAGCGGTCGCCGGTGTTTCCGGCGGCGGCACCAGCCGGCGGCAACGCCGGTATGCCGATTAGGTGGCGAGTGCTCGGGCCGGATTTGGCGCATTGTCTCACGACATACCGCCAGTTGGCCGGCTGGAGCACCCCGGATCGGTAACGCGGCTCCCGCCGCGCTCGCGGTTGGGCTTACAAGCCCGGCCCAAAGCAGGCGGAACCGCCGGTGCGCAGCCTACCCCCGGAATGCCGGATGGGAGGCTGGCTTCGAAAAGCAAAGGTGCCCCGCCGTCTGTTGTTCGCGCGGGCGGCGCCGCGCCGCAGGAATATGCCGATGGGCATGCGTATGTTGATTGATGCCACCCACCTGGAGGAAACCCGGGTTGTGGTGGTGAAGGGTACCCGCCTCGAAGAGTTCGATTACGAAACTTCTACAAAGCAGGTTCTCAAGGGCAATATTTATCTGGCCCGTGTGACACGGGTGGAGCCCTCGTTGCAGGCCGCCTTTGTGGAATATGGCGGCAACCGCCATGGCTTCCTGGCTTTTGGCGAAATCCATCCGGATTACTACCAGATTCCGATTGCTGACCGCCGCGCTCTGCTGGAACAGCAGGCCGAGGAAGAAGCGCGTGCTGCCCAGGCCGAGGATGAGGAATTTGAGGCCGAAGACCAGCGCCGCCAGCGCCGCCGCAGCCGCCGGGGTCGCAGCCGGCCGCAAGGCGGCGAGGGCAATGGCGAAAATCGTGGTGATGAGGCCTTGGCCGATGGCCAGCATGCCGATGATGCCGACCATCATGACGATCACCTGCATGATGACGATCTTGGCGACGATAACGGCATCGATACCATCGAGACCGTGGACGGCGATTATGATGCGGTCGAGGAGATCACCCCGGCCCGCCCGGCCCTGCATGACGATCTGACCGACGAGCCTGCCGCGCCGGTCAATGTGCCGTCCTACTGGAATGTGCCGGCGCGCAACGAGAGCGTTGTGGCTGAAGTGAGCGCCCCGGTTGTCGAGCCGGAAGCCGCGCCGCATGTGGTGGCCGAACCCGCACCTGCTGTTGAAGCCGCGCCAATTGTTGATGCTCCGGTGGCCGAAGCCGCGCCGGTTGCGGATGCGATTGCTGCTGTGGAGACTGCTGCCGTCGAGACTGCCACCGTCGAGACTGCCGCTAATGAAGTGCCGGCGGTTGAAGGTGTTGCCCCGGTCGCTGAAATGGCTGCGCATGCCGAGCATGGCGACGAGGTCCGCAACAGCGAAGGTGCCGACGTTTCCGGCGTTGTTGAAAATGGCAAGTCCGAGCCGCGTGACGAGCATGAGGAGCGCCGGCCGCGCCGCACGCATTTCTCGCGTCGCTACAAGATTCAGGAAGTTATCAAGCGGCGCCAGATCATGCTGGTGCAGGTGGTGAAGGAAGAGCGCGGCAACAAGGGCGCGGCGCTGACCACCTATCTGTCGCTGGCCGGCCGCTATTGCGTGCTGATGCCCAACACGGCGCGCGGCGGCGGTATCAGCCGCAAGATTTCCTCGCCGGCTGATCGCAAGCGCCTCAAGTCGATTACCAGCGAGCTGGATATCCCGCAGGGTATGGGCGTGATCGTGCGCACCGCCGGCATGGAGCGCTCGAAGCCCGAGATCAAGCGCGACTTTGAGTATCTGTTGCGCAGCTGGGACAGCATCCGCGAACGTACGCTGGAAAGCTCGGCGCCGACGCTGATCTATGAGGAAGCCGACCTGATCAAGCGGTCGATCCGCGACCTCTATTCCAACGACATCGATGAAGTGTTGGTGGAAGGTGTGCAGGGCCATGAAGCGGCGCATGATTTCATGCAGATGCTGATGCCAAGCCATGCTGACCGCGTGAAGTTGTATCAGGACAAGATCCCGCTCTTCCACCGCTACCAGGTCGAACAGCAGCTTGACAGCATGTTCACGCCCACGGTGCAGCTGCGTTCCGGCGGCTATATCGTGATCAACCCGACCGAAGCTTTGGTCTCCATCGATATCAACTCCGGCAAGTCGACGCGCGAGCACAATATCGAGGAAACCGCCTACAAGACCAATCTGGAGGCGGCCGAGGAAATCGCCCGCCAGCTGCGCCTGCGCGATCTGGCCGGTCTGGTGGTGATCGACTTCATCGACATGGAGGACAACCGCAACATCCGCAAGGTGGAGCAGCGCCTCAAGGAATGCCTGCGCGGCGACCGCGCCCGCATCCAGGTGGGCCGTATCTCCGGTTTCGGTCTGCTCGAAATGTCGCGTCAGCGGCTGCGCCCGAGCCTGATCGAAAGCTCCACCATGCCCTGCCCGCATTGCCAGGGCCGGGGTTATGTGCGTTCCACCGAAAGCACCGCCTTGCAGGTGCTGCGCGCCATTGAGGAAGAGGGCATCCGTGATCGCGCCGGCGAGATCATCGTGGCGGTGCCGGCCGAAGTGGCGATCTACCTGCTCAACCACAAGCGTGAGCGGCTGAGCGACATTGAGCGCCGCTACGTCATGCGCGTGATCGTTGCCGCTGATAACAGCCTTGTGCCGCCGGATTACAAGCTGGATCGTGCCAAGCTGCGCCAGCCCGGCGAAGTCACCCGGCCTGAATTGAGCACCCGCGTTGAACCACAGCGCCCGATCACCCAGGAAAGCTCCTATGCCGATGCGGCCGAGGAACTGGCCTTCATGGATCAGGATGGCGAGGAGGATGGTTTCGAGGCCGATACCCTCGGCCTTGATGATGCCGCCGATGAAGCCGGCCAAGGAGAGAATGGCCAGGCTGAGAATGGCACGGAAAATGGTGCCGATAGCGATGGCCGCCGCCGCCGCCGCCGCCGCCGCCGCCGTGGTGGCCGGGGCGATGAAGCCAATGGCGACGAAGCCGGCATGGCCGAAGGCAGCAATGCCGAGGCCGGGCAAGGCGAGGCCGAGTTTGGCGACGCTGGCAGCGAAGCCAATGCTGAAGATACTGCCGAGGGCGAAGAGGCTGAAGGCGAGGAACCCGCCGGCGAGGAAGCCCAGGCCGGTGAGTCTCAGGCCGATGGTGAGCAGCGCCGCCGCCGCCGTGGTCGCCGGGGCGGTCGCCGCCGTCGCCGTGACGAGGGCGGGGCCGAAGAAGGCGCCGAGCCACGTCCGGCGCAGAATCCGGATCGTCCGCAGCGCATGCCACGCGAGAACAATCAGCGCGATATGGATCAGGGCGATTTCCTGACCCCGGCGGCGATTGGTGCAATGCTGGATGGCGGCCCGATGCTTGATCTGGATCTGGACGAGCCGCGTCCGGCGCCCAAGCCGGTGGTGGTGCAGCCCGCGCCGCAACCAGCCCCGGTATCGGCACCCGAGCCGATGGCTGTGGTGGCGGAAGCCAGTGCGCCGGTTGCTGTGCCGGAAGCCACCATGCCGGAAGTGGCGCCTGCTGCCGCGCCGGAAGCGGCGCCGGTCGAGCCGGTTGCCGCTATTCCTGCCACGCCGGTGCATACCGGGCCGATCTTCGAGACCGTGGTGGTGACACCCGATGGCAGCCAGGACAAGCCGGCCGAACCACCGCCGACCAAGCGTGGCTGGTGGTCGCGCTAAGCGGCATTCCTGAAAGCGGATTGATACAGAGGGCGCGATGCAAATCGCGCCCTTTTGTTATGCAGTTAAAAAGCGTGGCTCAGCATGAACAGGCCGGCGCCTAGCATCACGCCATCCATCAGGCGGCTGAACCAGGCCGGATCGAGTTGCAGCACAAAGCGTTTGCCGAGGAAGCTGCCGGCCATCACGGCAGAACCGGTGATCAGGCCTTGCAGCAGGATTTCGCCGGGCAGGGCGCCGAATTGCTGAAACACCGCAGCTTTGGCCAGATAAATGCCAAGCGAGCCGGCAGCTTCGGTGGCCAGGAAGGCGCCTTTCACCAGGCCGAGTGACAGGAAGACCGGCACACTGATCGGCCCGGTGGAGACCACGATGCCGGTGAGATAGCCGATACCGGCACCGACCAGCGCTAATTGCCAGAGCGACAGCTTGAAGCCGCGCCGCGCCAGCCAATGCCGGGCCGGCACCATCAGCACAAAGAACAGGCCCAGCGCGATATCCACCAGCCGGGTCGGCAATATCAGCAGGGTGCGGGCGCCAAGGGCTGCGGCAGGGGCGCCGGTGATGGTATAGGCGGCACAGGCGCGCCAGTCTATTTCGCGCCACCACAATATGATCCGCGACAGGTTGGCCATCAGTGCCGAGATTGCCATGATCGGCACGGCAGCCAGCGGGCCGAACTGGTAGACCAGCACCGGCATCAGCATGATGGACGAGCCAAAACCGACCACGCCGCTGAGTGCGCCGGCCATCAGGCCGACGACCAGCACGAAGGCATAGCCCATGGCGTTTAGCTGAAGGCCTTGAAGGTGATGATGGTGAAGGTGTCCTTCACGCGCGGAATGGTTTGCAGCTTATTGACCACAAAATGCCCGATATCGGTGCCATCGGGCAGGTAGCATTTCATCATCAGGTCATATTGGCCCGATACGGAATGCACTTCGGAAACCTGTTCGATCTGCTCCACGGCCTGGGCCGCCACGTCATAGGCGTGGCCGAGGTCGCATTTCACCATCACGAAGATCGTTTGCATGATCGGCTCCGTTACTGCCTGACGCGCAAGTTATCCGCGCTGCGCCTTGCGCACAGGGCGGCGCATGAAGTCTGGCACATGGTCGCCCATGCCCACCACCGGCGGATCGCGGTCCTCGCGATTATCGCGCCGCCGACCCTCCTGCGCCTTTGTCTCTGGCTGGGGCCTGGTTTCGCGCTGCGGCTTGGCCTCACGCGGCGGCCTGGAATCCGGCTGCTTGCTGTCCTGCGGCCTGGCCTCGCGCGGCTTCGGTTCACGGGCCTTATGCTCGCGTGGCTTGCGGCTGCGCGGGGCGCGCTCCGGCGCGGCTTCGCTCGGCGCCGTTTCGGTTATCTGGGCCGGGCTGGCCTCGGCCAGCGGCGCATCAACCGGCTCGGTGCGGGCCGCTTCCGGCGCGCGATCACGATTGCTGTCGCGTCCGCGCTCGCGGCTGCCACTGCGGCCCCGCTCGCGATTGCCGCTGCGGCCGCGGTCGCGACGACCGCCACGCTCTTCGCGTTCGCCGCCGGCACCGCTATCCTCGGGATGCTCGCCAGGGCCGAAGCCGGGCAGTTCCACCACCGGGATTTCGCGGTTGATCAACTGGGTGATGGCGCGGACATATTTTGCGTCATCCTCGGTCGCCATGGTGAAGGCGCGGCCTTCCATGCCGGCGCGACCGGTGCGGCCGATGCGGTGGACATAATCCTCCGGATGGGTCGGCACATCGAAATTGAACACATGGGTCAGGCCCTGAACATCCAGGCCGCGCGCCGCAACGTCAGAGGCGACCAGAATGGCGATTTCGTTGCGCTTGAACTTTTCCAGCGTGGCGGTGCGGGTGCCCTGGTCCATATCGCCATGCAGCGGCTGGGCGTCAAAGCCATGCCGGATCAGCGATTTCGCCAGGATGTCCACATCGCGCTTGCGATTGCAGAAGATGATGGCGTTCTTCACGCCTTCGTTGCGGATCAGCGTGCGCAGCGCCTCGCGCTTCATCCGGGTGCTGACATAGATCAGCCCCTGCGTCACGGTTTCGGCGGTGGTGGATTGCCGCGCTACCGCGATTTCCTTGGGATTGTTAAGGAAGTTGTTGGCCAGCTTGCGCATTTCCGGCGGCATCGTGGCCGAGAAAAACAAGGTTTGGCGCAGCACCGGCAGCTTGGAACCGATCTTCTCCACATCCGGCATGAAGCCCATATCCAGCATGCGGTCGGCTTCGTCGATGACAAACACCTGCACGCCGGTCAGCATCACCTTGCCGCGCTCAAAATGGTCAAGCAGGCGGCCCGGGGTGGCGATCAGCACGTCAACGCCGCGATCCAGCAGCTTTTCCTGCTCGGTGTAGTTCACGCCGCCAATCAGCAGCGCCATTGAGAGATTGGAATGTTTGCCGTAAGTGACAAAGCTATGCGCCACCTGATCGGCCAGTTCGCGGGTCGGCTCCAGGATCAGGGCGCGCGGCATACGGGCGCGCACCCGGCCGCCGGCCAGAATATCGATCAGCGGCAAAGTGAAACCGGCGGTCTTGCCGGTGCCGGTCTGCGCGGTGCCCAGCACGTCCCGGCCGGTCAAAACGATCGGGATGGCCTGGGCCTGAATCGGGGTCGGCTGCACGTAACCGGCATCGGCAACGGCTTTCAGTACCGGCTCGCTTAAGCCTAGACTAGTAAAATCCATGGATTTCCGCGTGTTTAGGGGGGCGGCGGGCAGGCCCAACATTTGGACTGGCTCTGCCGCGCCCGGACAAGACCATAGTGAGGCCCATGAGTCAATCCCTGTGCAAGGCGCTGGAAACAGCAAAATCAATCGTTTAGTTTGGAGAACCGGCGATTTCAGCCAACCGCCGGGTGGTGGTGGAGCCAGTAGCAGAAGTGGGTGTGGAGGAATTATGAAGCTGATTGATGAGATCGTCGCCAACAAGGCACAGCTCACGGCATGGCGGCGTGATCTGCACGCACACCCGGAAACGGCCTTCGAGGAGCACCGCACGGCGCAGTTTGTGGCCGAGAAGCTGGAAAGTTTTGGCATCCCGGTGCATCGCGGCCTGGCCAAGACCGGCGTGGTCGGCACGCTTAAGGCGGGCACAGGCAATCGCGCTATCGGCCTGCGCGCCGATATGGACGCGCTCGACCTGCATGAACTGAATGGCTTTGCGCATAAATCCAAGCATGAAGGCAAGATGCATGGTTGCGGCCATGATGGCCACACCACCATGCTGCTCGGCGCGGCGCAGTATCTGGCGCAGTCGCGCAACTTTGACGGCATCGTGCATTTCATTTTCCAGCCAGCCGAGGAAAATCTGGCCGGCGGCAAGGTGATGGTGGATGAGGGCCTGTTCCGCCTATTCCCGTGCGAGGCGGTGTTCGGCATGCACAACATGCCGGGCTACGATATTGGCAGTTTCGGTGTGAAAGCCGGACCGATGATGGCCTCCGCCGACATGTTCTGGATCAAGATCCGCGGCAAGGGCGCGCATGGCGCCTATCCGCATCAGGGCATCGATCCGGTGGCCATCGGCGCCGAGATTGTGCTGGCGGCGCAGCATATCGTTGGCCGCAATGTCAATCCGCAGCAGCCGGCGGTGGTCAGCATCTGCCAGTTCAGCGCCGGCCACACCACCAATGTGATCCCGGAAGATGCCATGCTGGCGGGCACGGCGCGCGCCTTTTCGCCCGAAGTTCAGGACCTGATCGAGAACCGCCTGCGCCAGATTGTTACTGGCATCGCCGCCAGCCATGGCGCGGTGGCTGAACTGGATTACCAGCGGCGCTATCCGCCCACCATCAACACGGTTGACGAAACCGAGCTGGCGGCGCGCGCCGCTGCCGACATTGTTGGCGAAGCCAATGTGCTGCGCAATATCGTGCCCAGCATGGGCGCCGAGGATTTTGCCTGGATGCTGCGCGAGAAGCCGGGTTCCTATGTCTGGATCGGCAATGGCGCCGGTGAAGGCAGCTGCATGATCCACAACCCGCATTACGATTTCAACGACGAAGCCATCACCATCGGCGCCAGCTACTGGGCGCGGCTGGCCGAAATGGCGCTGCCGGTTGGCGGCTGAAGCTTGGGCATGAGCGGAAAGGCGGCGGTATGGGCTTCAAGGTAAAATTCTGGGGGGTGCGTGGCAGCATCGCCACACCATCGCCCAGGCATATCGCCTTCGGCGGCAACACCTCCTGCGTGGAAGTGAAGCTGGGCGGTCGCACGCTGATCCTGGATGCCGGCACCGGCATCCGCAATCTGGGCCATTGGATGCTGAAGCGCGGCGAGGAGAATGCCGATCTGCTGCTCTCGCACACCCATTGGGACCATATCAACGGCTTTCCATTTTTCTCGCCGGCCTTTCGCAAAAGCTGCCATTTCACTATCCGAGCCGGCCATGTTGCGGATCGGGGTGGCATCGAGCAGGTATTCCGCTCGCAGATGGCCGAGCCGTTTTTCCCGGTGCCGCTGGAAAAGATGGGGGCACAATTTGTGTTCCAGGATTTCCGCGCCGGTGACCGCTTCACCCTGGGCGACGGCATCACGGTGCGCACCAAGCCGTTGAATCACCCCGATGGCGCCACCGGCTATCGCATCGAATATGGCGGCAAGGCGATGTGCTATGTCACCGATACCGAGCACACCCCCGGCAAGCCGGACCAGAATGTGCTCGACCTGATCGCCGATGCCGATCTGGTGATCTATGACAGCACCTATACCGACCGCGAATACGAAAGCCATGTCGGCTGGGGCCATTCCACCTGGCAGGAGGGGGTGCGGCTCTGCTTGGCGGCCGGCGTGAAGCAACTGGCGATTTTCCATCACGATCCAGATCATGAAGACCCGTTCATGGAGCGGCTGGAAGCTGATGCGCGCCAGATGTGGACCGGCGCCATTGTGGCGCGCGAAAATATGCGGATCAATCTGCTGTAACACCAAGTCGAGGCCGAAGCCATGTCTAAGCTCTATCTAGTGCGGCATGCAAAAGCGGCGGCGAATTTCGCCGAAGCCGCTGATCCCGGCCTGTCCGAAGAAGGCCGCGAGCATGCGGTTGATCTGGCGCTGAAACTGGAATCGCTCGGCCCGCTGCCGATCCTCTGCTCGCCGTTGCAGCGCGCCCAGGAAACCGCCGCGCCGCTGGCCAATCGCTGGGGCGAGGTGGCAGAGATCAGTTCTGCTGTTGCGGAAATTCCAACTCCGCCGGATATTGCCGCCGAGGGATTGGCGGCGCGCGGCGCCTGGCTCAAGCGCATAGCCGGCCAGCGTTTTGCCGATCAACCCGGTATCCTGCGTGCCTGGCGCCAGGGCGTTGTCGGTTCACTGCTTTCCTGCCGCAGGGATATGGTGATCGTGACGCATTTCATGGTGATCAACGCCGCCCTTGGCGCGGCGCTGAAGGATGACCGGCTGGTGCTGTTTCAGCCCGATTACTGTTCCTGCACCATCTTTGAAAACAGCGAAGGATCGCTGCGCCTGCTTGAACGCGGCGCCGAGGCGGCAACCCAAGTGCTGTGAAGGCGCAGAATATCAACGCTGATATATTGTATAATCTTCGTATCTCCATAAAGTTTCGGCCGAATGACTTGGCGCGGGGCTTAGATTGCCGCTAGTCTCCGCACGCGCCAACCCGACCGGATAAATCATGACGCCACCGAAACAGCAGCCCAGCCAGGCCGAGACGGAGCCGATGCCGGCCACCGCCGCCGCCTTGCCGCTTGGCTATGTGCTGGAAGAACAGATCGGCCATCTGATCCGGCGGGCGCATCAGCGTGCCACCGCCATCTTCATGGGTAGTATCGGCGATACCCAGGTAACGCCGACGCAATATGCCGCGCTGGTGAAGCTCTATGAGGCCGGCGAATTG
>NZ_JAGOLP010000070.1 GCF_017994015.1 Ferrovibrio sp. | reverse complement strand
GGATATCCATCAGGATAAGATCGGGCCGATGCTGCCGCACCATGGCCAGGGCTTCCATGCCGTCCTTGGTTTGCAGCGTCTGGTAGCCATGCGCATCAAGCAAATCGTGGAACAACTTCATATTGAGTTCGTTGTCCTCAACGATCAAAACGGTCTTGCTCATGCGCCAGTCCCCGAAATTCCGCCACCGCGCGCCGGTCGCTTCACGTATTATCTAAACGATATGTAGCACTTGCCCAAGGCGCGGCCAAGCCGTTTCCCAAATGCGAATCATGTATAAGTATGACGGAATGACGCAAAATAATACCGATTCCACCGCCGCCACCCCGTTAACCACAGAAGCTGCGGCCATAGCACCGCAAGCTGTCCCAAAGGATGGGCAGGTGGCTGAACTGGCGCCAGCCCTGGCAACACAGCTTGCCGGCCTCAGCCTGGCGCCCGGCCGCCCTTTGCTGGTGGTGGATGCGGATGAAGTGCTGTTTTATTTCATGCGTGGCTTTGAGCGCCATCTGGAGCGGATGGGCCTGTATTTTGACTGGAAGTCCTACGCGCTTTACGGGAACATCCGGCGCCAGGACGACAATGAGCCAGTACCCGCCGAGGAACTGCATCCCCTGCTTGACCGATTCTTTGCCACCGACACTGCCAATCTGGAACCGGTGGAGGGCGCCGCAGATGGATTGCGCCGGCTCAGCGCCATCGCCGATATCGTGGTGCTGAGCAATCTGCCGCTGCATGCCAAGGGCGCGCGCGAAACCGCCCTGGCGCTGCATGGCATGGCCTATCCGCTGATTGCCAATAGCGGCGGCAAGGGGCCGGCCATGGCGGCATTGTTGCAGCATGCGCCACGCCGCGCTGCCTTTCTGGACGACATCCCGCATAACCATGCCTCGGTGGCCAAGGCGGCGCCGATGGTGCATCGGGTGCATTTCATCGCCGATACCCGGCTGGCCGCCCTGCTGCCGCCGGCCGAGCATAGCCAGCACCGCGCCGCAAGCTGGGCCGAGATCGAGCCCTATATGGCCGCCTATCTGGCCGGCTGAAAGGAACCCAGCATCATGCGCATCGGTGTGGATCTCGGCGGCAGCAAGATCGAAGCCATCGCCCTGGCAGATGATGGCGCCATCCGCGCCCGCCGCCGCATCAATGCGCCGCGTGACGATTATGCCCACACCATCCGTGCCATCCGCGATCTGGTGATGCAGATTGAGCAGGAAGCCGGCGCCACGCGCCCCAGCCCGGTCGGCATCGGCATTCCGGGCACCATCTCGCCGGCCACCGGGCTGGTGAAGAATGCCAATTCGGTGTGGCTGATCGGCCATGCCATGGATCATGATCTGCAAGCCGCCTTGCAGCGCCCGGTGCGGCTCGGCAACGATGCCAATTGCTTTGCGCTATCGGAAGCCAGCGATGGCGCCGGTGCCGGCTATCGCAGCGTGTTCGGCGTCATCCTTGGCACCGGCTGCGGCGGCGGTATTGTCGTGGATGGCAAATGCCTGCTTGGCCCCAATGCCATTGCCGGCGAATGGGGCCATAATCCGCTGCCCTGGCCGGAACACAGCGAATTGCCCGGCCAGCTGTGTTATTGCGGCCTGCATGGCTGCACTGAAACCTGGATTTCCGGCACCGGCTTCGAGGCCGATTTTGCCCGCGCCACCGGGCAACAGCTCAAAAGCCCCGCCATCGCCGCGCTGGCCGAACAGGGCGATGCCGCCGCCGAAGCCGCGCTGTTACGGCTGGAAAACCGCCTCGCCCGCGCGCTGGCCGCCGTGCTCAACCTGCTTGATCCCGATGTGGTGGTGCTGGGCGGCGGCCTGTCTAATCTGGATCGGCTCTACGAGCGCGTACCGCTGCTCTGGACCCGCTGGGCCTTCAGCGATCATGTCGCCACGCCGCTGCGGCGCAATCAGCATGGCGATAGTTCCGGCGTGCGCGGCGCCGCCTGGCTCTGGGCCATCGGCGAGGCGTAAGATCTCTCAGCAGCCGTCGCGCGGCAGCACTTCCAGGGTCTGCATGGTGGCGCGAATGGCATAATCGCCATAATCGAACACGATGTCGTCGCTGACGCCGTTTTCATACAGGCGAAAGGCAATCTCGTAATCCGGCGTGTCGCTCTTTTTGGCCGACGAGAAATAGGCCAGACGCACACGCCAGGAGCGCTGGCCTTTCAGGCCGGCAAAGCTGGTGCTGTCGGATGGCGGCTGCGGTCGGCCGATAAAGCCGCCGATGCTGGCATGGCCTTCCGCGCCCGAGCCATCAAACACATCAGCCTGCAACAGATTCTGCCCGGCCCGCCCGGCTTCGATCAGCCGGATAGTATGCTCAGTGGGAAACATGGTGCCTTCCGGCAGGTCAAGCGCGGTATCGGCCGGCTGGCTGAACAGGATACGGCCGCCGCCACGCCGGGGCGACAATTGCCCCTCGCCGACCAACTCTTCCTCATCCTCGCCATTCAACTGCTCGCGCAGGCGGAACTGGAAGCGCCGGCCATCCAGGCTTTCGAACGACCCCAATGTCATGTCGGTCAGCACCGGGCCGTCATCGGTCTGGGTTTCGATCACAAAGCGCTGGTTCAACACATAACCATCGCAGGTATTGAGGAATTCCAGAGTCAGGCCACCGCCGATGCCGCTGCGATAGTTGCGCGGATCGTGACGCGCGATCGACAGGCCATAGGTGGCACGATGCGACACCAGCCCCTTGCCGATCGCCTGCAAGGCCGGCTCCTCGGCGCGCAATGGCCCGCCCATGGCCAGCAGCAGCGCAAAACAGAGCAAACCGAGAATACGCGTCATGGAATCCTTGCCCGCAGCGATTACAGCTTCCACAATATAGCCCGCCTGCGGCAACGCAATATGTTGCTTGGTATGTTATGGAGAAATAACCGGAATTCCCGCGCCATGCACCTTCCTCGCCTGCTTGTGACCCGCGCCATGCCGAAAAATGTCAGCAACCGTGCCATGCGGGACTATACCGCTCTATTCAACCCAGACGATACTGTGCTGTCTGCCGATGAGATCGTGGCCCGCGCCCATGCCCATCAGGCCGAGGCGATGCTGATCTGTTCCAGCGACCGCATCAGCGCCGATCTGGTGGCGCGGCTGCCGGACGGGCTGCGGGTGATCGCCACCTTCTCGGTGGGGCATGAGCATATCGACGTGGCGGCCTGCAAGGCGCGCGGCATAGTGGCCGCCAATACGCCGGATGTGCTGACCGAGGCCACCGCCGACACCGCCATGCTGCTGTTGCTGGCCGCCATGCGCCGCGCCTATGAAGGCGACCGGCTGGTGCGGGCCGGCGAATGGGTGGGCTGGCACACCACCATGCTGCTGGGCCGCGATCCGCGCGGCAAGCGGCTCGGCATCTATGGCATGGGCCGCATCGGCCAGGCGGTGGCCCAGCGCGCCCGCGCCTTCGGCATGCAGATTCACTATCATAACCGCCGCCGCCTGCCGCCCGGGCAGGAACAGGGCGCGGCGTATCATGACAGCCTGGGCGGCCTGCTGCGGGTTTGCGATGCGCTGTCGATCAACGCGCCATCCACGCCGGAAACCCGTGGCCTGTTCAATGCCGAAACCCTGGCTTTGCTGCCCGAGGGTGCCTATTTCGTGAATACCGCGCGCGGCGACATGGTGGATGACGAAGCGCTGATTGCGGCGCTGAAATCCGGCCATATCCGCGCCGCCGGGCTGGATGTGTTTGCCGGCGAACCCAAGCTGCATCCGGGCTATGCCGCCTTGCCCAATGTGTTCCTGCTGCCGCATCTGGGCAGCGCCACCGAGGAAACACGCGATGCGATGGGCTTTGCCGCCTTGGACAATATCGACGCGGTGTTGCAGGGCCGAACCCCGCCCAGCCCGTTGTAAGCGGCAAAAATTGCCGCCATGCCATCTTTGAAAATACCGGTTTTCCGGCATTTCAAACTGGCATGGCGATTGCTTTGTTCAGGGCGTGACCTAACGCTCTGAACAGGTATCGCCATGAGCTTCGCCCTGCCCGCCAAGGACTTCCCGGCTAATCTGGCTGAATGGCGCGCCGACCATGCCCCCGGCTTTGGCCAGATGCCGCCGGCCCATGCCGGTGCCGGTTTCGCCAGCCTGGTGCTGCGCCTGCGCCTGGCCTTGCGCCGCGATGGCGATGGCGCCCGCCTTGGCCTGCTGGATCAGATTCTGGATGTGGCGGCCGAGAGCGAGCAGCGCCTGGCCGACCAGCAGCAGCGTATCGACGAACTGGAGCAGCTCAGCTTCACCGATGAATTGACCGGCTTGCCGAACCGCCGGGGCTTCGAGCGCCATATGGGGCAGGAACTGGCCCGCAGCCGCAGCCAGAAAGCCGGCGGCGTGCTGGGTTTCCTCGACCTGGACGGCCTCAAGGGCATCAATGACAGCCTGGGCCATGCCGCCGGCGATGCGGCCCTGCGCCATGCCGCCCGGCATCTGCACCATGCTGCCCGCCCGGGCGATTTTGCCGCCCGGCTGCATGGCGACGAATTCGCCATGGTGCTGCCCGGCCTGGATGAAGCCGCAGCCGGCGCGCATCTTGGCGCCATCTGTGCCGCCATCGATGGCGAACCTTTGCTATGGGCCGGCCAGCGCCTGCGCATCGGCCTGTCCTTCGGCCTGGTGGCCTATGATGGTTGCCTGGACCTGGCCGACCTGCTGCGCGCTTCCGACCGCGCCATGTATCTGCATAAACAATCGCGCCGCTCGCGGCCGATAACCTGAGCCTGAGCGACGGCGATTGGTTGCGCCGCAACGCGGCTTGGGGCTAGATACCCAGCCTCAGTAACCCCCATCTTTGGGAAAACGGGTATCAAAGCCATGTCCAACAGCCATGAGGCGCGCCTTGCCGCGCTGGGTATCGAACTGCCCAATCCCGCCAGCCCGGCGGCCAATTATGTTCCCTACACGATCAGCGGCAAAACCCTGTTCGTCGCCGGCCAGATCACCATCTGGAATGGCGAATTGCGCTATCTCGGCCGGCTCGGCGCCGATCTGGATGTGGCCAAGGGCGCCGAGGCGGCGCGGCTTTGCGGCCTTAACCTGATCGCCCAGGCGCGCCAGGCCGCCGGCGGCTCGCTGGATGGCATCAAGCGCGTGCTCAAGCTGGGCGGCTTCGTCAACTGCACTGCCGATTTCATCCAGCATCCGCAGGTGATCAACGGCGCTTCCGACCTGATGGTGGATGTGTTCGGCGAGGCCGGCAAACATGCCCGCTTCGCGGTTGGCGCGGTGTCGCTGCCGCGCGGCGTGGCGGTGGAAGTAGACGCCATCTTCGAGCTGGCCTGATCCGATGCCGAATAGCGTCGCCACCCGTCTGCGCGACCTGGGCCTGGCCCTGCCGCCGGCGCATATGCCGGTGGCGACCTATATCGGCTGGCAGCGGCTGGGCCGCGAAATCTGGATTTCCGGCGTCGGCCCGACCTGGGGCCAGAGCATACGCCATGCCGGCAAACTCGGCGCCGGCGGCCTGAGCGTGGCTGAAGGCGCCGCCGCCGCCCGGCTCACGGCGCTGAACCTGCTGGCGCAACTGGCCCAGGCGGTGGATGGCGACCTGGATCGCGTGGAGCGCTGCCTGAAAATCTTTGTGCTGGTGAATTCACTGCCGGATTTTCAGCAGGCGCAGGTGGTGGCCAATGGCGCCACCGATCTGCTGGTGGAGATTTTCGGCGAAGCCGGGCGGCCGGCGCGCAGCACAATTTCCGCGCCCAGCCTGCCGTTTGATATCGCCGTGGAAGCTGATGCCGTGTTTCTGTTGAAGGATTGAGTGCGCCATGACCGAAGCTTTACCCAAATGGCTGACCAAGACTCCAGTGGCGCATCGCGGCCTGCATGACATCGCCAAGGGCGTGCCGGAGAATTCGCGCCTCGCCTTCCAGAAAGCCATCGAAGGCGGCTATGCCATAGAACTGGACGTGCGCATCACCGGCGATGGTCAGGCGGTGGTGTTTCATGATGCGGTGCTGGACCGGCTATGCGGCAAGCCGGGCCGCGTTGCCGACATGACACTGGCCGCGCTGAAACGCGAAACCTTGCTTGGCACCGCCGAAACCGTGCCGAGTTTCCGCGATGTGCTGGATCTGGTGCAGGGCCGCGCGCCCTTGCTGGTGGAAATCAAGAAGGACAATGCCGAGCCGGCCGGCAAGCTGGAAGCCGCCGTGGCCAACATGCTGCGGCATTACCCCGGCCCGGTGGCGGTGCAATCCTTCAGCCCGCGCACAGTGAAATGGTTCCGCGACAATGCGCCGCAATTTGTGCGCGGCCAGATTGCCTGCGCCATGAGCGATATGGGCAAGAACCTGAACTGGTATCAGCGCCTGGCCCTGGCCTGGATGCTGAACCATTTTCATGGCGAGCCGATGTTCCTGGCCTATGACGTGAACGACCTGCCCGCGCCGCTGACCGCGCGCTATCGCGCCCGCCATATGCCGGTGGTGAGCTGGACCGTGCGCACGCCGGAGCAGCGCGCCCGCGCGGCCGCTCATGCCGATAATATCATCTTCGAGGAGTTGTCCACGAAGTGAGCGGCTTGCGTATCCGCGCCCTGGCCCGGATCGCCGATATCTCGGCCGCGGCCTGGGATGCCTGCGCCGGCAGCGACAATCCGTTTTTGCGCCACGCCTTCCTGGATGCGCTGGAGCAATCCGGCTGCGTGGCGCCGCGCCAGGGCTGGCAGCCGACGCATCTGCTGGCCGAGAATGCTGCCGGCGATCTGCTCGGCGCCATGCCGCTATATTTCAAGGGCCACAGCCAGGGCGAATATATCTTCGACCAGGGCTGGGCCAATGCCTATGAACGGGCCGGCGGCGCCTATTATCCCAAGCTGCTTTGTGCCGTGCCGTTCACGCCGGTGACCGGGCCGCGCCTGCTGGTGCGGCCGGGTGAGGATGCAACAGCGTTGCGCAATGCCTTGCTGCAAGGCGCGCTTGGCCTGGTGCAGCGCCATGGCCTGTCGTCGCTGCATATCAACTTTGTCACTGAAGCCGAGAAGCAGTGGGGCGAAGCTGCCGGCCTGCTGCATCGCCTGGGTGAACAATTCCATTGGCGCAACGAAGGTTATGCCGATTTTGACGGCTTCCTGGCCGCGCTGGCGTCACGCAAGCGCAAGGCGATCAAGCGTGAACGACGCGAGGCGGTGGCCGCCGGCATCGAGATCGAATGCGTCTCCGGCACCACGCTGACTGCTGAACATTGGGATGCCTTCTATGAGTTCTATATCGATACCGGCAGCCGCAAATGGGGCCAGCCCTATTTGAATCGGGATTTTTTCCACCGCCTGCATGCCACCATGGCCGAGCAGGTGATACTGGTGCTGGCGCGGCGCGACGGGCGCTGGATTGCCGGGGCCTGGAACATGCTGGGTGGCGACACGCTCTATGGCCGCAACTGGGGCTGCATCGAGCAGCATCCTTTCCTGCATTTTGAATGCTGCTATTACCAGGCCATCGACTATGCCATCCGCCATGGCCTCAAGCGCGTTGAAGCCGGCGCACAGGGCGAGCACAAGCTGGCGCGCGGCTATCTGCCCAGCCCGATCCATTCTCTGCACCATCTGCCCGATCCGGCTTTCCACCGCGCCGTGGATGCCTATTTGCGCGAGGAGCGCGCCCATATGCAGGGCCTGATTGCGGCATTGGATGAACACTCCCCCTTCCGCCAGACCGACGCCACGCCTGAAAGTGAGTGAAGCGCCTATCGGATCATTATAAACTTCACGTCACCCCCGGGCTCGACCCGGGGGGCTCATCGTCGAGGAGATGCGCGGATCAAGTCCGCGCATGACGAATGAACGCAGCGGAGGGAGCGGAAGCATGGCTGGCGCAGATTGTGTGTTCTGCAAGATCGTGGCTGGGCAATTGCCCAGTATCAAGCTGACGGAAAGCCGCCAGGCTTTGGCGATCATGGATATCAATCCCTTCGCCCCCGGCCATGCCCTGGTGATTGCCAAGGGCCATTATCCTGATCTGTATAGCACGCCGGCCGCCAGTGTGGCGGCGGTGGCAAGCCTCGCCAAGCGCGTGGCCCGGGCGGTGCGCGATGCCACCATGCCGGACGGCATCAACATTGTGCAAGCCAATGGCCCGGGTGCTGCGCAATCCGTGCTGCATTACCATGTGCATGTGCTGCCTCGCCACAAAGGCGACAATGCCAAACTGAACTGGCCGCTCAGCCCCGGCGACCGCGAGGCGATCATCGACATGGCGGCGCGGATCAAGGGCCATCTGTGAGGCGCCTCGCCCTTGCTCTGCTGCTTGGCGCCCTGCCCGTGGCCGCGCCGCCCCTGGCCGCACTGGCGCAGGATGCAATCACGCGCTGCGGCAGCCTGATGCCGCGCGATGGCCTGGATGCCTGCGCCGAGGCGATGCGCGAAGCCGAGCGCGATCCGCGCCTGCTGGCCCGGCTGGCCGAGGCGCTGTTTCACGCTGATCGCGTGCTGGAAAGTTTTGCCGCCTATCGCGCCGCCCTGCGCCAGACACCCGACGACGCAAAGCTGCATTACCAGTTTGCCGGCCGGCTGGTGTTGTCGAATGAATTTGAGGAAGGCGTGCGCGCAGCCGAAGCCGCCTTACAGCTTGATCCGCAGATGCTGCCGGCCTGGTCGCTACTGGCAACCAGCTATCGCTACATGAAGCAGCCAGACAAGGCGCTGGCGGCAACCCGGCGCGCGGCCGAACTGGGCGATGCCAACGAAGCCTATGCCCTGGGCCTGGCCTATCGCACTGGCAGCGATGGCCTGCCCCGCGATGCCGCCGCCGGCCAGCACTGGCTGGGCCGCGCCGCCGCAGCCGGCCATGAGGCGGCACGGCAGGAATTGCTGCGTTAACGCAGTTTTGGATTCAGCGCGTCGCGCAGCCAGTCACCCAGCACATTCACCGCCAGTACCAGCAGCACCAGCGTAAGCGCCGGGAAGAATACGGTCCACCATTCGCCGGAGAACAGGAAACTCTGTCCGACGCGGATCAGCGTGCCGAGCGATGGCTGCGTTGGCGGCACGCCCACGCCGAGAAAACTCAGCGTGGCTTCCGACAGCACTGCCAGGGCCAACCCGACAGTGGCAAGCACCATCACCGGGCCAAGCGTGTTCGGCAGCACATGGCGCCAGACAATGGACCAGGATGGCCGGCCGATGACACGGGCGGCGGCGACATAATCCTTGCTGCGCTCCACCATGGCGGCAGAACGTGCCACGCGGGCGAATTGTGGCCAATCGGCGATGCCGATGGCGAAAATCAGCACAAACAGCGCAATCTCGTTATGCAATTCACGCGGCAAGGCAGTGCGCGCCACGCCATCGATGGTGAGAGCAATCAGGATGCTCGGGATGGTGAGCTGCACATCGGCGGCGCGCATCACAAAAACATCCAGCCAGCCGCCGCGATAGCCGCATAACACACCGATCAGCGTGCCGAACACAGCGGCAAAGCCGATGGCGGCAAAACCCACCAGCAGCGACACCCGGCTGCCATACAGGATGGCGGAAAGCAGGTCGCGGCCCTGATCGTCGGTGCCGAGGATGTATTTTGCCATGCCGCCCTCCACCCAGGCCGGCGGGGTTTGTGCATCCATCAGTTTGAGCGAACCGGGATCAAACGGATTAAACGGCGCAACCCAGGGCGCAAACACCGCCGCCAGGATCATGGTGAGCGCCACAATGGCGGAGACCACAACAATCGGCGAGCGCGAGAAACTATAGGCCAGATCACTATCGGCCCAACGTCGCAGGCTTTGCAGCAGGGCGTTCATGACGGCCGCCCGGCGGCGGTGCCGCGATCTGCCTGAAGGCGTGGGTCAATGAAGAAATACACCAGATCAACCAGCAGATTGAGGCTGACAAAGAGCAGCCCGACCATGACCAGATAGGCCGCCATCACCGGGATATCGGCAAACGAAACCGCCTGAATGAACAACAACCCCATGCCGGGCCATTGGAACACGGTTTCGGTGACAATCGAAAACGCGATCAGGCCGCCAACTTGCAGGCCGACAATGGTTACCACCGGCATCAACGTGTTCTTGAGCGCATGGCGGAAATGCACGATACGGTTGGTGAGGCCGCGGGCACGGGCGAATTTGATATAATCGGTGCGCAAAACTTCCATCATCTCGGTGCGCACCAGGCGCAGCACCAGGGTGAGCTGATAGAGGCAGAGTGTAATCGACGGCATGATGATGGCAGCCCAGCCCGATTTGGTCAGGAAACCGGTGCTCCACCAGCCGAGCGACACCACCTCGCCGCGCCCGAAACTGGGCAACAGATCAAACTGTACCGAAAACAGATAGATCAGCCCGATGCCGATGACAAAAGTGGGCAGCGAGACGCCGACCAGCGAGGATGTGAGCAGCAGCCGGCTGAGCCAGCTATCGCGGCGCAAGGCGGTGTAGACGCCGAGCGGCAGGCCAAGCACCAGGGCGAGCAAGGCAGACAGCATCACCAGTTCCAGCGTAGCCGGCAGACGTTCCTGGATCAGCAGATTGACCGGGCGCTTGAGCCGATAGCTGAGGCCGAATTCGCCACGCGCTGCATTGCCGATGAAGCGGCCGAACTGGATCAGCGCCGGATCGTCGAGGCCAAGCTGGTCACGCAGAGCCTGGCGATCAATCGTGGTGGCATCCTGGCCCACCATGTTGTTGATCGGGTCGCCGATGTAATTGAACAGAACAAAAGCCACCAGGGCCACCGCCAGCATGACGGCGAAGGCCTGGCCGAGCCGGCCGATGATATATCCGAGCATGGGGCGTTAAATACAAAAAGCGCACCGCCGCCGGACGCATCCGGCGGCGGTGCTGGGCCTTACTTGAGCTTGGCGAAGTGGAAACGCGGCACGTTGTCGGCGATGATCGGCATGTCCAGCTTGTCGGTCATCGCCCAGTTCAGCACCTGATGGTGCAGCGGCAGGTAGATCACCTCGTCATTGACAATATCCCACGCATCGCGGATCAGCTTGTCGCGCTTGCCCTGGTCAAGCTCGGTCAGCATGCCGTTGATCATGCCGTCCAGCTTCGGGTTCGAGTAGTTGGTGAAGTTCCAGGTGCCATTCTTGCCATCCGGGGTCTGCACCAGATACGAGAACACATAATGCGAGTCGAAGGTCGGCACGCCCCAGCCCAGCATGAAGAAGCTGCTATCCTTCTTTTGCAGCTTGGGGAAATGCAGCGTCTTGGAACGCGCCGCCAGATCAACCTTGATGCCGATCTGGGCCAGCATGCCCACCACCGCCTGGCACACCGCCTCGTCGTTGACATAGCGGTCGTTCGAGCAATCCAGCGTCACGCCGAAGCCATTCGGATAGCCGGCATCGGCCAGCAGCTTCTTGGCCTTGGGCAGATCAAGCGGCAGGCGCTTGTCGATGGCCGGATCATAGCCATGCACACCCGGCGAGGTGATCATGCCGGCCACCACGGCATCGCCGCGCATCACCTTGGCGCGGATCGCCTCCATGTCGATGGCATGATACATCGCCTGGCGCACGCGCTTGTCGGCAAACGGGTTCTTGCCCTTCACATCGGCATATTTCAGCTCAGCGCTGCCAACATCCAGGCCAAGGAAGATCGAGCGGATTTCGTTGGTCTTCTTGACCTGCAAACCGGCCGAGCGACGCACACGCTCCACATC
Source organism: Ferrovibrio sp. (assembly GCF_017994015.1). GTDB lineage: Bacteria > Pseudomonadota > Alphaproteobacteria > Ferrovibrionales > Ferrovibrionaceae > Ferrovibrio. The sequence continues at coordinate 3,300 of NZ_JAGOLP010000070.1, read as the reverse complement.
CTGCACCGGCACATCAAGCACAAAATCGAGCTGGCCCGACAGCAAAGCGGCAACGCGGGTCGCGGCAGTGCTCACCGGGGTGTAGACGATCTCGTCGATATTATGCGGATTGTCCTTGAGCGCCCACCAATTCGGATTCTTGGCGGTGATGGTGCGCACATCCTGCTCGCGCAGCTTGAGCATGAAGGGGCCGGTGCCGTTGGCATTACGCACGGCAAAGGTCTCTTCCTTGTCTTTGTAGCTCTGCGGATTGAGCACGTTGTTCTTCTCCGCCCAGCTCTTGGACAGGATGAAGATATTGGCGATCTGGTTGGGCAGGATCGGATTGGCGCCGTTGGTGACAACATGCACGGTGTATTTGTCCACCGCCTTCACATCGGCCACGCTGGCGATATAGGTCTTGAAATCGGAATTGGCGTGCTGGGCGCGCTTGACCGAGAACACCACGTCATCGGCGGTGAAATCCTCGCCGCCATGGAATTTGACACCCTGGCGCAGCTTGAATTCCCAGGTGGTGTCGTTGACCGCCTTCCAGGACGTCGCCAGCGCCGGCACAAATTTCAGATCCTGGCTGTAGCCGACCAGGCCTTCATAAACCTGGAAGCTGCCGGTGCGGGTCAGGCCCTCATTCTGGCTATGCGGATCAAACGTGAGATAGTCGCCCTGGCTGGCCCAGCGCAGGGTCTTGCCCTGGGCATAGGCAGCGGGGGCAATCGTGGCCAGGGCAAGCGCACCGGCCAGCAAAACCGCCTTGAGACGGAAAAATGTCATGATTGTAGCCTCCATCAGCAGACCGGCTTTTTTCTCGCTGCCGGTAATTGACGGAGAATTTATGGAATATTTAGCCGCAAGTCCACGGACGCAAAGCCCGGTCCACGCCTATTTTAAGTGGCGTATTCCGGCTCCTTACTTTCCGTAGCGTCATCCTTCCTGGCCGGGGCTGTCTCTGCGGTGATGACTAAACCGAGATTGTTGTAATTCGCCCATATTTAGAATCGGGAGCACAATCGCCGGAATAGCCATCCAACCCATCCCGGCCCCTGTGCAAAGGGGCGCGGGATTAAGTGCCGAATAAAGGGAGCTGCAAGCATTTGCCGGATTTTCAAAATGGCTTCTGAGCCATTGTGACTATTGCTCGGCCAGCAAATCGCTTCCTGGTCCAGGCGATTAAGCAAAAACCGATTGTCCTCTGGGTTCCGCCCCTTCTCGATGAAAACAATGTCGCGAAAAAACTGCAAACCGGTAATCTCGCTTACATAGCCACAATCAATTGCGCCGAAGCTCTTTACCGCAGCACCAGTACTGATGTTGTTTGGGATATAATTGATTCCGTCAACGAGTTCCTTGAATGCTTGCACAGTGTAGTACCTGTGTGGCCCATCGCCGGAAACCAAATCTTCCACCACATAATGGCCGCCACGTTTAAGGTGCGGAAAAAAATTGTGGAAGGTATTGATCTGGTCCTGAAACCAATGGCTGCCATCATCAATGATCAAATCGAATTCGGCGCCGTGTTTTTCAACAAAAGCCGCTACAGCAGCCTTATCTGTGCTGTCAAAGATCGAGATATTTACGCGCCCCCCTCCCAGATCTTGGCAGGCAGGGTTTATATCAAGACCGAAGATGGTGGCATTCGGAAAATACTCCGCCCACATATGGACGGATGAACCAACCTGCCCAGGCCGCTGCAAGCCGATTTCCACCACTCGCCTAAAATCGTTACGGCGCGATTCAAATATGGCGTGATAACGGCGTAGATAATCAGAATAAAGTTTTGACGCCCCATACTTAGCTGCCAATTCTTCAAGCAGATTCAAGGGCATGGATGCCAGTTTATTCATGATGCTCAGTTCACAGATAGAATCGGAAGCCCCCCTAAAAGTATAAATTAAAAATCTACGGCTCAACCACTTGATGCCTAAAAATACCATCAAAAAAACACATGCTTTCAGATAACGACAACCTCAGGCTAAGCAAGAACCCGTAATTTGTGAGAGCCGCATTTGTTAAGCAATCTGAAGGATCAGGAATGCGCTGCTCTTGGGCCAAGCAGATACAAGGCAAGCAAGAGAAAACGCTTGAGAGCCATTGCATTACCTCGAAGGTGGTCGGTATCAGTTAGCGTATTCCGGTTCTTTGCTTTCCGTAGCGTCACCCTTCCTGGCCGGGCCTTTCTCCACGGTGATGACAAAGCCGAGTTTGTTGTCCTTCACCGTCACCAGAATATGGCCGCCCTTGACCAACTGGCCGAACAGCAATTCGTCCGCCAACGGCTTTTTGATATTCTCCTGGATCACGCGGCCGAGCGGCCGGGCGCCATAAAGCGGATCATAGCCATGCTCGGCGAGCCAGGCGCGGGCTTCGTCGCTGAGCGCGATGGTGACATTGCGGTCGGCAAGCTGGCCTTCAAGCTGGGCGACGAACTTGTCCACCACCTTGGAAATCACATCCGAGGAGAGCGGCGCGAAGCCAATGGTGGCGTCAAGCCGGTTGCGGAATTCCGGCGTGAACAGCTTCTTGATCGCCTCCTCGTCCTCGCCTTCCTTCAGGCCACGGCCAAAGCCGATGGCCTGTTTCGACATCTCGGAAGCGCCGGCATTGGTGGTCATGATCAGCACGACATTGCGAAAATCGACACTCTTGCCGTTATTGTCGGTCAGCTTGCCGTGGTCCATCACCTGCAACAGGATGTTGAACAGGTCGCCATGCGCCTTCTCGATTTCATCCAGCAGCAGCACGGCATGCGGATGCTGGTCTACCGCATCGGTGAGCAGGCCGCCCTGATCAAAGCCGACATAACCCGGCGGTGCGCCGATCAGGCGGCTGACGCTGTGGCGCTCCATATATTCCGACATATCAAAGCGGATCAGTTCCACGCCCATAAGCAAGGCGAGTTGCCGCGCCACTTCGGTTTTGCCGACACCAGTGGGGCCGGAGAACAGATAGCTGCCAATCGGCTTTTCCGGCTCACGCAGGCCGGCACGAGCCAGCTTGATGGCGCTGGAAAGCGCCTCGATGGCGGCATCCTGGCCATAAACCACGCGCTTCAATTCGGCATCCAGGTTGCGCAGGCTCTCCTTGTCCTCGCGGCTGACCGATTTGGGCGGGATGCGGGCGATCTTGGCCACGATGGCCTCAACTTCCTTGACCCCGATCACCTTGCGGCGGCGGCTTTCCGGCTTGAGCAATTCGGCGGCGCCAACCTCGTCGATCACGTCAATCGCCTTGTCCGGCAGCTTGCGGTCGTTGATATATTTCGCCGCCAGTTCCACCGCCGCCTTGATGGCATCATCGGTGTAG
>NZ_JAGOLP010000019.1 GCF_017994015.1 Ferrovibrio sp. | reverse complement strand
GCAACCAACCGCGCAGGGACCAGGATGAATAATTCTTACTGCTGATGGTAAGCGTGGCCTTCGCCATGGGCGTCATCCCTTATTCCGGCGGCTTGGTGTATCCCTTTGGATCATAAGGATTCCTGGCCTGCCTCTGCGGTCATACGCGGTGCCGGCCTGTAGCCATCGCTGGGGGCGATGGCGTTCGGCCTCGCATTATTATCTCGCAGTGCAACAAAAATTGCACTAGCCTTTTATCGTTCCGGTTGGGCTTTCACATTTATGTGGGGCGGATCGGAAAAGATGTCGCCAGCAGCATGGGTCGCCCCGCGCATGATGTATTATGCCTATCAAGCCTATTCCGATCTGATGGAGCCTGTGCGGGCTGCGGCACGCCTGACCCAAGGCATGTTGCAGAATTCGCCCGGCCCGCTCGGCGACATGATGGCCTTCCGGCATCTGGCGGCGGGCTGCGAGATGCTGACCCGGGCCACGCTGACACACCATCGCCCGCCTTATGGCATTGATCGGGTCAAGCTGGGCAAGCGCGAGGTGGGCATCATCGAAGAGGCGACGCTGGTGACGCCATTCGGCACGCTGCTGCGCTTCAAGAAGGATGTTGAGGTGACGCAGCCACGCGTGCTGGTAGTGGCGCCGCTTTCCGGCCACTACGCCACCTTGCTGCGTGGCACGGTGGAAACGCTGTTGCCGGAGCACGATGTCTATATCACCGATTGGCATAATGCCCGCGATGTCAGCATCGCGCATGGCCGTTTCGGCTTTGACGAATATGTCGATCACGTCATCCGTTTTCTCGAAACCCTCGGCCCGGGGGCGCATGTGGTGGCGGTGTGCCAGCCCTGCGTGCAGGTGCTGACGGCGGTGGCGCTGATGGCCGAGAATGGCAACAAGGCGCAGCCGCGCAGCATGACATTGATGGCCGGGCCGATTGATTGCCGCGTCAATCCCACCGAAGTGAACAACCTGGCCACCGGCAAGCCGATTGAATGGTTTGAGAAGAATCTGCTGGATGTGGTGCCGCAGCGTTTTGCCGGTGCCGGCCGCAAGGTATATCCCGGCTTTGTACAGCTCACGGCCTTCATGTCGATGAACATGGAGCGCCATATCAAGGCGCATATGGAGCTATACGAAAATCTCGCCGCCGGCGAGAGCGAGAAGGCGGAAGCAACCAAAACCTTTTACGACGAGTATTTTGCCGTGCTCGACCTGCCGGCGGAATTCTATATTGAAACCGTGCAGCGCGTGTTTCAGGAATATCATCTGGCCGAAGGCCGGCTGGTGGTGCATGGTCAGAAGGTCAATCCGCGCGCCATCCGCCGCACCGCTCTGCTCACCGTGGAAGGTGAGAAGGATGATATCTGCTCAGTGGGCCAGACCCTGGCGGCACATGATCTGTGCACCGGCCTGAAGCCGTATTTGCGCAAACACCATTTGCAGCCCGGCGTGGGCCATTATGGCGTGTTCAACGGCCGGCGCTGGAACAGCCAGATTTATCCGCTGGTGCGCAACCTGATCCTGGCCCACGATTAGTATTCGTATTTAGATAATCGAGCGTTTCTGCATCAGGACATCAAGCCGCTGCTTGAGGATTTGCAGCGATACCGGCTTGACGATATAGCCATCGGCTTGCAGCTTCTTGGCGGTCAGCACGGTTTCCTGCTGCTTGTCGGCGGTCAGGAAAATCACCGGTGTGTCGGCCAGCACGGCATTGCTCAGGCCGCGCAGCTTGGCCAGAAAACCCAGGCCATCCAGCGGCTGCATATGCACATCGCACAGCACCAGCAAAGGCTTGGTGCGCACCAGCTCCTTGAAGCCGGCTTCGCCATCGGCGGCCTCGTTGATCAGGCGGAAGCCAAGCTGGCGCAGCAGGCCGCAGATCATCTGCCGGGTGAAATCCTCATCCTCGATCACCAGGATGCGGATTTTGGCCAAAAGGGATTCGCTCATCGTTTCGGTCCAATCGTCAGCTACGCAATATCAGGGGCAGGGTGTTGTTCAATTCGCGCCAGGTCTCAGGCAGCAATTCGGCTATCAGCGCGGCGGTATCACTGTCATTGGCATCGCAGGCATCTTGCAGATCGGATGCCAGATCGCCCAACCGCAGGCAGCCCATCGAACGGCCCGAGCCTTTCAGCATATGGGCGGCAAAACGCGCCGCTGCCAGATCGTTGCTTTGCATCGCCGCGGTCACAGCGGCCACCTTGCCCTCGGCATCAGCAACAAAACTTTTCAGGAAACCCTTGGCGCTGTCATCCAGGCTGCCAAACATCTCGCATAGCGGCGCCGGATCAAAAATATCCGGATCCCATGTCTCAGCCGGCGCAGCAGCCTGGGCAGCAGCAGGCGCAGTCGGCGGCTGCAACGCTACGGCACTGGCCGGCACCCGCAGCGGCAGTGCCTGCGGCAGCCAATGGGTCAGCATGTCGCCCAGCGCGCGGCTGTTGATCGGCTTGGTCAGATACCCATCCATGCCGGCATCCAGGCATTGCTGCTCGGTGCCGGTGAGGGCATCGGCGGTCAATGCCACGATTGGCAGCCTTGGCGCATCTGCGGCCTCGCTCTGGCGGATCGCGGCGGTCAGCTCAAAACCATCCATTTCCGGCATGTGAAAATCGGTCAGCAGCAGGCCATAGCCGCTGTTGTTGCGATAAAGCGCCAGCGCTGCTGCGCCATGATCGGCAATTTCGCAGGCAAAACCCATGCGGCCCAGCATTTGCCGGATCACCATCTGATTGGTGGCGTTGTCCTCCGCCACCAGGATCAGTGCATTGCTGGCGCGGGCGGTTTCCAGCGATGGCGGCGCCCAGGCCATATCCTCGCGGAAGGCACCCTCGGCGGTCTCGGCATCGGCCAGGCCCAGCGCCATCGCGGCCGCCCGCCACAGGCCATGGCGGCTCAGTGGATAGGTCAGCGCCAGGGTGAAATGGGCACGCGCGGCGGCATCCAGGGTGGAAACCAGGCTGCGCGGCGCCAGCAGGCCGTAGCGCAAGGCCGGGGCGCCATCGGCTGCCGCCCGCGCCGGCAGTTCCAGGGCATGGCCACCATCAATCCGCGCATCCACCAGCACCAGATCAAGACCCCCTTTGGCCAGCCGGGCGCGGGCATTGGCGATGCTGGGCATCAGTTCAATCTGATCAATGCCGGCAGCGCGCAGATAAAGTGCCGCCAGGCGCGATTGCTCCGGCGGCAGGCCGGCCAGCAACACGCGGCAGGCCGCGATATCATGGCGCGGCTGTGGCGGCGCTGCATTCTCGGCTGCCGGCAGCGGCAATTCAAACCAGAAAACCGAACCCTGGCCTGATTGGCTGCTGGCGCCGATGCGGCCGCCCATCAATTCGCAGAGCCGCTGGCAGATCGACAGGCCAAGCCCGGTACCGCCATATTTGCGCGCCGTGGAACTATCGGCCTGCTGGAAGGGCTGAAACAGCTTGGCCTGCTGTTCCTCGGTCAAGCCGATGCCGCTATCCTGCACTTCAAAGCGCAGCCAGCCGGCACCATATTCGGCTTCCGGCAAGGCCATAATACGCAATGTAACGCCGCCTTCATGGGTGAATTTCACCGCATTGCCGCCCAGATTGAGCAGCACCTGGCGCAGGCGTGTCGGGTCGCCCAGGCGCTGGTCCGGCAAAGCCGGATCAACCTCGATCACCAGGTCCAGCATCTTGTCGTCAATGCGCGGCGCCAGCAATTCGCCCACGCCATCGGCCAGGTCGCCGAGCGAGAAGGGCACGCTTTCAATATCCAGCTTGCCGGCCTCGATCTTGGAAAAATCCAGGATGTCGTTGATCACGGTCAGCAGCGCCAGCGCCGATTCACGGATCACTTTCGACATGCGGCGCTGTTCGCCATCCAGCGGCGTCAGTTCCAGCATTTCCGCCATGCTCATCACGCCATTCATCGGCGTGCGGATTTCATGGCTCATGGTCGCCAGGAAATTCGACTTCGCCTTGGTGGCATCTTCTGCCACCTGCCGCGCCTGGCGTGACTCGGCTTCCGCCGCGGCCAGCGCCACGGATTTCTCACGCAGCTTCACGGTGTAGAAGGCGCCCAGGACCAGCAATGCCAGCGCCGCCAGGGCCAGCACCATATTGCGCCGCAGCCTGGCGCTGGCATCGCGGATCACGCCGGATTCCGGCAGGCCGACATAACTGACAAAGGGTGAACCGGGGATTTCCGAGCGGCTCAGTGCGCCGATCAGCAGGCCGCGCGGAGTTTCAATCAGGGCGGTTTCCACGCCCTGGCGCAGCGCATCATACAACGCGGTGGCATCATTATCGCCCAGATCAGCCACGCCGCCGGAGCGCACCTTGGCCACTTCGCGATGGCGCCGCATCAGCGCGGTATGGCCCAGCACTTCGCCGTCGCGGCTGGCGATAAAAACCGTGCCGCCGATGCGTTTTGATTCCGCATCCATCAGCCGGGCCATGTCGCTCAATTCGATATCCACGCCGATCACGGCGCGTAATTGGCCGGCGGCATCGCTGACCGGCACGGCATAGGTGATGCCAAGATTACCGGATGTTGCAAAGGTGTAGGGCTTGGTCCAGATCGGCTGGGCGCGTTCCACCGCGCCGACATACCACGGCCGGCTGCGTGGATCGTAGCTCGGCGCCGGCTGTTCCGAGCGCAGATAGCCGCGCCCCTCAGCATCGGGCAGCAGGAATTCGTTGCGCATGATCTGCTCGCCGGCTGCATCGCGCACCAGTTCGCGCAGCAGGATATTGCGCTTGGCGGTCAGGTCAAACCCGACAAAGGCGGAATCAAGCGGCGAGAAAGCCTGCACCGCGTAGAAGGAACCATCCGGCAGCCCGACATAAACACCATTGAGGAAACTGTTGCGCCGCATCAGCGCATCGGCCATCGGCATGAACAGCGCCAGGAAGGCTTCGCGGTCGGGCACTTCGCGCGCCAGGTCGCGGATGAAATTGGTGGTGATCAGCAGGCCTTCGAAGCGGCGGTCGGTTTGTTGCCGCACGGCGCCGGCGGAATCGGCAGCATCGGTCAGGCCGCCTTGCAGCAGCAGGTCGCGCTGTTCGTTATAGAGGTGCAGAATACCGGCCGAAAAACTCAGGCCGATAACGGCGATGGCCAGAACCAGTTTGGCGATGGATGGCAACGACCGCATCGGCGCATATCTTTCGGTTGAATAGCGGCGCTACTATGAGCGTGATCGGGTTTTATTGCGACCCGTGATAGTAGCGCTTTTTACAATAAACGCGCCCGGTAATATTTGCCGCCACCCGGCCAGAACTGCCGCCTCCGGTTGCAGGATTCGTTTGCCGACTGGTGTTTTTCATGGTTAACTGCTTGATGTCGGTGTGGTCAGGCCCGTGTCTGTTGCCAATTAATTGGCGGTTTCCCGGGCCAGCACAATATCACCCGACCCCGACAGGATGTTGGGAGTTTCGTATCTCCATACTTGGCACAGGGCTTGCGGTACTGGTGCTGCGGAGATGTATCTCAGAATGAGAGGATGTTTATTGTGCCAGTGGTGATCACCCTCGGTGATGGCGGCAACACGGAGACCTACGGCAAGGTGGACAGCCTTGTCAGTGGCGCCGGCGCTGATTCCATCACGATCACCTCGCCGGCGGCGGGCGCCACCATTGATCTGGGCGGCGGGCAGGACAGCCTGGTGCTGCAAGGCAATGGCAATACGCTCACGGTCAAGAATATCGAAAGCATCACCGGCGGCAGCGGCAGTGACACGCTCACGCTCGGCACCGGCCTGTCTGGCGGCCGCATTGATCTCGGTACCGGCAATGACAAGCTCACCCTCAGCAACAGCGGCAACAGCATCACGCTGCTGAATGTCGAAACCATTCTAGGCGGCATTGGCGCCGATAACCTGACGCTGGATCAGGCGCTGTCGCGTGGCAGCGTCACGCTCGGCGAGGGCGCCGACAAGCTGACCCTGGCCAATGGCACCAACACCATCACGGTCAGCGGCGTGGACACCCTGACCGGCGGCAGCGGCGCCGATAGCATCACTGCCAGCAGCAAGATCATCAATGGGCAGGTCGACCTCGGCGCCGGCAATGACAGTTTCGCCCTGGCGGCGGGCGGCAATATTGTCAGCATCGCTAATGTTGAAATCATCACCGGCAATTCGGGCGTTGATGTTGTCACGCTCACCGACAGCCTGTCCGGCGGCAAGGTGGATCTTGGCGCCGGCATTGACAGCCTCAAGCTGGGCAATGGCGGCAACAGCGGCACAGTGCAGAATGTTGAGCAGATCACTGGCGGCAGCGGCGCCGATCTGCTCACCGTATCGGGCACCGGCAGCATCGATCTTGGCGCCGGCAGTGATAGCGTCACCACGCTGGATACTGGCGCCACGCTCACCATCGCCAATGTGGAGACTGTGCAGGGTGGTGCCGGCACTGACAAGATCACCTTCAGCCAGGCGCTGAATGGCAGCCAGAGCATCAATCTCGGCGCCGGCAATGACAGCGTTGCGCTCAGCAACAATGCCGGCAACAGCGCCACCATCACGGCGGCCGAAACCATCACCGGCAGCCTGGGCGCCGACACCATCACGCTGGGCGATGCGCAAAGCCGCGGCAGCGTCAATCTGGGCGGCGGCAACGACAAGCTGACCCTGGCTGATGGCGGCAACACGCTGACCGTCAGCAATACTGAAACCATCCAGGGCGGCAGCGGCGCCGATACGGTGTCGCTCGGCTCGGCCACCCCTTCCGGCAAGATCGATCTGGGCGCTGGCGCCGATACGCTCAAGCTCACCGTCGCCAATAATGTGCTGACTGTGGCCAATGTTGAAACCGTGACCGGCTCTGCCGGCGTGGATAATGTCACCCTCACCACCGATCTGAATGGCGGCAAGGTTGATCTGGGCGCCGGCAACGACACGCTGAAACTGGCCGATGGCGGCAATAACGGCAGCGTGGTCAATGTTGAAACCGTGACCGGCGGCAGCGGTGCCGATACGCTCAGCATGAGCGGCAATTTCAAGGCCGATCTTGGCGCCGGGGCCGATAGTGTCACCCTGATCAGTGCCAGCAGCGCTACGCTGGGCAATGTTGAAACCATCCAGGGTTCGGCCGGCACCGATATTGTCAGCCTCAGCACCACATTGGGCGCCGGCAGCAAGATTGATCTTGGCGCCGGGGCCGACAAGCTGGTGCTGGTCAATGGCGCCAACAGCGCCACAATTTCGAATGTTGAAACCATCACCGGCGGCGTTGGCGCCGATCAGATCACGCTGGGCGAAGCGGCCAGCCGCGCCAATGTTGATCTGGGCGCCGGCAACGACACGCTGAAGCTGGCCGATGGCGCCAACACGCTCACTGTGGGCAATGTTGAAACCATCACCGGCGGCAGCGGCGCCGATACGGTCAGCATCAGCAGCAAGCTGAGCAATGCCAGTATCGATCTGGGCGCCGGCAGTGACACATTGAAACTTGCCGGCGCTGGCAACAGCCTCACCGCCAGCAATGTTGAAACCCTGACCGGCAGCAGCAGCGTTGATAACGTCACGCTGGGCAGCACCATCAGCGGCGGCAAGGTTGATCTTGCGGGCGGCAATGACACGCTGAAATTGGCCGATGGTAGCAACAGCCTCAGCGTGGCCGGGGTTGAAACCCTCACGGGCGGCAGCGGCAACGATAGCGTCACGCTTTCGGCGGTAGCCAAGGCCAGCATTGATCTCGGCGGCGGCCAGGATTCGCTCACCCTGGCCAATGGCGCCAACAGCATCACCATCGCCAGTATCGAAACCCTGACCGGCGGCACCGGCAATGATGTGGTGATCGTCAATTCAGCGATTGCCAGCAGCGCCGTGATCGATCTGGGCGGCGGCATGGACAAGCTGACGCTGCAAAATGGCGGCGCGCTGACCCTGAGCGGGGTTGAAACCGTTGTCACCGGTGCCACCGATGATGCCATCACGCTGGCCAGCGCCGTCACCAAGGGCAGTGTTGATCTGGTTGGCGGCGCCGACAAGCTGACTTTGGCGGCCGGCGACAATTCCTTCCTGGTGGCCGGGGTGGAAACCCTGATCGGCAATAGCGGCGCCGATGCCATCACCTATGCCACCAATGCGCCATCGGCCCAGGTCGATCTCGGCGCCGGTGCGGATAAAATCATTTTCGGGCGCGGCGATAACAGCTTCACCATCGCCAATGTGGAAACCATCACCGGCAATATCGGCAACGATACGGTGGTGCTGACCGACACCAACACCAGCCGCATCGATCTCAGCACCGGCAAGGACAAGCTGGTGCTGGCCAATGGCAATAACAGCATGACCATTGGCGGGGTGGAAACCCTGCTGGCCGGCAGCGGCAACGACGATCTGACCATGACCGGCGCGGTCAGCGGCGGCAGCTACGATCTCGGCGCCGGCAATGACAAGCTGGTGCTGGCGCTGGGCAATAACAGCCTGACGGTCAGCAATGCCGAAACCATCCTGGCAGCCGGCGGCAATGATACGGTGACGCTGGGTCAGGCCGTTACCGGCGTGACCATTGATCTGGGCGCGGCCGGCGACAAGCTGGTGCTGGCCAATGGCGGCAACACGCTGACTTTGGGCAATATCGAAACCCTGATCGGCGGCAGCGGCAGCGATCTCATCACGCTCAGCACCAATCTGGCGCGCGGCAGCATCGACCTCGGTGCCGGCGCCGACAAGCTGGTGCTGGCCGATGGCACGCAGCTCCTGACCATCGGCAATGTCGAAACCCTGATCGGCGGCAGCGGCGATGATACCGTGGTGTTCACCACCGGGGTCAGCGGCCAGGTTGATCTCGGCCTTGGCAATGACAAGCTGACGCTGGGCAATGGCGGCAACACGCTCACCGTCAGCGGCATTGAAACCCTGACCGGCGGCAGCGGCAACGATAGTGTTGTTTTGGGCGGCGCGCTGGCCGCTGGCCGCATTGATCTCGGCCTTGGTCAGGATAAGCTGGTGCTGGCTAACGGCACCAACAATATCACGCTGGGCGGCGTTGAAACCCTGATTGCCGGCAGCGGTGATGACAGCATCACCCTGATCAGCGCCATCGGCACGGCCGGCAGTGTCGATCTCGGTGCTGGCGCCGACAAGCTGGTGCTGGCCTCCGGTGTCAACACCGTAACGCTGACCAATGTGGAAACCATCGTGGGCGCCAGCGGCGCCGATACCGTAACGCTGGGCAGCACAATCAGCGGCAATATCGATCTGGGTGCCGGCAATGACAGCCTGAAACTGGCGCATGGCGGCAACACGGTTACGCTGACCAATGTTGAAACCGTGCTGGGCGGCAGCGGCGACGATCTGATCACGCTGACCGGCGGCATCGCCAAGGGCAGTGTTGACCTGGGCGCCGGCAGTGACAGCCTGGCGCTCGGCGCGGGCGCCAATGTGCTCACCATCAGCGGCGTTGAAACCCTGACCGGCAATAGCGGCAACGACAATATCACGCTTACCGATGCGCTGACCGGCAGTGTTGATCTGGGCGGCGGCAATGATCGGCTGGCGCTGGCCAATGGCGGCAACACGGTTACGCTGGCGAATATCGAAACCGTGTTTTCCGGCAGCGGCAATGACGATGTGACGCTCACCACCGCCGGCACCAGGATGGTGGCTGATCTCGGCCTGGGCCGCGATTCCCTGGCCCTGGCCGATGGCGGCAATGTGATCAGCATCGCCAATGCCGAAACCGTGCTGGGCGGTACTGGCGCCGATAGTGTGACGCTGCAAAGCGCGGTCAGCAGCAGCGGCTCGGTTGATCTGGGCGCCGGGGCCGACAAGCTGGTGCTGTTTGCCGGCACCAACCAGTTCACCATCGCCAATGTGGAAACCCTGGTTGGCGGCAGCGCCAATGACAGCATCACCCTGGCCACCGCCGCCACGGCAATGGATATTGAACTCGGCAATGGCAGCGACAGCCTGAAACTGGCCGATGGCGGCAATACGCTGACCTTGGGCAATATCGAAACCGTGCTGGGTGGCAGCGGCGACGACCTGATCAGCATGAATGCCGCAATTGGCAAGGGCAGTGTTGATCTGGGCGCTGGCGCCAATACGCTGGTGCTGGGCAATGGCAGCAACACACTGTTGATTGCCAATGTGGAAAGCATCACCGGCAATGCCGGCGCCGATGCCCTGACCCTGACCACGGCATTGACGGCCGGCCAGATTGATCTGAATGGCGGCAATGACAAGCTGACCCTGGCCGATGGCGGCAACACGCTGACAGCGGCCAATGTGGAAACCATCACCGGCAGCTTCGGCGCCGATAGCGTGACATTGACCACAGCGCAGACCCGGCTGCAAGTGACCCTGGGTGGCGGCGCCGATAGTCTGGTGCTGGCCGATGGCGGCAATAACGTTACCCTGGCCGATATCGAAACCGTAACCGGCGGCAATGGTGCCGACAGCCTGAAATTCACCATGGCGCAGATTGGTCAGGTTGACCTTGGGGCCGGCGACGACCGCATTCTGCTGGCGAATGGCGATAATGCGCTGACGCTTGGCAATGTTGAAACCGTCACCGGCGGCACCGGCACAGACGATATTGTGCTGACCACGGCGGTGACCAATGGCAGTTTTTCATTAGGCACCGGGGTGGATACACTCACTCTGGCGAATGGCAGCAATATCCTCACCATTGCCGGCGTTGAAACGCTGCATGGTGGCGCCGGGCAGGATGTCGTCACTTTGGGCGCCGGCGGCAACAACATCACGCTCAGCAATGTCGAAACGCTGACCGGCGGCAGCGGCGCCGATCTGGTTGCCCTGGCCAATACCTATGACGGGCTGATCGATCTGGGCGCCGGCAGTGATCGCCTCACCCTGGCCGATGGCGGCAACAGCATCACGCTGACCAATGCCGAATCAGTGGTGGGCGGCACGGGCGCAGACACCATCACACTCACCGGCACGCTGGCGGCGGGCAATATCGATCTCAATGGCGGCAATGACAGCCTGACCCTGGCCAATGGCGGCAACACCATCACCGTGGCCGAGGTTGAAACCCTGCTCGGCGGCACCGGGGTGGACAAGATCACGCTGCTCAGCGCCCTGGGCAGCAATGCCGTTATTGATCTCTGGGATGGCGCCGATACGCTGGTGCTGGCCGGTGCCGATAATACCGTGACCTTGAGCAATGTTGAAACCATCACCGGCAGCGGCGGCAGCGACACGATCACGCTGGATACACTGCTGGATAATGGCTCGGTGTCGCTGGGTGCCGGCAGCGATGCGCTCACCCTGGCCGATGGCGCCAACAGCCTGACCGTGAATTACATTGAAACCATCATCGGCGGCAGCGGCGATGATGAAGTCACCTATGGCACCGCCGCCGCCAGCGGACGGATTGATCTGGGCGATGGCAATGACAGCATCACCTTGTCGGCGGCTGGCGGCACGTTGCAGGTCTTCAATGTTGAAACCCTCACCGGCGGCAGCGGCGCCGATCTCATCACGCTGGGCGGCAGCCTGGCGGCGGGCGCGGTGCTGGATCTCGGTGCCGGCAATGATAGCCTCACCCTGGCCGACAGCGCCAACAGCCTGACCCTGGCCAATATCGAAACCCTGGTTGGCGGCGCGCTCAACGACGAAATCACGCTCTCGGCCACAGCCAGCAATGTCAGCATCGATCTGGGCCTTGGCAATGATGTGCTGGTGCTGGCCGATGGCGCCAACCGGCTCACCGCCAGCAATGTTGAAAGCATCACCGGCGGCACCGGCAATGACAGTGTGATCCTGGGCGCCGCCTATACCGATCTGGTGGTTGACCTGGGCGATGGCAGCGACAGCTTGGTGCTGGGCGATTTTGGCGGCAATGCCACCATCGCCAATGTGGAAAGCCTGGCAGGCGGCATCGGCGATGATGCCATCACGCTGCTTTACACACTCACTGGCGCGGCGATTGATCTGGGCAGCGGCAGCAACAGCCTGGTGCTGGCCGATGGCGATAACAGCCTGACCGCTTCCGGCTTGGCCTTGCTCACCGGCGGCAGCGGCAATGATGCGGTTGTGCTGGGCAATGCCAGTGCCGCCATTACCGTGGGCGGCATCGAAACCCTCACCGGCAGTGCCGGCAATGATGCCGTCACCCTGGTGGATACCGGCAGCACCATCACGCTGGGTAATATCGAAACCCTGGTTGGCGGCACCGGCAGCGATATCGTCACCCTGGCCGATGGCGGCAATGCCATCACGCTGAGCGGTGTTGAAACCCTGCTTGGCGGCAGCGGCAATGATGCGGTCACGCTGGCCGCGCCGCTCGATCCGGGCGCACAGCTTGATCTCGGCGCCGGCAATGACAGCCTGGCTCTCGCCAGCGGCAGCAACATGCTCACCGTCACCAATGTTGAGACCGTGACCGGCGGCGATGGCGACGATTGGATCACCCTGGCCGATGGCGGCACCAGCATCACCATGAGCGCGGTGGGCACATTGGTGGGCGGCAGCGGCAACGATGCCGTGACCCTGACCGGCGCCATGACCGGCGAGATCGACCTGGGTGCCGGCAGCGACACGCTGAAACTGGGCGATGGCGGCAGCAGCGTCACCATCTCGGGCGCCGAAACCATCACCGGCGGCAGCGGCGCCGATTTGATCACCGTGGGCGGCACGCAGGCAGTGTGGATCGCGGCCGGCGATGGCAATGACAGTATCAATGGCAGCATCGGCGCCGATACTTTGGCCGGCGGCTCCGGCAACAATTCGATCACCGGCGGCAGCGGCAATGATCGCTTTGTGTTTGACAGCGCCGCTGGCAATACCACGATCCTGGATATGAGCGCGGGCGACAAGATCGCCTTCGACACCAACAATAACAGCACCATGGCCGGCAATGCCTTTGTGCTGGCGGATATCCTGGTGGACAACGTGAATATCAAGCTGGTGACGGATGAACTGGCGCGCACTGCCACGTCGCTGGGCGAAGGCGGCTTTGTCTATCAGCAGGATACGGGCGAGCTTTATTACGAGGCCAATGGCGATTTCTTCAGCGGCAGCGTGTCGCTGATCGGCACCGTCACCACCGACGGCACCACGCCCTGGACCTACGATTTCAGCGCCTTCCGCGAACTCTGATCAGAAACTGTAGGCCAGCACAAACTGGCCGAGCCAGGTGGTGCGGCCCACGGCTTCGTTGTTGCCGGCATTATTGGCCCGCGCCGATTGCTCCTGCCCCGCAGCCGGTTTGCCGAAAGCCGCCAATGCGGTCAGGCTCAGGCCGTCAAGCGGCGTTTGCCATTGCGCATAAATATCAACTTCGTCCATCAGCCGCTTCGAGCTGGCGCCGGTCGGCGTCACGTCAAAATCATGCCGGTAGTAGATTGCGCCCACAGTCAGCGCCGTATCGGGCTGCATTGATAGATGCAGCATCTGGCTGCGCAGGTTGCTGTTGCCGCCGACATAGCGGGCATAGATTTCGCCCTGATCCCAACTGCCCAGGCCGCGTGGGCCGCCGCCGCTGAACAGCGCATCCCATGAGCGGTCGGTATTGTCGCCGGTATTGTCATCGCCGCTGAACCGGCTGAAGCGATAGGCCAGCTTGGGCTGCCAGGGCAAAGCGGCTGCCGTGTATTGCGGCTCAATATACCAGGCGCGTGCCCGCACCTTGGTGTTGCTGCTGTCATTGCGCTGCACGGCATATTCGCCATAAAGGCCAAAATCCGGCAGGGCCGGCAGGCTGCCGCCCAGGCGCAGGGCATAAACCTGCAAGCCATCACGGTTAGCGCCGGCCTGATTGCCGGCAACGCTGCGGTCCGCATCATAAAGATGCAGCCAGGTGGCGCCGAGATACCAGGCGCGTTCGGCATACTCGCTGCGGCCATGATCTTTATGCGCCGAACCGAACCATTCCAGATTGGCGCCATACAGGCTGGTGGCGGGCGAGTCATTGCCCAGCATGCGCTTCTGATCCACCCGGCCGGCCAGATGAAACAGATCGGCACGCACCGGGTCGGTATTCAGCCGCAGGATGGCAGTGCGTTCAAACGCGGCGCGCGGCCCCATCACATAGGCGGCGCGGCGCCAGCCCTCGGCGGTGCCGTCCACCAGCAGGAAACCATCACCGATGCTGAAACCCTGGTTGCCAAGCGACAGATCAACCGCATCCTCGCCCCAGCTTGGCAGGGTCAGGCCAGAGCGCCAGCCGATATAGGCATCTTCCAGCGCCAGATGATCCGGTTGCCGCGCGGTGCCGGCGGTGGCCTGCGCCTCGCCATTGCCGCGCGTGAAACTGGCAATGGCAGACAGGCCGGCATAAAGGCTGCTATCGCCAAGCGGCTGTTCCAGCCCCAGGCCGGGCTTGGCAAATCCTTCAAACCAGCTGCGTTTGCCGCCGCGTTCGCCGGACGGACTGTTGCTGGCGCCGCCGAATTGCGGATTGGCAACGGAGAAGCCGCCAAAGCCGGCATCCAAAGTCAGGCTCAGTTTTGCACTGCCCAGATCGACGCTGAGGCCGTTTTTCTCATGCGCGTCATCCTCTGCCCAGGCGGCAGGCGGCAGCAACAGCAGGGCGGCAAGGGCAAATCGGACAGCGGGGCGGGGCATGCGGGGCGAATCCTTGGCAACGGATAGTGTAAATTGCCAAGCTTTCGCCCCGCATGCAAAGCCGAGCAGGGCCGGGTTGTCAGAAAGTAACCGCCAGCCCCAGCAGCAGCTCGCGGCCCCGGATCGGGGCGCTATTCTTCAACAGTGACACATGGTTGCGGCCGGCCATATCCGTCAGGTTGCGGCCCTTCAATTGCAGCAGCAGGCCGGGAGTGTCGGCAAAGGGGCGATAGCTGGCCGAGGCGTTGAGCAAAGTATAGCCGCTGGTGGCGGTTTCATTGGCGCCAGTGCGGTCCTGTTCCAGGCGGCTCACCATCTCAACCCGCAGGCTGACATCCTGGGCCTCGGCATTGAAGCCGGCACGCAGGCCAAGCGGCGGGATCAGCGGCAGCGGGCGGCCGTTGCCACGATCCTGGGCGCGCACATAATCCAAGCCGCCATCCAGGCTCAGATTGAAACCCGCCAGTTGCATGAAGCGCCAGGCGGCCTCGATCTCAACACCGCGAAAATCGGCATCGGTCTGGCTGTAGCGCAATTCATTGAGGCCGGCCTGCTGCGCCCCGGTGAAAGCGCCATAGATGAAATCATTATAGCGTGTGGCAAACAGGTTGAAGGCGCCGGTCACATCGCCGGCATTGCGGCGCAGCGACCATTCGGCATGCCAAGCTTGTTCCTTGCCCAGTGCCGCATTGCCGATCTCAAAGGATTGGGTGGCGATATGCGAGCCGTTGGAAAACAATTCCTCGGCGCTTGGCGCGCGTTCGGTGCGCGAGAGTGACAGGCCGGTGGAGTAGGTGTTGTTGAAGCGGTAGGTGGCGCTGGCCGACAGGCTGCCGCTGGTGAAATCACGCTGCTGCGCCTGCGCCGGCACCTCGATCTTCTGGTATTCCAACCGGCCGCCCAGCGCGAATTGCCATGGCCCTAACTCATAACGCTCCAATGCAAACAGCGCATGATTATCGGTCACATTCTGCGGCAGGAAGGCTTCCGCGCCCAGAGCCGTGAAGTCACGCCGGTTGCTTTGCACACCCAGCACACCTTCCAGGCCGCCAAGAGTATGCAGGGCTTCCAGGCGGCCTTCCCAGCTATCGCTGTTGAAGCGGGTGCCGATCTCGGCGCTGGGTTCTATTTCGTCATGCTTGTAATCGGCATAGCCGAATTTGCCACGGATTTCGCTGACATTGGACAGCGGATCGTAGATGCCGAATTTGCCGTCCAGCCGGGTCTGCCGCATGGCGATATGCACCGGATCGGCGCCCGGCACGCCGTAGTAACTGTGGAAGCGCGAAACCGCCAGGCCGGCATGACCGGCATCGCCAAACCAGGCCGCGCCGAGGGCGCCATTGCGGCTGCGCATGGCGCTGTTATCCACCCTGCCGGTGGCGGCGCGGTAATCCTCGGCATTCAGCAGGCCGCCCTCGGCATGCAGCGCGATATTCGGGCCGATAGCGGTATCCACGGCGGCAAAAGCATCATGGTCGCTGCGGCCCAGGCTGTTTTGCAGCCGAGCCTGGCCGGCCAGGCCATCCTTCGGCATGGCGTCCGGAATCCGGCCATCAATCACATTCACCACGCCGCCGATGGCTGAACTGCCATAAAGCAGCGTGGCCGGCCCGCGCAAAACCTCGATACGCCGGGCGCTGCCCATCGGTGCCACCACGGCATGATCCGGGCTGAGGCCGGAAGCATCAAACGTATCCAGGCCATTTTGCAGCACGCGCACACGTGGCCCGCCCTGGCCGCGGATCACCGGCCGGCTGGCGCCCGGGCCGAAGCCGGTGGCAGCCAGGCCGGGGGTGTTGTCCAAGGTCTCGCCCAAAGTGGCGGCACGCTGCCGCTCCAGCCGCTGGCCCTCCAGCACGGTGCTGCCTTCCACCAAGTCGTCGGTATTGGTTGGCAGCGGGGCACTCACCACCACAGGCGGCAATGCGGTTTGTGCCAGGGCCGGGGCAGCCAGAAGGGCGACCAGCAGCGGTGTGGCAAGCAGGGGGGCGGCAAGCAACTTGCGGGGGGAGGGGGTCATGGTTGGCCTCGAGAGTTATAATATAACATAACGATATATTATAACATTATGAGGGCTGGCAAGGGCTGGCGCCGCAACAAGGCTTGCCCCTGACCGGGGGGTCCACTAGAACCTGTGATCATCCTATCCAGCCAAGGAGTTCGCCCATGCGCCCGAGCGGCCGCACCCCCGATCAATTGCGGCCTGTCCGGCTGGAACCGGGTTTTGCCAAATATGCCGAAGGCTCCTGCCTGGTGAAATTCGGTGAAACCCATGTGCTCTGCGCCGCCACGGTGGAAGAACGTGTGCCGCCCTTCCTGCGTAATACCGGCCGTGGCTGGGTGACGGCGGAATACGGCATGCTGCCGCGTTCCACCCATAGCCGCACCGAGCGCGAGGCGGCCAAGGGCAAACAATCCGGTCGCACCCAGGAAATCCAGCGCCTGGTGGGCCGCAGCTTGCGCGCCGTCACCAAGCTGGATGGCTTCGGCGAGCGCCAGATCCGGCTGGATTGCGATGTGTTGCAGGCCGATGGCGGCACCCGCACGGCGGCCATCACCGGCAGCTGGGTGGCGCTGTATCTGGCTTTTGACAAGCTGGTCAAGGCCGGGGCGATCCCGGCGATCCCGCTCACCGGCCAGGTGGCGGCGGTAAGCTGCGGTCTGGTGCAGGGCGTGCCGGTGCTGGATGTGGATTACATCGAGGATAGCGGCGCCGAGGCCGATGCCAATTTTGTGCTGACCGATACCGGCAATATCGTCGAAATCCAGGGCACCGCTGAAAAGCAGGCTTTCCCGGAAGATATGTTCCTGTCGATGCTGCGGCTGGCCAAGAAGGGCGTTGGCGAATTGCTGGTGTTGCAGCGCCAGGCGATTGGCAAGTAACCATGGCGCGGCGTTTCCAGGGCGGCCGGCTGGTGATTGCCAGCCATAACAAGGGCAAGCTGCGCGAAATCGCTGACCTGCTGGCGCCCTTTCATGTTGAAACCGTTTCGGCCGGCGCGCTTGGCCTGCCAGAGCCGGAAGAAACCGGCAGCACCTTCATCGCCAATGCGGAATTGAAGGCGCTGGCCTCGGCCACCGGCGCCAATCTGCCGGCTTTGGCCGATGATTCCGGCATGAGCGTGGATTGCCTGGGCGGCGATCCCGGGATCTATTCGGCGCGCTGGGCCGGGCCGGAAAAGGATTTTGCCCTGGCGATGCGCAAAGTGTGGGATGCCGTGCAGGCTACTGGCATCAGCGGCACGGTGAAGGCGCAGTTTGTCTGTGCGCTCAGCCTGGCCTGGCCGGATGGGCATGTGGAAACTTTCCAGGGTATCCTGCCCGGCCGTCTGGTCTGGCCGCCGCGTGGCGACAAGGGCTTTGGTTACGATCCGATGTTCATCGCCGATGGCCAGGATTTGAGTTTCGGCGAAATGGAGCCGGCGGCCAAACATGCCATCAGCCATCGCGCCATGGCTTTCCGCCACTTGATCGATGCCTGTTTCGGCTGACACTTTGGTTATTCCCCGGCGCGGCTTCGGCCTTTATGTGCATTGGCCGTTCTGTGTTTCGAAATGCCCGTATTGCGATTTCAATTCGCATGTGCGCCAGCAGGTGGATGCGGCGCAATGGCGCGTTGCGTTGTTGCGTGAACTGGCAAGCTATGCCGAGGCTGGCTTCGGCCAGGGCGAAAAGCTCACTTCGGTGTTTTTCGGCGGCGGCACACCATCCTTGATGCCGCCTGAAACCGTGGCCGCCCTGCTGGCGGAAGCTGAGCGGCTTTGGGGCTTTGCCCCGGATATCGAGATCACGCTGGAAGCCAATCCGAATTCCGCCGAAGCCGCGAAATTCGCCGGCTTTGCGGCTGCCGGGGTCAATCGCCTGTCGATCGGCGTGCAGAGTTTTGATGCCGATGTGCTGCGTTTTCTCGGCCGCGCCCATGATGCCGGCGAGGCGCGCCGCGCCATCCTGGCGGCGCGGGCTGCCGTGCCGCGGTATTCCTTTGACCTGATCTACGCCCGGCCGGAACAGACCGCCACGGCCTGGCGCGATGAGCTTGGCGCGGCGCTTGAACTGGCCGGCGATCATCTGTCGCTCTATACCCTGACCATCGAGCCGAATACCGGCTTTGCCGGCGCCGTGGCGCGCGGCGCATTGCTGCCGATGCCGGCGGACGAGCAGGCGGCGCTCTATGATCTGACGCAGGATGTGATGCAGGCTGCCGGCCTGCCGGCCTATGAGATTTCCAATCATGCCCGGCCCGCCCAGCATGGTAGGCTTGGCGGCGAAAGCCGGCATAATCTGGTTTACTGGCGCAGCGGCAGCTATATCGGCATCGGCCCGGGCGCGCATGGCCGCTGCCAGGATGGCGATGGCGCCTGGTTTGCCACCCAGGCGCGGCGCAAGCCGGAAGCCTGGCTGGAGCAGGTGGCGGCCACCGGCCATGGCCGCGAGGCGATGCTGCCGGTGCCACTGCATGAGCGGGCCGAGGAAGCGCTGATGATGGGCTTGCGGCTTACGGAAGGCATCTACGACGCCAATCTGCGCGCCGCCTGCGGCCTGGGGCTGGATGATCTGGTGCCGCCGGCACGCAGCCAGCCGCTGGAACAGGCCGGGCTGCTGCGGCGCGATGCAGCGCGGCTGGTGGCGACAGCCGAGGGCCGCGCGGTGCTGGATGGCCTGCTGGCGCGGTTGCTGGCATGAGCGACATCATTGTGACACCCGATATTGAGACGGGCCGCGCCGGCTGGCTGGACCATGATGGCTGGCGCGTGCGCTGTGCTTTGGGCAAGGGCGGCTGCAAGCCGGCAGCGGATAAACGCGAGGGCGATGGCGCCACGCCGCTGGGGCGCTGGCCGTTGCGGCTGGCCTTCATCCGGCAGGACCGCGTGCCGCCGCCGCGTTGCGCCCTGCCGCTGGTGCCGCTGGATACCGGCATGGGCTGGTGCGACGATCCGGCCGATCCGGCCTATAACCGCCCGGTGCGGCTGCCATTTGCCGCCAGCCATGAAAAACTGTGGCGCGAGGATCATGTCTACGACCTGATCGTGGTGCTGGGGCATAATGACGATCCGCCGGTGCCGGGCCTGGGCAGCGCGATTTTCCTGCATGTGGCGCGGCCGGATTTCAGCCCCACGGAAGGCTGCGTGGCGCTGGCCTTGCCCGATCTGCTGACCCTGCTGGGCCGCATCGAAGCCGATACCGCCCTGATTATTGCGTCGCAATAGAATTTCTGTTGCGTCGCAAAATGCGGCCCGGCATACTTTTCCTGTGCCAGCCCCTCTGCATGTCACCTTTGCCGCCGGCCCGGAAGGCCCGTGGCGTATCGACCGGATCGACGCCCTGTGCGGCGAAGGACTGGAGCCTGCCGAACGCCTGCGTGTGGTGGAAGCGGCAAGCCCCAAGCCGGTGCTGGCGGCGAGCTGGGCCTTGCGCGGCGTCATCAGTAATCCGCGCTACACACAGCGCGCCGAACTGAATGGCTTGGCGGCACGGCAGCAGGGCCTGCGCCGGCCGGAAGCCAGCCGCGCCGCACTGATCCCGATCCGCAAGACCGAAAGCTGGTGGGCCATGGCGCAGGATGAGCGCCGGGCGATTTTTGAAGAACAATCGCGCCATATTGCCATCGGCATGGATTACCTGCCGGCCGTGGCGCGACGCCTGCATCACAGCCGCGAACTGGCCGAGCCGTTTGATTTCCTGACCTGGTTTGAATTTGCGCCTGAGCATGAGACGGCGTTTGACGCCATGTTGCAGCGCCTGCGCCAGACCCCGGAATGGCGTTATATCGACCGCGAAGTGGATATCCGCCTGAGCCGCTATTGATTAGGCCGGAATCGGCGTTGCGGGGAATTTGCAATCGATCTTGAAACGCTCTTCCGGCGCATCGGGATCGGGCTCAACCCCCAGGATGATGATATCCTTGCGCGCCGCCACGGTGGGGTTGAAGAAATTCAGAATCTGGAAAATCTGCGGCACTTTTGATTCCGCGATCACGCTGGTGGCCAGCGACACCATGCGGCAATCGGCGGCATATACCACCTTGGTCAGATCGGCCTGGGTCGCCACTTCGTTGAAAAAGATGCCATGGGTGCCCTGACGCGCCGCATCGCGCACGCCCTCATTGGTCAATTGCGCACCATCGGCACGGAATGGCCGCTTCACGCCCTGAAACAGAAACCAGCCCAGCATGGTGGCGCAGGCGGTCTTGCCGCCGCCCGGCGGGCCGGCAATGAACACAATATGCGAATAGCGCAGCCGTTGCGCCATTTGCTGGGCATCGGCGGCAGAAAAGCCGAAATCAGGCAGTGACTTGAAAACGCGAGATACCATAGCCCCCAAGCCTAACCAGACAACAATCTGTCGCGGTTCCAGGCCGATGTGGCACGCCCCGCAGGTTGTTGATCCTGACCAGGAATGATCGTATGCGCAAGGCTGTTGCTGCCGGATTTATACAGCAGGCAAGCTAAAAACGCTCAGGCCGCTTGGCGGCGCAGGCCGAGTTTTTCCCACACGCTGAGCAGGGCATGCGCCAGTTCCTGCATCATCGCGTCGCTATGCACCGGGGTGGGGGTGATGCGCAGCCGCTCGGTGCCGCGCGGCACGGTGGGATAGTTGATCGGCTGGATGTAGATGCCGTGGTCGCTGAGCAGCAGGTCGCTGGCCTGTTTGCACAAGGCCGGATCGCCCACCATCACCGGCACGATATGGCTTTTGTTGACCAGCACCGGCAGGCCGCTATTCAGCAGCAGGCGGCGCAGGCTGGCGGCGCGTTCCTGATGCCGGGCGCGTTCCACCTGGCTCTGCTTGAGATAGCGCACGCTGGCGGCGGCGGCGGCGGCCACGGCCGGCGGCATGGTGGTGGTGAAAATGAAGCCGGCGGCATAGGAGCGGATCGCATCCACCAGATTGCGTGAGCCGGCGATATAGCCGCCCACCACGCCAAAAGCCTTGCCCAAGGTGCCCTGGATCACGGTCAGCCGCTGCATGGCGCCGTCGCGCTCGGCCACGCCGCCGCCATGATCGCCATAAAGCCCCACGGCATGCACTTCATCCAGATAGGTCATGGCGCCGTATTTGTCGGCCAGGTCGCAGATGGTGTGGATCGGCGCGATATCGCCATCCATGGAATACACACTCTCAAAGGCGATCAGCTTGGGCCGGTCGAGCGGCAGGGCGCGCAGCAATTCCTCCAGATGCGCCACATCGTTATGGCGCCAGATTTTGCGCTCGCAGCCGCTCTGGCGGATGCCTTCGATCATCGAATTGTGGTTATCGGCATCCGACAGGATGATGCAGCCGGGCAGCAGCTTGCCCAGGGTGGAAAGCGTGGCCTGGTTGGCGACATAGCCGGAGCCGAAAGCCAGCGCCGCAGCCATGCCATGCAGGTCGGCCAGCTCGTTTTCCAGATCAACAATGGCGTGGTGGTTACCCGAGATGTTGCGCGTGCCGCCGGCGCCGGCGCCATAGCGCCGCACCGCATCAATCATCGCTTCGGTCACTACCGGATGCTGGCCCATGCCAAGATAATCGTTGGAGCACCAGATGGTGATGCGCTCGGGGCCAATGCCGGAATAATTCTCGGCCACCGGGAAAGTGCCGGCCTGACGCGCCAGTTCGGTGAACACGCGATAGCGCTTCTCGGCGCGGAGCGCATCGACGGCACGGCCGAATTCGGCTTCGTAATCCATGGGGCAATACTCCCGGTGGCCCGGGTTATCGCCGTCTTGGCGGCCAAGGCCTTGAATTGCTTGAATTGCTGGTGGTTGCCATCTTAGCGGCCAACAGGCCGGCCTGACTAGGGGGTCTTGCGGGGCGGATCGTCGCAGGGGCTTTCACACTTGTGTCAACGGTGTTGGGCGCCGCAGGGCTGTGGTAAACTGCTGCGATGCCGTTTGATCTTGCCCGTATTTGCCTGGTGGTGCTCGATGCCGAGCCGGGCGCGGCGCCGCTCTGGCGCCAGCTTGGCCTGGCCGCCGGGGTTAAAACCCTGACCGTGCTGGCCGAGCCGGCCAAGGTGTGGCCCCTGCTGGGCGGCGCGGGTGCGGCGGATGCACTGCTGCTACGTTGGGATGATGCAGGGCGTGGCGCCGATTTGTTGCAGCGGCTGCGGCGCGATGCTGCCTCGCCCAATCCGTTCCTGCCCTGCCTGGCGGTGATCGCGGCGCTGACCCGCGAACGCGCCCGGGCGGCGCTGGATGCCGGCGTGCATGGCATTCTGGTGCCGCCGCTGGCACCGCAATCCCTGCGCCGCAAATTGCTGGAAGTGATAGAGACGCCGCGCAAATTTATCCGCGTGGCGAGTTATTTCGGCCCGGATCGACGGCGCCAGCCGCGGCCGGATTATGCCGGGCCGTTTCGGCGCCAGAGCGACAGGAAATAACGCTCAGGCCAGCTTGGCGGCGGCTTGCAGGCTGGCGAGGATTTCCTGGCCCAATTCGCCGGCATCACCCTGCACGCGGTTTTCCACCACGGTGGTTAGCGCCTGCTGGAAGGCTTCGATCACTGCCGGCTCATAAGCATTGGCCTTGGCTGCTTCCTGCAAATAGCGGCAGAGCAGGGCGCCGATATCCGTCACCAGGCGATAACCAAATGTGGCGCCCTGGCCCTTGATGTCATGCGCCACGCCATAGGCTGCGTTCAGCCCGGGCGCCGGATTGGTCGCATCGATGCCGGCCACGGCCTTGTCCAGCCGCTCCAGATCGGCAGTCACCCAGCCAATATACTGGTCTGCCATCGACGCCACGGCAGCTTGCGCCTGCGCCAATGCTGCAGCGAATTCATCTTGCTGGCTCACTCAGCCGCCTCCGCCTTGCCGGCCTCCAGATCGGGCCGCTTCCTTTCCATATCAGATAGTTTGCGGGCGATGAAGCCGGCGGGCTTGGTGAAGCGCGCCAGCAGCAGATACAACGCCGGCACCACAAACAGACTGAGCAGGGTGGCGAAGCTCATGCCGCCCACAATCACCCAGCCCAGGGCCTGGCGGCTTTCGGCACCGGCGCCATGGGCATAGGCCAGCGGCACGGCGCCGAAGATGGTGGCGATGGTTGTCATCAGGATCGGCCGCAGCCGCACCACCGATGCCTCGCGCACGGCTTCGTACACATCGCGGCCCTCGTCGCGCAATTGATTGGCGAATTCCACGATCAGGATGGCGTTTTTGGCAATCAGGCCGATCAGCATGATGATGCCGATCTGGCTATACACATTCAGCGAGATGCCGGAAGCCAGCAAGGCGCCAAGCGCGCCGGTGATCGCCAGCGGCACCGAGAAGATGATGATGGTGGGGTGAATCCAGCTTTCAAACTGCGCCGCCAGCACCAGGAACACGATCAGCAGGGCAAGGCCGAAAGTCAGGTAGATCGCCGCCGAGGAATCCTTGAATTCGCGGCTCTGGCCGCCATAGGAAATGCGCGCTTCGGGCGGCAGCACCTGGGCAGCGGCATCCTCCAGGAAGGTGAGGGCTTCACCCAATGTGTAATCCGGCGCCAGGGAGGCGGCGATGGTGACCGAGCGCAGCCGGTCGGTGCGGTTCAGTTCGCGGGCGCTGGCGCCTTCCTTGATCGTCACCAGATTCTGCAACGGGATCAGGGTGCCGTTGGCAGTGCGCACATAGATGTTGTTGAGGTCATTGGGCGTCACGCGGTCATTCGGCCGCGCCTGCACCAGCACCTTATATTGTTTGCCCTCGCGCTGGAAGTTGGTCACCTCGCGTGAGCCGAGCATGGTTTCCAGCGTGCGGCCGATGGTTTCAATCGGCACACCCAGATCGGCGGCGCGGTTGCGGTCGATATCCACGCGCAATTCCGGCCGGCTTGGCAGGTAGCTTTTGTTCACATTCAGCAGGCGCGGATTCTGCGCCGCGCGTTCGATGATCTTGTCGGCCCACTCATCCAGCACCGGATAGGTTGGGCCGCCGAGGATGAATTGCACCGGGGCCTGGCCGCCGGGCAGGCCCAGGCTGGGCGGATTGATGGCAAAGGCGCGCACGCCGGTCTGAGCCAGCAATTTGGGGAACACGTCCTTCACCAGATCCTGCTGCTTGCGCTCGCGGTCGCCCCAATCCTTCAGGCGCACCACCACAAAGCCGGTATTCACCGGCGCCGGGCGGCCGCCCCAATTGGGCGCCACATTGGCCAGGATGCGGGTTACGTCGCCGGAATCGAGCAACGGCTGCAAGGTTTTTTCCACTTGCACCACATTGCGCTTGGTGTAGTCGAAGCTGGAACCTTCCGGCCCGGTCACCGAGACAAAGAACACGCCGCGGTCTTCCGTCGGCGCAAATTCACGCGGCAGCGCCAGGAACATCAGATAGGCCGCCAGCGACACCAGCAGGCCCAAAGCCAGCACCACCATCGGCGCACCGAGCGCTGCCTTCAGCATCCAGTTATAGCCATTGGTCATGCCGACGAAGAATTTCTCCGTCACGCGGTAGAACCAGCTATCGTCGGAATGTTCCTGCAGCAGTTTGGAGCACATCATCGGCGTCAGTGTCAGGGCGACAAAGCCCGAGAACAGCACGCTGGCTGCCACGCTCATGCCGAATTCGCGGAACAGCCGCCCGGTATTGCCTTCCATCAGCGAGATCGGCACAAAGACCGCGATCAGCACCACCGTGGTGGCGATCACGGCAAAGCCGATCTGGCGCGCGCCACGTAAAGAGGCCAGCAGCGGCGGCTCGCCAGATTCGATGCGGCGATGGATGTTTTCCAGCACCACGATGGCGTCGTCCACCACCAGGCCGATGGCCAGCACCAGGGCCAGCAGGGTCAGCACATTGAGCGAATAGCCCAGGGCGCCGAGCACAATGAACGAGCCGATCACCGAAACCGGAATCGCCACCGCCGGGATCAGCGTGGCGCGCCACGAGCGCAGGAACAGGAAGATCACGCCGATCACCAGGCCCAGCGCCACCGAAAGCGCATGGAACACTTCGTAGATCGACTGGCTGATGAATTTCGACTGGTCGTAGGTGATTTCCAGGTTGACGCCGGCCGGCAGCGAATCCTTCACCCGCTCAACCGCCCGGGTCACGCCATCGGAAATCTCCATCGCATTGGCCTTGGACTGGCGGATGATGCCCAGGCCGATGGAGGATTTGCCGTTGGTGCGCTGCTCGGTGCGTTCATCCTCGGCGCCGAGTTCCACGCTGGCCACTTCGCCGAGCCGCACCAGATAACCATCCTGCTGCCGCACCACGATATTGCGGAACTGCTCCGGCGTGCGCAGGCCGCTTTCGGCGCGCACGGTGAATTCGCGCATGCTGCTTTCCACGCGGCCGGAGGGCAGTTCCACATTCTGCCGCGCAATGGCACTTTCCACATCCTGCACGGTGATGTTGCGCGCCGCCATTGCCAGCCGGTCGAGATAGACCCGCATGGAATATTTGCGCGCGCCGTAGATATTCACGCTGGCCACGCCATCGACGATGGAGAATTGGTCTACCAGGAAGCGGTCGGCATAGTCGGTCAGGTCGAGGAACCCGAGCCGGTCGCTGGTCAGCGACAGGTAGACAATCGGCCGCGCATCGGCCTCGGTTTTCACCACTGTGGGCGCATCGGCTTCCACCGGCAGGCGCGACAGCACGCGGGCGACACGGTCGCGCACGTCATTGGCGGCTTCATCCACTTTGCGGTTGAGGTTGAATTCCACGCTGACCGAGGAGGATTCCTCGCGGCTGGCCGAGGTGATCGAACGGATGCCCTCGATGCCGGCAACACTATCCTCGATGATCTGGGTGATCTTGCTTTCGATGATCTCGGCCGAGGCGCCGCGATAGATGGTGTTGACCGTCACCACCGGCGGGTCGATATCGGGATATTCGCGCACCGCCATGCCGCGCAGCGCAAACAGGCCGAAAATGATCAGCACCAGCGACATCACCGTGGCGAAGACCGGGCGCTTGATCGAAACGTCTGAGAGGACCATGGGGCGCTCCGTTGCTGCGCTTAGCTTGCCGGCTTGGCGGCGGGGGCGGGGCCTTGTCCCGGCGGCGGGCCGGGATTGCGCACCGCCATGCCGTCGCGCAATTGCTGCAAGCCGGTAACCGCCACGCGGGCATCGGCCTCAACACCGCTGACAATCTGCGCCAGGCCGGGCAGGCGCTGGCCCACCTGCACCTTGGTGCGGTTGGCCTTGCCATCGCGGATCACATACACAAACTGCTCGCCGCCCTGCGCCAGCAAGGCTTCCTCCGGCACCACGATGGCATTCGGGGTGGAGCCGATGCCGAGCGCCACGGTCATGAACATGCCGGGCTTGATCTGGTCTTCCGGATTGGGGATCAGGGCGCGCACCCGCACGCTGCGTGTGGTGGGGTCGATGCGGGTGTTGATGGTGGCCACGTTACCCTGGAATTTGCGGCCCGGAATCGCGGTGGCGGTGGCGGTCACGGCGTTGCCGATGCTGATGCCGGCCAGGGCGGTTTCCGGCACTTCGAATTCCAGCTTGATCACCGTGCTGTCATCCAGCGTGGTGATGGCATCACCCGGCCGCACCAGGGCGCCGAGCGAAACCCGCCGCAAACCAAGCCGGCCGGAGAATGGCGCGCGGATCACGCTGTCGGCGAATTTCGCCTGCTCGCCGCGCAGCCGCGCCTCGGCGGCTTCAAAGGCTTTCGACAATTCATCCACCCGCGCCTGGGCCACATTCTTGCTGTCAAGCAGCGAGGCGGCGCGGTCATAGGCCAGGCGTGCGGCATCGCGGGCGGCGCGCAATTCGGCCAGTTTGGCATTCGACTCGCCGGCTTCCAGTTCCACCAGGATGCTGCCGGCCTTCACCAGCTGGCCTTCCTGGAAATTGATCCGCTCGATGGTGCCGTTGGCCTTGGCGGTGATGGTCACGGCTTCATTGGATTGTGCCGTGCCCACGGCTTCCAGGCTGCGCGCCACATCCATGCGGCGCACCGGCTGGCTTTCCACCGGCAGGGCGGGGGCGGCGCGGGCCTGCACGGCCACCGGTTGTGAGCTGAGGCCGATGAACGGCAGTTTGTCGCGGTAAACGTAACCGGCCCCGGCGCCGGCCAGGATGATGCCGGTGACTACGACCTGACTCCAGATTTTCATTGGCTCTCGCAACCCCATATCGCACCGAGCCAGCAGAATACACATGCCGCCCGAGCGTTGCCTAGTGATGTATTGGCGTGACAGAATTAGGACAAGCACACGGCCCGGCCAGCGTTTTCCTGCGTTGCCGGATCGGAGGAAACCCCGGACCATGACATCCGATAGCCTTGAGAGCCGATAGCTGACGCCAGCCATGACCACGGCCCTGTTCAGTCACGGCGCCTGCCTGCGCCACGATACCGGCCCGGGGCATCCGGAATGCCCGGATAGGTTGCGCGCTGTGCTGGCCCGCCTCGAAACCGAAGAATTTTCCTGGCTCGATCGCCGCGAGGCACCGCAAGCCAGCCTGGAGCAGATCGCCCGGGTGCATCCGGCAGCCTATGTCCAGGCCCTGCTCGGCGCCGTGCCGGCCCAGGGCTATGCCGCCGTGGATGGCGATACTGTGCTGTCGCCCGGCTCGGGCGAAGCCGCCTTGCGCGCGGCCGGCGCGGTCTGCGCGGCGGTGGATGCGGTGCTGGCCGGCGAGGTGCGTAATGCCTTCTGCGCCGTGCGCCCGCCGGGCCATCATGCCGAGCCGGACCAGGCGATGGGCTTCTGCCTGTTCAACAATGTGGCTATCGGCGCCCTGCATGCCCGCGCCCGCTGGGGCCTGCGGCGCATTGCTGTGATCGATTTTGATGTGCATCACGGCAACGGCACGCAGAGCAGCTTTGCCGATGACCCGGACCTGTTTTATGCCTCGACGCACCAATCGCCGCTTTATCCCGGCACCGGGCAGGCGCATGAACATGGCATCGCCAACAATATCATGAACCTGCCGCTCAGGCCGTTTGCCGGCTCGGCCGAATTCCGCGGCCAGGTGACCGACCGGCTGCTGCCTGCCCTGCGGCATTTCAAGCCGGAAATGCTGCTGATCTCGGCCGGCTTCGATGCCCATGCGCGCGATCCGCTGGCGCAACTCAATCTGCTGGATGAGGATTATTACTGGATCACCGAGCATCTACTGCATCTGGCCGATGCCTGCGCCAAAGGCCGTGTCGTCTCGACGCTGGAAGGCGGCTATGATCTCGGCGCCCTGGCCAGCGCCAGCGCCGCCCATGTGCGGGCGCTGATGGCGGGGTAGGTCAGTCGGGCCGGGCGCCCGACATTGCGCCGGGGCCGCCATTTCTGTACAAATCCGCCGACTTTCGTTTATCGCTTTACCGGAGCAAAGCCATGGCCGCCTACCAATATATTTACGTGATGAAGGGTCTGAACAAGACCTATCCGGGCGGCAAGCAGGTGCTGAAGAATATCTGGCTCAGCTTCCTGCCGGGCGCCAAGATCGGCGTGCTGGGCCTCAATGGCAGCGGCAAATCCACCCTGCTCAAGATCATGGCCGGCCTGGACAGCGAATTCACCGGCGAGGCCTGGGCCGCCGATGGCGTGAAGGTGGGCTATCTGGCGCAGGAGCCGGCGCTTGATCCGGCCAAGGATGTGCTGGGCAATGTGATGGAAGGCGTGGCCGAGACCAAGGCGTTGCTGGACCGCTTCGAGGAAGTCTCGATGAAGTTCGGCGAGGTGACCGACGACGACGAGATGAATGCGCTGATCGCCGAGCAGGCCGAGTTGCAGGAAAAGATCGACGCCGCCGATGCCTGGGATTTGCAGCGCAATGTGGAAATCGCCATGGACGCGCTGCGCTGCCCGCCGGGTGAGGCCGAGGTGACCAAACTTTCCGGCGGTGAGCGCCGCCGCGTGGCGCTTTGCCGCCTGCTGCTGTCCAAGCCTGACATGCTGCTGCTCGACGAGCCGACCAACCATCTCGACGCCGAATCGGTGGCCTGGCTTGAGCGTTTCCTGCATGAATATCCCGGCACCGTGGTGGCGGTGACCCATGACCGTTACTTCCTCGACAATGTGGCCGGCTGGATTCTGGAGCTGGATCGCGGCGCCGGTATCCCGTGGGAGGGCAATTACTCCTCCTGGCTGGAGCAGAAGGAAAAGCGCATGGAGCAGGAGGGCAAGGCCGAGGATGCCCGCCGCCGCACGCTCAAGAACGAACTGGAATGGGTGCGCCAGAGCCCGCGCGCCCGCCAGGCCAAGTCAAAAGCCCGCCTCAATGCTTATGAGGAGATGCTGTCGCAGGAGCAGGACAAGGCCAGTGATCAGGTCACCATCACGATTCCGCCCGGGCCGCGCCTGGGCAATGTGGTGATCGAGGCCGAGGGGCTGACCAAGGGCTTCGGCGACCGCCTGCTGATCGAGAATCTGAATTTCAAACTGCCGCCCAACGGCATTGTCGGCATCATCGGCCCGAACGGCGCCGGCAAGACCACCTTGTTCCGCATGCTCACCGGCGGCGAACAGCCCGATGCCGGCTCCTTGCGCGTCGGCGAGAGCGTGAAGCTGGGCTATGTCGATCAGAGCCGCGACAGCCTGAACGACAAGAAGACCGTGTGGGAAGAACTTTCCGACGGCAACGACATGATCCTGCTGGGCAAGCGCGAGGTGCCGAGCCGCGCCTATTGCTCGTGGTTCAACTTCAAGGGCGCCGACCAGCAGAAGAAGGTGGGCATGCTTTCGGGCGGTGAGCGCAACCGGCTGCATCTGGCCAAGATGCTGAAGGAAGGCGCCAACCTGCTGCTGCTCGACGAGCCGACCAACGATCTCGACGTGGATACGCTGCGCGCGCTGGAAGAGGCGTTGCTGGATTTTGCCGGCTGCGCCATCGTCATCAGCCATGACCGCTGGTTCCTGGATCGCATCGCCACCCATATCATGGCGTTTGAAGGCGATAGCCATGTTGAGTGGTTCGAGGGCAATTTCCAGGATTACGAAGCCGACAAGAAGAAACGGCTCGGCGCCGATGCCGACCAGCCGCACCGCATCAAGTACAAGCCGCTGGTGCGCACGTAAGATGAACCGCCGCGAGCGGCGCCGGCAGCAATCTGGCGGGCAGGCGGCTGCGCCTGCTTCCGCTGCTGCTGCGCCGGCCTCCGTCAGCGCCATGCTGATGGGCTTGGCCGGGCAGGCCGCCGCGCCCGCCGCAGCCGCCGCGCCGCTGGTTATCCAGGCCGATCCGATCCAGGCATTGCTGGCGCGTGGCAAGCAGCAGCGCGAACTGGCCGACGAACTGGCGCGGCAGCAGCGTGCGCTGGCCTTGCAGCCGGACTCGGAATTGCTGTTGCGCAGCGTGGCGCGGCTGCAATTGCGCCTGGAGCGCCGCGCCGATGCGCTGATCACTTATCGCCAATTGCTGCGCCTGGCGCCGGATCATCCCGAGGCCGGCCATATGGCGGCGATCCTGGCCGGCACCACGCCGGAACAGGCCGATGCCGCCTATGTGGCGCGGCTGTTTGATGCCTTTGCCGATAACTTCGACCGCACGCTGACGCATTGGCTGGATTATCGCGCACCGCAACTGGTGGCGGCGGCGGCAGCCCAGGCTTTGGGTGGCGGCAAGGCCCAGGCGGCGCTGGATCTGGGCTGCGGCACCGGCTTGCTTGGCCCGGAAATCCGCCCGCATGTGCTGCGGCTGGATGGCATCGACCTGGCGCCGCGCATGGTGGAAAAGGCGGCGGCGCGTAAGCTCTACGATCATCTGGAGGTGGCCGAGATCGTGGCCTATCTGCGGCCGCGCACCGGGCGCTACGATCTGCTGCTGGCCGCCGATGTGCTGGCTTATTTCGGCAAGCTGGACGAGGTATTTGCCGCCGCCCATGCCGCCTTGCTGGCCGGCGGCCTGCTGGTCGCCACGGTGGAACAACATGCCGGCACCGGTTTCATCGGCGGCAAAAGCGGCCGCTTCGCCCATAGCGAAAGCTATCTGCGCCAGCAGGCCGAGGCGGCGGGTTTTGCTGTGTCGTCATTGCAGCAGGCCGCCTTGCGCCAGGAAGACGGCAAGCCGGTCCCCGGCCTGGTCTTCGCCCTGCGCCGCAGCTGAGGCTCAGCCCGCCGCCTTGGCGGCCACGCCCTGGATCAGCCCGATCATGCCTTTCAGGCCGTTGATGCGGTTGGAGGTGATATTCTCCCACACGCCGATGCGTTCCAGGAAATCCGGCGGATTGTCGATGATCTCGCGCGGCGTGCGGCCGGAATAAACCTTAAGCAGCAGGGCGATCAGCCCGGCCACGATCTCGCTTTCGCTGCTGGCCTGGTAATACACCCGGCCGTCGCGCGCCTCGCCATGCAGCCAGGCGCGGTTGATGCAGCCTTTGACACGCCAATCGTCGATGCGCAGATCGTCAGGATAGGGCGGCAGGGCGCGGCCCAGATCGATCAGGAAGCGGTAGCGGTCCATCCAGTCGTCAAACAGCGCGAAGTCGTCAACGATCTCTTCCTGTGCCGCCTTGATATCGGGCTGATCTGTCATGCTCAGGCCCGCCGCCAGGTGGTTTCGCCGCCCTTGTCTTCCAGCAGGATGCCACGCGCTGCCCATTCATCGCGGATGCGGTCGCTCTCGGCCCAGTTCTTGGCGGCGCGGGCCGCCTTGCGCGCGGCGATGGCGGCTTCGATCTCGGCGGTTTCATCACTGCTGCCGCCTTGCAGCCATTGCGCCGGTTCCTGCTGCAACAGGCCGATCAGCCAGCCGGCGGCCAGCAGCTCGCCCTTGAGCCGCGCCCGCTCGGCCGGCACGGTGGCCTTGTTGGCGGCATTGGCGATGGCGTGCAATTCGGCCAGGGCTTTCGGCGTATTGAGGTCATCCGACAGCGCCTCGATGAAAGCCTGCGGCGCCGGCAGTTCGGCGGCGGCCACATCCTTCAGGCTGTCCAGGGCGCGATACAGCCGGTCAAGCTGCGCCTTGGCCTCGCGCATGCCGGCCTCGGTCCAGTCCAGCGGCTGGCGGTAATGCGCCGCCAGCAGCGCCAGGCGGATCGCCTCGCCCGGCGCGATGCCGATCAGGTCGCGCACCAGCAGCACATTGCCGAGCGATTTTGACATCTTCTCGGCATCAACATTGACGAAGCCGTTATGCAGCCAGTAGCGCGCAAAGGGCTGGCCGCCCAGGCTGCCCTTGTTGGCGCAGGTGCTCTGGGCGATTTCATTCTCATGATGCGGGAAGATCAGGTCATGCCCGCCGCCATGGATGTCGATCGGGCCGGAGCCGAGATTGTGGTCGATCATCGCCGAGCATTCGATATGCCAGCCCGGCCGGCCACGGCCCCAGGGGCTGTCCCAGCCCGGCATCTCGGCAGAGGATGGTTTCCACAGCACAAAGTCGGAGGGATCCTGCTTGTAGGGCGCCACATCCACCCGTGCGCCGGCAATCATCTCGTCGCGGTCGCGCCGCGACAGGCCGCCATATTCCTTGAAGCTCGGCACGTTAAACAGCACATGGCCTTCGGCGGCATAGGCATGGCCGTTGCCGATCAGCCGTTCGATCATGCTGATGATGGCGCCGATATGCTGCGTCACCTTGGGTTCGATCCCCGGCGGCAGCACAGCCAGCGCGGCCATATCGGCGTGATAGGCCACCAGATAGCGCTCGGTGATGGTGCCGATCGGCACGCCCTCGGCCTTGGCGGCATTGTTGATCTTGTCGTCCACATCGGTGACGTTGCGCAC
Source organism: Ferrovibrio sp. (assembly GCF_017994015.1). Taxonomy (GTDB): domain Bacteria; phylum Pseudomonadota; class Alphaproteobacteria; order Ferrovibrionales; family Ferrovibrionaceae; genus Ferrovibrio. The sequence continues at coordinate 31,995 of NZ_JAGOLP010000019.1, read as the reverse complement.
ATAGACCACCTGCGGGTAGGTCTTTTGCAGCAGCCGGTACAGCACATCGAAGGCCACAGCCGGGCGGGCATTGCCGATATGGGCAAAGTTGTACACCGTCGGCCCGCAGACATACATTGTCACCCGGTTCGGGGCGAGCGGGACAAAGGCTTCCTTGCGGCGGCTCAGGGTATTGTAAAGCTGTATTGCCATGGCCCCGGGAATATAAAGCGGCTGCGCCGGGGCGCAACCGCCCGGAGGCGGGGTTGTTGGCCCGGCATTACCGCAGGAAATTCACCAGCGAGAGCTGCAATGTATCGCGGGTGATGGTGTAGGTGGCTTCCAGCGAAGTCTGCAACGCCTTGATCAGCGTGGCGGTTTCCGCCGGGTCGGCATCCTCGATGCTGCCGATGCGGGTTTTCAGCACGTCCATGCTGCGGTCATGGCGGGCCTGCAATTCCTTCAGCCGCTGTTCCGCATGGCCATTGGTGGAGGCGGTGCTCTTGAGGTTTTGCAGCGAGGTGCGCAGGGCGACAAGGGCATCATCCACGCGGGCCTGGAAGGTCACCGGATCGGCAATATCCTGGATCGCCGAGCGGAAGCGGGTGAGGGAATCGACCAGTTGCTGGATGCCCGGATCGGTCGCCACCACGCCATATTCCACCCGCTCGTTATCGTCGGCATAAACCGAGACCAGGTTGACCTCGGACGCGCCATTGGTGCCGGCGGCATCGAGATAATAATTATCGAGCTGATCGGCATCGATCACGTTGAGCCAGAGCGGCTGGCCGCCCACGCCATCGCCTTCGTTGGAGGGCGTGAAGCCGGCCGGCACGGCGCCGGCCGGGGTGTCCTGCACCACCTGCGACAGCGGCGCCAGGATCGGGTTCACATTGTAATTCCGCCCGGCAAAGATATAGCGGTCTGAATCCTTGGTTTGCAGCAGCGTGCCGATGCGATCCAGCAGCACATTCACCTGCGCCGTCGGCGACGAGGTGGAGGCGAAGAAAGAGTCGCGGTTCTTGATCATCATATCCTGCGCCTCGGTGGCGGTATCGATGATCTGTTCCAGCGTCAGGCCATAAAGCCGCACCCGGTTCTGCGCCGTGGTGATGCCGCTCTTGTAGGTTTCCACCGTTGACAATTCGGCCTTCAGGTCGCCGAGTTCCTGGGCGCGGGCGGAAACCCCAACCATGCCGCCGATGATGCGGCCCGAGGATAATTGCTGCTGCTGCTGGGTCAGCGCCTGGTTCAGATTGCGGATCAGGCGGGTCTGATCCAGGATGCGGGCATATTGGGTAGAGCCGGAGATCGCAACCATGATGAATTACCTCCCGATATTGACCAGCTGATCAAACATCGTGGTGATGCTGTTCAGCACATTGGCCATGGCGGCATAATTGTTTTGCAGGATTTGCAGATTGGCCAGTTCGGTGTCGATATCAACGCCGGTCAGGTTGCGGTATTTCTGATCCAGCGTGTGCTGCACCTGCTCGGCACTATCGGCATTGGTGGCATTCACATCGGCATTGCGGGCGTGATAGGCCAGCACGGTATCCACCAGCCCGAAGATGGTGAGATTGCCGGTGAGCAGGCCGTTGCCCTCGGCGCCCTGGCGGTTGATGTCGTTGAGCGTGATCTGGGTGTTGCGCATTGCCTGCTGCACATCGCCGGCGGCCAGCAGCTTCAGGCTGGCATTGCCATTGATCAGATCGGTATTCACCGTGATGCCCTGGGCTTCTTCGCTGGTCAGGCCGCCGAAAGTGAAAAAATCCGTGCCTTCGGCCGGTGTCGGCGCCGGCACGGCAGCCTCGGCGGCATTATAGGCCGTGTTCACGATATTGATCAGGTTATAGGCGAAGCTGTCGAGCTGGTTGACGTATTTCGCCAGCGTGCCGACATTCGGATCGGGCGAATTCACTGCGGCAGTGGTGGGATCAAGATAATCCAGCGCGGCGCGGATCGAGCCGTTGAGGAAACCGCCATTCAGCGTCGTGGTGGCACCCTGATAGGTGATGGTGCCGGCATTGCCGGTGGTGCTGGGGGTGTAGGTGAATTGCTGCGCGATGGTGCCGGTGATCTGCACCCCGGCCTCGGTATACACCGTCATCTCGCCGCGATCATTGGTCAGCGTACGCACGCCGACCATTTCGGAAATCCGCGCCACCTGCAAATCGCGCAAATCCTCCAGGTCGCCGGTCGGCTGCCCCGAGCCCAGCGTGGAGGAAATCTGCACATTCAGCTTCTGAATCTGGATCGAGGCGTCGTTGATGGTGTTGATGGCATTCTGCACCGTGTCATCGGCGCGGGTGCGCAGCTGGGTCTGCTTGGCATTGAGCTGGTTGATCTTCACCGCCAGGTCCTGGCCGCGCCGGATCACTTCGCTGCTCAGCGCCGCATTCTCCGGATTGGCTTCCAGGTTTTTCCAGGCCAGCTCAAATTCCGATACCAGCTTGGCCAAAGCCGGCTGCTCGCCGGTGGTGGTGGTGGTGTCAAGAATTTCCGCCAGATCGGCGCTCAGCAGCTTCTGGGTGTTGAGTTTGCCGTAGGTGGCCTGGGCGGTGTAGAGGTCTTGCTGCACTTCGGGCGCGGCCACCCGCACAATCTGCGAAATCAGTGGCGAGCCGGGCAGGCCGTCGATCGCCGGCGTGGTCAGCGATGCCACTTTGCGCGTGTAATTCTCGTTCTGCGCATTGGCCACGTTGGCCGATAGCAGCCGGGTCTGCGATTGCAGGGTGGCAAGCGCGGAAACCGAAGAGGAAAGGGCGGCAGTGAGTGACATGGCGGTAATCCCTGGTCAGGCGGCAACCCGTTCTGGGCTGCCGCCGGTTCGGATCAGCGGCGGATATTGATGGTTTCTTGCAGCAGCTCGTCGGCCACTGTGATCAGGCGGGCATTGGCCGAATAGGCACGCTGCGCCACGATCATCTTCGAGAATTCCTCCGCGATATCCACGTTGGATTGCTCGATGGCGGCCGAAACCAGGGTGCCGACGCCGGAACCACCCACCTGGGTCAGCACCGGTGAACCGGAACCGGGGGTTTCCAGGAAAGCGTTGCCGTCCACGCGGTCAAGCTCGGTCGGGTCGCGGAATTTGGCGAGCTGGATCTGGTAGAACGGCTTCACGTTGCCGTTGTCGAACGTCACCGAAACCTGGCCGTTGTTATCAACGGCAAGGCTCTTGAAATTGCCGCGCGGCACGCCGTTCTGGCTGAAATCGTTCAGGCTCAGCGTGGTGCCGGCAAACTGCGTGGTGCCGATGGTCTCACCATAGGAACCAAAATCCAGCGCCACAGACTGGGCGCCAGAGCCGAAATCCATCGCCAGGGTGAAGGCGGCGTTGTCGCCAATGGCGGCGGGCGCCACCAGGGTGATATTGCCGTCTGCCGTGGTCATGTCGCTGATCGTGCCGGGGGTCACCGTGTCGGCGCCGATGGTGCCGCCGAAAGTCACGGTGATCGGGCCATAGGTGGCCGGCGTGCCGCCGGCGGCATTGACCGTCAGGTCCCAGCTATTGGTGGCGGTGCGGGTCCATTCCAGGTCCAAAGTCTGGGCATTGCCCAGCGCGTCAAAAATCTGGATCGAGCTGGCCGGCAGCGTCGCCGGCAGGGCGCCGTTCGGGTCCAGCACGTTGGACGGCAGGTTGGCCGAGTATTCCACCGTGGTGGTGGCCACCGGGCTGTCGAGCAGGTTGGAAACGCGCACTTCGGTGGCGGTGGCCGAGGTGGTCAGCGCGCCGGTGGTGGGGTCTTCGGTGATGGCGAAGCCGCGCAGGAAGTAGCCCGAGGAATTGACCAGATAGCCATCCTCGTTCTGGATGAAATCGCCTACCCGGGTGAAGTAGGAGGTGGTTTCAAAGGTCGGCAGGCCGGTATTGGCATCCACACCGGTTTTCTTCGATACCGGGATGAAACCCTGGCCGCTCACCGCCACCGAGGTGGTGGAATTCACCTGCTGGATGGCGCCCTGGGCATTGTTGGCAAAAAACGGCGAGTTCAGCGCACCGCCCGGGGAATGCGTGTTGGCCTGCGCGGAAGACTGCGTCACCAGCGTGGCGAAGCGCGATTCCACCTTCTTGTAGCCATTGGTGGTGGCATTGGCCACGTTGTCTGAAATGAAGCCGATGGCGGTCGACTGACCGTTCAGGCCGGTAATCGCGGTTTGCAGGGCGCCACTAATCGACATTGTTGCCTCCAGGCATGTAGTAAACGGTTTGGCGGTATGGAAGCAAAGCCTGTGCCAAGCCGTTTTTTCAATTAAGCATATGAAAAGTAATGTTTATTTTTGAGCGCGTCGCTCGGCAGCTTTTGCCGCCTGGCGCCGGATCAGCGCCGCCCGGCAGGAATTACCTAGCGCGCAATGGCCTGTGGCCTTGCTCCCCGTCGTCATGCGCGGACTTGATCCGCGCATCTCGTTTTTCTCCTTTTTCCATGAATTATCGGGCAAGGAGAGATGCGCGGATCAAGTCCGCGCATGACGAGAGGGGGAGGAACCGGGGCCGGTGCTGTCCGGTCTAATCCGATGGGGCTGTTAGCACCTCCACCGCACTCGTCATGCCCGGGCTTGACCCGGGCATCCCATTTTCCCGGGAATTCAGACATATTTTGCAAAAAAATGGGATGCCCGCTTGTGTGGGCATGGCGACTTTCCGGGGGAGCGGGCATCGCGTTTTTTCCCCTGCTTCCCCCAGCCCATGAAAAAAGCCGCCGGGTGGTCCGGCGGCTTCTTCAAAGCACTTGCGCTTGGCCGGCTCAGTTTGCCGGGGCTTCGTCGCGCTCGGTTTCGCGGCCTGGTTCGGCTGCCGGGGTGGTTTCCAGCGCCTGTTCCAGTTCCAGCTCCAGGCTGGGCTGCGGCTCGCCTTCGGAGAAGGGGGCGCCGGGTTGCGGCTGGTTCTGCTGGGTCTGCGGCTGGCCGTTACCGTTACCGTTGCCATTGCCGTTGGGCTGGCCGCCATTGGCCGCGCGCTGCACCGGGGCGATGCCCTGGGCCAGCATGATGCGGTAATAATGTTCGGCATGTTGCAGGAAGCTTTCGGCGGCGACGCGGTCGCCCGACGAATTGGCATCGCGGGCAAGCTGGCAGTAGCGTTCGAAAATATGACTGGCAGTGCCGCGGATTTTTACATCGGGGCCGTTGCTGTCAAAATTGCGGTGGGCGTTGCCGCTATTCATGCCGCCGCCACCACCGCCGCCGCCACCGCCACTATTATTATGGGGCCGGCGGCCTTGGGGACGGCCACCGCGTTGACGATTTTTGTTCACAGGGGTCATCTCGCTATATATCGCAATCGCATAAGAGGCGTTTCAGCTATGGCGGCCATGGCGCCGGCCCAGGCGGTTTGCCGGGGCGCAACGATACGGGGTCGGCCTTTCGATACGTCCGCGTCGGCGGCGCCGTTAAAGCGCACGCTGTCCGAGGCTTCGATACCAGGGCGGGTCTAACGCCGGAGGAGTCTGCATCGAGGAGGCGGTGGCGCTGCTGAGATTTTTGGCCCTTCGTTTCCCAGCCAACCGGTTTTCACCTGTAAGCCGGCTCCAACCATAAGGTGGGTTCGAGCGGAAGGACATTCCCGGGGGGCAGCACCACCCCTGATTCACAGGATAAGCCGTGCCGCACGGCCTGCCAATAGCCAATTTGCGTTTTTTTAAGCGGGCTTGCGCGCCAGCAGCACCCGGATGATGCCGCCCAGATCAGGCTTTTCCACCAAGCCTGCAAAGCCGGCAGCGGCCAGCAGCCCGGCCACGGCGGCCTGTTGGCCCTGGCCGATCTCCAGCGCCAGCAGGCCATTATTTGCCAGCAGGCGCCAGGCATCCGGGATCAGGCGGCGATAGGCATCCAGGCCATCCTGGCCGCCATCCAGCGCGCCGAGCGGTTCATGCGCCGCCACTTCCGGCGCCAGCCCGGCAATGGCGGCGCTTTCGATATAGGGCGGGTTGCTCAGCACGATATCAAACGACCCGGCCAGGCCCTGGCCCCAATCGCCGTGTTTGAAGCCGGCGCGTTCGGCCAGGCCGAGGCGTTCGGCATTGTCCCGCGCCACCAGGAGGGCGGCCTCGGAGCGGTCGATGCCAAGCCCTTCAGCCTGCGGCAATTCATGCAGCAGGCTCAGCAGCAAACAGCCCGAGCCGGTGCCGAAATCCAGCAGCCGCAGCTTTGCGCCGCGCTCGGCACATTGCTCCAGCACGGCGGCCACCAGGGTTTCGCTATCCGGGCGCGGGTCGAGCACAGCGGGGCTGACACGGAATTCCAGGCTCCAGAATTCGCGCCGGCCCAGTATCTGCGCCATCGGCTGGCGTGCCGCGCGTGCCGCCAGCAGGGTTGCAAAACGCGCAGCGGCAGCGGGCGGCATCGCCTGGTCGCCATCGATGCGCACGCGATCGGCGCTCCAGCCCAGGCATTCCGCCAGCAGCAGCACGGCATCCAGGCGCGGGCTGTCGCAGCCGGCGGCGCGTAATTGCGCCGTGGCAGCGCGCAGGTTATCGCCGATGCTGCTCAATCGTTCAGCGCCGCCAGGCGGCCGGCCTGATCCTCGGCGATCAGCGCCTCGATCACTTCGTCCAGCGCCTCGCCGGTTATCACCTGTTCGATCTTGTAGAGCGTCAGGTTGATGCGGTGGTCGGTGACGCGGCCCTGCGGGAAGTTATAGGTGCGGATACGCTCCGAACGGTCGCCCGAGCCAACCTGGCCCTTGCGGTCGGCGGCGCGTGCCGAAGCCAGCTTCTCGCGTTCCACTTCATACATCTTGGCGCGCAGCAGCTTCATCGCCTGCGCCTTGTTTTTGTGCTGACTGCGCTCGGTCTGCTGCGCCACCACGATGCCGGTGGGCAGATGTGTGATCCGCACCGCACTGTCGGTGGTGTTGACATGCTGGCCGCCGGCACCCGACGAACGATACACATCAATGCGCAGGTCGCTTTCGTTGATATGGATGTCCACATCCTCGGCTTCCGGCAGCACCGCCACGGTGGCTGCCGAGGTGTGGATGCGGCCCGAAGCTTCGGTGGCCGGCACACGCTGCACCCGATGCACGCCGCTTTCAAATTTCAGCCGGGCATAAACGCTGCGCCCGGTGATGGTGGCAACGCCTTCGCGCAGGCCGCCCAATTCGGTTTCGGCCAGGTTCATCACCTCGAAGCGCCAGCCCTTCTGCGCCGCATAGCCGCGATACATGGCAAATAACTCGGCCGCAAACAAAGCCGCCTCGTCGCCGCCGGTGCCGGCGCGCACTTCCAGGATGGCGTTCTTTTCGTCGGCCTCGTCCTTCGGCAGCAGCAGGATCAGCATGCCGCGCTCGATTTCCGGCATCGCCGCCTGCGCCGCCTTCCATTCCTCCTCGGCAAAGCTGCGCATCTCGGCATCGCTGCCGGCATCGTCCTTCAGCGCCGCCAGCTCGGCCAGTTCGGCGCGTTTGGCCTGCCAATGCCGAATGCCGGCAACCAAAGGCTCCAGCTCGGCATATTCCTTGGATAGTTTGACAAAAGCTTCGCCGCTGCTGCCCGAGGCCATCTCGGATTGCAGCCGGTCGAACCGCTCAAGCACCTTTTCGAGCTTGGCTTCGGGCAGCGCGGGCAGGTCCATGTTATGCCAGCTTTGCTGCCAGATCGCTGCGCGCCAGTTCGGTTTCGCTGCCGGCCTTGAGGTCTTTCAGCTTGACGATGCCCTTGGCAATTTCGTCATCGCCGAAGATCACCGCCTTGGCGCAACCCAGCTTGTCGGCGCGTTTCAGGCGCTTGCCGGCATTGCCCTTATAGGCCAGTTCCACGGCGATATTGGCGGCGCGCAATTCGGCGGCCAGCTTCACGGCTTCGGCCTCGGCGGCCTCGCCAATCGGCACGATGGCAACGATTTCGGCTTCCTGCGGCTGCGGATCGCTCAGCAGCACCAGGCGTTCGATGCCGCCGGCCCAGCCGATGCCCGGGGTGGCCGGGCCGCCAAGCTGCTGGATCAGGCCGTCATAACGCCCGCCGGCAATCACCGCGCCCTGGGCGCCGAGATGCGTGGTGACAAATTCAAACGCCGTGTGGGTGTAGTAATCCAGGCCACGCACCAGGCGCGGATCAACCTGGAACGGCACGCCGGCCAAAGTCAGGCCCTGCTTCACGGCGGTGAAGAAGGCCAAAGCGCCCGGCGTCAGGTAATCGTCGATCAGCGGCGCGTTTGCCACCAATTCGCGGTCGCCGGCATCCTTGGAATCCAGAATCCGCAGCGGGTTTTTCTCCAGCCGTTTCAGGCTGTCTTCCGAAAGCTTGTCCTTATGCGCCGAGAAATACGCCACCAGGGCATCGCGATAGGCAGCGCGGCTTTCCGGATCGCCCAGCGTGTTGAGCAGCAAGGTGCATTTATCCAGGATGCCGAGCCGGCGCAGGATATCGGCGGCCAGGGTGATCACTTCCACATCGGCCTGCGGCTCAGGCGAACCGATCACTTCCACATCGATCTGGTGGAACTGGCGCTGGCGGCCCTTCTGCGGCCGCTCATAGCGGAACATCGGCCCCCAGGCAAAAGCCTTGAACGGCACATTCTGCTGCTGGCCGTTGGAGATGAAGGCGCGGCAGATGCCGGCAGTGTATTCCGGCCGCAGCGCGAGATTTTCGCCGCCGCGATCATTGATGGCATACATCTCCTTCGACACCGCATCCGAGGTTTCGCCCATCGAACGGGCGAATACGTCGGTGAATTCGAAGATCGGCGTTGCCATTTCGCGATAGCCATACAGCGCGGCGGCATCGCGCGCGGTTTCCACCACTTTGCGGAAACGGGCGAAATCATCGGGCAGAAGATCATGCGTGCCGCGCACGGGCTGAAACTGGGCCACGGGTCGCTCCTTGGGATAGACGGATTTCAGCTAATCGGCTGCGTCGGCAGCCGTGTCCTTGTTGGACGAATCTTTATCGGCCTGGGCGGCCTCGATCTCGCGCGCCTTGGCCTCAACCAGGCGCACCAGATGCTGCACGATATCCTCGTTTTGCAGCCGGTGTGCCGGCTGGCCGGCCAGGTAGACCTGATGCGAACCCTTGCCGCCGCCGGTGAAGCCGATATCGGTTTCGCGTGCCTCGCCGGGGCCGTTCACCACGCAGCCGATCACGCTCAGGGTCATCGGCGTGGTGATATGGCCCAGGCGCTGTTCCAGCACTTCCACGGTCTTGATCACGTCAAATTGCTGGCGCGCACAGGACGGGCAGGAAATCACGTTCACGCCGCGATGGCGCAGGTTCATCGATTTCAGCATGTCGAAACCGACCCGCACTTCTTCCTCGGGCGCCGCCGAGAGTGAAACGCGCAAGGTGTCGCCGATGCCAGACCACAGCAGCATGCCCAGGCCGATGGAGGATTTCACCGTGCCGATACGCTGGCCGCCGGCTTCGGTGATGCCGATATGCAGCGGATAGTCGCAGGCTTCGGCCAGGCCCTGATAGGCGGCCACGGCCAGGAACACATCCGAAGCCTTCACGCTGATCTTGAATTCGCGGAAATCATGGTCTTCCAGGATGCGGGCATGGTCCATGGCGCTTTCCACCATGGCTTCCGGGCAGGGCTCGCCGTATTTTTCCAGCAGGTGGCGCTCCAGCGAGCCGGCATTGACGCCGATGCGCATCGAGCAGCCATGGTCTTTCGCCGCCTGCACCACCTCGCGCACCCGCGCCGCCGAGCCGATATTGCCCGGATTGATGCGCAGGCAGGCAGCGCCGGCCCGGGCCGCCTCGATGGCGCGTTTATAGTGGAAATGGATATCGGCCACGATCGGCACCCGGGCCTGGCGCACAATCTCTTTCAGCGCGGCGGTGGATGCCTCGTCGGGGCAGGAAACCCGCACGATATCGGCGCCGGCCTCCTCGCAGCGGCGGATCTGCTCCACCGTGGCAGCCACGTCGCTGGTCAGCGTGTTGGTCATGGTCTGCACGGTGATCGGCGCATTGCCGCCCACCGGCACCTTGCCGACAAAAATCTGCCGCGACTTGCGCCGCATTATATCGCGATAGGGCCGGATGCTCATGATGGGGCGTAACATGGCGCCTTTGCGCCAGACTGGCAAGCCGCGCTATTCGACTTTGAGCGCCCCTTTGAGCGCCGCCGGATCAAGCGGCAGGCCACGCTTCACTTCGCCGGTTTCGCCCAGCCGGGGCAGGGCGGTGCCATCCAGCAGCACGCTCACCCCGCCGGCGTTGCCGGTGGCCAGGGTCAGCCCGTCGCGGTTCGGCACGCTGTAGGTTTCGCCCGGCGCCATCAGCCGGGTGAACAGGGCCTCATTATTGGGGCCGCGCACCTGTACCCAGCTCATGGTATCGGCGCGGATCACCAGCCGGCCGGCATCATTGCCGCCGAAACGGGCCGGGGTGGGCGCCAGGCCTGTTGTTGCCGGGGCGCTGATAGGGATCGATATGGTGGTGCTGGCCAGGTTTGTGGCCGGGGCTGAGGTCTGGGCCGGGGCAGCAGCCGGGGCCGGACTGGCCGCCTGGGCCTGTGTGCTGGGCGGCATCGGCGCGGTTGGCAAAGCCGCGGGGGCCGGGCCAACCGAAAGCTGTGCCGGGGCCGGCGTTGGTGCCGGGGCAGGCGCAGAAGCCGGGGCCTGGGCCGGCAGCGGCGCCGGGATCGTGGCGGCAGCGGCCGGGGCTACGGGCGCGGCGGCAATCATCGGCGCCGGGGGCGCGGCGGGAGCTGTAGTCGGAGCCGGCGACGTGGCGGGGGCCGCAGCGGGAGCCGTGGCGATTTGTGGCGCCGGGCGCGGCGTGGCCATGATCGGGGTGGGCGGCGGCACCAGATTGGCCAGCCGGCTTGGCACCGCCTTCACCAGCTCGGCGCCGCTGCGGAAAGTTTCCTGATAACGATACCATAGGGCATAGGCGCCCACAGCCACCGCCAGGGCAGCCAGCACCAGCACAAAGCGCGGCGTGCGCGCTTCCGGGCGCGGCATCGGAAACACCAGATCCTGACGTTGCCGTGCCAGATCGCTTTCCTGCTGGAAACCGTTCACCACCTGCTCGGCATCCACGCCCAGCATTTCGGCATAGGTGCGCAGGAAGCCGGTGATATAGACCGGGCCGGGCAGCTCGATGAAGCGGCCTTCCTCGATGGCCTGAAGATGCTTGCGCCGGATGCGTGTGCGCGCAGCTACGTCCACGAGCGACAATCCCTGCCGCTCCCGCACAACCTTCAGGCTGTTGCCAACGCCCTCATAGGCGCCGGACGAAACTTGCACCGGGCTCTCGCCCGCATCGCTGCTCATCGCGGCCTTATCCTTTTGAACTTATCCCTTTGAACTAGAATACAGGGACCATATCATTGTCAAAAGACCGTACACAACCGAAAATTGAGGGGGTGTGTGCCTAGACGATTACACCATTTTCGCGCGCATATTCTTCTAATCTGCCGCGCAGGCTGTGGTCGGGCAGATAATAAAGCCCTTCCAGAAATTCCGCAAGCGAGAGCACATCCAGGCTGCGCAGCATCTCCTTCACCGGGCCGATTGCATTGGCCGGCATGGAAAGCCGATCAAAGCCCAATCCGATCAAAGCCATAGCTTCCAGCGGACGGCCGCCCATCTCGCCGCAGAGGGTGAGCGGCTTGTCATGGCTTTTGCATTGCTGCACCACCCAGCGCAGGAAGCTGAGCAGGCTGGGGCTAAGCGGATCATAGCGATCCATCATGCGCGGATTGCCCCGGTCAGTAGCGAATAGAAATTGCATCAGATCGTTAGAGCCTACCGAGACGAAATCCACCAAAGGTAGTAGGGCGGGCAATTGCCAGGCCAGGGACGGCACTTCCAGCATGGTGCCGACCTTGATCTCACGCGCCACCGGCTTCTTCAGCGCCTTCAGTCGCGCCACTTCGCGGTCGAGCAATTTGCGCGCCCGTCTAAATTCGTCAACTTCTGCAATCATCGGAAACATGACATGCAGCACGCGGTCTTCCGCTGCCTGCAACAGCGCGCGCAACTGCACTTTCAGCAAGGCCGGGCGATCCAGCGAGATGCGGATGGCGCGCCAGCCCATCGCCGGATTTTCCTCCGGGTGTTTGGCCAGATAGGGCAGCACCTTGTCGCCGCCCACATCCAGGGTGCGGAACACCACCGGCCGGTCGCCGGCATGCTCCATCACGCGGCGATAAATCTGCTGTTGCGCTTCCGCCTTGGGCATGGTCGGGCGCACCAGGAACTGCAATTCGGTGCGGTAAAGCCCGATGCCATCGGCATTGGTTTCATCCAGATGCGCCAGATCAATCAGCAGGCCGGCATTGACCAGCAGCGCCACCCGTTTGCCATCGCGGGTCAGCGGCGGTTCGTCGCGCTGTGCGGCATATTTTGCCAGCCGGGCCTGGCGCAGTGACAGGCTCTGTTCAAAGGCGCGCACCACATCCGGGCCGGGGCGCACAAAAATCTGCGCATGGTCGCCATCCACCACCACCTGGTCGCCGGGTTCCACACGCGCAATCACACCGCCGATGCCGCCGATCACCGGAATGCCCAGCGCGCGTGCCACGATGGCGACATGGCTGACACTGGAGCCTTCCTCCAGCACCAGGCCCTGCAAGCGGCGGCGGTCATAATCCAGCAATTCCGCCGGCCCCATGGCGCGGGCGAACAGGATCGCGTTATCGGGCAGGTTTTCCGCTGCGCTCTTGCCGCTCTTGCCGGAAAGATGCAGCAGCAGCCGGTTGGCCAGATCGTCGAGATCGGCCAGGCGTTCGCGCAAATACGGATCGGTGATCGCCTGCATGCGATGGCGCGTATCGCCCTGCACGCGCAGCACGGCGGCTTCGGCGGTCAGGCCGGATTCCACCGCCACATGCAGCTTGTGCAGCCAGCCGGTGTCATGCGCAAACATCTTGTAGGTTTCAAGCACGTCGCGGCTTTCGCCTACAATGTCGTTATCCGGCGCTTCCAGCATCTGGTTGACATGATCGCGCATCGAGGCCACGGCGGCATCGAGCCGGCTTTTCTCCAGCGGAATGTCGTCGGCGATGGTCTTTTCGATATGGATGCGCGGCTCGTGCAGCACCGCCTGGCCGATCGCCAGACCTTCCGACAGCGTGCGGCCATCGGCGCGGAATGGCAGCGACGGCGCCCGCGCCACCGCCGCCACATCGTCGGCACCGAGCAACTGGCCGGAAGCCACCATCTCGGCCAGCACCATGGCGATGGTTTCGAGAACTTCGACCTCTTCCTCGGAATACTGCGTGCGGGTCTTGTTCTGCACCACCAGCACGCCGATCACGCGGGCATCGCGCTGCAACGGCACGCCGAGCAGCGAATGATAGATTTCTTCGCCGGTTTCCGGCTTGTAGGCGAATTGCGGATGGTTCTGCGCATCGGCCAGCGCCAGCGGGCGAGCATGGGCGGCAATGTCGCCCACCAGGCCTTCGCCCACTTTCAGCCGGGTCTTGTGCACCGCTTCGGGGTTCAAACCCTCGGTGGCGTAAAGCTCAAGCTCGTCATTGCGCAGCAGATAGACCGAGCAGACTTCCGCCACCATGTTGGCGGCGATGGAGCGCACCACTTTGGCCAGGCGTTCGTCAACGCTGCCGGCATCCGCCATCACCTCGCGCAGGCGGCGCAGCAGGCCGCGGGGACCGGGCGAGGGCGCGCGCGCAATCATGCCACACCATCCAGGATGTTATCCCGGATCGCATCGCAGGCTTGCTCAGCGCCCCCTCGATACATCAGGCCCCCACATTGCCCAGCCCCGCTCAGTCGGCGTCGAGGCCAAAAGCGGTGTGCAGCGAGCGCACCGCCAGTTCGGTATATTCAGCGGCGATCAGCACGCTCACCTTGATTTCCGAGGTGGTGATGGCCTGGATATTGATGCCCTTGTCGGCCAAAGCCTGAAACATGGTATGCGCCACGCCGGCATGGCTGCGCATGCCCACGCCCACCACGCTCACCTTCACCACATTCTTGTCCGGCACCAGCTTGGCCCAGTCGAGCGAGCCTTTCAGCTTCTCAAGCTGCGCCACGGCGCGATCCAGATCAGCGCGGCCGAGCGTGAAGGTCATGTCGGTCTTTTTGCCGTCTTCCGAGATGTTCTGCACGATCATGTCAACATTGATGCCGCCTTCCGACAGCGGGCCGAAGATCGCGGCGGCAATGCCGGGGCGGTCGGCCACGCCGATCAGCGTGATCTTGGCCTCGTCGGCGGAATAGGTGACACCTGAAACGATCTGCTTTTCCACGATCTCTTCCTCATCCACAACGAGCGTGCCGGGCTGATCGGCAAAGCTCGACAGAACCTGCGTGCGCACCCGATGGTTCATCGCCATCTCAACCGAGCGGGTTTGCAGCACCTTGGCGCCCAGCGACGCCAGTTCCAGCATTTCCTCGTAGGTGATCTTATCCAGTTTGCGGGCTTTTTTCACGATGCGCGGATCGGCGGTGTAAACCCCGTCCACATCGGTGTAGATGTCGCAGCGTTCGGCGCCCAGGGCTGCGGCCAAGGCCACCGCCGAGGTATCCGAACCGCCGCGGCCCAAAGTGGCGACGCGGCTTTCCGGGCCAACACCCTGGAAACCGGCCACCACGGCCACGGTGCCGTCGCTCATCGCCTTCAGCAACGCCTCGGCATCAATGCCCTCGATGCGCGCCCGGCCATGCATGCCATCGGTGCGGATCGGGATCTGCCAGCCCTGCCACGACCGCGCCTTCACCCCCACCGCCTGCAAGGCGATGCTGAGCAGGCCGGTGGTGACCTGTTCGCCCGATGCCACCACCACGTCATATTCACGCTGGTCATGCACCGGATCGATCTGCTTGCACAGATCCACCAGTTTGTTGGTTTCACCCGACATGGCCGAGACCACCACCGCCACCTGATGGCCGGCCTCAACCTCGCGCTTCACCTTTTGCGCAACATTCTTGATCCGCTCCACCGAGCCGACCGAGGTGCCGCCGAATTTCATTACCAAGCGCGCCATGCGGCTCGATCCCGTATGCTGTTCCGTTATAGACTGCCCCGGTTCCGTCCCTCTCGCCAGGGGCCCCTCCCCAGGGCCATCGCCCGAGGCGAGTGCCCATAGCGGGTGACGGGCGGAAAAAGGCGCGTATTAATACGCTTGCGCCGTCCGTTAAAGCAAGCCGAGAGGCGAGATAAAGTTGCCCAGCATGAGCATCCAGGCCGCGAGTATAGACCCCGAGGAAATCGCCCGGTTTTCCGCTCTTTCAGCCGAGTGGTGGAACCCCGCCGGCAGCTTCCGGCCATTGCATCGGTTCAATCCGGTGCGGCTCGGCTATATCCGCGATGCGGTGGCCGCGCATTATCGCCGTGACCCGCTGGCGCCAAGCCCGCTTGCCGGCCTCGGCCTGCTCGATATCGGCTGCGGCGGCGGCCTGGCGGCCGAGCCGATGGCGCGGCTCGGCGCCGCCGTGGTCGGGGTTGATGCGTCGGAAAAGAATATCGGCGTCGCCCGCCACCATGCCGCCGAATCCGGCCTGGCCATCGATTACCGCTGCACCTCGGCGGAAGCCCTGGCCGCCTCAGGCGCACAATTTGATGTCATCCTGGCGCTGGAAGTGGTGGAGCATGTCGCCGATCCGGCCGGCTTCTTCCGCTGCCTCGGCCAGATGCTCAAGCCCGGCGGGATTCTCATCGGCGCCACCCTCAACCGCACGCCCAAGGCCTATGCCCTGGCGATTGTGGGCGCCGAATATATCCTGCGCTGGCTGCCGAAAGGCACGCATGACTGGAAAAAATTCCTAAAACCCCATGAGCTCGCCAAGCTGATGCGCGATGCAGGCCTCAATGTCAGCGCCGTGGCCGGCGCCAGCTACGATCCCTTAAGCGAAAAATGGTCAATCACCCGCGATACCGGGGTGAATTACCTGATGGTGGCTGTGCGGCGGTAGATTTGGATCACGAAACAAGCGTTTATTGAAACGCTTCAGGCTTATTTGTTCATAAAGCGTTCGTTTTAAGTGCGTTTTTTGTTAGTTTTGATGCCTTCCCTCTTTTTTGCCCACCCGCGCCTGCGCTATTAGCGCCGGGCAGCTCCGCAGCAGCCGGAAAAGGGCGAAGCTTGCAGCAATCCTGTCAGCCAGCCTAGCCAGTCATGCTGCATAAATCCCTCAACCACCATGCCGGCGCGAGTATGGCAAAGCGGCAATATTTCCGAGACGTTTTGCATCAAACACGCCCCGCGCGTTTTGCCCCGGCTTAAGTAATAAGGCTGTTTTGCCCTGGAATGCCCCTATCGGTGCCGCAATGTCGGTGCCCCATGGCTGCGTTATCCGATCTGAAATCCGACAAAGGAGACGAGCCATGTTGTACTGGGCTGTGGTGTTTTTCATTCTGGCGCTGGTCGCCGGCCTGTTCGGTTTTGGCGGCCTGGCCGCCACGGCGGGCGGCATTGCGCAAATCCTGTTCTTCATCTTCCTGGTGCTGTTCCTGATCTCGCTGGTTTACAGCCTGCTCACCGGGCGGCGCCCGCCGATGCCGTAACGCAAGGCCGGTGTTTTTTGAGCCCATGTGTTTTGAGCCAAGTCAAGGCCGTGTCATGGTTGTGGGGTAGAGTGGCCCCATGACCATGCGCGACCCCAATCCGCCCGATCTGGACAGCCTGTTTGTTGATCCGCCCTGTGATGCCCAGGTGGAGACACATATTTCGCGCATCTATCTGGCCGGCGCGTTTGCCTACAAGCTGAAATTGGCGGTGACGCTGCCCTATCTGGATTTCTCCAGCCTGGCGCAGCGCCATGCGGCGGCGTTGCGCGAGGTGGAACTCAACCGGCGCACCGCGCCCGAGCTGTATCTCGGCCTGCGCGCCGTGTTGCGGGCCGAGGATAGCCGGCTCTACCTGGCTTCCGCCGAGGCAAGTGCGCAGCCCGGCAGCATCGCTCAGGCGGTGGAATGGCTGGTGCAGATGCGCCGCTTCGATGCCGATGCCACGCTGGATCGGCAATTGGCGCTCGGCCGCCTGACCCCGGAACTGATCGACGCGGTGGCCGAGGCGGTGGCGGTGTTTCATGCTGAGGCCGCGCCTGTGGCCCGCGATGCGCCCCGTGACGCCCTGGCCGGCATCAAATCTGTGGCGGCAATGAACCGGCAGAGTTTCGCCGCCTTGCCTGCCGCCAGTGATCTATCCGCCAGTTCAGTGGCAGCCTTGCTGGATGAAACCGACGCCGCCATTGCGGCTGCGGCGCCGCTGCTGGCGCAGCGCCAGGCCGGCGGTTTTGTGCGGCGCTGCCATGGCGATCTGCATCTGCGTAATATCTGCCTGCTGGCCGGCCGGCCGGTATTGTTCGACTGCCTGGAATTCGACGACGCCCTGGCCGAGATCGACACGGCTTATGACATCGCCTTCCTGCTGATGGACCTGCTGGCGCGTGACCGCATCGACCTGGCCAATCGCGCCCTCAATCGCTATCTCGAATGCTGCCAGGATTATGCGGCTCTGGCCTTGCTGCCGCTCTATCTGTCGCTGCGCGCCGCCATCCGCTGCCATGTTGCAGCACTCAAGCCGGTAGAGGCTGCCGAAGCCCGGCGCTATCTGGCCCTGGCGCGGCGCTGCTTGCGGCCCGGCAGCCGGCGCCTGCTGGCTATCGGCGGCCGTTCCGGCACCGGCAAGACCACGCTGGCCCGTGCCCTGGCGCCGCTTTGCGATGCGCCCTGCGGTGCCGTGGTGCTGCGCAGCGACGTGATCCGCAAGCAGCTATGCGGCGTGGCACCCACCGAACGCCTGCCCAGCGAGAGTTACACCCGCGCCGCCAGCGCCCGGGTTTATGCCGAAATGCTGACCCGCGCCCAGGCCGTGCTGGCGGCCGGCAGCCCGGTGCTCCTGGATGCGGTGTTCGGCCAGACCGGCGAGCGCCAGGCCGCCGCGCAACTGGCGCAGCAGCAGGAAGCGCCGTTTCGCGGCCTGTGGCTGGAAGGTGAAACGGAAATGCTGGCAGCCCGGGTCACGGCGCGGCAGGGCGATGCCTCGGATGCCACCGCCGCCGTGGTGCGCCGGCAGGATTTTGCTGCGCCGGGCGAGGATTGGCGGCATTGCAACGCCGCCCTGCCGCAGGCCGCTCTGGTGGCTGATGCGGCGGCCTGGTGCGGCCTGAACTGAAACACTCTATGGCCGCAGGCGCAGGAATGGCACCGGCTGGTCAAAGCCTTTCAGTTCGGCCACTTCCTCACTCTGGCTGATACCATCCAGCACCGGCCGCACAGCAGGGTCCTGGCTCAGGCTTTGCGACAGCACAATCTCGCCGCCACGGCAACGGCCTTGCAGGCGGGCGGCCAGGTTCACCGCCGAGCCGAAATAATCCAGCCGGTCGTTGAGATTCACCGCGATGCAGCGGCCGGCATGCAGGCCCATTTTCAGGGTCACGGCTTCCAGCGTCGGGCGGCCCTCGCGCGCGGTCTTGGCATGGAACTTGGTGTTGAAGCGATGGATGCCGCGCTGCACGCCGATGGCGGCGCGCAAAGCCTGGGCCGGATCGGCAAAGGCCGCCATCACCGCATCACCGATGGTTTTCACCAATGTGCCGTCGCAGGCGCGCACTTCCTCGGCCAGAAAGGCAAAATGCCGCCGCACCATGCGATAGGCGGCGCCGTCGCCGATGCGTTCATAGAGCGCGGTGGAGCCTTCCAGGTCGGTGAACAGCAAAGTCACATGCTCAATCGCCACGGTTTCGCCGGGCCGCAGCACCTGGTTGGGCAGCAGGTCGCGGAAGGCCTGCAAGGTTGTCACTTCATGCGCCGTCACCGCTTCGTTGCGCCAGCCCCGATCCTCGATCACCAGGGTCAGCCGGCGGGTTGTGCGGTTTTCCAGGCGCAGGCAACCGGCTGGCGCAGGCGGCCCGGGCGTGATCGTGAAACTGCCATTGCCCGGCCCCGGCAAGGCCAGCAGGGCCGGGAAGCCGCTGCCAGCGCCAAGGCTGATGCTGGCTTCGCCACCCGGCTCCAGCGCGCGCAGGCGATAATCGCCGGGCGGCAGGTCGGCGGCCAGTTCGCGGCTTTCGCCGGGATCGAGGATTTGCTGCACCAGGATATGGCGCGAAACATGCGGCCCGCCCATGCAGAATTCGCCGATTGCCAGCGGCCGCAGGTTGAGCGCCGGCTGGAAGGCGATTTCCACATTGCGGGCAAAATCGCCGTCATAAACAATGTTGCAGGATGGGCAATGCGCCTGGCCCGGCAATTCGGCCAGAGTGGAAACCTGGCTCTTGGCGCCGCCGCAGCGTGGGCAGAGCAGGTTCCAGCTCATGCTCAGCATGCCGCGTTTGGTGGCATCCAGGCAGAGTTCCAGCACATGGCGCAACGGCGCTTGCCAAGCAGTGGCCAGCCGGCGCGGTCGCATCCGCACCAGGTCCACTTCCTGCGCCGTTTCGATTTCCTGCGCCAGCTTTTCCGCCAGGCCATGGCCATAGCCGCCGCTGGCCAGCGCCTGGGTCAGGCTGCGCAATCTTTCCGCAGCGCCGGGCGGGGCGGGCGGCGGTGTGTAGTCAAAAACCAGCGGCCGGCTGTGCTGGGCAAAGGCCGCCGCCTGGCGCAGCATGGCTTCGATAGCCACGCCGGATTTGCGCATGAAGCCGCTGAGAAACAGCAATTGCCCGAGCAGCCCGCGCGGTGCGGCGGCCAGGCGATAGGTGATGCGGCTGCCGCCCTGTTCCGGCGCCAGCACAAACCGCACCGCCAGATGGCGCAGCGGTCCGCTGCGAAACAGCCGGCGCTGCTGAAACCACTGCCCGGCAAGCCATTCATAGGGTTCCTCATCCCAGGAAACCCGGATGCCCTTGTATTCCGCTTGCGCCAGCCGGCGCACCGAACCATCGGCATTGGGGCTTTCTGTCACGGTGTAGCGCGGCGTGCCGGCGGCTTCGTTGAAGCGGGCAGTATCGGAGAGCAGCGGCCACAGGATGTCTGGCGGCACCGGCAGATGCCACACCCATTCCTGCGCCTTGCCTGGCGGGCTAGTGATCATACCGGGGAAAATAGCATGGGCGGCGCCAAATCCAGCCCTTAATCACTCGCTTGTGACGCGATGATTACTGCGCCTGTTGCGGTTGCTGCGGCAGCAGGGAGGGCGAGATGTCCATCGGCTTGGCGGTGCTTTGCTGCGGCTGCGGCTTCTTATCAAAGCTCTCCACCACGGCATTCCAGCGGTTTTCGGGCGGCTGCATCGGCATGGGCGGATCGGCCAGTTCACGCGGCGCTGTGGGCAATGAGCGGCCGGCCAGCATGTAGGGGTCGCGTTCGCTGTAACAATCCACGCCGCCCAGGGTCTTGAAACAATGCACCTGTTCGCGGTCGGTGGGTTTGTATTTGCTGGAGCAGAATTCGCCGGCTTCCAGGAAGTTGAAAAAGCCGCATTCCACGTCGTAGCGCTTCTCAACCTTCTTCACCAGATATTCGGCGCCAAGGCCCACCGCGCCGGTGGTGCCGGCAGGGGGCAGCGGGGAGGCGCAGGCGGCAAGCGCCAGCGGCAGAAGCAGCAGAAGGGCGAGACGTTGGATCATCATGCCCGGCATCCTAGCCCACGCCGCTGAATCGAAGGTTAAGCGACAAGGTTAACCGGCACTTAATTCTGCCCGTCATGCGGCAGCAGGATGCGGAAAGTGGTGCCCAGCGGCCCGGTGCGCGCCAGTTCCAGTTCGCCGCCATGGCCGCGCGCCAGTTCCCGCGCAATCGCCAGGCCCAGCCCGGTGCCGCCCTGGCGCGCACCGCCGCGAAACGCTTCGAACAGATGGGCGCGGGCCGGCTCGCTCAGGCCGCCGCCGGTATCGGCGATCTCAATCGCCACGCGGCCATCATGCACCGTGGCATTGAGGCGGATTTCACCGCCCTGCGGCATTGCCTGCAAGGCATTACGCAGCAGGTTGAGCATGATACGGTAGAATTGCTCCGGGTCCACCCGCAGCACCAGATCGCCCGGCACGCGGTTTTTCCAGGCCAAAGCAGTTTGTTCCGGCAGGCCGAGCGCGGCAGCCACATCCTCGCAGAAATCATGGAGCGGCAAGGCTTCCGGCTGCGGTGGGCGTTCCTCGGCCTTGCCATAGCGCAGGGTCTGGGCGCAGAGCGCAATGGCGCGATCCAGGCTGTCCACCAGCCGCGGCGCAGCCTGGCGCACAATCGGATCGTCGGATTCCGCCAGGCGGTCAGACACCAGCTGCGCCGAGGCCAGCATGTTACGCAGATCATGGCTGATCTTGCTCACCGCGATGCCAAGCTGGGCCAGGCGCTGGCGCTGGGTGAGGGCCTGGCGCAGATCCTGCTGCATGGCGCGCAATTCGCGTTCGGCCAGGCCAAGCTCGTCCTGCCGGGTTGACGGCTCGATGATCTGGCGCACATCCTCGGGCGCGGCGCGGAAGCCGACAATACTGCGCGTCAGCCGCTGCATCGGCGCCACCAGCAGCCATTGCAGCGCGCAATAAACCAGCATGGCGGCAAAGCCGGATATCGCCAGCGACACCCAGAAGATGCGGCCGGAGAAATCACGCATCGCCTGCACCAGCGGCGCCGAAGGCAACACCACCTCGATCTCGGTATCGGGATAACGCGGCGCCGGCCCAACCACGCGCAAATAGGGATCAACCTGGCCGGCCAGCAGCATCAGCGCATCGCCAATGGCTTCCCACCACATCCAATGGCTGAGATCAAAGGCCGGCCCCAGCATCGGCAGATCCTGGCGATCCGACAGCATCAGCGCACGGGTGGAATTGCGCCGCATCGCCACCAGCTTGGCATCCACGCCGCGCAGCAATTCGTCTTCCAGTTCCTCGCTCACCATGGCATCGGGCGCCGCCACCAGCGACAAGGCCGCCAGGCTGGCCAATTCGATCTTGGCTTCAAAATACGACACCCGGAACCGCGCCGCCGAAGGCAGGTAGAGCATCACTTCGGCCAGCATGACAAAAAACAGCGTCAGCACCAGCAGCCGGCGCGACAGGCCAAAACGCGGGCTGGCCATGCCCGCCGGTTTGGTTCCGGCCGGCTGGTGTGTGGTAAGCTGCTCCGTCTGTGGTGGCTGCGTATCCGACACTGTCATGTCGTGTTACATAGGGCGTGGTCTTGATTTCGCCCAATTTTGACAGCATTCAGGGTGGATTGCACCCCCCGGGGCGACTATTGGCCGGCTTGAGCCGCACCGTCGAGGTTTATGATGCGCTTGTTATTACTGTTGCTGCTTGTTGTTTTTCAGCTTGCCGGCCCGGCTTTGGCCCAGGCGCCAGACGATCCGGCCCGTGACCTGGATCGTATCGAACGCCAGCTCAATGATCCGCGCCTGGATGATGCGGATTTTGACCGGCTGCGTAAGGCGATCGAAGCCCAGCGTGACAGTATCACCAAGCTGCGCGCCACCCAGCGCGATGAGGCCACCGCAGCGCAAAGCCTGCTGGATGCGCTGGGGCCGGCCCCGGCCGAAGGCCAGCCGCGCGAAAGTGCCGCTGTGGCGGAAACCCGGCGCCAGCTGACCCAGCGCGTGCAGCGCGCCCAGGATGCGCTGAAACAGGCCGATCTGGGCCTGGTCCGGGTTACCGCCCTGCAGGAAAAACTCGGCGCCGAATCGCGTGAGCAATTCACCCGCCGGCTGGCCTATCGCGGCACCTCGCCCCTGGTGCCGGAATTCTGGGGCAATGCCCTGGCCGACCTGCCGGCTGCCTGGCAGGAGGCAATGCTGGGCCTGGCGCCAGAGGCGTTGCCCGGCCGCACCACGCTGATCCAATCGGCCTTGGTCAGCGGCGTTGTGCTGCTGCTCGGCGTGCCGATGGTGGCCTGGCTGCGGCGCAAACGCGGCATTCATGGCAATGTGATCGCGCCGCCGGATGATCAGCGCAATGTTGCCGCGCTGATTGAATGGCTGCGCCGCGCCGCCCTGCCGGTGGTGGCTTTGTGGGCGGCTTATGCCGTGGTGAATGCCAATGGCTGGCTGGATGCCGGGCCGTTTGGCGTGCTGGTGGCCAATCTGGGCTATGGCCTCAGCCTTGGCCTGCTCACCACCGGCCTGGCCAATGCGGCGCTGGCGCGGCGCCATCCGGCCTGGGCCTTGCTGCCGCTGCCGGGGCCGGAAAAGCAGCGCCTGCTGCGCCGGGTGCGCGGTTTTGCCCTGGTAGCTTTGCTGGGCGCGCCGCTGGCGGGTTTGCTGGCCGGCCCTTATGCCGGCGCGGCCGGGCGCGACCTGGTGATTGGCCTCACCACGCTATATTTTGTCGGCTTTGCCATGGCGGTGGCGGATCGTGGGCTGTGGCGGCCGCTGCAATCCAATCTGCGCCGCCTGGGCGTGATCTGGTATGCCGTGATTGGCATAGGCATCCTGTCGCTGCTGGCGCTGCTGCTCGGCTATTTCACCGCCGGGCGTTTCCTGGCCAGCGGTATGCTGCTGTCGCTGCTGGCGCTGGATACCTACCTGCTGCTGCGGATTGGCTGCCGCGATGCGCTGAAACTGGCGCCGCCGCCGCCGCCGCTTGATCTGAGCGATGGGCAGAAGCCGGGCAGTGAAACCGCCCGCCAGCTTGGCTCCACCGGGCGTTTCATGGCCGGCCTGTTCATCGACATGGCGTTGCTGCTGGGCCTGATCGGCGCGTTGCTGCTGGCCTGGGGCATGGATACCGTCACGCTCGGCTCCTACGGGCTGCAACTGATCTATGGCATCACGATCGGCTCGGTCACCTTGTCGCTGCTCAATGTAATGGCGGCGATTGTGCTGCTGTCGCTTGGCGTGGCGCTCACCCGCTTCATCAGCGGCGGCTTGAATGCGCGGCTGGAAGGGCAGACCCAGATTGATGTCGGCGTGCGCAATTCCATCGTCACCGGCGTGTCCTATCTCGGCTATCTGCTGGCCGGCATCCTGGCAGTGGCCACGCTCGGCCTCGATCTCTCCAACCTGGCGATCATCGCCGGTGCTTTGTCGGTCGGTATCGGTTTTGGCTTGCAGAATATCGTCAACAACTTTGTCTCCGGCCTGATCCTGCTGATCGAACGGCCGGTCAAGGTCGGCGATTGGGTGGTGGTGGGCGGCAAGGAAGGCTATGTCCGCCGCATCAATGTGCGCTCCACCGAACTGGAAACTTTCCCGCGCGCCTCGGTGATCATCCCGAATTCGGAATTGATCGCCTCGTCGGTGATGAACTGGACGCATCGCGACAAATTCGGCCGCATCGATATCGAGATCGGCCTCGCCTATGGCTCGGATGTGGACAAGGCCGAACAGGTGCTGCTCGAATGCGTCAAATCACATCCGGAAATCCTGGCTTATCCGCCGCCCTATGTGGTGTTTCGCAATTTCGGCGAAAGCGCGCTGAATTTTGCCATACGCGGCCATATCGCCAATGTGGAACGCCGCATGGGCGTGGAAGGCGAAATCCGCAAGGCGATCTACAAAGCCTGCCTGCGCAACGATATCAGCATCCCCTACCGCCAGACCGACGTGCATCTCGCCGATCTTGACCGGATCGAGGCGATGCTGCGCAATCTGCGCGACACACGGCCGCCCAAGGCGGAAAGCGGCGAGGGCGAAAAGTGATGCTGTCGATAACCGATCTGCGCGCGCCCTGGCAGGCCGAGCAAACCCTGCCGATTGTGTTCAATCACGGCATCGGCACCAATCGCCATGTCTGGAGCGGCTGGCTGCCGCATGTAGCCGCACGGCATCGCTGCATCGCTTATGATCTGCGCGGCTATGGCGAAGCGCCGCGCCCGGCCGCCGATGCGCCCTGGCGGCTCGACGATCTGGTGGCCGATCTGATCGGCCAGCTTGATCGTCTCGCTATCGCGCGGGCGCATCTGGTTGGTGAATCGGTCGGCGGCACCATCGCTTTGGCCGCCGCAATCCGGCATCCGGATCGGGTCGCCAGCGTGGCGATGAGCAATGCCGGCTATCGCGGCGGCAGCATCACCAATGTGGCGGCCTGGCGCCAGGTATTTGCCCGCGATGGCGTGGCGGCGTGGAACCAGAGCATGATGCAGCGCCGCTTCGGCGATGATTATGCCAATGATCCGGCATTGGATCAGGCCGCGCTTGCCTGGTTCAGCCAGGTGCAGGGCGCCAGCGATCCCGATGTCACCGCCGGCATCGGCGAAATGCTGGTCGCCGTTGATCTCAGCGACGGCTTGCGGCAATTGGCGGCGCCGCTGCTGGTGCTGTTGCCGGATGCCAGCCCGTTTGTGCCGCTCAGCACCGGCGCGGAAATCAAGGCGTTGCAGCCACGCGCCGAAATCCGCGTCTTCCCCGGCCTGCGCCACGGCCTGCTCTTCATCCGCCCGGCCGAATGCGCGGCAGAATTGCTCGCCTTCTACCGCCGCTGGGGGTTTTGAAGCCTCACCGGCTCTCCCGGCGCCACATCAGCATCAGGCCGGCGATGCCGAGTGCCAGCATCAGCAAAGCGGGGGCGAGCGGGGTCAGCACAAGGCCGGTGACAACGTAATCCTGCTGCCGGATCAGGCCGAGCCAGTTGCGCCCGGCGGCTTCGCGCAGGCTGCCATTGCGGCCCTTGTCGAGCAGGCGGATATCCGGCATGCCGTCGCGCTGCCAGACCACGCCGCCGCCGGATGCGCTGCTGATCGGGCGCAGCTTGTCGGGCGTGGCGCGCACATCGGCGAATTCACGCGGGTTGACCGCGCCCACAGTGGCCAAAGCCTCGCGCTGGCCGTCGCGGATGCGCCAGATGCCGGGCAGGGTGGCGCCCACAGCGCCGGTGGCCAGGCCATCGCCGCGTTCCTCAAGCTGCAAGGGCTGTTCCACGCCATCGGGGCGCTGCACCGTCACCGGCTCGCTGCGTGGTTTCAGGCTGCGGC
This sequence comes from Ferrovibrio sp., assembly GCF_017994015.1. Taxonomy (GTDB): domain Bacteria; phylum Pseudomonadota; class Alphaproteobacteria; order Ferrovibrionales; family Ferrovibrionaceae; genus Ferrovibrio. The sequence continues at coordinate 6,310 of NZ_JAGOLP010000019.1, read as the reverse complement.
GTTCCACCTCGATGCGGCCATCGCGGGCTTCGGCGCGCAGGGCTTCTTCCTCCAGATCGGGTTCCTTCATCAGCCAATGCGCCAGCCGGCGCAGCAATTCGGCCTGCGGCCCGCCGCCCTCGAAGCCGCGCGACCAGAGCCAGATATGATCGGAATAGACCTGCGCCACGCGGCCTTTTTCCACCCGGTCGAGCAGCAGCAGCGGTTCGTTATTCGGTGTCTGCATCAGGGTTTCGCCGCGTTTGGCTTCCACCATCACGGCGCGGAACCAGCGGCTCCAATTCGGGATACCGCCCGGCTCGCCGGCACCGCTCAGATTGGCAGTGACCGGATGGCGCCGCCCGATATCGGAAAGCCGCGGCACAAAGGGTTCGTTGCGCACCTGGCCGGTCGGGCGGCCGGGGAAAACCTCTGAAAGCGGCGTGCGGTAGAGCGACAGCGGCGTTGCATAGGCCGGGCCGGACACTTCCAAAAGCGCGCCGCCGCGTTCGACATAACGGCCGATATTCTCAAAATACGCCGTCGGCAGAATGCCGCGCCGCCGATAGCGATCAAAGATCACCAGGTCGAATTCATTCAGCTTGATCTCAAACAGCTCGCGGATCGGAAAGGCGATGAGCGAGAGTTCGCGGATCGGCGTGCCATCCTGCTTGTCCGGCGGCCGCAGAATGGTGAAGTGCACCAGATCAACATTCGGATCGGCTTTCAGCAGGTTGCGCCACACCCGTTCGCCGGCATGCGCCTCGCCGGTCACCAGCAGCACACGCAGGCGATCACGGATGCCGTTGATCGATAAAGCGGCGCGGTTGTTGAGCGGCGTCAATTCGCCCGGCACCGGCGGCACATCCAGTTCGATCAGGCTGCGGCCGGCGCGTTCAAGCTTGAACGGGATGGTGACATCGCGGCCCACCGGCACACTCTGCGAAAAGCTTGGCCCATCCTGCTGGCGGAAACGTAATTCGGCCATCTCGCCCGGCAATATGCTGCTGTCTTCCACCCGCAAAGTCAGGGTCAGCGGCTGGTTCAGCATGCCGAAGGTCGGCGCGTTTTTCACCACCAGCCGGCGGTCGCGTTCATCCGGCCGGCCTGACAGCAGCACATGCAGCGGCGCGCGCGTCAGCTCGCCGGCAGCGGCAAGCTCGGGGATGTCATGCACCTGGCCATCGGTGAGCAGGAAACTGCCGGCCAGGCGGTGGCGCGGCACATCGGTCAGCGCCTGATTGAGTGCCGAAAACAGCCGCGTGCCTTCGTCGCGCCGGGCGCTGTCGGCATCGGCGGCGCCGGCGCGCACCACACGCAGTTCCAGATTGGGCAGCGCATTCAGCTTGTCGGTCAGCGCCGCCAGCGCCTGCTCGGTCTGCTGCCGGCGCTCGCCGATCTGCTGGCTCGGGCTTTCATCGCTCACCACCACGGCAATATCGGGCAGCGCATCGCGCTCTTCCTTGCGCGCCACCGGATTGGCCAGCACACCCAGCAGCAGCAGGGCGACAAGGCTGCGCAGCAAGGTGCCGCGCGCGCGCCGCAGCAGGCCATAGCCGGTCAGCAGCAAAGCCGCGCCGGCCAAAACCCACAGCACCGCCTCGGGCAGCAGCGGCGACAGGATCAGCGTGGTGGCGGGGGCGATTTCCATGCTAATTGCCCAAGCGTTCCAGCAGGGCCGGGATATGCACCTGGTCGGCCTTGTAATTGCCGGTCAGGGTATACATCAGCAGATTGACGCCGAAGCGATAGGCCAGTTCGCGCTGGCGCGGCGTGTTGGGCTGGGTCGGCGCCAGCGGGCGGCCTTGCGGGTCCACCGCCCAGGCCGCAGCCCAGTCATTGCCGCCGATCACAAATGAGGTGACACCATCCTTGTCGCCGCCCGGATTACGCTCCACCCAGATCGGCCCGCCGCCATAACGGCCGGGAAAATCCTGCAACAGATAAAACGCCTTGGTCAGCACATGGTCATCCGGCACCGCCATCAGCGGCGGAATATCCAGCCGGCCGAGCAATTGCCGCAGCTTCTCGGTGCCGGGGCTGGCCGCGGTGCCGGCAAAGGGCAGGCCCTGGTCGCGGGTGTCAAACAGGATCAGGCCGCCGGTTTTCATGAAGGTATCCAGCCGGCGCAAAGCCTGGTCGGAAAGCAGCGGCTGGGTGGCGGTCATCGGCCAGTAGAGGAACGGCAGCAGTGAAATGTCGTCGCTTTCCAGATTGACGCCGATCGGTTCGGCGGCCTCGATCGAGGTGCGGCGGAACAGCACTTCGGTCAGGCCATAAAGCCCGGCGCGGCTCAGATTGTCGGTCACGGCATCGCCGGTGATGACATAGGCCAGGCGCAGATCCATCGCAGCGCGCAGCACAAAATCCTCGGCCGGATTGTTTGCCATCGCCGGCGGAGCGCGTTCAACACCGGGCCGGCGCTGCTGTGCCTCGGCGGCAGCGGCGCAAAGCAAAGCCAGCAGCAGGCCGGCGGTGGCGGTGCGGCCGGGCAGGCGCGGCAGCAGGCCGCGCAGCCACAGGCCGATCAGCCAATCGGCCAGGAAGAGCAGCACGGCCAGCGCCATCAGCCAGGGCATCAGGCGGGTTTCCTGGCCGGCCTGATCCAGATTTTGCAGCCGCACATCATTCGGCCAGCGGGTGATCGCCAGCGGTTTGGTTTCGGCATTGGCCAAGTTGATCGCCTGGCGCGCATCCCAGCGGCCGTAATAACCCGGCGGCTGGCGCGGCCCAAGCTGCGCCGGCTGGCGCGGATTCAGCGGCAACACCGCCGGGCCGGGTTCGCTGGCGCGGCCAAAGCCATCCAGCATGCTGAGTGGCGGCAAAGCCGGCTGTGCCTCGCCGCCGGCATCGGCGCCCACGCCTTGCGACAGGTCCACCACCTTGCGCAGCAGGTCAACAAAAAAGCCGGAAAGCGGCAGATCGCTCCACAGGCTGTTGGCGGTGGTATGCACCAGGATCAGCCAGCCCTTGCCGCGCCGCTCGGCGGTGATCAGCGGTGTGCCGTCTTCCAGCCGCAGCCAGGTCTTGTCGCCCAGATTGGGGTCTGGATCGGCCAGCACCTGGCGGCTCACGGTCACTTCCGGGCTGACGGTCAGGCCCTGCAACGGGCTATGCTCCGGGATCGGCCCCAGTTTCAGCGGCTGCGCCCAGGACAGCGCGCCGCCCAGTTGGCGCGAACCCTGGCGCAGTTTCACCGGCAACAGATTGTCGCCGGTTTCGGCCATGCGCGGGCCGGCAAAACGCAGCAGCACGCCGCCGCGTTCCAGCCATTCGCTCAATTGCCGCGCCTCGCCGGCCACGATGGTGCCCACATCGGCCAGCACGATCATGGCGATTTCGCGTTCCAGCAACTGGCTCACATTGCCCTGGCGCAATTCGGCAAACGGCGACAAGGCGCGGTCGAGATAAAACAGATCGGCCAGCAAAGGCTGGCGCTGTTCCAGGCCAGCGCCGGAAATCAGCCCGACGGGTCGGCGGCGCCAGCGATCATCCAGCAATTGCACAGCACCGGCGCCATGCTGTTCCTCAATCTCCAGCCGCGCCAGCGTGTTGCGCAATTCGGTCGGCAGGTTGAGCTGCGCCGTGGCTTCCAGCGCGCCATCGGCAAAGCTGATCGGCTGACGCGCCAGCACGCGGCCCTGGTCGCTCACAGCCCGCAAGGTATAGCTCTGCGCCGTGGCGGCGCCATTGGCTGGTGCGGCGCGGCGCAGCAGCAGGGTATCGCCCTGGGCATCGGTCTGCGGCGGCAGCAAGGCCAGGGCCGTGTCGCCGGCGCGCGGCTGCGTCACCGTCACACCGCCAAGCCAGAGCAGCTTTTCCGCCAGGGTGAAGGCGGCTTCGCCATTGCCATCTTCGGCCAGGCCATCGCTGAGCCAGGCCACTTCGGCATTTTCCGGCAGCTTGGCGCGGTTCAGCGCGGCGGCCAGTTGAGCGCGGTCACTGGGCCAGGGTTTTGGTTGCAGGCCATTCAGCAGCGGCCGCAGGTCATTGGCCGGCAGCAACGGCCCGGGCGCCATCGGCTCGGCATTGGCCGGCGGCGCCGTGGTGATCAGCATGGCGCCACGGCCTTCGCGTTCGGCACGATCCAGCAGCGCATTGGCGCGTTCGAGCTTCTCGCGCCAGCGCGGCGCGGCGGCCCAGCCGTCATCCAGCACCAAAACCAGCGGGCCAGTGGTGGTGCGGGCGCGGTCAGGGTTCAGCAACGGCTCGGCCAGGCCCAGGATCACCAGCGCGGCAATCAACAGCCGCAGCAGCAACAGCCATAGCGGCGTATGCGCCGGGGTCTCTTCCTTGGGCCGCAATGCCAGCAGCAGCCGCAGCGGCGGGAACTGCACCTGTTTGGGGCGCGGCGGCGTGATGCGCAGCAGCCACCACAAGGCCGGCAGGCTGGCCAGCGCGGCCAGCGCCCAGGGGGTGGCAAAAGCCAGGAAGCCGAGAGACAACATCAGCGCCGCCTGCCTTCCCGCATATTGCCGCCTTCCAGCGCCAGATACAGCGCCATCAGCAAGGCTTCCGCCGGCTTGTCGGTGCGGTGTTTGATATGATGCCAGCCCAGGCGGCGGCAGATATCAGCCAGGCCGGCCTGATGCGCGGCAAAGGCGGCGCGCCAGTCATCGGCCAGGGTTTCGGCGCGTGGCGCCAGCATTTCGCCTTCGCCTTCCAGGCCCAGAAAGCGCGTGCGGCCCTTATAGGGAAAGTCTTCCTCGGCCGGATCAACAATGCGCACCACGCAGCCCTTCACACCCTGATCGGCCAGCCCGCGCAGCCGCGCTGCAATCTCGGGCAACGGATACAGGAAATCGCCAAACAACACCGCCTGGCCATGGCGCGGCAAGGCGGCCGGCGGCGGCAGGCTGGCAGCGGCGCGTTCGGCGTCAGTGCCGGCCAGCACGCTCTGGCGTTGCAGGGCCAGGCGTTCGGCCATACGCGGCAGCACGCGGCGGCCGGCACTCGGGCGTTCCGGCGCGCCCAGCAAGGCCACCCGCTCGCCGCCGCGCAGCAACAGGCTGGCGCAGGCCAGCACCAGCAGATCGGCGCGCTGGTCCTTGCGCTCCAGCGCCTGCGGCGAGGCCCAGGCCATCGAAGGTGAGGGGTCGCGCCACAGCCACACACTTTCTGCGGCTTCCCATTCATTCTCGCGCACAAAGGCCTGCATGCGCTTGGCAGTCTGGCGCCAGTCAATGCGGCCGATACTGTCGCCTGGGCTATAGCGGCGGAATTGCCAAAAGGCATCGCCGGCGCCGGTGCGGCGGCGGCCATGCACACCTTGCTCCACGGTGGCGGCGACCCGTTCGGCGGCCAGCAGCAAAGGCGGCAGGAAGGCGGCGAAATTTTCCGCGCGGTTCACAGAATCCGCATTGCCCGGCATAACGCTGCCTGCCGTGGCGCTGCTTTTCTGCGCAGCCTTTTGCTGGGAAACGGCCGCTGCCGTCATGCCTAGCGCAACGGCTGGGTCAGGCGATTGATCACATCGCCCACGCTGACGCCTTCGGCGCGGGCGGCAAAGGTGAGGGCCATGCGATGGCGCAGCACCGGCCCGGCCAGGGCCAGCACATCTTCGATCGAGGGCGCGAGGCGGCCTTGCAGCAGGGCGCGGGCGCGCACTGCCAGCATCAGCGCCTGGCTGGCGCGCGGGCCGGGGCCCCAGGCCACCAGGGTCTTGATCTCGGCGATATCGGTTTCTTCCGGCCGGCCGGCGCGCACCAGATGCAGGATGGCATCCACCACACTTTCGCCCACCGGGATGCGCCGCACCAGGCGCTGCGCCGCGATCAGATCGGTGGCGCTCAGCACCGTCGGCACCGGCTCCTCGGCGGCGCCGGTGGTGGCAAACAGCATGCGGCGCTCGGCTTCGCGATCCGGGTAGCGCACGTCAATTTGCAGCAGGAAACGGTCAAGCTGGGCTTCCGGCAGCGGATAGGTGCCTTCCTGCTCCAGCGGATTCTGCGTTGCCAGCACATGGAACGGCGCCGGCAGATCATGCCGCGTGCCGCCCACGCTGACCTGGCGCTCCTGCATCGCCTGCAACAGGGCGGATTGGGTGCGCGGGCTGGCGCGGTTGATTTCATCGGCCATCAGCAACTGGCAGAAGACCGGGCCGGAAATGAAGCGGAACGAGCGGCGGCCCTGCTCGTTTTCCTCCAGCACTTCCGAGCCGACAATATCCGCCGGCATCAGGTCGGGCGTGAATTGCACGCGGCGGGCATCCAGGCCCAGCACCTTGGCCAGGGTTTCCACCAGCTTGGTCTTGGCCAGGCCGGGCACGCCCACCAGCAGGCCATGGCCGCCGGCCAGCAGCGTGACCAGGCTTTCCTCAACCACATCATTC
>NZ_JAGOLP010000069.1 GCF_017994015.1 Ferrovibrio sp. | reverse complement strand
AGACCCTTGAAGCGGCTGATTTCGATCTTGCCACGGCTGCTGAAGGTGGACTTCAGCAATTCATCCTTATGGGCGTCGTCGCGCGCATAGGCGGTCTTGCCGCCCTGGCTGATTCGGAATAGCGGCGGCTGCGCCAGGTAGAGGTGGCCGTTGCGGATCAGGCTGGGCATTTCGCGGAAGAAAAAGGTGATCAGCAGCGAAGCGATATGCGCGCCGTCCACATCGGCGTCGGTCATGATGATGACCTTGTCGTAGCGCAGATCCTCGTCGCGGTATTTGGTGCCGGTGCCGCAGCCCAGGGCCTGGATCAGGTCAGCCAGTTCCTGGTTCGCCGCCAGCTTGCCCGAAGTGGCCGAGGCCACGTTCAGGATTTTGCCGCGCAACGGCAGGATCGCCTGGGTCTTGCGCTCACGCGCCTGCTTGGCAGAACCACCGGCGCTGTCGCCCTCAACAATGAAAATTTCCGTGCCGGCTGCACTATCTTCGCTGCAATCGGCCAGCTTGCCGGGCAGGCGCAGCTTGCGTGTGGCGGTTTTGCGGCCCACTTCCTTTTCGGCGCGGCGCCGCAGGCGTTCCTCGGCGCGCTCGATAATGCGCAGCAGCAAGGCCGTGGCATGTTGCGGCGCGCCGGCCAGCCAATGGTCGAAATGATCCTTGACCGCCACTTCCACCAGTTTCTGCGCTTCCACCGTGACCAGCTTTTCCTTGGTCTGGCCCTGGAATTGCGGTTCCTTGATGAACAGCGACAGCATGGCGGTGGCGCCCGACACGATGTCTTCCGCCGTGATCTGGGCGCCGCGCTTGTTGTTGGTCAGCTCGGCATATTCCTTGAAGCTGCGCAGCAGGGCGGAACGGAAGCCGGCTTCATGGGTGCCGCCTTCTGGCGTCGGCACGGTATTCACATAGGAATTGAGCCAGCCATCACCGATTTCCTGCGGCCAATGGATTGCCCATTCCACCTGGCCGCGTTCGCCAGCCAGTTGTGCCCGGCCGGCAAACGGCACCGGCGTGATGGTGGCCTGGCCCTCCAAGGCAGCATTCAGATAATCCTGCAAACCACCGGGGAAATGCAGTGTTGCCTCGGCCGGTGTCTCGTCGTCGCTTTTCAGCAGATCGGCGGCACATTTCCAGCGGATTTCCACACCGGGATAGAGATAGGCCTTGGAACGCGCCATGCGGAACAGCCGGCTGGGGCGGAAATGCGCGCCCTTGCCGAAAATCTGCTCGTCGGGATGGAAAAACACCGCTGTGCCGCGCCGGTTTGGCACATTGCCCACCTTGGCAAGCGGCCCCTGCGGCGCGCCACGGGAATATTCCTGGCGCCACAATTCGCGATCACGCGCCACTTCCACGGTCAGGCGGTCAGACAGCGCGTTGACCACCGAAATGCCCACGCCATGCAGGCCGCCGGCAGTGGAATAAACCTTGTCGGAGAATTTGCCGCCGGAATGCAGCGTGGTGAAAATCACCTCCAGCGCCGACTTGTCCTTGAATTTTGGGTGGCGGTCGATCGGGATGCCGCGGCCGTTATCGGCCACGCGCAGGCTGCCATCGGGCAGCAATTCCACCTCGATGCGGTCGGCATGGCCGGCCACCGCCTCGTCCATGGAATTGTCCAGCACCTCGGCAAACAGATGGTGCAGGGCGCGCTCGTCGATGCCGCCGATATACATGCCGGGCCGGCGCCGCACAGGCTCCAGCCCCTCCAGGACTTCGATATCCTTGGCGGTGTAGTCTGAGCCAGCCTTGCTGCTCTGGAACAAGTCATTCGTCGAATTCATGCGCCGCGCTATACTGCAAACCGCGCCCGCTGTATAGGGGCGCCCGAATCAGGGAATACCAAATATAGTGGTTTTCGCAGGCGCGAAAAGCACTTAAACGATTTATGGAGCCGCCGGATGAGCCAGCCAGAAGACCAGAATGCACGCGGCGAGCCGGTGATCCGCACCGCACCGATGCCGTCCGACATGAATGGTAACGGTGATATTTTCGGCGGCTGGGTGCTGAGCCAGATGGATATTGCCGGCGGCATCGTTGCCGCCCGGCGCAGCCAGGGCCGGGTCGCCACCGTGGCGGTCGATTCGATGACCTTCAAGCAGCCGATCAAGGTGGGCGATGTGGTGTCGATCTATGCCAGCGTGAAGCGGGTTGGCCGCACTTCCATCGCCGTGCATATGGAAACCATCGTGGCGCGCCGGCTTGATCCGCAGGAGATCAAGGTGACGGAAGGCACCTTCATCTACGTTGCCATCGATGCCAATGGCCGGCCACGCCCGATTGCCGGCGGGGTGCCGGCATGATCACCCCACCGCCGCGCGGCTGGCTGGCCGATGAAGTGCAGGCACCCAGCCTGGTTGACCTGCTGGCCTGGTATGATGCCGCGCGGGCCGGCCGCCCTGTGCTGGCGGTCTCGGCCCTGCCGGCGCTGGAAAGCCTGCCGGGCGCCGCCGATCTGGCACTGATCGAACGCGAGCCTTATGGCAATTACCGCTACCGCGCCATGGGCGAGGCCTATCGCGCCTTGAGCGACCTGGTGACGGATGCTGATGGCGCAATGCGCGAGAGCCGGGCGGTGATCCGCCAGCATCTTGATCTGACCTGCCGCGACGGGCATCCGTTCCATGTCAGCATCACACGCTGGGATGGCCCGAATATCCTGCAATATGACCGCCTGATCCTGCCGCTGGATGACGGCCATGGCAACATCACCCATCTGCTGGTGGGCGAGGCCTTCCTGCGTTATGCGCGCGGCGGGCCGGAGTGATGGGCGGCTAAAACCCCAGTGTTTCACCGATTTTGAGCGGCAGCACGGTATCGGCGGCATAGCCGCTGGCAGCACCTGCCGCACGGAAGCGCGGCGCCGCTTCGAAGGCCGGTTCCTGGGTGAGTGTTACCGTGCCCCAGTGCATGCCGACCAGGCGGCGGGCGCGGATATCACGGCCGATCTGCACGGCTTCTTCCGGTGTGGCATGGCTGGCCCGCATGATCGCCTTCGGCTCATAGGCGCCGATGCCGATCAGCGCCAGGTCAACCGGCGCAAAGCGTTGGCCGATTTCCTTGAATGTGGCGCCATAGGCGGTGTCGCCGCTGAAATAGACGCGTTTGCCGCCGGCTTCCAGCATGAAGCCGGCCCAGAGCGTGCGGTTGGTATCGAACAGCGTGCGGCGCGAGAAATGCACCGCCGGCACCGCCGTAATTTTCACGCCGCGCTGCTCGGTGCTGTCATACCAATCCAGTTCCACCACATTGGCATAACCGCGCTCGCGGAAAAAATCGCCCAAGCGCAGTGGCACCACCACGGTGATGCGGTCTTTGCCCGGCATGGCTTCCACCGTGGCGGCATCAAGATGATCGTAATGGTTATGGCTGATCAACAGCAGATCAATCGGCGGCAATTGCGCCACGCTCAGCGCCGCCGGCACAAAACGCTTGGGGCCAAAGACCAGGAAGCCGGCGCGTTCTGAAAGATACGGATCGGTAAGCAGCGTGGCGCCCTGCATGCGCATCAGGAAAGCGGCGTGGCCGAGCCAGGTGATATGATCCTGCCCGGCATGGGCGGAACGGCCGGCCTGAACTGCCTCGGGGCTCAACACATGCTCTGGCGGCGGCGTCGGCGGATTGAAAGAGCGCAGGAATTGACCAAAGAAAAACGGCGCAAAATCCGTGAAGCCGGCCTCGCGCGGCGGGCTGCCGGGCGGATTGCGGAACCGCCCATCGGCCAGGTGGTGATAGGGCTTGCCGGGGGCCTGTGCGGCATCCGGTGGCGGGGTGCAGCCGGCCAGCAGCAGGGCGAGCAAGGCGAGCAGGGCAAGGCGGGGTTTGGGCGGCATGCCGCAGAAATAGTGCAGGCTGCCTGGTCAGCAAGCGGAAAGCGTTGACGGCGCCAATCGCAACACATATCTTACATACAAGATATGCGACCAAGTTCCAGTTATAGGAACGGCGCAGGCATCCGGGCTTGGCCTGGACAGGGATTAGGGGAGGCGAGTATGGGGGGCGGTGCGCGCCTGCATGCCGGCGATATTGTGGCCCTGGCAACGATGCCGGGGCCACTGGCCGAGCCGTTGCCGGTTGCCGGGCACACTCCCGCGCGCAGCGCGCGGCATCAGTTCGCACCGGTGCGCAGCGCACGGCATCAATTCAGTGTGCCGCCCACTGTGGCTGCTTTGGTGCATGAACGGCTGCATGACGACATCCTGTCATTGGCCCTGCCGCCAGGCGCCATGCTGTCCGAAAACGATCTGTCCAAGGGCTTTGGTGTCAGCCGCACGCCGGTGCGCGAGGCTTTGCTGCGTCTGGCCGATGAGGGGCTGGTGGAGATCGTGCCGAAATCCGGCACCCGGGTCAGTTTGATCCCCTGCGCCAAGCTGATCGAGGCCATGGTGATCCGCCGCGCGCTGGAGCAGGTGGCAGTGACCAAGGCGGCCGAATGCGCCCGCAGCAGCCAGTTTGCCGGCCTGCATGCCGCAATCAAACGCCAGCGCGAAGCCTGCGCCGCCGATGACATGCAGGCTTTCCATCTGGCGGACGAGGCTTTCCACGCCGCCATCGCCGAGGCGGCAGGTTATCCCGGCATCTGGATTCTGGTGCGGCAGGTGAAATTCCATGTTGACCGTTTCCGCCGCCTGACCCTGCCCGAAGCCGGCCGGCTGGAGCGGGTGATTGAAGAGCATGAGCGGGTGGCCGAGGCGCTGGAACGCGGCGATGCCGCCACCGCTTTACTGGCAATGGATTTCCATCTCGACGGGCTGCAGCTCAGCCTGCCCGAGATTCTTGCGCGTAATCCCGATTACTTCACCCCCGAATAACAGCAAAGCCGAGGATGAAGTCTGACCCGTGCCGGCAGAGCCGGACCAACCATAAGAAAGCAGGAGGAAACCAATGAAAAAGCAGTTCATGTTTGCCGCCGCCACCCTGGCGCTGGCTATGCTGGCCACGCCGACGCTGGCGCAGACCAAGCTGAAATGGGCCCATGTTTATGAGACGCCCGAGCCTTATCACACCGAGGCTTTGTGGGCGGCGCAGGAAATCGCCAAGCGCACCAACAACAAGTATCAGATCGAAGTGTTCCCGGCCTCGCAGCTCGGCAACGAAAACCAGATCAACGAGGCGCTCACCCTCGGCACCGTGGATATCATCTATACCGGCGTGGCCTTTGCCGGCTCGATCCACAAGCCGATTGCGATTTCCAATGCGCCGTTCATCCTGCGCGATTTCGACCATTGGAAGGCCTATCGCGATTCCAAGCTGTTCACCGACATTGCCGCCGGCTATGAGCAGAAGACCAAACATAAGGTGACGGCACTGACCTATTACGGCCAGCGCCATCTGACCGCCAACAAGGCGATCAACAAGCCGGAAGACATGAAGGGCATGAAGCTGCGCGTGCCGCCGGCGCCGCTGTTCCTGATGTTCACCAAATCGGTCGGCGCCAATGCAACCCCGATTGCTTTTGCAGAGGTCTACCTTGCTTTGCAACAAGGCACCGTGGACGGCCAGGAGAATCCGCTGCCCACCATCATGGCGAAGAAGTTCTACGAAGTGCAGAGCCATATCATGCTCTCAGGCCATATCACCGAAAGCCTGCTCAGCATCGTTGGCGGCCATGTCTGGAACAAGCTGAATGCGGATGAGAAGGCGGCCTTCGCGGATGTGCTGAAGACGGCGGCAAGCCGCGCCACTGACAAGATCCGCGCTTCCGAGCAGACCCTGGCGGCTGAATTCCGCAAGCTCGGCAAGACCGTGGTGGAGGTGGATCGCAAGCCGTTCATCGCTGCTGCCGTGCCGCTGCATAACGATGCCGCAGCCGGCGCCGGCTGGAGCAAGGCGGAATATGACACCTTGCAGGCCCTGAAGTAAGCCAGGCACACCGGCAGGGTATTGTTGCCCTGCCGGTGTTTTTTTTTCATGTGATGACTAGCGGACTGAAAGCTTGACGTTTCGCGATTGCAGCCCAATCCCACTCAATGCCAAGCCCCGGCGCCTGCGGCGCCAGCGCTTTGCCGTTCTGCACGGCCAGGCGACTGGTGGCGATGGCATCAAGCTGCGGAATCCACTCCACCCAGGCTGCATTGGGCACGGCGGCGCAAAGCGAGACATGCAGTTCCATCAGGAAATGCGGGCAGATCGCCATGTTGAAGGCTTCCACCAGGTGCGCCACCTTGAGCCACGGCGTGATGCCGCCGATACGCGCCACGTCTGCCTGCACGATGGCGCAGGCGCGGTTTTGCAGATATTCCCGGAAGTGGCTCAGGCTGTAGATCGACTCGCCCACCGCGATGGGCAGCGATGTGCTGGCGGCAAGGCGCACATGGCCGTCCATATCCTCGGCCGGCAGCGGCTCCTCGAACCATGCCAGATCAAAGGCTTCATACTGCCGGGCGCGCCGGATCGCCTCGGCCACGGTGAATGCCTGGTTGGCATCCACCATGATTTCAAAATCATCGCCCACCGCCGCGCGCACCGCGCCAAGCCGTGCCACATCCTCGGCCACATGCGGCCGGCCCACCTTGATCTTGCTGCCGCCAAAGCCGGCCGCTTTGGCCGCCAGGGCATCATCCACCAGGGCCTGCGGCTCGATATGCAGCCAGCCGCCCTCGGTGGTGTAAACCGGCACGGCGGCCTGCGCGCCGCCGGCTTCGAGCCACAAGGGCTTCTGCGCCGCCAGGCAGCGCAAATCCCACAAGGCCGTATCGATGGCTGCCAGCGCCAGGGCGGTGATGGCGCCCACGGCCGTGGCATGAGTAGCAAAGAACAGGCTTTTCCAGATCGCTTCGATGGCGGCCGGGTCGCGCCCGATCAGCCGCGGCGCCAGGTGATCGCGCAACAATGCCACCACCGAGGAGCCGCCGGTGCCGATCGTGTAGCTGTAGCCGGTGCCAATCAGGCCGTCGCTGGTGTGGATACGCAGCATCGGCGTTTCCTGGGTGATGAAAGCCTGGATCGCATCGGTGCGTTTCACCAGCGGCGCCAGGTCGACTTGCAGGATTTCCACCCGGGTGATCGTTGCCATGATTTCCTCCGTTTTTCTTTTCTTGGCCGCAGTCTTGCGGAATCGCAGCAGCAGGTAAAGCCATGACACAACCGCAGCAGCAAGACCCCACTGAAGTGCATCTGATCGAGGTGGCGGATCCCGAGGTAAAGATTGAGCCATTCATTGAGGACATACTTGGCTTTGTGATTTTCTGGACCCTGGCCGGCGTGGTGTTCCTGCAATTCTTCTCACGTTATGTGATGAATGATTCCTATGCCTGGACCGAAGAGATTTCGCGTTACCTGCTGATGTGGGTCACCTTCATCGGCGCCGCCACGGCGATGCGGCGCGGCACCCATATCGGGGTGGAAGCGATCCAGCATTTCCTGCCGGAAGGCTTGGCGCGGCTCAGCCGCTTCATCATCGATGGCCTTACGCTGGGGTTCATCGCCTGTCTGTGCTGGTTCGGCATCACCATCACCGAGCGTATGCAGATTCAGACCATGACCGTGATCGAATGGCCGATGAGCATTGTGTATGGCGGCATCGCGCTGGGCTGCTTCCTGATGCTGTACCGCTGCATACGGGTGGTGTTTGGCAATGCCCGGCGTGGCTGGCGACCCGATCCGAACAAAGTCGACCTGATCATCGATTGACCGTTACGTTTTTTTGCACGGAGTTTTGCAATGGCCGCTTTGCTGGTTTTCTTTTTCGCCACTTTGCTGATCGGCGTGCCGATTTTTGTCGCGCTGGGTGGTTCGTCGCTCTTTTACACCCACTTCCTATCGATGGTGCCGGACTTTGTTGTGCTGCATCGCATGGCCGGCGGCGTAGATTCTTTTCCGCTGATCGCTGTGCCATTTTTCATCCTGGCCGGCAATCTGATGAATACTGCCGGCATCACCAACCGTATTTATGATTTCGCTGTTGCTGCCGTGGGCTGGCTGCGCGGTGGCCTGGGCCATGTCAACGTGGTGGGGTCGGTGATCTTCGCCGGCATGTCTGGTACGGCGGTGGCCGATGCTGGCGGTCTTGGCACTATCGAGATCAAGGCAATGCGCGACCATAATTATCCGGTCGAATTCGCCGTTGGCATTACGGCGGCGTCGTCCACTGTGGGGCCGATCATTCCGCCCTCGTTGCCGATGGTTATCTTCGGCGTGATGGCGAATGTTTCTATTGGCCAGCTTTTTGTTGCCGGTATCGTGCCTGGCTTGCTGATGGCCGGCGCGATGATGATCTATGTCACCTGGTATGCGCATCGCCATAATATCGGCAGTGACCAGGCTTTCAGCATCCCGGTGTTGGGCCGCAGCTTCCTGCGCGCCATTCCGGCTTTGCTCACCCCGGTGATCCTGATCGGCGGCATGAGCAGCGGCGCCTTCACGCCCACCGAAGCCGCCATTGCTGCCTGCGCCTGGGCGCTGATCCTCGGCGTGTTCCTGTATCGCTCGCTCAATCTGCGGCAATTTTACCGCATCTCGATGGAAACCATCGAAACCACCGCCAGTGTGCTGATCATCGTGGGCGCCGCCTCGCTGTTTGGCTGGGTGCTGACCACCACTCGGATCACCGAGGAACTGACCTCCGGCCTGCTGTCGATCACCACCAATCCCTACATGCTGCTGCTGATCATCAACATCATCCTGCTGATCGTCGGCTGCTTCATGGAAACCATCGCGGCGATTTCCATCCTGGTGCCGGTCTTTATGCCGGCAGTGCAGAAGGTGGGGATCGATCCGGTGCAGTTCGGTGTCATCATGGTGCTGAACCTGATGATCGGCCTGCTCACGCCGCCGGTTGGCATGGTGCTGTTTGTGTTGTCACGGGTGGCGAAGCTGTCATTTGATCGCACCGTGATGGCGGTGCTGCCCTTCCTGGTGCCGCTTTTTGTTGTGCTGGGGCTGATCTGCCTGTTCCCGGTGCTGACGCTCTACCTGCCGACGCTGTGGTATCGTTGAGCGGGGTCAGTTGCGCCAGAAGAAGCGGCTGAGCGGGATAATCAGGATCAGGATTTCCAGGCGGCCGGCCAGCATGCCGAAGCTCATCAGCCATTTGGCGGTGTCGGGGAATTCCTTGAAGGTGCAGCAGGGGCCGCTATTAGGCCCCAGGCCGGGGCCGACATTGCCGAGCGAGGTGGCGGCGGCACCAAGGCTTTCGCTGAAAGGCAACCCGGTGGCGCTGATCGCCAGGCAGAGGAAGGCCAGCATCAACAGATAGACAAAGAAGTAGGTGGCAACGCCAACCCGCACGGCATCTGCAATGGTTTCGCCGTTGAAAGTGACGCGGAATGTGCCATGCGGGAAAATCTGCCGGTGAATCTGGCCGCGCAGGGATTGCAGCATGATGTAAACCCGGAACACCTTGATGCCGCCCACGGTGGAACCGGTGCAGCCGCCGATCAGCATCAGCAGGAAAGCCAGCGATTCGGTAAAGCCGCCCCAGGACGAGTAATCGTAGCCGGTGAAGCCGGTGGTGGTGATAGTGGCGACGGTAACGAAGGCGCCTTCGCGCAATGCCTGCAACAGACCGATATCAAAATGCACCATCCGCCAAGCGGTGATCAGCAGCATGCTGGCCAGGATGATACCCAGGAACAGCCGCACCTGCTGATCGCGATAGAGCGCCTCCGGCCGGCCATGGATGGCCACGATATAAAGGCCAAAAGGCATGGCGCCCAGGGTCATGAACACCACGGCAATCCACTCAATGGCCGGGCTGTTGAAAAAGCCGATGCCGGAATCATGCGAGGAATAACCCCCGGTTGCCAGCGAGGTCATGGCATGGCCGATGGCATCAAACGATGACATGCCGGCAAGCCAGTAGCACACCGCGCAGAGCGCGGTGAGGGCGGCATAGATCAGGCCGATCTGCGTGACCACCTCCACCATGCGTGGCACAAACTTGGCCGAGCTGGGCGACAGGTCGAGGCTGAAAAGCTGCAAGCCGCCGATGCGCAGAAAAGGCAGCGCCAGCACGGCGATGGTGACCACGCCGAAGCCGCCGATCCACATCAGGAGAAAGCGCCAGAACAGCACCCCGCGCGGTGCGTCATCCAGGCCAACAATCACGGTGGAGCCAGTATTGGTCAGGCCCGAAACGGCCTCAAAAACCGCATCGGTCAGGCTGAGATGCAGGTCTGACAGCATGAAAGGCAGGGCGCAGACCAGGCAGGCGATCACCCAGGTGATTGGCAGCAGCAGCAGGGTTTCGTTCTGGTTGATGCGCTGCTGCTTGTCATTGGTGGCGATGGCCAGCCCGGCGCCAACAAACAATGTGCCAAGCGCGCAGACCAGGAAGGCGGCATAGTCACTGCTGCCATCGACATAGTCGATCAGCGCCGGCAGCAGCATGAACACGCCCAGGCAGGAATTGACCACGCTGACAAAGAACAGGATCGGCGCCAAGCTGATCCCTTCGGCGCGGCTGCGGGGGGTGTTGTGGTTGGTGGGAAAGCGGCGCCGGTTCATCAGCGCGGACTTTGGCCGCGCGCCGGCTTAAAATCAAGCTGGATGTGGCTTAGACCTTAGCCGGCGCTGGGCGAAACCACGGTGCAGGCCAGATTGCGGCGCTTCAGACTGCTACAGGCGTTGCGCGCATCGGCCTCGCTCATGCCGGTGAGGCGGGCGCGATACAGCATCCCACTATCGGCGCGCAAAGCTTCCACACTGGGTTCGCCGGCCGGCACATTGGCCTGCGCCTTGGCCACGGTGGCCTGGGCGGCGTCCTGCTTCTTGAAGGCGCCAAGCTGCACCGCCCAATTGCCATTGGCAGCGGCGGCCTTGGCTTTCGTCTTGGTTGCGGCCTTGCTGGTCTTGGGCTTGGCGGCGCGGGCAGCGCTGCCGGGTTCAGCCGCCTTGGCCGAGGAAATCAGGTTGAACGAACTGCCGGTTTCGCTTGAGGCCATCACCGGATCGTTGCCGCCGCCATTCTGGATGCGCTCAAAGCCGGCATCGAGCAGCTGGATCATGCGGTTGTCACGCGACGTGGCGGTGCTGCCGCCAAACACGGCGGCGACGATACGGCGGCCATCGCGCTTGGCCGAAGCCACCAGATTGAAGCCCGAAGCGCCGATGAAGCCGGTCTTGATGCCATCGGCGCCTTCATAGCGGCTCAGCACGCGGTTGTGGTTGCGATACACGCCGTCATTCCATTCGAACTCGGCGGTGGAGAAATAGTCGTAATATTTGCCGTGATGCTTGATCAGCGCGGCGCCCAAAGTCGCCATGTCGCGCGCCGTGGTCTTCTGCTGGCTGTTCGGCAGGCCCGACGAATTCTTGAACACCGTGCTGCGCATGCCGATCTGCTGTGCCTTGCGGGTCATCATTTCGGCAAACTGGCTTTCGCTGCCGCCGATGGCTTCGCCCAGAACAGCGGTGGCGTTGTTGGCCGATTTGGTGATGGCGGCCAGCACGGCATCGCGCACCGTGATGGTTTGGCCGGCGCGCAGCGGGATGCCATAGGGCTGGGCTGCCGCATGGGCTGAAATTCGCAGCGGCTGGTGCATGCTCAGCCGCCCGTCATTCAGGGCGTCGAAGGTCATGTACAGGGTCATCATCTTGGTCAGCGAGGCCGGATAACGCGGCTCGTCGGCATGCTGGGCATGCAGCACGCGGCCGGTATCATAATCCACCACGATGGCGGCATACCGGTTTGCCTCCGCCTTGGCCTTGGCGGCCCGGGCAGGAGACGGGAGCGAAACGGCAGCGGCCAGTATGAAACAAATCGTTACAACAAAAACCGGAATCCGCCGCAACGCCGCCGTGTACTGCATCTGTGATATCCCCCGTAAAGGTCCCGCTTGACTAGTCCGCAGCCGGACCCTTTGACACAGAAAAGCCCGATTCGTCGCCCAGAGTTTATGAATCACGATTCGCCTTGTCCAGTAAAAATCGTCCTCTAACAATTTGATTCGGCTATGATTCAGCATAGCGTTAGGGGCCGGGCGAATGTTCAACCTATGGAGTCCGATTGTGAAATCTACCGCTCTTTCGCTTAAAAATCGGTTGCTACCGCTGTTTGCCGGCCTAGCCTTGCTGGCCGGTTGCGCGTCCATCGGCCCGACCGACGACCCGGTGCAGCGGCATTTTTCCTGGGACCGCTATGTCGGCGGTGACGATCTGGCCACCAACTGCAAGCCGGGCGAGCCGACCCGCTATCGGCTGGTTTACAACGGCATCTACGCCGAACAGCGCCGCAGCTATGATTTCACCGCACAGCCCGATGGCGGCGCCCTGCTGGAGGCGCGGGTGATCGGCTCCGGCACGCTCACCGCCATCACGCTGACCGAGCCGCTCAAGCCCTGGCAGGGCGACAAGGCACTGCATCGCCTGAATGCCGCCGAGTTTGAGCGCGTTACGGCCGCTTTGCGTGATGCCGGATTTGAGGCAACGGCGAAAAAGGGCCTGGAATTGCGCGGTGATGATTTTTACTGGACCGCCAGTGCCTGCCGTAACGGCATTTTCCACTTTAATGCCTGGGCCGCCGAGGGCTATCCGGGGGAAATGCCCGCCTTTGACCGCGCCCGGTTCCTGGATGTGCTGGCGCCTTTTGATCATACCGGCGTGGCTGTGAACCCGCCGCGCAAGGTGGCATTGCCGCCCTATGCGCTGATGATGAACCAGGCCCGCGAGAAGCCGAACCAGCCACCGCACCGCTATATTGTGGGCGATAACGGCCTGATCTACACCCAACGGGCTTTCAACTAACTGGTTGGATTGCCTGTTGATTAGGCAGTAAGCCATTCATGCGGCAGCGCTTTTGTGCGCTGCCGCATTTTTATATTGCGGCGCACAAATTTTCCCTTGACGCAATTGCTGGCGTGCTTATATACCTATCAATGTTGCACCGCAGCATTTTCCGCTACACCGATCAGCCGGCGTCGATACGTTAGAGCATTCGGGGTGGCCAGCATCGCATCCGGGTTAATCCGGCTTTTCAACCACCAGGACCGTGTTTCGGTCCTTTGTCTAAAAGGATCATTCCGATGGCCAAGACCAAGATTGCCGCCCCCAAGCTTGAAACCCCGGCTTTTGAGACCCCGGCTTTTGACGCGCAGGCGTTTGAAACCGTGATCGCTGCTTCCAAGGAGCAGATCGAGAAGGCCGTGCAGGCCGCCACCGAAGCCGCTGAGCGCGCTTTCGCTGCTTCCAAGGAGCAGATCGAGAAAGTGGTGAAGGGTTACGACGACGCCGCCAAGTTCTCCAAGGCCAGCGCCGATGCCTTCGTTGCCGCCGGCACCACGGCCAGCAAGGGCGCCGAAACCATCAACGCCGAAGTGCTGGCTTTCGCGAAGAGCCAGTATGAAGACAACCTGGCCGCGACGAAGGCGCTGTTCGGCGCCAAGACCCTCCAGGAAGTGATCGAGTTGCAGAACGGCTTTGCCAAGTCGGCCTTTGAAGCCTATTCCGCCCATGCCACCAAGCTGAGCGAAGTGTCGGCCAAGGTGGCGCAGGACAGCTTTGCCCCGATCAACGCCCAGGTTCAGGCGGCGGTGGAAAAGTTCGTCAAGCCGATGGCCGCCTGATCCAAGCCAGTCGCGCATTTGTTACAGAGCCCGGCCGCAAGGCCGGGCTCTTTCCGTTTGCGGCAGCTTTTTTTAATCGCCCGGTGCTGGTATTTTTTTACCATGTTCCCATATCCTCAATCGGTGCAGCGCTGAACCGCGCGACGGACGAGAGGACGGAGCGGGCGATGGGTTGTATGGATGAGTAGCAGAATGAGCGGGCGGGCATGAGCGAACGGGATGGACGCGATGGGCGCGGGCGTACCAAAATCGGCGTGGTCACCAAGACCAAGCCGAAAACGCAGAAGCCGCCCATGTACAAGGTCTTGCTGCTGAACGACGACTACACGCCGATGGAGTTCGTCGTGCATGTGCTGGAGCGGTTTTTCAACAAACCGCGCGAGGAGGCGACGCAGATCATGCTGCACGTTCACCAGAAGGGCGTCGGCATCTGCGGGGTCTTCACCTACGAGGTGGCGGAAACGAAAGTGACCCAGGTGGTCGATTTCGCCCGCCAGCATCAGCATCCGCTGCAATGTACCATGGAACGCGATTGATGGAGGCGTAGACCGAATGGCAAGCTTCTCGCGCACGCTTGAGCAATCCCTGCACAGGGCCCTTTCACTGGCCGGCGCGAAGAAGCATGAATTCGCCACGCTGGAACATCTGCTCTTTGCCCTGACCGAAGATTCCGACGCCATCGCCGTGATGCGCGCCTGCAATGTGGATGTGGAAAAGCTGCGTCAGCGGCTCGGCACCTTCATCGACGAGGAATTGCGCGGCCTGGTGGTTACCGGCCTGCCGCAGGATGCCAAACCCACCCTGAGCTTTCAGCGCGCCGTGCAGCGCGCCCTGTTCCATGTGCAATCTTCCGGCCGCGAGGAAGTGACCGGCGCCAATGTGCTGGTGGCGATCTTCTCCGAGCGTGAGAGCCATGCGGTGCATTTCCTGCAAGAGCAGGACATGACCCGGCTCGATGCGGTGAGTTATATCAGCCATGGCGTGGCCAAGGCGCCGGGCAGCCGCAGCGAGCGCCGCCCGCCGGTGCGCGGCAGCGAAAGCGGCGCCAGCGGCACCGAAGAGCCGGCGCGTGAGCAGCGCAACAGCGGCGAGCGCGAGAAGGCCAAGGAAAAGGATAAAGACAAGGAGGCGCTCAGCGCCTATTGCGTCAATCTCAACGACAAGGCCAAGGCCGGCAAGATTGATCCGCTGATCGGCCGCGATGCCGAGATTGAGCGCACCATCCAGATCCTGTGCCGCCGCACCAAGAACAACCCGCTCTATGTCGGCGATCCCGGCGTGGGCAAGACCGCCATCGCCGAGGGCCTGGCGCGCCGCATCATTCGTGGCGAAGTGCCGGGCATTCTGAAGGAATCGGTGATCTACGCGCTGGATATGGGCAGCCTGCTGGCCGGCACGCGCTATCGCGGCGATTTTGAGGAACGCCTGAAGCAGGTGATGCAGGAACTGGAAGCGCAGCCCAACGCGATCCTGTTCATCGACGAGATGCACACGGTTATCGGCGCCGGCGCCACGTCGGGCGGTGCCATGGATGCGTCAAACCTGCTCAAGCCGGCGCTGGCTTCGGGTGGCCTGCGCTGCATGGGGTCGACGACCTATAAGGAATTCCGCTCCTATATCGAGAAGGACCGTGCGCTGCTGCGCCGCTTCCAGAAGATCGATGTGAACGAACCCTCGATCCCGGATGCCATCAAGATTCTGCGCGGCATCAAGACCTATTACGAAGAACATCACCATGTCCGCTACACCGATGATGCCATCAAGGCGGCGGTGGAACTGGCGGCGAAATATATC
>NZ_JAGOLP010000113.1 GCF_017994015.1 Ferrovibrio sp. | reverse complement strand
AAGATCAGCACGATCACCAGGATCGAGAAAGCTGCCACATCCTTGTATTCAATGCTGAAATAAGCCGACCAGAAAGCCTCGATCAACCCGATCAACAGGCCGCCCAGCATGGCGCCCGGCAGGCTGCCGATGCCGCCCAGCACGGCGGCAGTGAAAGCCTTCAACCCGGCCAGGAAGCCGATATAAAAATCCACCACGCCGTAATACAGCGTCACCATCACACCGGCCACGGCAGCCAGCACGGCGCCGAGCACAAAGGTGAGCGAGATGGTGCGGTCGGTATTCACGCCGAGCAGCGAGGCCATCAGGCGATCCTGCTCGGTGGCGCGCTGCGCCCGGCCCAGCGGCGTGGCGGCGATCAGCCAGGTGAAGCCGGCCATCAGGCTGACGGTGAGCGCGATGATGATCATCTGCAAATAGCTCATATTCACCGAGAAGCCATCGCCATGCAGCAATTCCACGCCGCCCCGGATCATCGGTTGCAGCGGCTTGATCTTGGCACCCTGGGCGATCTGCACGTAATTCTGCAAAAAGATCGACATGCCGATGGCGGAGATCAGCGGCGCCAGCCGGAATGAGCCGCGCAGCGGCCGGTAGGCGACGCGCTCCACCGTCCAGCCATAGAGCGCAGTAAGGATCATCGATGCCGCCAGCACGATCAGCAGCGCCAGCGGCACCCAGGTAACACCGACCAAGCCTAGAATCGAAAAGGTGATCACGGCGATGAAGGCGCCGATCATGTAGATTTCGCCATGGGCGAAATTGATCATGCCGATGATGCCGTAGACCATCGTGTAGCCGATGGCGATCAGGGCATAGACCGCCCCAAGCGTAAGGCCGTTGATGAGCTGTTGCAGGAAATACTCCATGGCCTCGGCTCACCTCGCCTGTTGTTGGCGTTTATTGAGGGCATAGCGCAACTTCTGCAAGGCCAGACGACCAAGCTCCTGGCTGGAGCTGCGTGGATCGCCGATCATCGATACCTCGAAGCCGGTCGCGGTATCCACCGCCACCACCTTAAGCATAGAACCAACCCGGATAAATTCGACGATAGCCTCGTCGCCCGGTTTGCCGCTTTGCGTCCCTGTCATGACAACCGTGTTAGCATTGTTCGGCGACGCGGCTCAAGTCGATTGTACCCCTACAATGGGTGTTTCCGCCCTCGCCCTTGCCGCCACAGCATCCGGACTATTAGATAAGCCGGAAAGCGGAGGAGACGATGCGGATTCTACAGCCTGCCGAATGGACCAAGCCGAAAGGCTATGCCCATGGTGTGCTTGCCGAGGGCCAGAGCGTGCATATTGCCGGGCAATTCGGCTGCAACGGCCAGGGCCAGTTTGAGAGCGACGACCTGGCCGACCAGGTGCGTCAGGCCCTGCGCAATATCGTCCGTATACTGGCCGAAGCCGGGGCGCGGCCCGAACATATCGTGCGTATGGCCTGGTATGTCACCGACCTGGCCGAATATCGCGCCGCCGCCGAGCGGATCGGCCCGGCCTGGCGCGATCTGCTGGGCCGGCATTTCCCGGCCATCACCCTGGTGCAGGTGGCCGGCCTGCTGGAGCCACGCGCCAAGGTGGAGATCGAGGCGGTGGCGGTCATTCCTTCCAAGGCATGAGCGCTTGGTATAGTCTCCGCGCCCGCCGGTATCGGCCGAGTCAGAACAACCCAAACCATCCGAGAGTTCGAGAGGACATCACCCATGGCCAACACCCTCGCCCCCTTCACCTGGGAAGACCCCCTGCTGCTTGATGCCGAGCTGACCGAGGAAGAGCGCATGGTGCGCGACACGGCGCGCGATTATGCCCAAGCCAAGCTGCTGCCGCGCGTCAAGGAAGCCTTCCGCGAGGAAAAGACCGATCCGTCGATCTTCCGCGAGATGGGCGAATTGGGCCTGCTCGGCTCCACCATCGACGGTTATGGCTGCGCCGGCACCAATTATGTCTCCTACGGCCTGATCGCGCGCGAAGTCGAGCGCGTGGATAGCGGCTACCGTTCGATGATGAGCGTGCAGTCCAGCCTGGTGATGCATCCGATCCATGCCTATGGCACGGAAGAGACGCGGCAGAAATACCTGCCCAAGCTGGCCAGCGGCGAATGGATTGGCTGTTTCGGCCTCACCGAGCCCGATGCCGGTTCCGATCCGGGCAGCATGAAGACCCGCGCTGTGAAGGTGCCCGGCGGCTACAAGCTGACCGGCAACAAGATGTGGATTTCCAACGCGCCGATCGCCGATGTCTTTGTGGTGTGGGCCAAGACCGAAGACGGTATCATCCGCGGCTTTGTGCTGGAAAAAGGCATGAAGGGCCTGTCGGCGCCGAAGATCCAGGGCAAGCTTTCCTTGCGCGCCTCGATCACCGGCGAAATCGTGATGGACGATGTGTTTGTGCCGGATGAAAACTGGCTGCCCAATGTGCAGGGCCTCAAGGGGCCGTTCGGGTGCCTCAACAATGCCCGTTACGGCATCGCCTGGGGCGCCATGGGTGCCGCCGAAGCCTGCTGGCATCAGGCGCGACAATATACGCTGGATCGCAAACAGTTCGGCCGTCCGCTCGCCGCCACGCAATTGGTGCAGCTCAAGCTCGCCAACATGCAGACCGAGATCGCCCTGGCGCTGGCAGCCTGCCTGCGCGTCGGCCGGCTCAAGGACGAAGACAAGGCAGCGCCGGAAATGATCTCGCTGATCAAGCGCAATTCCTGCGGCAAAGCCCTGGACATCGCCCGCACCGCCCGCGACATGCATGGTGGCAACGGCATCCACGAGGATTTCCATGTCATCCGCCACATGGTGAACCTGGAAACTGTCAACACCTATGAAGGCACCCATGACGTGCACGCCCTGATCCTCGGCCGCGCCATCACCGGCATCCAGGCGTTTTCATAAGCTGGAGCAAGATGTGCGGATCATGTCCGCGCATGAAGAACTATGTTGAAGTTGTCATCGCCGGGCTTGTCCCGGCGATCTTGTTCCGTCGCTAAATCAGTTCCGAATACAGATCACGCCAATCAGGATTGGTGTTTTCTATGAGTGCGATTTTCCAGGCCCGGCTCCAATGCTTCAGGGTCTTATCGCGCTGAATGGCCAGCGGCATTGTTGCGTGTTCCTCAACATGCACGAGCCGTTTCAGATTGTAGCGTTTGGAAAAGCCTTCTATTGTACCGGCACGATGCTCGGCCGCCCGTTTCGCAATATTGCTCGTTACGCCGATATATAGAGTACCGCTCGGGTTGTTGGTGACAATGTAGACCCAGGCTGCCATGGTTGAGATTGAAAGCTACTGCCTCCCCCCCTCGTCATGCGCGGACTTGATCCGCGCATCTCGTTTTTCATTTTCCAAGGTTTATATTGCAAGGAGAGATGCGCGGATCAAGTCCGCGCATGACGATTGTTAGGATGGGTAAGGCCGGCGCTGAGGATCTCTAACCCGAGGCTTCCCGCGCGATGCCGGGCAAGAGCGGCACGAAGCGCACCGGCAGCAGCTTTTCCTCGCGCACATCCAGGCCGTCGCGGGTGTAGCGGATCACATCCTGGGCCAGCACGGCATTGCCCACCGGCGCCACCAGGATGCCGCCCTGCGGCGATAGCTGATCGATCAGCGCGTCGGGCCTTTTGTCGGCGGCGGCTGTCACCAGGATGCGGTCGAACGGCATCTGCTCGGGCCAGCCCTTGTTGCCATCGCCCAGTTTGGCGGTGACATTGGTGATGTCGAGATCGGCCAGCCGGCGCTCGGCCTGCAACAGCAGCGAGCGGTAGCGCTCAATCGTGTAGACACGGCGGCACAGTCTGGTCAGCACGGCGGTCTGGTAGCCCGAGCCGGTGCCGATTTCCAGCACCTTCATGCGGTCGGTCAGTTGCAGCGCTTCAGTCATGAAGGCCACCACATAGGGCTGGCTGATGGTCTGGCCCTGGG
>NZ_JAGOLP010000068.1 GCF_017994015.1 Ferrovibrio sp. | reverse complement strand
GATCAACAGGCCGCCCAGCCTGCCGGGCGCCATGCTGGGCGGCCTGTTGATCGGGTTGATCGAGGCTTTCTGGTCGGCTTATTTCAGCATTGAATACAAGGATGTGGCAGCTTTCTCGATCCTGGTGATCGTGCTGATCTTCCGGCCCACCGGCCTGCTCGGCCGGCCAGAGGTGGAGAAGGTCTGATGGATATCCAAGCCCGGCTGAAAGACGCCTTCCTTGCCGCCTTGGTGGCCGCGGTACTGGCTTTGCCATTGCTCGGCTTCGAGACGGTGGATACCGGCGGGCCGCTGGGCATAAAAACCCGCTGGCATCTGGTTGGTTATGCCGCTGCCGGTGTGTTTGTTGGCCGGCTGGCGCTGATGCTGCTGCTTGACTGGCGGCGTGACCGGACACCGCGCCAGCGGGCAATCGGCGAACGCGACCGTCTGGCCGAACTGGGCCGCAAGGCGGATACCTGGCTGATGCCGGCCTTGATCGCCTTCGCCGTGATGCTGCCGATGCTGCCTTTTGCCAACCGCACCGTGGTTGATCTTGGCACCGTGGTGCTGATTTATGTGATGCTCGGCTGGGGCCTCAATATTGTGGTCGGACTCGCCGGCCTGCTTGATCTCGGCTATGTCGCCTTCTATGCCGTCGGCGCCTATTCCTATGCTTTGCTGTCGCAGAATTTTGGCCTGAATTTCTGGCAATGCCTGCCGCTGGCCGGGCTGTTTGCGGCCTTGTTCGGCGTGGCGCTCGGCTTCCCGGTGTTGCGCCTGCGCGGCGATTATCTCGCCATCGTCACCCTCGGCTTCGGCGAGATCATCCGTATTGTGCTGCTCAACTGGCAAAATCTTACCGGTGGCCCGAATGGCCTTTCCGGCATCCAGCGGCCGAGTTTTTTCGGCTATCCGTTCAGCGCCAGCCCGCCGGAAGGCACCACGGCTTTCCATGAATTATTCGGCCTGGAATTCGCTTCCACACATCGTATCATTTTTCTCTACTACCTGATCCTGGCCCTGGCCCTGATCACCAACCTGTTCACCCTGCGCATCCGCAAACTGCCGGTTGGCCGCGCCTGGGAAGCGTTGCGCGAGGATGAGATTGCCTGCCGGGCGCTTGGCATCAACCCGACCAACACCAAGCTGACCGCCTTTGCCATTGGCGCCATGTTCGGCGGCTTTGCCGGCAGCTTTTTCGCCACGCGCCAGGGCTTCATCAGCCCGGAAAGCTTCACCTTCATTGAATCGGCCGTGATCCTGGCGATCGTGGTGCTGGGCGGCATGGGCAGCCAGGCTGGCATTGTGCTGGCCGCTGCTTTCCTGACCCTGCTGCCTGAACTGGCGCGCGAATTCTCGCTGTTCCGCATGCTGGCCTTCGGCCTGGCCATGGTGCTGATCATGGTGTGGCGCCCGCAGGGCCTGCTGTCACATCGCGATCCGACTATACGGCTGGCAAAAAGCGGGGGAGGGGCGGCACCATGACGGCCCATCTCCTGCGCGTTGAGCATCTCACCATGCGCTTCGGCGGCCTGGTGGCGGTGAATGATGTGTCCTTCGTGGCACGGCCGCGCGAGATCACGGCAGTGATCGGCCCCAATGGCGCCGGCAAGACCACGGTGTTCAACTGCATTGCCGGTTTCTACAAGCCCACCATCGGCCGCCTCAGCCTGATGAATGACGGCCGGGAATACCTGCTGGAACGCATGCAGGGCCATGATATCGCCGCCCGCGCCAGAGTGGCGCGCACCTTCCAGAATATCCGCCTGTTTCCCAACATGACGGTGCTGGAAAACCTGATCGTGGCGCAACATAACAAGCTGATGCGCGCGTCCGGCTACACCTTGCTGGGCCTGTTCGGCTGGCGTGGTTATGCGCGGGCTGAAAAGGCGGCGGTGGAACAGGCGAAATACTGGCTGGAGCGTACCGGCCTGACCAGTGAGGCCGACGCGCCGGCCGGCAGCCTGCCCTATGGCGGCCAGCGCCGGCTGGAAATCGCCCGCGCCATGTGCACCGATCCTGTGCTGCTTTGCCTTGACGAGCCGGCCGCCGGCCTCAACCCGCGTGAATCTGCCGATCTCAATGCCCTGCTGCAATTCATCCGCGATACACATGGCTGCGGCGTGCTGCTGATCGAGCATGACATGAGCGTGGTGATGCAGATTTCCGACCATATCGTGGTGCTGGATTACGGCAAGAAGATCGCCGATGGCAGCCCCGACGAAATCCGCAACGACCCGGTGGTTATCAAGGCCTATCTGGGCGAGGATTTTGAGACGCCGGAAGCGGGGGCAGCCTGAGATGCTGAGCATTCGCGGCCTGCAAAGTTATTACGGCGCCGTGCATGCGCTGAAGGGTGTGGACCTGGAGGTGCAGCAAGGCGAGATCGTGGCCCTGATCGGCGCCAATGGTGCCGGCAAATCCACCTTGCTGATGAGCATCTGCGGCACGCCGCGGCCGCGCCAGGGCGATATCCGGCTGGAAGGCGAAAGCCTGATCGGTGTGCCGACGCATCATCTGGTGCGGCGCGGTCTGGCGCACGCGCCGGAAGGACGCCGCATCTTTCCGCGCATGACCGTGCTGGAAAACCTGCGCATGGGCGCCGTGGCCGCCGATCCAGCGCATTTTGACAGTGACCTTGAGCGGGTCTTCGGCCTGTTTCCGC
Source organism: Ferrovibrio sp. (assembly GCF_017994015.1). Lineage (GTDB taxonomy): Bacteria > Pseudomonadota > Alphaproteobacteria > Ferrovibrionales > Ferrovibrionaceae > Ferrovibrio. Next base: position 12,896 of record NZ_JAGOLP010000068.1, on the reverse strand, counting down.
GCCTGAAGGAACGCCGCGAGCAGCGTGGCGGCACTTTGTCGGGCGGCGAGCAGCAGATGCTGGCGATTGCCCGTGCGCTGATGAGCCGGCCGCGCCTGCTGCTGCTGGATGAACCCTCGCTCGGCCTGGCGCCGCTGGTGGTGCGGCAGATTTTCTCGATCATCGAGGAAATCAACAAACGCGATGGCGTGACGGTTCTGCTGGTGGAGCAGAATGCCTATCACGCGCTCAGGCTGGCGCATCGCGGCTATGTGCTGGTGAATGGCGCCATCACCATGAGCGGTTCGGGCGCCGAATTGCTGGCAGACGAACAGATTCGCGCCGCCTATCTGGAAGGAGGCCATGGATGATCATCGTGCTGGGTTCTTCCTGGGCCGTGTTTATCGGCTTCACGCTGGTGCTGGTGGGCGGCTGTGCTTTCCTGATGGGGCAGGCGGTGGCCAATACCTGGCGCCCGGCCTGGCAATTGGCGCCCTATGGCCTGTTGCTCGCGGCCAGCAATCGTTTCCTGGTTTTTGCCCTGTTTGGCGGCGAATTGCTGGCCATCTTGCCATTCATCTTTGCCGCGCTGGTGCTGATCGGCCTGGCCGGTATCGGCTTCCGCCTGACCCGGGTGGATATGATGGTGCACCAATATCCCTGGCTCTATCAGCGCGACGGGCTATTCGCCTGGCGCGAGAAAGCGCCGGGCTGATGTCCTTTCCGTTGCCGCGCGCCACGCATCGGACTAGAGTTTTTTCATCCGCAACCCAGGGGAGGTTTAATTATGCGTAGCTTCAAATATGGTCTCGGCCTTGTCGCCGCGCTCGGCCTTATGGCCGGCACGGCCCAGGCGCAGATCAAGATTTCGCTCAATGGCCCGCTCACCGGCCAGCTTGCCAGCTTCGGCGAGCAGATGAAGCGCGGCGCCGAAATGGCGGTGGCCGACCTCAACGCTGCCGGCGGCGTCAATGGTCAGAAGATCCAGCTTGTGCTGGGCGACGACCAGTGCGATCCGAAGCAGGCGGTGGCGGTGGCTAACAAGTCGGTGCAGGAAAAGGTTGCCGTGGTGATCGGCCATTTCTGCTCGGGCTCCTCGATCCCGGCCTCGGATGTCTACAAGGAAGAAAACATCCTGCAGATTTCGCCGGCCTCGACCAACCCGACCTTTACCGATCGCGGCTACAAGAACACCTTCCGCGTCTGCGGCCGCGATGACCAGCAGGGCATGGTGGCGGGCGACTATATTGCCGACAAGTTCAAGGGCAAGAAGGTCGCCATCCTGCATGACAAGACTGCCTATGGTAAGGGCCTCGCCGACGAGACCAAGAAGCGCCTCAACAGCAAGGGCGTGACCGAGGCGATGTATGAAGCGATTTCGGCCGGCGAGAAGGATTACTCGGCGCTGATCTCCAAGATGAAGCAGGCCGGCATCGAGCTGATTTATCTCGGCGGCTACCATCCGGAAGCCGGCCTTATCGTGCGCCAGGCCAAGGAGCAGGGCCTCACCGCCCCGCTGATGGGCGGCGATGCGCTGGTCGACAAGCAGCTCTGGGCGATTTCCGGCACTGCCGGCCAGGGTACGCTGATGACCTTCGATGCCGATCCGCGCAAGAACCCGGTGGCCAAGCCGATTGTCGACAAGTTCAAGGCCGGCGGTTATGACCCCGAGGGCTATACCCTCTACACCTATGCCGCCGTCCAGGTCTGGGCGCAGGCTGCCACCACCGCCAAGTCGGTCAAGACCGCCGATGTGGAAAAGGCGATGCGCGCCGGCAGCTTCAAGACCGTGCTGAACGACATCAAGTTCGATGCCAAGGGTGATACCACCAGCCCGGCCTATAAGGTCTATGTCTGGAAGGACGGCACCTACGACTATGTGAACTGATATCCGTTCGCGGATAGTTCCGGAAAGCCCGGCGGGGAAACCGCCGGGCTTTTTCATTTGTCGGCAGGTCAAGGCCACTACCGCTTTTCCCTAGCGGTCGGTATTGGCGGCGGCCACCGGATATTGTAGGTTCCGGCCGTCCAGCCCAATCCTTTCCCCGGAGCGCACCAGCCCATGAGCAAGCCCGCTATCGCCGTGGCGGCGGACCATGCCGGTTTTGAGTTGAAGAACCTGCTCAAGGCCGAGCTGGAAAGCCAGGGTTACAGCGTGACCGACCTGGGCACCCATGGCCCCGATAGCGTGGATTACCCGGATTTTGGCCGCGCCCTTGGCGAGGCCGTGGCCAGCGGCCAGGCGCAGTTCGGCGTGGCGGTTTGCGGCAGCGGCATCGGCATCTCGATTGCTGCCAACCGGGTGCCGGGCTGCCGTGCCGCCCTGGTGCATGATGCGCTTTCGGCCCGGCTGTGCCGCCAGCATAATGATGCCAATGTGCTGGCGCTCGGCGCCCGCCTGATCGGCATCGATACCGCCAGGGATTGCCTGTCTGTTTTCCTCGCCACCCCGTTTGAAGGCGGCCGCCATGCCCGGCGCGTCGCCAAGCTCGCGTAAAGGAGCCCGCCGATGAGCAACCCCGCCGCCAAGCCCTCCGTCACCCATGCCGGTTTCTTTGAGCGCAGCCTGGAGCAGGCCGATCCGGCGCTCTACAAGGCGATCACCGAGGAACTGAGCCGCCAGCGTGAGCAGATTGAGCTGATCGCCTCGGAAAACATCGTCAGCCGCGCCGTGCTGGAAGCGCAGGGCTCGGTGATGACCAACAAATATGCCGAGGGTTACCCGGGCAAGCGCTATTACAATGGCTGCGAATTTGTTGATATCGCCGAAACCCTGGCGATTGAGCGCGCCAAGCAGCTTTTTGGCTGCGGCTTTGCCAATGTGCAGCCGCATTCCGGCGCCCAGGCCAATCAGGCGGTGTTCATGGCCTGCCTCAAGCCGGGCGACACTTTCATGGGCCTGGACCTTGCCGCTGGCGGCCATCTCACCCATGGCTCGCCGGCCAACCAGTCGGGCAAGTGGTTCAACGTGGTGAGCTATACTGTCGGCCAGGAAGACCACCTGATCGATATGGACGAAGTGGCCCGCCGCGCCGAGGAGCATAAGCCGAAGCTGATCATCGCCGGCGGCTCGGCCTATCCGCGTTTCTGGGATTTCGCCCGTTTCCGTGCCATCGCCGACAGTGTGGGCGCGGTATTCATGGTGGATATGGCGCATTTCGCCGGCTTGGTGGCGGGCGGTGTGCATCCCAGCCCGTTCCCGCATGCCCATGTGGTGACCACCACCACGCACAAGACCCTGCGCGGCCCGCGTGGCGGCATGGTGCTGACCAATGACGAGGCGCTGGCCAAGAAGATCAACTCGGCGGTATTCCCCGGCCTGCAAGGCGGCCCGCTGATGCATGTGATTGCCGCCAAGGCGGTGGCTTTCGGCGAGGCGCTGACCCCGGAATTCCGCGCCTATGCCGCTGCCGTGGTGGAGAATGCCAAGGCGATGGCCGGGGCGCTCAAGGAACGCGGCTATAACCTGACCTCGGGCGGCACCGACAACCACCTGATGCTGATCGACCTGCGTTCGCAGGGCCTGAAAGGCAATGTGGTGGTGGAAGCGCTGGAACGCGCCCGCATCACCGCCAACAAGAACGGCGTGCCGTTTGATCCGGAAAAGCCGATGGTCACTTCCGGCGTGCGCGTCGGCAGCCCGGCCGGCACCACGCGCGGCTTCGGTGTGGCCGAATTCCGCCAGATCGGCCAGTTGATGGCCGATGTGATGGATGGCCTGGTGAGCAAGAGCAACGACAATAGTGATGTAGAGCGTGCCGTGGCCGAGAAGGTGGTGGCCCTGTGCCGCCGCTTCCCGATCTACTAAGTCAGCTCCTGGGGAAGGAAGCATTCGATGCGGTGTCCGTTCTGCGGCAATGACGATACCCAGGTGAAGGATTCACGGCCGACCGAGGATAACTCGGCGATCCGCCGGCGGCGCTTCTGTCCCAATTGCGCCGCGCGCTTCACCACGTTTGAACGCATCCAGTTGCGCGAATTGACCGTGGTGAAGAAAAACGGCCTGAAAGTGCCGTTCGACCGCGACAAGCTGGCGCGCTCGATCCAGATCGCCACGCGCAAGCGCCCGGTTGATCCCGAGCGTATCGAACGGCTGATCAACGGCATCGTGCGCCGGCTGGAAAGCTCGGGCGAAAGCGAGATCAATTCCGACCAGATCGGCGCCCTGGTGATGGATGGTCTGGCGGCGCTCGACAAGGTGGCCTATGTGCGCTTCGCCTCGGTGTATCGCAATTTCCGCGAAGCCAAGGATTTTGAGGATTTCATCGGTTCGCTGAGCGGCAATCCGCAAGACGACGATGACTGACCGGGCCGGCGCCGCCCGCGACGAACGCTGGATGCGTCTGGCGCTTGGGCTGGCGGCGCGGGGCCTGGGCAATACCTGGCCCAATCCGGCGGTGGGCTGCGTGCTGGTGCGCGATGGCCTGGTGGTGGGCCGTGGCTGGACCCAAGTGGGCGGCCGGCCGCATGCCGAGGCGATGGCGCTGGCCCAGGCCGGCCAAGCCGCCAAGGGCGCCACAGCCTATGTCACGCTGGAGCCATGCAGCCATCATGGCCGCACGCCGCCCTGTGCCGATGCGCTGATCCAGGCCGGCATCAGCCGCTGTGTCGTGGCTTTGGAAGACCCCGATCCACGCGTTTCGGGCGAGGGCTTCACCCGCCTGCGTGAAGCCGGGATCGTGGTGGATATTGGCCTGCTGGGTGATGAAGCCGCCGATCTTAATGCCGGTTTCCTGCTGCACCGGACCCAGGGCCGACCGTTGGTATCGCTGAAACTGGCTGTCAGCCTGGATGGTCGCATCGCCACCCATAATGGCGATAGCAAATGGATCACCAATCCACTGTCGCGCCAGCGCGCCCATCTGCTGCGCGCCCGCCATGATGCGATCCTGGTTGGCTCGAATACCGCCTTGCTCGACGATCCGGAACTGACCTGCCGGCTGCCCGGCCTGCCGCTGCGGCCGGCGCCGCGCGTTGTGCTGGATGGGCGCTTGCGCTTGTCGCTCACCAGCAAGCTGGTATCGACCGCAAAAAGCCAGCCGACCTGGCTGATCTGCCGTGAAGATGCCGATGCGGCGCGGCAACAGGCCTTTGCCGATTGCGGCGTTGAGGTGATCGGCGTGGCGCCCGATGCCGGTAGCGGCCTGCCGGATATCCGCCTAGCGCTGGAAGCCCTGGCCGAACGCGGCATCACCCGGCTGCTGGTGGAGGGTGGCGGGCAATTGGCTGCCAGCCTGATCCGTGCCGATCTGGTGGATCGTTTGCTGTTTTTCCGCGCCCCGGCGGTGATTGGCGGCGATGGCCTGCCGGCAATTGCAGCTTTTGGTATCGATACCGTAGCGGCAGCTCCGCGCTGGCGCCGCCTACAGGCCGATATTTTGGCTGACGACCTGCTGGAAACCTTCGCCCGCCCGCTCTAGTAATAGGTTCCATGTTTACAGGCATTGTCACCAATATCGGCACCGTGATCGCGCGCGAGCAGCGCGGCGACACCCGTTTCCGTCTGCGCACCGGGTTTGATACCGCCAGTATCGCCATCGGTGCCTCCATCGCCTGCTCGGGCTGCTGCCTTACCGTGGTGCAGACCGGGGCGGACTGGTTCGCCGTTGATGTTTCGGCCGAAACCCTGTCGCGCACCACGCTGGGCCGCTGGGGCGAGGGCAGCCGGGTCAACTTGGAGCGCAGCCTCAAGGTCGGCGACGAACTCGGCGGCCATATTGTCTCCGGCCATGTTGATGGCCTGGCCGCAGTGGTGCGGGCTGAGCCGGAAGGTGATTCCCTGCGGCTCGATTTCCGCGTGCCGGATGCCTTGGCCGGTTTTGTTGCCGAGAAGGGTTCGGTGGCGCTGGATGGTGTGTCGCTGACGGTGAATGCCGTGCAGGGCGCCGTGTTCGGCATCAACCTGATCCCGCATACCCAGCAGGTGACAACTTTAGGCAGCCTGAAATTGGGCGATAGCGTGAATTTTGAAGTGGATACATTGGCGCGCTATGTGGCGCGGCTGCGCGATTGGGTGAAACCGTGAATGATTTAGCTGATTTGAACAAGTACCTCGCCAATTCGGAAGAGATCATCGCCGAGGCCAAGCGTGGCCGCATGGTGATCCTGGTGGACGAGGAAGACCGCGAGAATGAGGGCGATCTCTACATTCCGGCGGCCAAGTGCGATGCCGATGCGATCAATTTCATGGCCAAATATGGCCGCGGCCTGATCTGCCTGTCGCTTACAAAGCAACGCTGCGAGCATCTTAAACTGCCGCTGATGGCGCAGAATAATTCCTCACGCCACGGCACTGCCTTCACGGTTTCGATCGAGGCGCGCGAAGGCGTAACCACCGGCATCTCTGCCGCCGACCGCGCCCGCACCGTGGCGGTGGCGATTGATCCGGCATCGCATTCCAGCGATATCGCCACGCCGGGCCATATCTTTCCATTGATGGCGCGTGATGGCGGCACCCTGGTGCGTGCCGGCCATACCGAGGCGGCGGTCGACATTGCCCGTCTGGCCGGGCTGGACCCTTCAGGCGTGATCTGCGAGATCATGAACGATGACGGCACCATGGCGCGGCTGCCCGACCTGGTGAAATTTGCCCAGTTCCATGGCCTCAAGATTGGCACCATTGCCGATCTGATCGCCTATCGCCGCAAACACGACAATCTGGTCGAGCGTGTGGTGGAAGGCGCTATCGATAGTGTGTGGGGCGGCGATTTCCGCATGATCGTGTATCGCAACACCGTGGAATATGCCGAGCATATTGCCCTGGTGAAAGGCGATGTCAGCGCGGCGGGCGGCCCGGTGATGGTGCGGATGCATGCCATGAACGTGCTGGGCGACCTGCTGGGCGACCATGGCGCCCGTTCCGGCATCCTGCATGAATCAATGCGCATGATCGGCGAAGCCGGCCGTGGCGTGGTGGTGTTGCTGCGCGAACCCCGGCCCACCGCGCTGTCGGATGTGCTGCGGCGCAAGCTGGGCGAGCCGGTTGAAAACCAGGGGCAACTCCGGGATTATGGCATCGGCGCACAGATCCTGCTGGATCTTGGCGTTCGAGACATGATCCTGCTGTCGAATATCCAGAAAACCATCGTTGGCCTGGAAGGTTATGGCCTCACAGTGGCGGAGACCCGCCCCGTGGTGGTGCGCAAGGGGGAGATTTGAAACATGGTGGCGCGCAAGCCGAAAGCCGGCAAAGCCAAGCCGGTATCAAGGATCAAGAAATTCGCCACTGCCAAGTCGCAGGTGCGTGGCTCGCTGATGCTCGACATGCGCAAGCCGCGTGTGCTGATCGTGGAGGCACGCTTCTACGAAGATATTGCCGATGCGCTGTTTGAAGGCGCGCGGGCTGTCATCGAGGCGTCAGATTTTGATTACGACCGCATCGATGTGCCGGGCGCGCTGGAAATTCCGGCCGCGATCCGCTTTGCCATGAATCGCAGCGGTAGCCGCGCCTATGATGGCTTTGTGGCCCTGGGCTGCGTCATTCGCGGCGAGACCACGCATTATGAGATCGTGACCAACGAAAGCGCCCGCGCCTTGCAGTCACTGGCGCTGGATCACCAGCTTGCCATCGGCAACGGCATTCTCACGGTGGAGAATGAGGAGCAGGCCTGGGATCGTGCGCGCGCCGACCGCCAGAACAAGGGCGGTGATGCCGCCCTGGCCTGTGTTGCCATGATTGGTCTGAAGCAGCTTTTCTCGTCATGACCCATCCCGTAAAGGCCCCGAAGCCGGCCGGCCGCCGCTCGGTGGCGCGCCTTTTTGCAGTACAGGCGCTGTATGAGATCGAGTTTTCCGGCAAGCCGGCCGAGGGCGTGATCCAGGATTTCCGCGAGGCCCGGCTGGGCCAGGAGATTGAGGGCGAGCAGTTCCGTGAGGCCGATGCCGACTGGTTCGGCGATGTGGTGCGCGGCACTGTGAAACGCCAGGCCGAGATCGACGAGCAGATTCGCGCTGCCATGCCGCGCGTTGATGCGCTGGAACGGCTGGAAGCCATCCTGCGCCTCTCCATCCGCGCCGCCGCCTATGAATTGCTGGCGCGCATCGATGTGCCGGCCGGCACCATCATTGATGAATATCTCGGCGTGGTGCGGGCGTTTTTCAGCCCGCGGGAGATCAAGCTGGCCAATGGTGTGCTGGATGGCTTGGCGCGCCGCTTGCGGCCCAACGAGTTTACGGCCCGCTAGGCCGGAAAGGGGACGTGCGCCGATGCCGCTCGGCGAATTCGACCTCATCGCACACTATCTGGCGCCGCTGAGCGCCGGCCTGCCGGGCGCCTTCAGCCTCACAGATGATGCTGCGGCTTTGCCGGTGCCGCCAGGGCATGAACTGGTGGTCACCACCGATGCCTTCATTGCCGGCATCCATTTCCTGGATACGGATGGGCCGGGCCGCATTGCGCAAAAACTGCTGCGGGTCAATCTGTCTGATCTGGCCGCTAAGGGCGCCACGCCCTATGCCTATCAGCTTGTGCTCGGCCTGCCGGCGGCGCCTGATGCAGCCTGGCTTGCGGCCTTCACGGCGGGGCTGGCCGAAGATCAGGCGCGTTATGGCATCCGGCTTTCCGGCGGCGATACGGTGCGCGCACCCGGCGGCCTGATGCTGAGCCTGACAGCTCTGGGCCTGGTGCCGCAGGGCGGCATGATCCGGCGCAGCGCAGCTTTGGCCGGCGACGGGCTTTTTGTCACCGGCAGTATCGGCGATGCCTGGCTCGGCTTGCAGGCCAAGCTGGGCCGTTTGACTTTACCGGAGGCGGCTGGGGCTTTCTGCGATACAAGGCTGCATCTGCCGGAACCGCGCCTGGGCTTTGGCCTTGGCATGCGCGGGTTGGCGCGCGCGGCGATGGATGTGTCGGACGGGTTGTTGCAGGATGCCGGCCATATGGCGCGGCAGGCTGGCCTTATGGTCGAAATCAGCGCCGCCGATATACCGCTTTCAGCAGCAGCGCTTGCAGCCGGTCAGCCGCTGACCAATCTGCTGGCTGGTGGCGACGATTATGAAATTCTGCTGGCGGCACCGCCGGAAGCCGAGGCCGCCTTGCAAAGCCTGGCCCGCGATAATGCCACGCAGCTTACCCGCATCGGGCGCTTTCTGGCAGCCGGCGAGGGTGGCGATGGGCTGCGGTTGCTTGATGCTGCCGGTCAGCCAATGCTGATCGGCCCGCGTGGCTATCAACATTTTTGAACTGGAGTTAAAGTCGGCGCGTTAACGACTCGGGACCATCATGGGCCGCAAGCTGGCGCTTATCATCATTGGCGTGATTGTGCTTTTGGCCTTGGCCGGCGGCGGCGTGGCGGCGTATCTGCTGGTCTTTGCCAAAAAGCCGGTAGCCGAAACTACCGAGGAAGCGCCACCACCGGCGCCGATCAAACGCCCGGCCTTCATCCCGCTTGATCCATTCAGTGTCTGGGTGCAGCCAGAAGGTCAGAAGGTGCGCGAGGTGATTGTGATCTTCCATCTGGAAGCACCGCCGGACAACGTGCCCGAGATCAACAGCAAGATGCACCTGCTGCGCGACCGTTATATCCGTGAATTGATGAAGCTGGACCCGATCAAGGTGCCGGTGCGGTTTGAGACCAAGGACCTGGCTGAATTGCGCAATCTGCTGCGTCAGCCAACCGAGGAGGTGATGGGCAAGGGCCTGGTTACCCAGGTTTTGCTGCTCAACATCCTCTCTCCATTGAAGTAACTCCGGCAGGACATATTCGTGACCGATCAGTCAGCTACAGGCCATACCGCCCAATCCGAAACAGCAGCCAAGCGTAATGTGTTCCTGCTTGCACTCTGCATGGCGCTGGGCAATTCGGCCAACACACTGCAAGTCACGCTTGGCGGCCTGGTGGGCCATGTGCTGGTGGAGGACAAGGCCTATGCCACACTGCCGGTTACCTTCGTGGTTGCCGGCACCGCCCTGGCTACGATTCCGGCCTCAATGCTGATGAACCGGGTCGGGCGCAAGCCGGGCTTTGTGCTCGGCTGCCTGCTGGCCGCCACCGGCTCGGCAATCGCCGGCATCGGGCTTTACGCCGGCCTGTTCTGGCTGTTCTGCCTCGGCGCCTTTGTGTTCGGCGCGTCCAATTCGTTCACGCAGCTCTATCGTTTTGCCGCCGCCGATATCGCACCCCAACATTTCAAGAGCAGGGCGATTTCCTGGGTCATGGTGGGTGGTTTATGCTCGGCTTTCCTCGGGCCAGAAATCGCCAAATACACCCGCGAGGCGCTGTCGCCGCATCTGTTCCTCGGCTCGTATATCGTCGCCGCCCTGCTGCCGCTGCTGGTGCTGGGTGTGCTGCTGTTCCTGCGCCTGCCAAAACCGAATGTGGCTGAACTGCGCGATAGCGGCCGGCCGCTGGCCGAGATTGTGCGCCAGCCCAGCTTTGTGGTGGCGGCGATGGCCGGCATGTTCGGCTATGGCGTGATGAACCTGATGATGACAGCAACGCCGCTGGCGATGCAGATTTGCGCGCATCCGTTCAGCGACGCCGCCACGGTGATCCAGTGGCATGTCTTCGGCATGTTCTTCCCCAGCTTCTTCACCGGCAATCTGATCGCGCGCTATGGCGCCCTGCGCATCATCATCATCGGCACCGGCCTCAACATAGTCTGCATGTCGATTGCGTTGAGCGGCCAGGATGTGTGGCAATTCCAGGCCGCCCTGGCGCTGCTCGGGGTGGGGTGGAACTTCATGTATATCGGCGGCACCGCCTTGCTTACCGAGGTCTACCGCCCGGCCGAGCGGTTCAAAACCCAGGCGCTGAATGACTTCCTGGTGTTTGGCACCGTGGCGCTGGCGTCACTCGGCTCCGGTAAGTTGCTGTACCATTATGGCTGGAACTCGGTGTCGCTGGCGTCGTTGCCGTTCATCCTGATGGCCGGTCTGGCAGCGATATGGCTGATCCTAGTGCGGCGCCGGGCCTTCGGCCCGGCCTGAGACTCGACCCAGGACTCGCCTCGGGATTCGGAAAATCCCACCAAACGCTTGTTATTGCGCGCTTTGCTGGTTTCTGGCATCGTCGTTAATGCAAAAGCCCTGGCAGCGCCGGGGCGGGGGCTCCCGGCCGGCTTGAAGATAAGCGTGTTCAGCGTACCCGGCGGGGAAAGAGGAACGACCGTAATTAGGGCAAGCACGAGGGGAATCCCGCCATGACTGAGTTGTTGTTCACCATCGCCTGCGGCGTGATCGCCCTGGTGTATGGGTATGTCACATCAAGATCCGTGTTGTCGGCGTCGCCCGGCAATCAGCGCATGCAGGAGATCGCCGCTGCGATCCAGGAAGGCGCTTCGGCATATCTCAATCGTCAATACCGCACCATCGGCATCGTCGGGGCCGTTGTGCTGGTGATCCTGTTCTTTGCGCTCGGCCTCAAGGTTGCCATCGGCTTCCTGATCGGTGCCGTGCTGTCTGGCGCCGCCGGCTATATCGGCATGAATGTCTCGGTGCGGGCCAATGTGCGCACCGCCGAGGCGTCGCGCCAGGGTCTGGCCCAGGGCCTCGACCTGGCCTTCAAGTCGGGCGCCGTAACCGGCATGCTGGTGGTTGGCTTGGCGCTGCTCGGCGTTGCTGTCTACTACTGGGCGCTGATCAAGCTGGGCGCCACGCCGCGTGAGACCATCGACGCCCTGGTGGCGCTCGGCTTCGGCTCGTCGCTGATCTCGATCTTCGCCCGTCTTGGCGGTGGCATCTTCACCAAGGGCGCCGATGTGGGCGCCGATCTGGTGGGCAAGGTGGAAGCCGGCATTCCTGAGGATGACCCCCGCAACCCGGCCGTGATCGCCGATAATGTGGGCGACAATGTGGGCGATTGCGCCGGCATGGCCGCTGACTTGTTCGAGACCTATGCGGTGACCATCGTTGCCACCATGGTGTTGTCGTCGATCTACTTCGCCGCCGATGCCGCCACTGCCGCCAAGTTCATGCTGTATCCGCTGGTGATCTCCGGCGCCTGCATCATCACCTCGGTGATCGGCACCTATTTCGTCAAGCTGGGCGCATCGCAGAACATCATGGGCGCGCTCTACAAGGGCCTGATCGTTACCGGCATCCTGTCAGCCATCGCCTTGTGGCCGGTGACCACCTGGATTTTCGGCAGCATGGGCGCAAGCTTTACCGTGGGCGCCAAGAGCTTCACGGCAATGAGCCTGTTCTGGTGCGGCATCACCGGTCTGGTGGTGACGGCGCTGATCGTCTGGGCAACCGAATATTACACCTCGACTGAGTATCGTCCGGTGCGCAGCGTGGCCCAGGCTTCCACCACCGGCCATGGCACCAACGTGATCCAGGGCCTTGCCGTGTCGATGGAAGCCACTGCTTTGCCGGCTTTGTTCATCGTTGCCGGCATCATCGTCACCAACATGCTGGCAGGTCTGCTCGGCATTGCCGTGGCGGTTACCACGATGCTGGCCCTGGCCGGTATGGTGGTGGCGCTCGATGCCTATGGCCCGGTTACCGACAATGCCGGCGGCATCGCCGAAATGTCGGACCTGCCCAAGGATGTGCGCAAGACCACCGATGCGCTCGACGCCGTGGGTAACACCACCAAGGCCGTGACCAAGGGCTATGCCATCGGTTCGGCCGGCTTCGGCTCGCTGGTGCTGTTTGCCGCCTATACGGAAGATCTCAAATACTTCTTCAAGGGCGTCACAATCGACTTCTCGCTCAGCAACCCCTATGTGGTGGTGGGCCTGCTGATCGGTGGTCTGCTGCCGTATCTGTTCGGCGCCATGGGCATGACTGCGGTCGGCCGTGCTGCCGGTTCGGTGGTGGTTGAGGTGCGGCGCCAGTTCAAGGAAATCCCCGGCATCATGGAAGGGACGGCCAAGCCGGACTATTCCAAGGCAGTGGATTTGCTCACCAAGGCGGCGATCCGGGAGATGATCATCCCCAGCCTGCTGCCGGTGCTCAGCCCGATCGTGCTGTATTA
>NZ_JAGOLP010000018.1 GCF_017994015.1 Ferrovibrio sp. | reverse complement strand
GTCATGCACTGGCTGGTCGGGATGGCGCGGGTGAATTGATGCTTCAGCGGATGGCCCGAGCGATCTTTCGGTATTGTCGGATCGCGGGTCTCGCTCTTGCCGTCATGGCCGGCGAAGGAATACGGCCCGGCATGGCGTGGGTCGCGGTCATTGGCATAAACCACATGGCAGCCGGCACAGCCGGAATGGCGATAATCGCCGGGCTGGTCGTTGGTGCCCATGAACCACATGAAGGGATCGTTCAGGCGGGTCTTGTGAATGTTGATCACCGGCACGGCAATACGCAGCCCCGTGCCAGGGCCACGGTTGGATTGCCGGATATCCGGCCGGCCGGGTTCATCCAGGCGCTGGATCGCGCCCGGGCCGGCGGTGGCGATATTGGGCAGCGCAATTTCCGGGAATTGCGTCACGATATTGCGGCCGCCGCGCTCAAAAACGCGGAAGATGTCGCCCGGCGGAATCACTTCCCAGGCCGGCATCGGCACAAATTGCGGCAGCACGCCGCGCTGCTCGGTCATCTTCGGCGTCACGGTGCCTGGGCTTTTGATCAAAGCCGGCTGGCCATCGCGGGTATAGGCTTCGCCCATGATGTAATTCTTGAAGGGCAAAATGCCGTTATTATAAGCCGCGCCGCCCCATAGCATGGCGCCGGTGCTCATCAGGCTGCGTTCGGCGGCCTGGATGATCGGCAAATGGCATTCGCCACAGGCTTCGCGCACCACCCGGTAATCCGATGGATTGACGAAGCGGATATAGTCCGGGCTTTCATGGTTGAGCAGGGTATAGCTGCGCTCCGGGTTGCTGCTGCGCGGGAAATGCCAGGCGCGCGGAAAGCGCGGCAGCACATGCGCCTGGTCGCGCGTGGCGGCATATTGCTCCAACGCCTGCGGCGCACGGATCGCGGCATTGCCGCCGTGGCAATCGGTGCAGCCGATATTCACTGCCGCATTCTGGTGCATCGTCGCGGCATCGGTGCTGGTATGGCAGGTGAGGCAGCCTTCGCTCTTGCCGGCGGCGGCTTCCGGTGTCTGCTGGAACGGGGCTGGTGGCGCGGTGACATACTTGATGTCACGCGGACTTTCGCCACCGGCAGCACGCGCTTCTCCGGCCAGAAGCAGGGTCTGGCTAAGCAGCAGGGCGGCAAAGGCGGCGGCGATGCGGCGCATGGTCAATAGGTCAGGATCATGTTGAACAATACCGAGTAGAAGCGTGACTTGTCGCTTTCAGGATCAACGGCAAACAATTCGCGGAAACCCTCGCCGCCAAACAGCACGGCGCCGGAAGCGCGGAACACCACATTCTGGATGAAGGTGGGGCGATAGATCAGCGCCGCCGATAGATCCCAGCCGATTTCGTTGCTGCACAATTTGGGTTTGCTGCCCGGCCCGGGCTGGGTGCCCAGCGGTAGCGCGGCACAATCATTGCCCTGGTTGCGCAAGGTGGCCACCGAGGATGTGTCGGCAAAGCGCAGGTAATTGAGGTTGGTGCTGAGGCGCAGTTCCGGTGTTACATCGGCATCGAAGCCGCCGCCGATCAGGATCAGGCCGGGATTGATGAAATTCGACTGACCCTGCTCCTTGGAGGAACGCAGGCTGTTGAGCAAGCCATTGCGGCCCGATAGTGCTACGCCGCCGCCGCCGATCAGCGGCACCGCCTGGCGCACCCAATAGCTGGTATCGGCGCCGGCAAATTGCGGATTTTCAAAGATGGCGTCAAAGCCCTGCTCGGTCTTGTCGTAGGGATCCTTGTCGCCCGAAGCATAAAGCAGGCTGCCGCGGAGGCGCAGCCAGCTCAGATCAATGGATGGCTCCACGGCGGCAAACCAGGCGCGGATATCGGCGCGCTCGTCGCGGGTTTGCGAGATGAACTGGCTGGCATCGTTATGACCATAGGCATAATACAGCGAATGCGTCAGGTTGAAGCGGCCGAAATGGCCGTCGCCGCTATAGCCCAGATAGGTCACGTTATAGTTATGCGGCCGTTGCGCACCGAATACCGCCGGGCGTTCCTGAAAGCCGTTGCGGTTGAAATAGGCGGCCTCGTCACCTTCGCGATTGCGGTTATGCAGGATGGCGAATTGCGAGGTGTAGCCCACCACCGGCATGTCCTGGCGGAACAGCGTGGCGATGAACACATCATCCTTGCGCAAAGGCTCGCGGATATCATTCAGGCCGCTATTGGTGTCTTTCTCGACGCGGCGGAACCAGCCGAGATTATATTGCCAGAAATTGTTGTCGCGGGTGCCGAAGATGCGGGCGCCGAACTGGTTGTCCTGAAACACAAAGCCGCGGAAATCGCTGGTGATCGGCTGGATGCCGACACGTAGCGAATCAAAATCATAGCGGTCGGAAACATTACGCAGATGGTAATCCACGAAGGCTTCCTGCATGCCAAGGAACGGGTCCTGCCGCGTGCTGCCCTGGGTCGGGTCGATGCGCAGGATGCGGTCTTCCTCGGCCTGCACGCGATTATATTGCAGCACCGGTGTGAGGCGCAGTTCAAAATCCGGCGGCTTGAAGGCGGTGTCGCCCTTGATCAGCGAGAAGGACGGAATCAGCGTGGTGGCGAAAAGCTGCTGGTCCACTCGGCCAAAGGCATCCAGTCGCTTGTTGGCATCGGCGCTGCCAGTGAGGCTGACCGGCTGCGGAAAACTGCGCGGTTCATACACCGTGTCGGATATGACCGACAGGTTGAAGAAGTAATCCTTGGCAATCGGCCGGTCGGCCTTCAGCGTATTCTGGTTATAGGGGTCCCACCATTTTTCGTTGACGCCAATGGCTTCGATCAGGCGCCAGCGATCCGGCACCGGCAGGGTTTCACGCGGCAGGGCGGGGGCCGGCGGCGGCACGGCGGTTGGGTCGATCGGCGGCAAAGCCTCGGTTGGCGGTTCAGGGCGGGCGCCGGGCCGGCGGCGCGGCTCGTCCTGCGCCATCAGCACACCCTGGCCGGCTTCGCGGAATTCGAAAAAGTCTTCCTTGCCGGCGCGGGCTTCCTGGCTCGCCAGCAAGGCGAGCAGCAGCGGCAGGGCCGCGCCGTATTTCAGCGTCCGCGACATGGCAATTGCACATGGGAATAATTGAAGGGTTTCACCGGGCAGCTCACATAACGCGGTGCCACGCCACGGATCACCTGGCGTTCCAGGCGAATGCCATCGGGCGCATTGCCCAGGCCGTTGCTGGCACCATTTGCCAGGCCCAGAAAGGCGATCATGTCATCCTGGTCGATGCCGTCGCCGGATACGCCGATGGCGCCCACCAGCACGCCGTTGCGATAAATCGGCACACCGCCGGCAAATATCTGCATGCCGTTGGCCAGCCGGGTCGGGCCGCCGGCGCCGTTATTGGGCAGGGTCGGGCCACCACCGGCACCGTTGACGCAGCCCTGCGCACCAATCAGCGAACCATCCAGTCGTGCCACGATATCATTCTGGATCAGATCAAGCTGCAAGCCGACATTAAGCGGGCTCCAGCGCGTGAAGGGCAGGCTGTAGGGGCCATTGCCGTTGCTGGTGATGCCATCGGGATAAAACGGCCGGGCCAGATTGCCCAGGCCGCGTGCCGAATAGGCGGTGCCATCGGCCAGGGCATTGCCGCCAATGAAGGCGCGGGCCGCTGTGGCATAATTCGGCACCGTGCCACCGGCCGCATTCAGTTCGGCAAAGGCAGTGGTTCGTGAAAAGAAAGCGGCGCTGCGGGCTTTCTGCAAGCTGACATCAGTGCCGAAGATCGGCGCATCGCGGGTACGCGCAATGCCCAGGATAGCGGCTTCAACATCGATCACCGAAACAGTGACTTCGGCAAAGCTGCCCAGCGGCCGCCTGATCTGGGCCCGGGCCTGAAACGCCACCAGCAAGGCGGCTTGCAGGATGCGCTGCACTTCCGCCGCCGTCATGCGGTCGCCGGCTGCAAGCGAAGCGGCGGTGCTGTTGGTGGGCGGATAGCGGTTGGTGCCGGCGCCGTCGGTCAGCACAAAAGTGGCCGCCGGCAAGCCGGGGAATTGCGGTGCCGTGGCCGAGGCATCAGACTGTATACCTGATGCAGCACTGCCATAGGTGACGCCGGCGCGCACACCACCGCCGGCAGTGAAATAGCCGGCCACGGTCACCAGGGTGCCGGCTGCCGGCCCTGCGGGTGCGGCACCTGGATTGCTCAGCAGGTCGCGCTCATCCACATCGGCATAGCGCAGCAGACGGCCATCCACGGCAATGCGATAGGCCTTGATCTCCTCGGGCGGGGCAAAGCCGCTCTGGCCGGCCAGGGCGATCAATTCGTCAAGATCGCGGTCGTAATTGCTGATATCGCGGTCCAGGCCGTAGATGCCATCGGCAATCACACCGATGCCGCCCACCACCTGGCCGTTGATATAAAGCGGCATGCCGCCCGGATCGGCGGACAGGCCCAACGGCGAGCGGCGCGGGCCGATTCCGCCCACCACATCGCCGCCGCTCATCAGGTCGGAACAAGGCAACTGGCTGAATTGCACGCCAAAAAGCGGCCCGGCGGCCTGATTGGTTTCGCCGACGTTGAAATGCTCTTGCACAATCTGGCTGGCGGTGCGGGTGGTGAAGGCATTGCCGCTGGAGGACAGATAGGCGCCGGTGATGGCCTTGGCGATGGCGGCAAAAGTGCTGTCCAGGCTGACCTGTTCCAGCCCGTTGCCGGCGGCGATGCCACGCCCTGATGTGATCGTGACATTTACCGCGCCGCCGATGCGATGCACGGCCAGCACATTGCCAATCCGATCCACCACCGCAATGGTGGCATTGGTGCCGCGCGCCTGGGCTTCCTGCACCGCGCGGCTCAGGATCAGGTTCACATCCGGCGCGCTCAAGGCCTGCGCCTGAGCGTGTCCGGCCAGGACGATGAAAAGCAGGGCGGCGAGCAGGCGCTTCATGGCTGCACCAGCATGAAGGAACCATATTTGAAGCTGCTGCCAACCCGATAGGCAACAAAGATGTGAACGGGCAGGAAAGCGCCGCTCAGGTCTTCATCGGCAATCTTGAATGTCAGGCTGTCGCCGCTTGGCTGCAAGCGATTGTCGATCAGGTCGTCCCGCGCCCCCGACCAGGGCAGCCAATAGCCTTCATTGTTGCGCTGCATCGGCTGGTTATTGCCAAAGCGGGCAAAAACATGGGTGGCGCTGGGCCGGTCGCCAGCCAGCGGCACGGTCACTTGCAGGCGCTGCGCCACGCCCGGCGTCAGTTTCACCGGCGCAGCAATGCTGCTGCCGGCCTCGGTCAGCGGCTTGCCCATTGTGTTCTGTGCTTGGGCAGCCGGTGCCAGCAGCAGCAGGAAGGCGAGTGCAAGCCTCTTCATGGCTCGTCGCCTTTTGCCAAAGTTACCAGTGGCGGATGGCCCAGGCTGGGCAACTGCGCTGCCTTGGCGCCATGCCGCATAGTCGGCATGCCGGGCTGGTGGAATTTGTGGCAGGCAACACAGCTTGTCGCCACCTTCTCACTGGCTTTCTCGCCGCCATGGCAATTGCGGCAGGTGGTTATGCCGGGCAGCAGCAGGTCGGTGGCGGCCACAGAATTTGGCGCCTTGTGGCATTCGGTGCAGCTCACTTCGCGATGGCGCTGATGCGGGAAACGGCTCAGCGGCTGCCAGATCGGCGGAATCTCCGGCGCGGCAACGTCAAACAGGCCGTCTTCGCCATCCTTGAGATTGTGGCACTCGCCGCATAGGCCGGGGCCGAATTTGCCGCTCAGCACGGCCTTTGCCTTGCTGTCGGCCCAGGCCAGCGCTTCCAGCTTTTCGGCGGCGCTCAGGCTCTGGCCCGGTCGGCGGCGCACCACGTCGGGTGCAGCCGGGTCGTCGAGGCCACCCGCCAAGGCGCGCGCGGCATAAAAATCGCGCACAAATTCCTTGGCTTTGGTGGCGCTGCCATGCGGCATCTCGCGCTGTGGCGCCTGGGTTTCGAAGGCCAGCTTGTGACAGCCCTGGCAATCCGCGGCAAAGCGGATTGGCTGAAAACTGACAGCGCCGCTATCCGGCTTGTGGCAGGAGCCACATTCCAGTTTCACATTGCCCATCTCCGGATGGCGCACACCATTGCTCACCAGATGCTTGTCATGCGGAAATTTCAGGCCGGAGAGATCGCGCGGCCGCGGATTATCGTCAAGCGAAACGCGCATCCAGCCGCTATCGCTGGTCTCGCTCTGCACCGTGGGGCGGAATTGCGGGTGCTTGCGTTCAAAATCGCCCACATCAAGCAGTTTGGTTGTGGGCATCTGGAGTGACAGGTCGCTATGGCAAGAGGTGCAGAAGGCATCCGAACGCAGGATCGCCACCTGGGCGCCGTTATGCTCCTTGTGGCAGCCCTGGCAAGAGGCATCCTGGAGTCCGGCCATGCGGGCTTCGGCTGGATCGGCATGGTGGCGGATATTGCCATGGCAGGTCAGGCAGGAATTGTCGCGCACCTGCACAAAGGGAGTCTGGTGGCAGGCCTCGCAGGTGGCGCCAAAGAATTTATGCGGATTGGAAATTTCGCCCGAAAGCCAGACCTTGTCGGCATTGGCCGGCCAATGTGTGGCCAGGCCCATCATGCCGGACTGGCTGGTGCCGGCTGTTTCCAGGTTTGGCTTGAAAAAGCGCCCGGCCAGCGGCAGGGCCATGAACACGATCAGCACGGCCAGTGCCAGCAGATACGACCAGCCGCGCCGGCCCAGGCCGACACTGGCAAAATCGGTGCGGCTGCGCGCCGTTAGTTCAGCCAGTTCATCGGCCGGTGCGCCCTGGGTGGTCAGTTTCAGCGACAGGTCAAAGCCATCCGGCGCCGGGCGCACGGTGAGGCGATAGGGGCCCAGTTCCACACGATCATCCAGCCGCAGCGGATGCGAGGTCAAATCCCGGCCATTTACTTTGAGCGTTTCCGCTTCGGGCTCGGCCACGATCACCGGGCCAACGGCATGGTGTTCGATGATCGCCTGATGCAGCAGCACACGCGGATCGGCGATATGCACTTCGCATTGCGCCGAGCGCCCGATGCGGATCGTGCCGGCCTCAATCACATGTTCGCGCCGGCTCTCCGAACCGTTGCTGCGCCTGGTGATTTCAAGCAGTTGCAGGCGCATGGCTCACCAGTAGAAGAAAACGCTGAAGACATGCGCAAACAGCGCAGCCAGCAGCGCAAAGGTGAGCGGTACATGCACAAACAGCCAGGCTTTCAGCAGGGCGGCAAGCTGCACATCGCGGCGGGCGCGGCCGAGCAGGGCTTCCTTGCGGGTCAGCAGGCCGAGCAATTGCCGCATCGCGGCTGAATTGCCGGCTTCATGCTCGGCCAGATGGGTCATCAGCAGGCGGGCGCGGGTAGTGGCGCAATGCGGATCATAACCGCGCAATTGCTGCCAGAAATTGCCGCCGATGCGGGTTTCATTGGCGGCGGAAAGCAGCGCCTTGTTCACGGCTTCGCTGAGCGGCAGGCCAAGCCGGCGCATTTCGCGATCCAATTGCGCAATCTGGCCCATCAGTTGCAGCAGGCCCATGCCGCGCCGGTTCTCGGTCATCAATTGCGGATAGCGGATATAGGTGTAGACGCCGAAAGCGCCGGAGAGGATCACCAGCAGCATCAGGCCATAAGCCAGGGTATGCACATTCCAGCCAAGCTGGAAGCCGGTATGCAGGGTGGCCAGCACAATCAGCGACAGGCCGAGATAGACATGCGCCGAGAGCCAGTCGGCCAGGCGGCTGCTGCTTGGCCCGTATTGCCGCTTGCGGATGCCGAACCAGGCCAGGAACAGGATGATGGCAAGGCTGAGCGTGCCGAGGATATAGCCAAGCCAGGTGCCGCCATTCGGCATCGGCTGCGGATCGTGGATGGCATAGGCCAGTGCCGCCAGCAGACAGGTCAGGGCCGCCAGCTTCAGGTAACGGAAGCTGCGATACACCAGCACTGATTCGTGGTGGGTGGCTTCGATGCGGGAGGGTGGGGCTACTTCCGCGCTCATGCTGGCGTCATCGCTCCCGTGTCAAAGAGGCGAGCGAAAGGAATTGCTCGGGGCTGACGCGGATCGCGGCGCCGGTGGGGCAGGCACGCACGCAGGCCGGGCCGCCATGCTGGTCCTTGCACATATCGCATTTCACGGCCTTCTTGCGCTTCGGCTCGGGCGGCGCACCGCCTGGCTTGGCCTGCGGCACTGGCTCGTGATGGTGGTCGATCTCCACCCCTGGCTCCACGCCCAAACCGAGGAACAGCCAGGAGAGCAGTCCGCTGCGCTTGGGCGGGGTTGGCGCCGCCATGCGGATCACGCCATAGGGGCAGTTACGTTCGCAATTGCCGCAGCCGATGCACGCATCGGTGATATAGACCTCACCATTGCGGGCGCGGTGGATGGCATCCGGCGGGCAATCCGCCATGCAATGTGGGTGTTCGCAATGCCGGCATGAAGTCGGCACATGGATCGAGGCATAGGTCGGGCCGGCTTCGCGGTCGAGCCGCGACACGCCCTGATGCGTATCGGCGCAGGCCTTCTCGCAATTGTCGCAGCGCACGCACAGGCTTTCGTCAATCAGCAGCACGTCGGTGGCTTCGCCCACACCCTGCTCGATCAGGAACTGGATGATGTTGCCCGCATCGGGCCGGCTCTCGGCGCGCTCATTCGCCATGATGCGGTCGCGGAAGCTGCGTTCCAGTTCGGCCTTCAGCGCCGGGGCGCTATCCACCAGTCTGCGGAAGGCATCGGCCGGGATGCTGATGGTTTCGGTAGCCACCGCGGCGCGCACCGTGGCCGAACGCGGTAGGTCGGCCAGCAGCGCCATCTCGCCAACATAATTGCCGGCAGCCAGATAGGACAGCACCACATCGCGGCCGCCGATGCGGCGCTGCACCAGCACCGAGCCAGTGCGGATGATGTGTAGTGCATCGCCCTTGTCGCCTTCCTCGAACAGAGTCTGGTTCGGGGCGAAGGTTTTGAACTCGGCCACATCGGCTACGGCTTCGAGGATGTTGCGCGGGGCGTTGGGTGCCAGATTGCGCTGGATCTGCCGCTCGGCAGCCTTGCGGTCAAGCACCCGGCGCACCGGGGCTGCCGAATTGAGCAGCTTGAGCATGCTGCGCCGACTGGTTTCCACCAGCACGCATTGGCTGCCGGCCAGCACCGTGGCGCTGCGGCGGCGGCCGGATATCAGCCCCATCTCACCGAAGAATTCCCCCTGGCCCAGCGATACCAGCTTGCTTGGATCGGTTGGATCAACCTGGATATACACATTGCCGGAAACGATGGTGTAGAAGCTGTTGGAATAGTCGTTGCGCCGAAACACCACGTCATTGGCTTTTGGCACATGGATGTTTGAATCGAGAATCAGTTCGCGCAGCACCAGCGGGTTGAGTTCGGCAAAAAGCGGCACATTGGCGCGGATGGTGGCCAGCACGGCATCCACATCGGCCTGACCCAGCACCTTGAATTTCTCGGCCAGCAAAGGCTCGTCGGCCGGCTTCACGGCATGGCCGAGGATGAATTCCACCACCTCATAGCCCTGGTTCATCGCCTGCTTGATCAGCGGATAACCGGCCAGCGCGCCGATGATATAAAGGCCCGGCACATTGGATTCGTATTGTGGGCTCACCTCAGGCAGCGCGCCGGGATCGGCGGAGGGGAAGCTGACGCCGCAGCTTTCAATGAATTTGCGCGGCGCGGTGGCGCCCAGGCGGGCGATGATGCGGTCGCAGGCCACGATGGCGGTGCCTTCCGCCGTTTTCAGTGTCATCTGCCCAGGCTCAATCTTGGCCGGCGATGAATTGAAATGTGCCTGGATCGTATTGTTTTCGATGGCAGCGGTAATGGCGTTCAGGTTGCCCTGTTTGGCACGGGCAAATTCGCCACGCCGATTGACGATGGCCACGGTATTCTGCTTGGCCAGCGCCACGGCATTTTCGATCGCGCTGTCGCCGGCGCCGATCACCACGATACGCTCGCCCTCGTATGCGTCGGGATCGTCGAGCTGATACTGCACCATCGGCAGGTCGGCGCCTGGGCAGTTCACCTTGTTGATGTTGCCCTGCAAGCCAATCGAGAGCACCACGCATTCGGCGCGGATACTGCTGCCATCGGCCAGCTTGATCTGAAAATTGCCGCGACTGCCGCTCACGCCGGTCACTTCGGCGTTGTAGCGGATATTCATTCGGGTCGCGGCTATCTCACTGTCCCAGGCACCAAGAATCTGCTCGCGGCTGCCGGCGGCAAACGACATGTCGGAACGTAAAGGCAGGATGTCAGGCGTGGCCATGACAAACTTGCCCTTCTGGTATTTGTAGATCGTGTCGGAGGCATGATCAGCGCGTTCCAGCAGCACATGGCTCACGCCACGCGCCGCAGCACGCCCGGCAGCACTCAAGCCGGCCGGTCCTGCGCCGATGATGGCAATACCGTATGCCTCTTCCGCCATCCCCCAGCCCATTGTTCTGGCGAAACAATTTTCCCCGGCAGCATTGTCGTTCGATGCTGTCGGCGCTGTCAACCAGTATGCTCTTGCCCTTGACTTGGCAGTGCCGCTTCCCCAATCATCGCGACCGGGGGCGCCGGATGCGCGCCGATAGCGCGGCATATGTGAACAAATGCACCAACTCGTCCATAGGCGCCATTTCGGCCGGCCGCTGCTTGCTGCGGCTGCCGGTTATGCGCTGATGGCACTTCATGGTGTTGCCGCGCAGCCGCAGCCTGCAACCCAGATGCCGGGCTTCATTGTCGATGCAGAAAACGGCTGCGCCACTTCCAATCCGATTCCGCGCTTGGGCGAAACCATTCGCTGGAGCGGCGATTGCGCCAATGGCCTGCTGCATGGTCAGGGTACGTTGCTGTGGTTGCGCGATGGCAAGCCGCGTGAACGGAATGAGGGCAGTTTTCTGGCCGGCGAACTGGATGGCCAGGCCAGCACCACTTTTGCAGATGGCACTTTGCTGGTGGGGCAATACCGGCGCGGCATCCGCCATGGCGAATTTATCCTGCGGCGGCCGAATGGTGCCACCATCCGCGCGGTCTATGCCGATGGCGCTTTGATTTCCGAACGCCAGATGGAAGCGTCGGAAATGCGCCAGATGCGCGAACGGCCGCCGCAACCGATTCCCGTCCAACCGCAAATGCAGGCGCAGCTACCACCGCAATACCAGCAGCAGGTGTATCAGGCGCCGCCGGCTTACCAGCCTCAGGCTGCGTATACGCCGCCGGCTTATGTGCCGCCGGTTTATGTGCCGACAACGGTTGCGCCGGCTGTGGCGCCGGCCAGCACCGGTTATGTCTCGCCCTGGTCGCCCAGCGCCTATCGCGGCGCTGCCGCCCCGGTTTACCAGGCCCCGGCCTACCAGCAAGTTCCAGCCTACCAGGCGCCAGCCTATCAACCGCCCGCCTACCAGCAGCCAGCTTATCAGGCACCGGTTTATCAAGCTGCGCCCTATCCGCAGCCGGTTTCGGCTAGTGTGATGTATGAGGCGAGTGGACGGGTGGGGGCGCTGGGCGGGCCCGAACTGGCATTGGGCGATGCGATGATGCTGGAGCGCGCCGGGCGCAATGCCGAGGCGGCGCAGCTTTACGGCCAGATTGCCGCCGTGGCCGGCAATACCGCCACCGGCCTGCTGGCCAATGAACGCGCCCAAAGGTTGCGCAGCCCAGCGGTGCAGATGGTGGCCTATCCCGGCGCCGCGCTGCCGCTGATGGGCACGGTGCCGCTGGATTATGCCGAGCGGCGCCAGCCGCTGGCCGGGCGCTATATCTGCACGGCGCCGAATATCTTTGCCAAACAGGCCAATTGGTGTGGCCGTGTGCTGCGCGAGGAGGGCAACGAGGTCGAGGTTGAAGTGCGCTCGCTGCGGTTGAACAGCTTCTTTGCCATCGGCTTCAGTTCGGCGCCCTGCACCGGCAACCGTTTTCTCAGTATCTTCAGCAGCGGCAAGCGCATCTGGGTGTCGCGCGGCTGTCTTGGGGGCGAGCTATGAAACATCTGCTGGCTTTTTTGCTGCTTGCCATGTTGCCGGCTGTGTCTCAGGCCCAGGTGCAGAGTGATCTGCGCGGGCGTTTCCTGGCCGATGTGGCTGCGCTGGCGGCACGGGCGGAAACAACAAGTGAGGATACCGCGCCGCTGAATACCCTGGCGCGCCTGTTCGGCGCTGACAGCCTGGCCAGTCGTGCAGTCTATCGTCGCGAAGGTGAACGCCATTATGCCGGCCTGGAAGGCAGCGGCGGGCAATGGTTCGACAATGCTGCGGCGGCGCAGGGTTTTCTACTGCGCAGTCTGGTGGCGGAAAGCCCAGCCGCGCCGGCTGAAATCCGCGCCAGTCTGGCCGCTCTGCCCAATACCGCCACCTTGGCTGCCGTGTCCGGCGCGGCAGCACAAAGCCTCGCCGATAGCCGGCTGATGCTGGCGCGCGGTGCGGTCAGCCAGGTTTCCTTCACGCCCAAGCAGGCTTTGCCGGCAGGGCAACTGGTGCTGGCCGGCCCGCCCGGTATCCGGGTTGACCGGCTGGAACGCAGCGGCGACGGGTTGAGTGCCAGTATTGCAGCAACGGCGCCGCTCAAGGCCGGGCCGCTGGTGCTGCGGCTGTTTGCGCCCGGCCATGGCTTCGTCGCCTTGCAGAATGTGCCGGCCTATGTGTTGGCCGGCGATGGTGAACCGGCTTTGCCGGCGCGGCGCGGCACTGATCGTGCCGAGGCGGCGCCGGTTTTGCAGGTCGGCGATTCGGTGACTGATCCACTGCCGGCGGCCGGCGGGCGCAATCATTACCGGCTGCTGCTGGCGCAGCCCGGCAGCTATCGCTTCAGCACCAGCGGCGCCACTGACACCGTGTTATCTATTCTGGATGCCAATGGCACACGCCTGGGCCGCGATGATGATTCCGGCCAGCGCTACAATGCCCGCTTGGGCCTCAGCCTGGCGCCGGGCCTTTACACCATCGTGGTGGAGCATTGCTGCGCCGGCCAGGGGCAATACCGCCTCGATATCGCTGCGGGGCCATGAATCTCTTGGCTGTGAGCCTGGTGCTGGCCGGGGCGGCCTGGGGCAGTTTTGCCGCCACGGCGGCGCAGCGCGCAGCAAGCGGCGGCAGCGTTCTGCATCCCAGCCGCTCATCCTGCGCCGGCTGTGGCCGCAAGCTTGGCTGGGGCGAATTGTTGCCGATTGCCGGTTATCTGCTGTGTCGTGGCCGCTGCCAAAGCTGCGGCGCAACGATCCCGGCGCTTTATCCGCTGGCTGAATTGGCTGGGCTGCTGATCGCGCTTACAGCCGTGCTGGCCTTTGGCGATGCCGGATGGCGCCTCGGCGCGGCTTTGCTGTTTGGTGCCGTGCTGCTGGCCATTGCCTTGCGCGATGCGGTGGATTTTATCATTCCCGATCTGCTCAGCCTGCCGCTGCTGCTGCTGGGCCTGGGCGCCATTGCCTGGCTGGAACCGGCAGCCTTGCCGGATCATGCTTTGGCCGCCCTGCTGGGCGGCGCGCTGCTCTGGCTGGTGGCCTGGCTCTATCGGCGGCGGCGCGGCCGCGATGGCCTTGGCCTGGGCGATGTGAAGCTGTTTGCCGCGCTTGGCGCCTGGCTCGGCCTGGAAGGGCTGGCGCCCTGCCTTCTGCTGGCGGCGTTTGGCGCGCTCGGCTATGTCGGCCTGCAAGCGTGGTTCTCAGGCCGGCCGATTGATGGCGCCGCCATGGTGCCGTTTGGCACCTGGCTCGGTTTTGCCGGCTGGCTGGTATATGTTGCGCCCATGCTGCTGGAGAAAATCTGATGCCGCCCGCCGCCTCGTCGCATGCCGAAGGCAATGCCGTGCTCGGCCTGCTGCTGGCGCGCGGCCAGGTACGGGCCGGCGATCTGGAACGTGCCGCCGAACTGGCGCGCAGCAGCGGCGCCAGCCTGGAAGCGGTGTTAAGCCGGCTGGGTCTGGTGGGTGATGCTGATATGGCCACCGCCATGGCCGAAGCGTTGCAAGTGCCCTATGCCGAACCGGCGCAGTTTCCGGCCCAGCCGCCGCTGGCCGAACGTCTGGCGCTGTCCTTCCTGCGCCATGCCTGTGTGCTGCCGCTGCGGGATGATGTGGCTGGGCTGGATGTTGCCATGGCCGATCCGCGCGATGATTTCACCGTCAACGCGCTGCGCCTGATGGTGCAGAAGCCGGTGCGCCGCTTTGTGTCGCCGCGCGGCGCCATTGAACGCGCGCTGGATCGCCTTGGCGAGGCGGCGGCGCCGCTGGTTGCAGCCAGCATCATGCCGGGCAAGGCGGCAGACCGCGATATGCTGGCCGATGCAGCCAGCGGGGCGCCGGCGGTGGCCTATGTGCAGAAGCTGCTCGGCGCCGCTGTGCGGCTGGCGGCTTCCGATATTCATCTGGAGCCGGGCGACAGCCGGCTGGAAATCCGTTTCCGGCTGGATGGCCGCCTGCTGCGCCAGCCCGACCCGCCGGCCGATCTGGCTGCCGCCATCATTGGCCGGATCAAGGTGCTGGCTGGGCTGGATATCGCCGAAAACCGACTGCCGCAGGATGGCCGCGTGCGCCATAGTGTGGATGGCCGCGAGATCGATATCCGGGTTGCCACCCTGCCGGCCCTGCATGGCGAGGCGGTGGCATTGCGCCTGCTGGATCGCGGCCATCTGCGCCAGGATATTGCCGCGCTCGGTTTTGATGCCGGGTTGTCGGCGGGTTTGGAAAAGTTGGTGCAGAAGCCACATGGTATCCTGCTGGTCACGGGTCCTACCGGCTCGGGCAAAACCACCACGCTGTATGGCCTGCTGGCGCGGCTGAACCGGCCGGATGTGAAAATCCTCACCGCGGAAGACCCGGTCGAATTCCGCCTCGATGGCATCAATCAGATTCAGGTGCGGCCCGGTATCGGCCTGGATTTTGCCCGCGTGCTGCGCGCCTTTCTGCGCCACGATCCGGATATCCTGATGGTGGGTGAAATCCGCGATGGCGAAACCGCCCGCATTGCCATTCAGGCGGCCCTCACCGGGCATCTGATCCTGTCCACCCTGCATACCAACGATGCGGTGGGCGCGATTCCGCGCCTACTCGATATGGGCGTGGAGCCTTATCTGCTGTCGGCCACGCTGAATGGCGTGTTGGCCCAGCGCCTGGTGCGCCGGCTGTGCCCGGATTGCGCCCGACCGGTTGCGGTTGACGGGCGGGCCGCGGCCGTTTTTGCCGCTGCCGGGCTGCCGGCGCCGGATCATCTGCATGAAGCCGCCGGCTGCCCGGCCTGCCATGGCACCGGCTATCGCGGCCGCCTAGCGATTGGTGAATTACTGCTGGTGGATGATGCCATCGCCGCGCTGATCGACCGCCGCGCCGATGCCGCCGAGCTGCTGGCGGCGGCGCGCCGCGCCGGCATGGGCAGCCTGCGCGGCAATGGCCTGGCGCTGGCCGCCAGCGGCGCCACGGCGCTGGATGAAGTGCTGCGCGCCACGAGCGGCCGCTGATGCCCAATTTCCGCTATCAGGCGCTGGATCGCAGCGGCGCGGAACGGAAAGGTATCCTGGCTGGTGCTGATCGCGCCGCCGTGGTGGCTGAATTGCAGGCCGGCGGGTTAATGCCGGTGGCTGTGGAGGCGGTGACGCTTGAGCTTGAGGCGGCAGCGGCTCCGGCGCTTTACAGCGTGAAACACTGCGCCGCGCTGTTTGGCGGGCTGGCAACATTGCTGGTGGCCGGCTTGCCGCTGGATCAGGCGCTGGC
Organism: Ferrovibrio sp.; assembly: GCF_017994015.1. Lineage (GTDB taxonomy): Bacteria > Pseudomonadota > Alphaproteobacteria > Ferrovibrionales > Ferrovibrionaceae > Ferrovibrio. The sequence continues at coordinate 51,859 of NZ_JAGOLP010000018.1, read as the reverse complement.
GGCCTTTGCCGAGATTGCCGCTGCCGACAAGGCCGGCGCCGCAACCCTGCTGCCGCTGGCCCAGCGCCTGCACCAGCGCTTGCGGCGCGGCGATGAATTTGCGGCGGCGTTGCAGGCCGAGGCGGGTTTGGGCCGTGGCTTCGAGCCGCTGGCCATCGGCCTGGTGGCGGCCGGGCAGGCCAGTAGCGACATGCCCGGCGCGCTGGCGCGGCTGGCGCGGCTCTATGAACGGCGCCAGCGCAATCAGGCGGCGCTGCAATCGGCTTTGCTCTATCCGGCAATCCTGCTGTTTGTCACCCTGCTGGTGCTGGCGCTGCTGCTCAGTTTTGTGATTCCGCAATTTGAACTGATGTTCCGCGATGCACGCCACGATCTGCCTTTGGTGACCAGGCTGGTCTTCGGTATCGCGGAAGGCTTGGGCCAGGCGTTGTGGCTGCTGGCTGTGCTGGCCCTGCCGGCCTGGCTGCTGCTGCGCCGCCGGCTGCGCGCTGGCGATGCACTGGCAGAATCCTGGCGCCTGCGCCTGGATGCGCTGTGGCTGCGGCTGCCGCTGCTGGGCGATCTGCTGCGCGGCCTGGAAAGTGAGCGGCTTGGCTTTGTGCTGGCCAGTCTGTTGTCGGCCGGTGTCGCCCTGCCAGACGCACTGCGCTTCACTGCTGATACGCTACGCAATGCGGTATTCGCGGCGGCCTTGCGCATGGCGGCCGTGAAACTGCGCCAGGGCAGCCGCCTGGTCGATGCCATGCCGGCGGGCGATCTGCTGCCGCCGCTGCTGCGCCGCCTGATCGTGCTGGGCGAGGCAGGCTCAAACCTGCCGGCGATGATGCTGAAGGCGGCGGGCTTGCATGAACAGGAAAGCGAAAGCCGCATGCGCCGCCTGATTGGGCTGATCGAGCCGGCTTTGGTGGTGGTGCTGGGCGGCATCATCGCCGTCACGCTGGTGGCGGTGCTGTCGGCGATTGTCGATCTCAACCGCCTGCCGTTATAATCCTCCCATGCGCAAGCGAGTCCAAGCCGGTTTCACCCTGATCGAATTGCTGGTCGTGCTGGCTATCCTGGCCCTGCTGGCCGGGCTGGTGGCGCCGCAGGTGGTGCGTTATCTCGGCACCGCCAAATCGGAAACCGCGCGTTTGCAGATTCAGATGCTGGTTTCGGCGCTGGAAATGTATCGCCTGGATGCCGGGCGTTATCCGGCCCAGGCCGAAGGATTGCGGGCGCTGGTGGAAAAGCCGGCTGCGGCGGCACGCTGGAACGGGCCGTATCTGCGCGGTGCCGGCCTGCCGAATGATCCCTGGGATCGACCCTATCTGTATCGCCAGCCGGGCCGCAACGGTGCTGATTTTGAGATCGTGTCGCTGGGTGCCGATGGCCAGCCCGGCGGCAGCGGCGAGGCCGCCGATGTCAGCAATATCCCGGCGAAATAACGCCGGCTTCACCCTGATCGAACTGGTGCTGGTGCTTGGCCTGATTGCCGGCGCTGCCTTGCTGCTCTGGCCGCTGGCATTGCGTCTGATGCCGCAGGCCAGTTTGCAGCGCAATGCCGAAGCGGTGGCGGCGCAACTGAACGGCGCCCGCATGGCGGCGATGCGGCAGAACCGCGTGCTGCGCCTTGGCCCGGCTGATTTCAGCCTACCGCCCGGCTTTCGCCTGGCCTTGCCGCCCGGCGGGGTGGATTTTGCGCCGGATGGCTTTTCCGCTGGCGCCCGCCTGCTGCTTCAGGATGCCGATGGCGCCAGCATCACCCTGCTGGTGGAGCCGGTGACTGGGCGGGTGCGGCTGCCATGAAGCACAAGGCCGGCTTCAGCCTGCTGGAAGTGCTGGTTGCCCTGGCTGCCGCGGCTTTGGTGCTGGCAGTGGCGTTGCCGCAGATGCGGCTGACGCTCAGCGCGGCGCGTCAGGCCGAGCGCCAGTCGCTGGCTTTGCTGGTGGCGGAAAGCAAACTGGCGGAACTGGCCTTGCAGCCGGACTTCACGCCATTTGAGGCCAGCGGCGAGGCCGAGGCCGGGCTGCTCTGGCAGGCCAGCATCCAGCCGGCGGAAGGCGTTGCCACTACTAGGCTTGGCCCCAGCCTGTGGCGCCTTAGCGTGCAGGTGCGTGATCGTAGCGGTGAAACCCGGCTCGATCTTGCCACCCTGCGTCTGGCCGAGGCCGGGCAATGAAACCGCGCAGCAGGCCGCAGGCCGGTTTCACCCTGGTGGAATTGCTGGTGGCGCTGGCGCTTACGGCTCTGGCCGCCCTGCTGGTAGCGGCGGCCTTACGCGCCGGTACGCTGGCGCTGGAGCGGGTGACACAGCATCAGCAGCGCACGGAAGCCTTGCGTGAAACCGCGCATCTGTTCCGCCGCCTGTTGCAGGCGGTGCCGCCGGTGGGGCAATACGAGCGCGGCCGGCTCTTGCTGTTTTTCAGCGGTGCGGCCGATAGCCTGGAATTACCGCTGGAAACCGCGCGTGGCCTGGAACGGGCGCGGTTTTATCTTGATGCCGGCAGCCTGCGCATGGCCTTGCTGCCACCGCCCTTTCCGTTGCCAGGTGCAACTGTAGCGCCGCTGCCGCCGGTGGTGTTGCTGGAGGATGTGACGGTTTTGCGCTTCGGTTATTTCGATGGCCGGACGTGGCAGCCGGCATGGCTGCTGGCGGAAAAACTGCCGCAGGCGGTGCGGATCGAGATGGTGCGGCAACACGGCGATGTCTGGCCGGCGCAGATTGTCGAGATCGCGACGGCGCCGAAATGAAGCCTGCCAAAGATAAAACAGGTAAGCAGCAGGGCTTTGCCCTGGTGGTGGTGGTGGCCGGCCTGGCCTTGCTGGCCGGCGCCCTGGCCTTGCTGGCACAACGCGGCGTGGCCGAATCTTATGGCACCGCCAATCTGCTGCTGCGCGCGCGCCAGATCCAGGCGGCGGATGCCGGCCTAGCCATCGCCTTGCAGGCTGTGCTGCGCGAAACATCGGTGCCGGCTGAGGCCGAGTTTGACGGCATGCGGCTGGGGTTGCGGGTTGGCGATGTGGCGCAGCTTGTGGATGTTAATGCGCCGACGGCTGCCGAAAAACTGTTGCCACTGCTGCGCCAGAACGGCGTGGATGCCGCCGCCGCCCAGGATTTGCTGGCGGTGCTGGCCGATTGGATCGATGCCGATGACCGGGCGCGGCCACAGGGGGCCGAAGCGGTAGCCTATCGCGCTGCCGGCCTGGGCTATGGCCCGCGTAATGCGCCGCTGGAAAGCCTGGCCGAATTGCCCTTGCTGTTCGGTTTTCCGACCGAGCTTTATCCCCGCCTGCTGCCGCATCTGACCGTACATAACGCCGCAGCGGGGGCGGTGCTGGTGGTAGATGTGGCGGTGGGCGCGCCCGGCGAGGCCGGCATCTTTCTGCGCCGCAGCCTGGTGGCGTTGCAGCCGGCCGGGCGCCGCAACTGGCAATTGCTGGCGCAATACGACCTGCCCGAATAGTTGCCCGCATCCGGCCGGGGCGATAGCCTGCGCTGGGATTTGGGGGAATGTTTTTATGGCGATGGGGCGCACAGCCACGCTCGCAGATATACCGGCGGCCTTGCGCAGCCTGGGCGGGGCTTTGCCGGCGCCGTTGCGCCGGCTCTGCGGTTTTGAGCCACAGCGCCTGCTGCTTGATCTGGCCGGCGACCGTATCGTGGCGCAGTTTTTTGATGGCCACCGTGCCGGCTCACGCCAGGTTTTGGCGCTTGATGAGGCGGCGGCGGTGGCGGCGTTGCGCAGTCTGGCCGCCCGGCCATTGGATGAAATTGTGCTGCGGCTTGGTGATGATGCCGTGCTGAGCACGGAATTGACCCTGCCCAACGCCGCGGCGCGTGCGCTGCCGGCGCTATTGCCGTTTGAACTGGAACGCCTGGCGCCGCTGCCGTTGAACCAGCTTTGCCATGGCCACGTGCTGCTGGCCGCCGGCCGGCCGGGTTTGCGCGTTTTGCTGCAGATGGCACCACGGGCTGCCATTGAAGCAGTGTTGCAACGGCTTGCCGGGTTTGGCCTGCGCCCGGATCGGGTGATCGGCTCCGGCGAGGCGGTGGTTTTCACCCGGCTGAACCTGCTGCCCGGCGCTGCCCGCGCTGCTGATTTGCGCCCGCTGCCGCCGCGCCGGCTGGCAAACCGCGCCGCCTGGATTCTGGCGCTTCTGGCCCTGGCTGCCGCGCTGGCCTCGCCATTTCTGCATCTGGCCTGGCAAAGCCGGCAAGTGCAGGCCGAGAGTGCGGCTTTGCGCGCGCAACTGGCCGCGCGGCAGGCCGCCGAACCTGTGCGCGGGCTGCAAACTGCGGCGGCGCAGCGGCTGCAAAAGCTGCAAGCCTTGCAGGCAGCGCGGCCGGCTGCCGTGCTGGTGCTGGAGGCATTGACCCGCGCTCTGCCGGATGATGCCTGGCTGACACAGCTCAATCTTGCTGATGGTCAGATCGAGATTGTTGGCCAGGCGCGTGCCGCCACCGCCTTGGTGCCGCTGCTGGAAGCCATGCCGATGCTGGCCGGCGTGCGTTTCCTGACCCCGGTGACCCGCGACGCCGCCTCGGGCCGCGAACGCTTCCATTTTGCTTTGCTGCTGAAGCCTGCCGGGGGGGCGCCATGAACCGCCTGCTGCCCAGCCTGATCCTGCTTGGCCTGATCTTTGCCTTTGGTTTGGTGGCGCAGCTCGGCTTTGGGCAATACCGCCTGCTGGCTGCTGAACTGGAAGCTTTGCGCCTGGAAGCCGCCTTGCTGCGGCGTGAGGCACAGCAGCCGGGTTCGTCGGCCGCGAGCGATCCGGCGCTGCTGGTGCGCGGTGCCAGCGAGGCGGTGGCGCAGGCCGGTTTACTCGATTTCATCAAAAGCGTGGTGGAAGGTGCCGGCGGCCAGGTGGTGGCGTTGCAGCCCCGGCCGGTAACCGGCATTGCAGACGACGGCGCCGTGCTGCTGCGGGCGCAGTTCAATGCCGATTCTGCCGGTTTGCAGGAGGCGCTGCATGCCATCGAAGCCAGCAAGCCGGCTCTGCTGGTGGAAGGGCTGTTGCTGCGCCAGGCCGGCAAACCCGCTGATGGCGCGGCGATGCGGCTGGATGCCACGCTCGACCTGCGCGCATACCGGTATCCCGAATGAGCGAGATTCGTTCTGCCATGCTGCCTGTGCCGCGCCGGGCGCCGTTGCGGCCATTTCCGCTCTTGCTGGCGGCATTCTGCCTTGCTTTGGCAGCCTGGCCCTGGCTGATGCCAAGAACGGATTTGCCGGCCAGCATAAAAACGCCACCAGCCGAGGCGCCGGTGGCTTTGCCCCTGCCGCCGCTGGATAGCCTGCGCGAAACCATGCGGCGGCCCTTGTTTGAAAGCCTGCGCCAGCCGGCCGCCAAGCCAGCAACGGCGCCGCCGCAGGATGGCGCACCGCTGGTGCTGGGGCGTTATCGGCTGCTCGGCATTGTCGGCAGTGGCGGGCGCCGCTCGGCTTTGCTGGCGCCGCTGGCTGGTGGTGCCAGCCGCTTGCTGGCGGCGGGCGATATGCTGGAGGATTGGCGCATAACACAGGTGGGCGAAGCTGATCTCACCCTGATGCGCGGCAGCGAAAGCCAGACCGTGGCGTTGCGCCATGCCAGATAGCAGAGCGAAAAGAAAATTGTGCCATATCAGGGATTCCGCTTAAGGTGCCGAGCATGTTGATCCACCGCCCCCATTTCCGCGCCTTTGTTGCCATGATGCTGCTGCTGGCCGGTCTGGCCGGCTGCACTGTCGAGCAGCAGCAGCAGCCCGCCAGCCAGCCGCGCCTGCCGCCGCAGGCAGCGGCGCAGAATGATCGGGTTTCCGGCCCGGTGCGCCCGGCCAATCCAGGGCAGCAGTCCGGCAAGATCGCCGAGGTGTATCGCGGCGCCGGCACGCAGAGCCAGGTGACCACTTTGGGCGGGCGCGGGCCGGCAGCAGCGGCGACTCCGAGGCCGGCCGGCGATATCACGCTGAATTTTGAGGATGCCGATGTGCGCGAGGTGGCGCAGGTGGTGCTGCGCGACCTGCTGCGGCTGACCTATACCATCGATCCGGATGTGCAGGGCCGGGTGACGTTCCGCACCAACAGCCCGCTCACCCGCGAGCAATTGCTGCCGGCTTTGGAAAGCCTGCTGCGCGCCAACGATCTGGCGCTGAGTGCGGCCGGCGGCGTCTACCGCGTCAGCCGCGCCGGTGTGGTGGCATCCGGCAGCGGGCTATCCGCGCCGCGCACACCAAGCAGTGCAGGCGGCAGCGGCACGGTGCGGGTTTTCCCGCTGCGTTTTGTCTCGGCTGATGAAATGGGCAAAATCCTCAAGCCGGTGGTGGGCGAAAGCCGCGTGCTGCTCACCGATGCGGCGCGCTCGCTGGTGGTGGTGCAGGGTTCGGCTAATGAGCTCAGGCTGGCGGCGGAGACAATCCAGGTCTTCGATATCGACCAGTTGATCGGCCAGACCGTGCTGCTTGAAAGCCTGCTCAATGCCGATGCCGGCACGCTGGCGCTGGAACTGGAAAACCTGTTTCAGAGCGGCAAATCCGGCATGCTGGATGGCGCCGTGCGCATCATCCCGATCGAGCGCATGAATGCCATCATGGTGATCACGGCGCAGCCGCGTTACATCGAGGAAGCGCGCAACTGGATCGCCCGGCTTGATCGCACCCGCAATGCCGCGCAGCGCCGCCTGTTCGTGTATTACATGCAGAATGGCAAGGCGGCTTCGGTGGCCCGCACCCTGCGCGGCATCTATGGCCTGGGTGATGGCGGTGGCAATGCCGCGCCGGCCCGCGGCCAGTCTCTCGGTAGTCAGTCGCTGTCCACCGGCAATGCCGCGCTGGGCCGGCCGGCCATGGCGGCGCCGGCACTCACGGCACGCGGCCAGCCGAATGATCCAAGCGGGCTGCTGGGCCAGGTGCGCAACGCCCAATCGGGGGCGCCGGGCGAGGGCGAAGGCGGCGTGCGGATTTTTGCCGACGAAGCCAATAACGCCATTCTGGCACTGGCGACGCCGAGCGAATACCAGTCGATTGAGGAAACGCTGTCGAAGCTTGATCTGGTGCCGTTGCAGGTGCTGATCGAGGCCAGCATCGTGGAAGTGGCGCTGAATGACACGCTGCGTTTCGGCGTGCAATATTATCTCAATGGCGACCCGTTCAACGAATCGACCGGCGTGGCCGGTGTGCTGAATGCTGTCGCGCGGCCGGCCTTGCCGGCGGGTCTGGTCTCGTCGCTGGATGCCGCCGGCGCCAATGCCGGTGGCTTTTCGCTGTTTCTCACCCGGGGCGGCACGCCGCGCGTGGTGCTGGATGCGTTGTCCTCGATCACCGAACTCAACATGATCTCGTCGCCTTCGCTGCTGGTGCTGGATAACCAGGTGGCGCGGCTCCAGGTGGGCAGCGCGGTGCCGATCATCACCCAGTCAGTGGTGGCGGCGCCGAGCGGCAGCGTCACGCCCACCGGCAATTCCACCAATATCGCCAATGCCATCGATTACCGCGATACCGGCGTGATGCTGGAAGTGGTGCCGCGGGTGAATGCGTCCGGGCTGGTAACGCTGGAAATCGCCCAGGAGGTCAGCGATGTGAGCCAGCCGGTTGCCGGCGCCACGATCCAGTCGCCCACCATCAACCAGCGCCGCATCGTTTCCACCGTGGCCGTATCCAGCGGTGAAACCGTGGTGCTGGGCGGCCTGATCCGCGATGGCCAGAGCGTCACCGACCGTGGCCTGCCCGGGCTGCATAGCCTGCCGATCATCGGCCCACTTTTTGGCACCAAGGGCAATGCTTCCAGCCGCACCGAACTGATGGTGATGCTCACCCCCAAAGTGATCCGCAACCAGCGTGAAGCGCGCGATGCCAGCCAGGATTTGCAGCGCAAATTCCAGGCGGTGCTGACCCTGATGGGTCGTGGCATCAATCCGGCGCCGCGTAACCCGCAGAATGTGTTTGCTGATTAATCTAATTCAGGTTGCAAGATTGTTTCAGTGAGTAGCGAGAGGTTGTCGCTGCGGCTAATCTCGCCGCCATGCAGGCCACACTCGACATCTCTCCGCTGGAAGGCGGCTCGGCAATTTGCCGGCTGCGTGAGGATGTGTTCTCGGCACCGGCACGCGAGGTGATTGCCCAGGCGGCGCGCAACTGGCTTGATCGCCGCCGGATCACGGCGCTGGAACTGACCCATCATGCCGCGCATGGCCGCGCCCTGGCCGATGACGGCACGCATTACGCCAATATGGTGCAGCGTGTGGCCGTGGTGCAGGTGCGCGGCAGCCAGCGCGGTGTTGGCGAGCGGGTGAAGGAACTATACGACCTGGTGGACCAGGCCGGCCAGATGCTGCGCCAGGCCGAACAGGCTATGCCGGCTGATCTGGCGGCGCCAAACGCGACGGCACTGGGCGCGCATTGGCAGGCTGGGCGGCAGTTTCCCGCCATGGTGGCGCTGGCCGGTTGGCTGGCGCCGCTGGCCGATTGGCCGGCCAAGGCCAGCCTCTGTCTTGATCTGCTGGGCGACGAAACGGCTGCGGCGCCGTTGCTGGATGCGCTGCTGGCGGAAATCCTGCAAGCCGATGCGGCTTTGCCGGCTTTGTTTGGCGCCGTACCCAATATGGGCGCGCGGCTGGAGCAATTCCTGGCGCTGCTCTCGGGCCAGGAATTGCCGCTTTTCGCAGCGCCCGATGCCGAAACCCTGGCGGTGCCGGCGGCCGGGCTGGAACGCCGCCTGGCCGGCATGCTGGCGCGTCATGAAATGCCGCGTTTCCGCGCCGGCCTGGTGGATCGTTTCCAGCATTTGCTGGCCGCCCATGGTGGCCTGGATGATGGTGAACCGCCGAATGAACTGAGCGCCCTGCGCAGCCTGCGCAAGGCGATGGCGCCGCTGCCGGCACTGGCACAGGCCGAGGCGGTGCGTGCGGCGCTGAACCGGCGCTATGCCCGGCTCTCAACCCCGGAGGCAATCATCGCGCTGTTCGAGCCGGCGCCGGGCTGGGGTCTGCGCGTCGCCGAGGCGTTCCGGCTGCATGAGGAGCTGGAAGACGGCGCGGCGCGGCAGAATGCGATGAAATACATCGCCTATGCCTTTGACCACCGCGATTTCCTGCGTGATTTTGCCCCGGCCGGCGCGGATCGCGGCAAACTGGCCACGGCTTTGCGCAGCATGGTGAACCGCTCCAGCGCCGCACCGCATCGCAAGGAAGTGTTTAACCGCGCCCTGGCCGGCCTGGGGGCTGCCGTGGATGCCGCCGCCGAAGCCGAGCGCCGCCGCATGGTGCGCAGCCAGGCCGGGCCAGAAGACAAGGTGACTTACAACGGCCGGCATTATGCCCTGCGCAACTGGAGTCCGCTCGGCCTGGTGTTTGGCCCGGTGCCGCAGCCGCCGGCACCGGAACAGCCCTGCCATCTGCATGTGCGTATCCGCAATCCGGTGCTGACGGTGAATTTTGAGGCCGATGCCACGGTGGCGCGGGTGGACGATGGCGGCACCGTGGCCGTGCGCTACCGCTGCCGCGACAAATCCGCCGAGCGCAAGATCAAGGAATATTTCGGCCTTTGACGTCTTAGGCCGCCAAGGCTCGGCGCCGGTCCTCCACCACGCGGTCGGCCAGCCTGCCGCTCAATTCCTGCAAATGGTCGAAATGCGCCTCGAAGCCGCCGACGCCCAATGTGGCCGAGCGCAGTTCGGTGGCCAGGCCGGCCATTTCGGCTTCCGGCATGTGGCAATCGATGATGTCCCAGCCCGGCCAGCCCTCGCGCGCCGCCATGCCCAGGATATGGCCGCGCCGGCTGGAAACAATCGCATGCACCTTGGCGGTAAAGCCATTCGGCACGGCAAAGCATACTGCCTGGATCGGTTCCAACAGCACCGGGCCGCAATTCGGCAGGCCTTCATGCATGGCCATGCCGCCAGCGGTGCGGAAAGCCTGGTCGCTGGAATCCACCGCATGCGACTGGCCGTCCAGCAGGCTGACCGCCACATCCACCACCGGAAAACCCAGCGGGCCGCGTTGCAACGCTTCGCGGATACCCTCATCCACTGCCGGGATGTAGTTTTTCGGAATGGCGCCGCCCACCACGCGGTTATGAAAGACATAGCCGGCGCCGCGCGGCTGCGGATCAATATGCAGCTTCACATCGGCGAATTGGCCATGGCCGCCGCTCTGGCGCTTGAAGCGGGCATGATAGGGCGCGCCATGGCGGATGGTTTCGCGATAGGCGCAAAGCGGCGCCGTGGTGCGCACCGAAACATTGAAGCGTAGCTGCAAACGCTCCACTGCCAGCTTGAGATGGATTTCACCCTGGCCTTTGAGCAGCAATTGCCCATAGGCGCCGCCATGCTCCAGGCTCAGGGCGCGATCCTCCTCCAGCAGCTTGTGCAAGGCGGCGGTAAGTTTCACCTCGTCCTTGCGGTCGGCCGGGGCCAACGCCAGGGCCAGCACCGGTGCCGGCGCGGCGGGCCAGTCGGGCTGCGGCGCCGGGCGGCCATCGCTGCCGATCAGGTCGCCGGTATTGGCCTCGTCCAGCTTGGCGATGGCTGCCACCATGCCGGGCTCGGCCAGGGCCAGTTTCTGCATCTCGCTGCCCATTGGCCGCAGCAGGCCGGCAATGCGGCGGCCGTTCAGGGGTGCATTCTCGGCCAGGCTGCCAGACCAGATGCGGCATAATGAAAGTTTGCCGGTATGCGGCTGATGCAGGGTCTTGAACACGCTGGCGCTGAAGCCCGCCGTTGCATCAAGCCTGAGCCGCGCCGCTGTCTGCGCCGGCTCCGGGGCTTCATGGCGCAAGGCTTTCAGCAGCCGCTGCACGCCGTTGCCATGTTCGGCCGAGCCGAAGAAAACCGGCACGATCAGGTCCTGTTGCAGGTCGCGGGTCAGCTGCGCATAGATTTCCTCGGCCGGCGGGATGCGGTCTTCCAGCAATTGCTCCAGCAGCGCATCGTCGAAATCGGCGATGGTTTCCAGCAGGCCCTGGCGTGCCTCGGCCTCGCGCGGGCGCAGGCTTTCCGGCATGGCGATCAGGTCAGAGGGGGTATTCTCACGCCAGCGATAGGCGCGCTGGCTCACCAGATCAACATGGCCCAGCACCTGCTCGCCATCGCGGATCGGCACTTCGCGCAACACCAGCGGCCGCGCCGATACGGTCTGTAATGCAGCGAGCAGATCGCGCATCAGCAGGTTGCTCTTGTCCATCTTGTTAACAAACAGCAGATGCGGGATGCGGCGCGCATCCAGGAAATGCAGCAAAGGCGCCAGGGTCACGGCGCGGGTTGGATCGGGTTCGGCCACCACCACGGCGATATCGGCCACCATCAAGGCGGCCATGGCATCCTGCGCCAGTTCCACCGAGCCGGGACAGTCGATCACGCTCCAGCTTTCGCCCAGGTATACGAAAGACGCGATATTTGGCTCGATAGTCATCTGCCGGCTGCGCGCTTCGGCCTGGTTGTCGCCCAGCGAAGTGCCGGCGGCAACACTGCCTTTGCGCGGGATCGCGCCTGCGGCGAAGAGCAGAGCTTCGAGCAATGATGTCTTGCCGGCGGTGTAGGGCCCCACCAGGGCGGCCACGCGCGGCTTGGCAAGCGGTTTGGCTACCATGCGCTTTCCTCCCGTTTTCAGATGCCAGAAATGCAGTCTGGGGAATACTCGACGCGGGTTTTTACCGGCCCGTCTGCGAACAGGATTCCACAATCCCGGGAAAGAGTCTCGGATAAAGGTTGTTGGCCCGCCTCGCCTAGGTATAGCTTTGCCGCAAAGCATTGAAATATGGAGGAAACAAAGATGGCTGTGCGCGTGGAAAAACAGGGTCCGGTCACCACGGTGATCCTCAGTCGGCCGGAAGCGCGCAATGCGGTGGACAAGCCGCATGCCGATGCCCTGCGCCAGGCCTTCAAGGAATTTGATGCCGATGCCGCGGCGCGGGTGGCGGTACTGTGGGGCGAAGGCGGCAATTTCTGCGCCGGTGCCGATCTCAAGGCAGTGGCCGATGGCGAGCGCCGCAACGATGCCTCGCCGGAAAGCGAAGGCCCGATGGGGCCGACGCGGCTGTTCATGTCAAAGCCGGTGATCGCGGCGGTGGCCGGCTTTGCCGTGGCCGGCGGGCTGGAACTGGCCTGCTGGTGTGATCTGCGCGTGGTGGAGGCGGATGCCACATTCGGGGTATTCTGCCGCCGCTGGGGCGTGCCGCTGATTGATGGCGGCACGGTGCGGCTGCCGCGCCTGATCGGCCATAGCCGGGCGTTGGACATGATCCTCACCGGCCGCCCGGTGCCGGCCGATGAAGCCTTGCAGATGGGGCTGGCCAATCGTGTGGTGCCTGCCGGCACGGCACGGCAAGAAGCTGAGGCGATGGCCGCCGAGATCGCTAAATTCCCGCAGGCCTGCATGATTGCCGACCGGCTGTCGAGCTATGAGCAATGGACCCTGTCGCTGGATTCCGCCTTGCATGGCGAGGCCGAAAGCGGCTGGCCGATCATCGAGGCCGAGGCCATCACAGGCGCGGCGCGGTTCCGCGATGGTGCCGGCCGCCATGGTGATTTCAGCAAAATATGAGCAGTTAGACCGGGCGCAGTTTCAGCATTTTTTTGATCACGGTAGGCACGGCGGCCTGTTCGGGCGCCAGCCACAGGCCGTCCAGCTGCCCGGCCTGCCGCAGGCTGAGCGTTGCCGCCACGGCCTGGATGCGCAGCGTGAAATGCGTGAAGACATGCTCGGCGCTGCCCGGGCAGGGTTGCCAGTCGAGCGCCAGCGGGGCTTGGGGCAGCGCTTCGGCCAGCGGCCAAGCCGTGTCGCGCCAGGTGGTGCTCGGCACTTCCAGCATGCCGCCCAGCAGGCCCTTTTGCGGCCGGCGGCGGAAATACAGCCTGCCATCCGGCTGGTGCAGCAGGAACGCAATGGTATGCCGCACCGGGCGCAGTGGCTTGGGCGCCTTGGCCGGCAGGCTGGCGGCGATGCCCTGTTCGGCGGCAGCACAGATTTTGCGCAATGGGCAGGCCGGGCAATCCGGCTGGCCGGGTGAGCAAAGCGTGGCGCCCAGATCCATCATCGCCTGGGCATAATCGCCGGGCCGCTGCTGTGGGGTGGCTGCGGCAGCCAAGGCCCTGAGTTGCGGCTTGCTGCCGGGCAAGGGTTCGCGCACCGCAAACAGCCGCGCCAGTACACGCTCCACATTGCCATCCAGCACCGCGGCCGGCTGGTCGAAGGCAATGGCGGCGATGGCGGCTGCCGTATAGGCGCCGATGCCGGGCAGGGCCAGCAGGCCGGCCTCGGTTTCTGGAAAGCGGCCGCCATATTGGTCGCGCAGGGTTTGCGCGCAGGCATGCAGGTTGCGGGCGCGGGCGTAATAGCCCAGCCCGGCCCATTCGGCCAGCACATCCTCCTGCGCCGCATTTGCCAGATCGGTCAGTTCGGGCCAGCGCGCCAGGAAGCGGCCGAAATACGGGATCACGGTGGCCACTGTGGTCTGTTGCAGCATGATCTCGCTGAGCCACACCCGATACGGTTCCGGGCGCGGCTGCCCCGGATTAGCCCGCCAAGGTAGAAAACGATGGTGCTTGTCATACCAAGGCAGCAAAAGAGCCGCAATTTTTGCGGCTTTCCGTTGCGTCGCGGGATTCACGCTGGTGTCTTTTGGTGAAAGGATCGAATTTCTTGGCATGTCGCCAAGAATGTAGGCCAAGGCGGCATGGCAGGCGATGGCGTGGGGGCAAATATGCTGAATTTTCGGATTGGGCTGCTGGCTTTGCTGCTGCTGTTCGGCGCGGCCCAGGCCCAGGCCCATATGCGTGAGATTCGATTGGGCACGCATACCGACCTGTCCGGCCCTGCGGCGCTTTATGGTGTGGCGGTAGTGAATGCGATGCGGCTGCGGCTCGATGCGGTGAATGCCGCTGGCGGCATCCAGGGCCGCCCGGTGCGGCTGATCGTGGAGGATCACGGCTTCCAGCTGGCGCGTGCGGTGCAGGCGGTGAACAAGCTGATCCAGCGTGACCGGGTGATGGCGATTGTCGGCGCGCTGGGTGTGCCGATGAATAATGTGGCATTGCCGCTGCAACTCAAGGCCGGGGTGCCGAACCTGTTTCCGATGGCCGCCAGCCGCAGCATGATCGAGCCGCATCATGCGCTGAAATTCCTCTCCGGCTCGCTGTATTACGACCAGATCCGCAGCGGCCTGGGCTGGATGCTGGCGGAGAAAGGCAAACGCGCCATCTGCGCGCTGTACCAGGATACGGATTACGGCGCCGAGGTTCTGGCGGCGATCCAGAACACCCTGGCGCCGCAGGGTCTGGCCTTGCGCGAAGCGGTGCCACACAAGCCGGGCGATACCGATCTGGCGGCCAATGTTGCGCGGCTGCGCCATGCCGGCTGCGATCTGGTGGTGCTGGCCACATTGTTCCGCGACACTTTGCTGGCCATGGGCGCGGCGCGGCGCAGTGGCTGGCAGGTGGATTTCCTCGGCCCTTCCACGGTCTATGATTACATGATCGAGCAGGCGCCCGGCGGCGTGACGGACGGGCTTTACGCCATGGCCAGTATCGCGCTGCCCTATCGTGACACGGCGGCACCCGAGGTATTGGCCTGGATGGATGCCTACAAGCGCGCCCATGGCGCCGAGCCCAATGCCGGTGCGGTCTATGGCGCCGCCATCATCGACCTGGCGGTGCTGGCGCTGGATCGGGCCGGCGCCAATCCCACCGGCTTGAATGTGGCCCGGGCAGCAGAGGGAATCGGTGGCTATCGTGATATTTTCGGTGGCACGGTGCAGCGTTTTTCTGCCCAGAACCACCAAGGCACGCAGCAGGCTTATGCCTACCGGCTGGAAGCCGGCCGGTTCCGTCGGCTCACCGAGGCGCTGAGTTACCGCTGAAACGGCGCAATCTGTGGATAAGTGTGGTGAACCGCCGTTTATGCGGCGTTTAGTCGCAACTGCACCCACGGTCGATGTTGCGGTGGCGAAACCCTTATGCTAGGTAAACGCGGCTTTCGCGCCGGGTGGTAGCGGAAAACGCTCTGTTCGTGCGCGAAAAATCAGGCCAATCAAAATCTTAGCCACGCTTCGGCATAGATGGCGACGGCCCAAGATCGTTGATGGTTCCGACTGGGGGTTCTCCTCGCGCTGCGAAGTGTGGGGCCGGACCAATAAACAAAGGGTCGTTCGTGGCTCAGCAAAGCGCTCTCGTCTCCGGCATTGCCGGCCGCTACGCCACCGCGCTGTTTGATATGGCGCGTGATGGTGGGCAACTCGATGCCGTCGCCCAGAATCTCGATCAGCTCACAGCCATGCTGGCCGATTCGGCCGATCTGGTGCGGCTGATCCGGTCGCCGGCTTTCTCCCGCGCCGAACAGGGCGCGGCCATCGCCGCCGTGATGGAAAAGGCCGGCTTCAATGACCTGACGCGCCGCTTCGTCGGCGTGCTGGCGCAGAATCGCCGCCTCTTTGTGCTGGCGGATGTGATTGCCGCCTACAAGAAATTGCTCAGCCATCATCGCGGCGAGATTGTCGCCGAGGTGGTGTCGGCCGTGCCGCTCGACGATCAGTCGCTGGCACAGCTCAAATCGGCATTGTCGTCGGCCGCCGCCGGCAATGTGGTGGTCCAGGCCCGGGTTGAACCCGAGCTGATCGGTGGCCTCGTCGTCAAGCTCGGCTCGCGCATGATCGATGCGTCGATCCGTGCCAAGCTCAACTCGCTCAAGTCCGTGATGAAAGGGGTTGCGTGATGGATATCCGCGCCGCAGAGATTTCCGAAATCCTGAAGAGCCAGATCAAGAATTTCGGCGCTGAAGCCGAGGTTTCCGAGGTCGGCCAGGTGCTCAGCATCGGTGACGGCATCGCCCGTGTGCATGGCCTCGACAAGGTCCAGGCCGGCGAGATGGTCGAATTCCCGGGTGGCATCAAGGGCATGGCCCTTAACCTCGAAGTCGACAATGTCGGCGTCGTGATCTTCGGTGAAGATCGTGGCATCAAGGAAGGCGACACCGTCAAGCGTACCGGCGCCATCGTCGACGTGCCGGTTGGCAAGGGCCTGCTCGGCCGCGTCGTCGACGCGCTCGGCAATCCGATTGACGGCAAGGGTCCGCTCCAGGATGTCACCCGCAGCCGCGTGGAAGTGAAGGCGCCGGGCATTATCCCGCGCAAGTCGGTGCACGAGCCGATGCAGACCGGCCTGAAGGCGCTTGACGCCCTGGTGCCGGTGGGCCGTGGCCAGCGTGAGCTGATCATCGGCGACCGCCAGACCGGCAAGACCGCCGTGGCTATCGACACCATCCTGAACCAGAAGGGTGTCAACGCCGGCACCGACGAGAAGAAGAAGCTGTATTGCATCTACGTCGCCGTGGGCCAGAAGCGCTCCACCGTGGCGCAGGTGGTGAAGACTCTGGAAGAGTCGGGCGCGATGGAATATTCCATCGTGGTTGCCGCCACCGCTTCCGAGCCGGCGCCGTTGCAGTTCCTGGCGCCCTATACCGGCTGCGCCATGGGCGAGTATTTCCGCGATAACGGCATGCATGCCGTGATCATCTATGACGATCTGTCGAAGCAGGCCGTCGCCTACCGCCAGATGTCGCTGCTGCTGCGCCGCCCGCCGGGCCGCGAAGCCTATCCGGGCGACGTGTTCTACATCCACTCGCGCCTGCTGGAACGCGCCGCGAAGATGAATGACAAGCTCGGCGCCGGCTCGCTCACCGCTCTGCCGGTGATCGAAACCCAGGCTGGTGACGTGTCGGCCTATATTCCGACCAACGTGATCTCGATCACCGACGGCCAGATCTTCCTCGAAACCGAACTGTTCTATAAGGGCATCCGTCCGGCCATCAACGTTGGCCTGTCGGTCAGCCGCGTCGGTTCGGCGGCGCAGATCAAGGCGATGAAGCAGGTTGCCGGCTCGATCAAGCTGGAACTGGCGCAGTATCGCGAAATGGCGGCTTTCGCCCAGTTCGGTTCGGACCTCGATCCGGCCACCCAGCGTTTGCTCAATCGCGGCGCGCGTCTGACCGAGCTGCTCAAGCAGCCGCAGTATCAGCCGCTGCCGGTCGAAGAGCAGGTGGTGTCGATCTATGCCGGCGTGAAGGGCTATCTCGACCGCGTTCCGGTGAATGCGGTGAACCGCTTCGAAGCCGCCTTCCTGGGTGCCATCCGCAGCAAGCATGGCGATCTGCTCCAGGCGATCCGCGATGCCCAGGCGCTGACCCCGGATATTGAAACCAAGTTGAAGGCGATCCTGGAAGATTTCTCCAAGAGCTTTGCCTGATAACGGCCTGAGGACCACGCGCAATGCCAAGCCTTAAGAGCCTGCGCATTCGGATCAACTCGGTCAAATCGACCCAGAAGATCACGAAGGCGATGAAGATGGTGGCAGCCAGCAAGCTGCGCCGTGCCCAGGAAGCGGCCGAAGCGGCCCGTCCCTATGCCGAGCGCATGGCGGGCATGCTGTCGGCTCTGGCCGGTGGCCAGGCCGGGCAGGATAACGCCCCGCGCCTGCTGATCGGCACCGGTCGCGACGATGTGCATCTGCTGGTCGTTGCCACCGCCGAGCGCGGCCTGTGCGGCGCATTCAATTCCTCGATCGTGAAGCTGGCCCGCCGGCGCGTCGAGGAACTGACCGCCCAGGGCAAGAAGGTGAAAATCCTCTGTGTTGGCAAGAAGGGCCGCGACCAGTTGCGCCGCGACCATGCCGACAAGATCATTGATACCGTCGATCTTTCGAAGGTGCGCCGCATCGGCTTCAGCGAGGCCCAGGCCGTCGCCGACCGCGTGGTGTCGATGTTCGAAGCCGGCGAATTCGACGTGGCGACGATCTTCTTCAACAATTTCGTCTCCGTGATCAGCCAGGTGCCGACCGGCACCCAGCTTATCCCGGCGCAGGTCAGCGATGCTGACAATGCCCAGGGCGATGCTGGCGGCGCGATCTACGATTACGAGCCGGAAGAAGGCGAAATCCTGGAAAAGCTGCTGCCGCGTAATCTGTCGGTGCAGGTTTACCGGGCCTTGCTGGAAAATGCCGCTTCCGAACAGGGCGCGCGCATGTCGGCGATGGACAATGCCACGCGCAATGCCGGCGAAATGATCAAGAAGCTGACCACGGTGTATAACCGCTCGCGTCAGGCCCAGATCACCAAGGAACTCATCGAAATCATCTCCGGCGCCGAGGCCGTTTAAGAACGGCGCGCGCGGGACGAGACGGAACAGCAGGAGCGGAGCAGTATCATGACAACCAAAGGTCACATCACCCAGGTTATCGGCGCCGTCGTCGACGTGCAGTTCGATGGCCATCTGCCGGCGATTCTGAACGCGCTGGTGGCCACCAACCAGGGCAACCATCTGGTGCTCGAAGTGGCGCAGCATCTCGGCGAGAATACCGTGCGCACCATCGCGATGGATTCCACCGATGGTCTGGTGCGCGGCATGGAAGTGTCGGATACCGGCGCGCCGATTTCGGTGCCGGTGGGTCCGGAAACCCTTGGCCGCATCATCAACGTGATCGGCCAGCCGATTGACGAGCGCGGCCCGGTGAACGCCAAGAAGGCGGCTCCGATCCACGCTCCGGCGCCGGAATATATCGATCAGTCGACCGAGCAGAAGGTGCTGGTCACCGGCATCAAGGTGGTTGACTTGCTCGCGCCTTACTCGAAGGGCGGCAAGATCGGCCTGTTCGGCGGCGCCGGCGTGGGCAAGACCGTGCTGATCATGGAGCTGATCAACAACATCGCCAAGACCCATGGCGGCTACTCGGTGTTCGCCGGTGTCGGCGAGCGTACCCGCGAAGGCAACGATCTCTATCACGAAATGATGGAGTCGGGCGTTATCAAGACCGATGGTCCGGGTTCCAAGGTGGCCCTGGTGTATGGCCAGATGAACGAGCCGCCGGGCGCCCGCGCCCGCGTTGCGCTGACCGGCCTGACCCTGGCGGAATATTTCCGCGACCAGGAAGGCCAGGACGTGCTATTCTTCGTCGACAACATCTTCCGCTTCACCCAGGCGGGTTCGGAAATGTCGGCCCTGCTCGGCCGTATTCCTTCGGCGGTGGGCTACCAGCCGACGCTGTCCACCGATATGGGCCAGTTGCAGGAGCGCATCACCTCCACCAACAAGGGTTCGATCACCTCGGTGCAGGCGATTTACGTGCCGGCTGACGACTTGACCGACCCGGCGCCGGCCACTTCGTTCGCCCATTTGGACGCCACCACGGTGTTGAGCCGCCAGATCGCCGAGCTTGGCATCTATCCGGCGGTGGACCCGCTCGACTCGACCTCGCGCATCCTTGACCCGCGCATCGTCGGCGACGAGCATTACCAGGTTGCCCGCCAGGTGCAGAACATCCTGCAGAGCTACAAGTCGCTGCAGGACATCATCGCCATCCTCGGCATGGACGAATTGTCGGAAGAGGACAAGCTGGTGGTGGCCCGCGCCCGCAAGATCCAGCGCTTCCTCAGCCAGCCCTTCGACGTGGCGCAGGTGTTCACCGGCTTCCCGGGTGTGCAGGTGCCGCTGGCCGAAACCATTCGCGGCTTCAAGGAAATCGTGGAGGGCAAGCACGACCATCTGCCGGAATCGGCTTTCTACATGGTCGGCACCATCGACGAAGCCATCGCCAAGGCGAAGAAGATGGCGGCCGAGGCGGCCTGAGCCGTCCCGGCAGCATCACAGCCACGGTAGGTAGAGGAGTAACGCAGCATGGCCGAGACCTTCGGGTTCGAGCTGGTTTCGCCCGAGAAGCTTCTGCTCTCGGTTGATGCCGAAATGGTCACCGTGCCGGGTGATGCGGGCGATATGGGCATCCTGCCGGGCCATGCCCCGGTGATCTCGTCGCTGCGCCTCGGTGTGATCGAAGTGACCAAGGCCGGCGGTGGCGAGGAACGTATCTTCGTGGCCGGCGGCTTTGCCGAGATGTCGAACAACAAGCTCACCGTGCTGGCTGAAGAGGCCATGCCGGTGGCTGATCTGAAGCGCGACAAACTGGAAGCCAAGCTGAAGGATGCGCGCGAAGACCTGGCCGATGCCAAGGAAGATCACGCCAAGGCCCGCGCCCAGGCCGAGATTGAAAAGTTCACCGCCATGCTTGAGGCGGCGGCGTAGTTTTCGCCGGATATTGCTTCCAGACGGCGCGGTTCATCCCGCGCCGTTTGTTTTTCTAGCGCCTGAAAATGCTTGTCTCGCTCGGGCGCCGCGTTTCCCAGCCGAGACGCTCCAGTTCCGGCACATTGCTCGGCTCCTGCTCGTAGCCGGCGCAGAGATAGGCCACCAGGCGCCAGGGGCTGGGCAGCTCCAGGTCGCTACGCACTTGCTCCGGGTCGAGGATCGAGACCCAGCCGCAGCCCAGATTGGCGGCGCGGGCGGCGAGCCAGAAGCCATGCACGGCCATTACCACGGAATATTCCAGCATTTCCGGCATACTCTGGCGCCCCAGGCCATGGCCTTGCGCGGTGCCGGCATCGCAGAACACTGCCAGATGCACCGGTGCCTCGCGCAGCCCGGCCAGTTTCAGGCCGGCATAGAGCCTGGCGCGGTCGCCGTCATAAGCCGCTAGGGCCTGGGCGTTGGCAGTTTCAAAATTTTTTATCACCAGGCTGCGTTTTTCGGGGCTTTGCACCAGCACAAACCTCCAGGGCTGGCTATTGCCGACGCTGGGGGCCAGGGCGGCCATGTCGATCAGTTCCGGCAGCAGGCCGGGCGGCAGCGGATCGGTGCGGAAATGCCGCACATCACGCCGCCATTGCAGCAGGTCGGCGAAACGATCACGGAAGCCGGGATCGAAGCTGGGGGGATCGGCTGGCGGCGAGGTGATAACGGGCGGCTCTGTTGGCATGCGGGCCTCGGTTGGGCCGCCCGTTATGTCCCTATAGGCGGGTCAGTGCAACAGCCTTAAAGGGCTGTGCCGCTGGGCTGCTGGATTGCCGAGAGCAGCCACTTGCCGGTGCTGCCGGCGCGCAGGAAGGTCCACACCTCGACGCTTTCGCTGCGCTGCTCGCGGCTGCCCTCCACCACACTGCCATCGGCGCGGTTGATGGTATAGTCCAGTGCGCTCCAGCGCATCGCCACGGTGGCGTAATCCACGCCGTCCTCGCGCCAGGCTTCGGCCAGGTCGCCCTGTTCCAGCACCACATCCTCGATCTGGTTGCTCTGGCCCAGGCTGGCCAGTTCTGCCAGGTCACGCGACAGGAAGCTGGCCATTTCCGGGGTGCAATATTCGGTCAGGGCCACCACATCGGCCTTGCTCCAGGCGGCCTGCACATCCTTGAGGCGCTGTTCAAAAGCCTGGTAATCGGCCTCGCCGATGCCCACGCCGTCGCTGTTGTCAGCCATGGCGGCGTTGCCGGCAGGAGAACCCGCGCCGGGGATATCATAGCGCGGGTTGTCGCTGGCTTCGCGGGCCAGCGGTGCCGGCTCATAACTGGCGGGCACAGGCGCCCCGCCGGCCATCGCCGGGCGACCGGGCTGCATGCCGGCCTGGGCGGCCGAGCGGCGACGGAAGAAGCTGATGGCCAGCCAGGCCAGGCCGCCGATCAGCAACACTTGCAGCAGCAGGCCGAACATGCCGGCGGCGCCCATGCCGCCCGCACCAAACAGGCCGCTGCCGAATAACAGGCCGATCAGGCCGGCGCCGAGCAGGCCGCCCATCAGGCCGCTCATGAAGGGCGAACGACCGGCGGCGGCTGGTGCGGCGGCGGCCGGCTGACCGGCACGCGGCGCAGCCGCCTGGCTGGTGCTGCCGGCAGCCGGCGGCGGGGTGACGCTGCGCTGCACCGGGGCAGCCGAAGGCGCGGTCGGGGTTGACGGCGCCGCATCATAGGTGCGGCTGCCGCGGCTGCCCATGCTGCCGCCGGAACGGCCGGCCTTGGCTTCCACCAGGGCGGGCAGCACGGTCAGCATCAGGCCCAGCCCGATGATGCCAAGAAGCTTGAATTTACGCATGACCTACATCTCTCCCCGTTAATCGTTTCGCCTGATCATAGCGCAGGCGGCAGCAAAAAATTATGGAATATTTATGTAGGATGCTGGGGGCGGAGTGCAAGTGCCGTCCCCAGCATAGCCATTATTCCGCCGCCTTGCTGCCGGGCCGGTAGATTTCGCCGCCATTACCGCTTGCCGGATCGCGGAATTCCGCCGCTTTGGCTGCCATGCCGGCCTGGCGGATTTCCTGGCTGATCTGCATCGAGCAGAATTTCGGCCCGCACATCGAGCAGAAATGCGCGGTCTTGTGTGCCTCCTTGGGCAAGGTGCGGTCATGGAAATCGCGCGCCGTTTCGGGATCGAGGCCAAGATTGAACTGATCTTCCCAGCGGAATTCGAAGCGGGCGCGGCTCAGGGCGTCGTCGCGCCGTTGTGCGCCGGGATGGCCCTTGGCCAGATCGGCGGCATGGGCGGCCAGCTTGTAGGTGATGACGCCGGTTTTCACATCATTGCGATCCGGCAGGCCGAGATGCTCCTTCGGCGTCACGTAGCACAACATGGCGCAGCCAAACCAGCCGATCATCGCCGCGCCGATGCCGCTGGTGATGTGGTCATAGCCGGGCGCAATATCGGTGGTCAGCGGCCCCAATGTGTAGAACGGCGCTTCGCCGCAGGTTTCCAGCTGGCGCTCCATATTCACTTTGATCTTGTGCATCGGCACATGGCCGGGGCCTTCCACCATCACCTGGCAATCCCAGGCCCAGGCGATGCGGGTCAGTTCGCCCAGTGTGTCCAGTTCAGCGAATTGCGCGGCATCATTGGCATCGGCGATGCTGCCCGGACGCAGACCGTCGCCCAGCGAAAAGCTGATATCGTAGGCGCGCATGATGTCGCAGATATCTTCGAAATGCTCATGGAGGAAATTCTCGCGGTGATGCGCCAGGCACCATTTCGCCAGGATCGAGCCGCCGCGGCTGACAATGCCGGTGACCCGCCGGGCGGTGAGCGGAATATGCGCCAGCCGCAAACCGGCATGGATGGTGAAATAATCCACGCCCTGCTCGGCCTGTTCGATCAGCGTGTCGCGGAAGATCTCCCAAGTCAGCTCCTCAGCCCGGCCGCCGACTTTTTCCAGTGCCTGATAGATCGGCACCGTGCCGATCGGCACCGGTGCGTTGCGGATAATCCAGTCGCGGATATTGTGGATGTTGCGCCCGGTCGACAGGTCCATCACCGTGTCGGCGCCCCAGCGGGTTGCCCACACCATCTTCTCCACTTCCTCGGCCACGCCAGACGTGACGGCGGAATTGCCGATATTGGCATTCACCTTGACGCGGAAATTGCGTCCAATAATCATCGGCTCCAGTTCGGCGTGGTTGATATTGCAGGGGATGATGGCGCGGCCGCGCGCAATCTCGTCGCGCACAAATTCAGGCGTCACAAATTCGGGAGTCGCGGCGCCAAAATCCACGCCGTCGCGCGGCGCCGCTGCTGCACATTGCCGTGCCTCGTTTTCCCGGATCGCCACATATTCCATCTCGGCCGTGATGATGCCGCGCCGGGCATAGGCATATTGTGTCACCGCCTGGCCGTTGCGCGCGCGCAACGGGCCAGACCGTGGTGAGCCGGGCTGCTGCGGGAAGGGCGGCACTGCCTGCTGGGATGACGAGAAGCCATTGTCTTCCGGCCGCAGCGCGCGGCCCGGATACTGCTCCACATCGCCGCGTGCCAGCACCAGCGCCTCACGCCAGCGCGGCAGGCCACGTTCGATATCAATGTCGTGTGCCGGGTCGCTATAGGGGCCGGAGGTGTCGTAGACACCGAGCGGCGCCTCCCCGGCACTCGGATGTGTAGTAATGGCGCGATACGGCACCCGGATGGCGGGATGGATTTTCCCGTTTTCATAGTATTTCGTCGAAGCCGGAAGCGGCCCAGTGGTGATTGTGGTGGTCTTCATGCGGATCTCCTGTCCGTAATGGCTTGCGGAGATCCGGGATAGGGGTGGAAGAAGATGGCGGCAAATAGCGTGACGCGGGTGCGTCAGCGGCTTGTTTGCGGTTCCGTTCCCTCCGCCGGCATGACCCGGATCAGGTTCTAAGGGTCACGGCGCCGGCAAACAGCCCAGCCGAATCTCAGCCCCCTGGCGGGGCACCCCTCGGTAAGCCAAAAACTAGGATAGCTTGCTGGTGGCGGTCAAGCTTGCCGGCGCAACCTGAATGGGTTCGGGAATCGCGTCGCCTGACGCTGGATAGGGGCTTGCAGAACCTCGCCCGCAGACGATCCCAGCGGTTGTGTGCCAAGGCAAAAAAACCAGACGAATCGGGGTGATATGCCTGATTTGGCACAATGGTGTGCTGTTTTTGCAACAGCGAAGCAGTCATCCTTAAAAAGCCGCATTGCCTTGTTGACCGGCCTGCGCAGACTCGCGTAGTCTTCGCTCCGAAGTGGCAAAAGCCCGTGCATAAGGCTTAAGCCCTTGGGGTTTACATACTTGGGAGCGCATATACATGATCCGCAAACTTTTCTTTGGCCTAGTCGGTGTCGGCATGCTTGCCGCAGCGCCGGCCTTCGCCCAATCCAGCGCCACATCCGGCGACGCCTCGACCAATCCGGTGATCGCCAATAATGCGGTTGCCTCTGTTGCCGCGCCTGCGGCTTCCACTGCCACGGTTGGCCTCATCGGCAATGCCGCTGCTGGCGCGATTGGCGGCGGCTTCTCGGGCGGCGGCGGCGTCGGCGGCGGCGTGGGCGGCGGCGGCGGCTTCGCCCCTGCGGGCGGTGGCGGTGCTACCCCGGCCGGCGGTTCGGGTCCGCAGAGCTTCCTGAATTCGCGTGATGCCGGTCGTGCCGGCGGCGCGGGCGACAAGCGTTTCGGCGCCTGGTTGCAGGGCGCTTATTCCACCGTCGACAACACTCAGGTCGGCTTGCAGTTTGACGGCTCGGTTTACAACCTCGTCGGCGGCCTGGATTACATGGTCAGCGACAAGGTCGTGGTCGGTGTTGCCCTGGGCTACGAAATGCTCGACATCACCACCGCGTTCAACGCTGGTTCGATCGAAGCTGATGGCTTCGGCGTGACCCCGTATATCGGCATCGCGCTGACCAATGCCTGGAGCCTGGATGCGGCTGCCGGCTACACTTGGCTGAGCTACGACACGAAGCGTAACACCAACATCACCGGCTCGTATGATGCCGAGCGTTGGTTCGTCGCTTCCAACCTGACCGGCAATTATGCTTCGGGTCGCTGGCGCCTGATGCCGAAGGTCGGCGTGCTGTATCTCGAAGAAGAATCTGACAGCTATCGCGACTCGACCGGTGGCGCACTGGTTGGCAGCGTCACCAAGCTGGGCCGTATCTCGGCGGGTGGCCGCGTCGGCTACGCCTTCGATAGCGTGATGCCCTACTTCAAGCTGATGGGTGAGTATGATTTCGAGAAGAACGGCTCCGTCCGCCTTGCCAACGGCACCTTCTCGCATGACGACGATATGGGCGGTCAGGTTGGCGTTGGTTTTGATTTCTACGGTTCCAACACCCTGTCCGGCAATGTCGAAGCGTCCTACAACTCGCTGGGCCGTACCGACCTGGATGTGTGGACCACCACTGCCCGCCTGCGCGTGAAGTTCTAAGCTTGAGGGCTGCCGCGCTCCCGGCAGCCTGAGCTTGAAAAAACAGAGGCCCGAACCGCAAGGTTCGGGCCTTTTGTTTTGCCCCGGGCTTAGTAGATTAAGCCAGTTATGTTGACAGGCAGGGCAGAGATGAAAAGTCGATGGATGGTGGCTTTGCTGCTGCCAATGCTGGGTGGTTTGCTTGCCGGTTGCGCCAGCGGCCCGGCCTTGTTGCAATCTAATGCCGCGCGTGCCGATGCCGCTGCCCGCAGCGCCAATCCCCCGCTGGTAAAAACCCGCTTCGAGACCCGGCAGTTTGATCTGATCGGTTATTATCGCCAATCGGCGCCGAATGATCCGCGTTTGGCGATTTTTATCGAGGGCGATGGCGTGGCCTACATCACCCGCACCCAGCGTGCGGTTGATCCAACGCCGGAAAAGCCGGTGGCGCTTGATCTGGCGGCACGCGATGCGGCGCCAAACCTGCTCTATCTGGCCCGGCCCTGCCAGTATGTCGGCGGCCGCAATGGCCGCAATTGCGACTCGGCCTATTGGACCACGCATCGTTATGCGCCGGAAGTGGTGGCGGCACTGGATGAGGCGATCAGCCAGTATGTTGGGCATTTCGGCGGCCGGCGCCTGGCGCTGTATGGCTATTCCGGTGGCGCGTTGCTGGCCCTGTTGCTGGCCGGGCAACGCGGCGATGTGGAGAGTGTCACCACCATCGCCGGGGTGCTGGATCATCAGGCCTGGACCAGCCATTTCGGCGACACACCGCTTTATGGCTCGCGCAACAGCCTCGAAGTGGCCGAGCGCCTGCGGCGTTTGCCGCAGCGCCATTTCACCGGCCTGCGCGACGATCAGGTGCCGGCAGCGCTGGCGCCGGCCTTCATGCGCCGGCTTGGCTTGCCGCCGGAAAAATTCATCACGCAACTGCCCAGGGCAGACCATGAATGCTGCTGGGCCGAGCTATGGCCGCAACTGGCCTTACAGGCAGCGGTAACACCATGAAGCTGCCAGCATAACCATGGGCAAGCCAGTATCGCCGCAGCCACGCCAGCCGGCCCGCAGCCAGCCGCAGCATACAAACAAGCCGGCTGCCGGCGCAGCCCGGATTGAACGCCTGGCCGCTTATGCCGGCGTGCCGGTGCTGTGGTTTGCCGTTGCCGGGCCGGTATTTTCACTGCCGGTGTTCAAGCGCGGCCTGTGGGAATTGGCCGAGCCATTGGTGATCGCCCATTTCGCGGCTTCCGGATTGGCTGCCTTGTTGTTGGCAGCCTGGCTGGCTGGCGGTGGCCGGTTCTCGCGGCCCGCCCTGCTCTTGGCGCTGCCGGCATTTGCCTTGGCCGCCTGGCTGCTGGTGAGCGGGCCGGGCGGCTTCGTGGCGGCAGAATGGCGGCTGCGGCTGCTGGGCGTGCCGCAATCCGGCCTTGGTCCCCTCTGGTATGCCGGATTTGGCCTATGGCTGCTGCTGGGTGATCTGGTGCTGCGCCATGCCTTGGCCTGGCGGCTGGTATTGTGGGGCGGTTTTGCTGCCAGTGCCGTTATCCTTGTGGTGTTGGGCATCGACCGTATCAACAACAGCGTCTCATCGCTGTTTCATGTGCTGGCCTATTATGCCTGGCCGGGCCTGGCGCTGCCGGCTATCGCCTGGGCTTTGCCTATACGCGACCGGCTGGCCCTGGTCGAGCGCCTGCTGGCCATCCTGATTGCTTTGGGCCTGCTGGTACTGGGCAAGGCAATAAGCATGATGGCCGGGGCAGGGGCGGGCCTGGTCATCGCCTTGCTGTGGTGGCGCCTGCCGCAAGACGGGCTGCCCGGTCTGCTGCGCAAGCCGGTAGTAGTGGCCGCACTGGTGGCTACCGCTGCGCTGCTGCCGCTGCTCCTGGTCAGCCTGCCGGAGGTTACTGCAAATTTTGACTCGCTCGAATCACGGCGCAAAGTGTGGCTGATGATCTGGTCGGTGCCGGCGCATGAGCCGCTGGCCTGGCTGGTCGGCAATGGTGCTGGCAGTATGCCCAGCACTATGCTGACACAGCTTGCGTTTTCGGAGCATCCACTCTGGAAAATTGACGAATGGGACATGCTGAAGTCGCGTTACTTCCATGCCCATAACTGGCTGTTGCAGGCGTTGCATGATGGCGGCCTGCCTGCGGTGCTGCTGCTGGCCTGGCTGCTGATACAGCCAGTATGGCTGGCGCCAGCAGCACGGCGGGGCATGGCATTGGGTTTGGTCGTGGCCTATCTGCTGGCACTTGGCTTATGGTTTGAGCTGATTTTTGCCCTGCCATACTTGGGCCTGGCCTGGATTGGCATAATGCAGCCGGCACAGCCGGGTGTAGCTGGCGCAACAGCAATGCGGCACGCCGCAATCGCCGCCTTGTTTGTGTTTGCCGGGGTGTTTTTCTGGGCGGCCGTTGGGCTTGAGCGCTATGCCCGGCAGATCGATCAGCAATTGGCCTGGTTCTCCAACACGCCCGATATAGAGCGGCCGCCGCTTGGGCCGCCGCCCGCGCTGCCAACCGATCCGCGTGATGCAGATATGCAACTGGCAGACATGTTGTCCTATCAAATCCAGGGCGTAATTTCTCGCCAGGAAGAAGCGCACGTGCCGCCTTATCCGGAACGTGAAGTGCAGCGTATCGAATGGATTTTGCAAATCCTGCGCACACGCCTGCCGGATACCCGATCCCCTTTGTTCCTGCTGCATGGCGAAAGAATATTTTCCGACCTCATGCTGCGGCCTAGCATGGCGGCTTATCACCCACTGCTGCTGCCGCATCTATCGCTCTGGCGTCAGATTATTGAGCGTAGCCTGCAACTGGCGCCACACCGGTCGGATATGGCTCAGGGATACCTGAACTGGACCTTACAGAGCGGGCGGCGCAGCGAAACGCTGAGTTTGGCGCGTCTAATACGCCAAGCTAAGGCGGAAGACCCGATTGGCTTGTTTTTTGAGGGCGCGGTGCTGACGCTGGAGGATAATGCCGCGCACAAATCCCAGGGCATGGCCTTGCTGCGCCGCTCCCTGGCAGCCGGCGTGGAGCAGTTCTTTCCGGTTGATGCCTCGTTCAAACGTAATATTGGTGCGCTTTGAGGCTGCCGGGTCATTCGACAAGCCAAATGATTTCGGCTATGCAGCGCCGCAGTTAATCAATTGATCCGTTCGCCGGGAGCAGCCGTGTCGGAAACCGTCGCCCAGTCACAGACAGACCCTGAAAATCTGGCAGTAAAACTGCCGCGACGGGTTTCCGCCGTGACCGTGACCTACCATACCGGCCCGGTATTGTGGGAAAATCTGGTGGCGCAACTGGCGCAGCCAGAGCTGGATGAGTTGATCCTGGTGGATAACGGCAACCTGCCGGAAACGCGCCGCCGGCTGGCCGAACTGGCAGCGACCGAGCCGCGCCTTCGCTTGCTGCAACCGCAACGCAATCTTGGCTTTGCCGCAGGCTGCAATTATGGCGCCTCGCAGGCCAAGGCGGATTACCTGGCTTTTGTGAATCCGGATTGCGTGCTGCTGCCTGGCACTTTCAGCGCCATGATGGATGTGTTCGAGGCCGAGGCTGGCGCCTGGATTTGTGGTGGTCGGCTGCAACATCCCGATGGCCGAGAGCAGCGCGGCGGAAGACGCCAGGTGGTGTCGCCCTGGCGCACCTTGATGGAGGTATTGCGGCTTGACCGGGTATTTCCCAATCACCCGTATTTTCGCCGTATCAACAGTCTTGAAGATGAAATGCCGTCCGGAACGGTGGATGTGCCCACGGTCTCAGGCGCATTCATGGTGATCCCGCGCCGCCTGTATGAACGCCTGGGCGGCATGGACGATCACATGTTCCTGCATTTCGACGATGTTGATCTCTGTATCAGGGTCGGGCAGATGGGCGGGCGTGTGCTTTATGCCAGCCAAGTACCGATCCCGCACCATCTCTCCACGTCGGATGTCTCACGCATTTTCATTGAATGGCACAAGGCGCGCAGTGCCAGCTATTATTTCGTCAAGCATTTCCAAACCAGCTATCCACGGTGGTTCCTGTCGCTGGTTTCCACCCTGGTTTGGCTGCGCTTCTGCCTGCTGTTTTTTTCACGTTTACCAAGCGATCTGCCCGGTATCATGCGCCGTCTGATGGGCCGGCATCAGAGCTGAAAGCGCGAAACCCCGCCCTGACCGAATGCGGTTCAAGGCAGGGTTCGGCAAACAATAACAGCCTTACTTCTTCTTGGCGGCCTCTTCAGCCGCCTTCTTGGCTTCTTCGCTCTTTTTCAAGGCATCCTGGGTGGCGGCATTGGTGGCATTGGCCGGACCCTGCTGGGTGGCAACCGGCGCCGTTATGCCGGTAACTGTGCCGGCAGTCTGTGCCTGGGCGCTGTTGAACTGAGCGGTGCCGAATAGCAGACCGGCCGCAGCGGCGATGATAAATGCGATCTTCATATTGCCCTCCTGGAGCTAATGCGCGTCTAGCTTTATATCATATGGCGGGCGAAACGGCAGGATTCCAGATCAGTGAGTGGAATTTTACAATTCAAACCAAAGCTCGGCATCGCCCTGGCGGCAATACTGCTGCTGCTTGCCAGTTGCCAGCAAGTGCCGCCGGATGCCGGCCTGGCGCATGATCCGCCGGCCAAGGCGCAACAGGTGATGTTTCGTGACGGCGTGCCGCATACCGACCGGCTGGGTCGCTTGCGCCGCGAATACGATCCGGCCGCTTCGTTCTTTCCCATCGGTATCTATCATGCCCTGCATGGCGAGGCTTACGGGCAGCAACACGATCTCAGCAGCTTCAAAACGGCCGGTTACAATACCGTGCATCTCTGGCCGGTGCAGGATATCGATGCAGCGCTGGATGCGGCGGAAAAGCTTGGTCTTCAGGTGATCTTGCAGGACCCCGACGAGGCCTTGGCGCAACGGCGCAAGGATAGCCCGGCCGTGCTGGTTTGGATGCTGGGCGATGAACTAAGCCAATATGCCGTGGGCGACAAGCTGGTGCCGCGTCTGGCCGAATATGAAGCCAAAACGGCGCGGTTCAAAAGTTTTGATCCGCACCGCGCCAACCTGCTGGTGGATGGCCCCGGCATGCGGCCGGAGCAATATGCGATCTGGCCGCTCTGGCTGCACAAGGCGGATATCCAGGCGCAATTCAATTATCCATTTATCCGCCGCTACGATCCGGTGCTGGATATTGAACGTGTTGGCCGCATCGTGGCGCGGGCGGTGCGTTTGAGCGGCGGTACAAAACCGATCTGGTATATCTCGCAGGCTTTCACCTTCCCGGCGGTTGGCTGGTACCTGCCCAGTATCGAGCAGTTGCGCGCCACGGTGTTCACCGCGCTGGTGCATGGCGCCAGCGGCATCATCCATTTCAGTTATGACAGCCACGGCACCCGCGATGGCGGGGTGATCGGCATCAGCCCGGCGCCGCAGCATGATTATCATGCCGTGCCGGATTATGATGCCGATGGCAAACCATCGGTCGCAGCCAGTGCGGCGGAGCGCGCCGCCAGCCAGGCCTTGTGGCATCAGGTGGCGGGATTGAACCGCGAACTGGCCGCACTGGCGCCCAGCCTGCTGCGACCGACAGCTGCCCTGAATTGCAAGGTGACGGCCGAGGGGCCGCATCGCCGCGCCTTGCCGCTGCGCCTGCTGGCCAAGCAGACCGAACGGCCGGATGAAGTGCTGCTGATTGTGGTGAATATCGAAGCCGTGCCGTTGCAGGCGCGCTATGAATGCGATGCGCCGATTGCCGCGCTTTCGCCGTATTTGCCGGATAGCAGCAGTGCCATGCAGCTCGCCGCACCGTACACCATTCAGGATCATCTGCCGCCCTTCGGCGTGCGGCTCTATCGCCTGCGGCTGCAATGAACCGTGCGGTCGTGGATAACCCGGGCAGGGATGTGGTGGCCGGCCTGAGCTGGGCGCTGGCGGCGATGCTGCTGGCTTTCTTTATCAATGCGTTTCCGGCCTGGTCGGCTTTGAGCCAGCAGCTTGGAAAGCAGGCCGCCCTGCTGCCCTTTGGCCTGCTCGGCCTGATCCTGCTGCCTCTGGCGCTGCTGGCCTGGCGCCGCCGGCCTTGGGGTTGGCGCTGCATTCTGGCCGGTATCCTTTGTGCCGGCCTTGGCCTGCTAGCCACCGATCCGGCCTTTCCGGCCAAACGTATCCATGTGGCGGAATATGCCGTGCTGGCGCTGGTGCTGCGCCGCGCCCTGGCGCCGTGGCTCAAGGGCTGGAGCCTCACCCTGGCCGCTGCTTTGTTTGGCCTGCTGGCCGGCCTGCATGACGAAATGGTGCAGGGCCTGCTGCCCAGCCGCAGCTTTGGCCTGCGCGATATCGGTGTTGATGGCCTGGGCGCGCTGGCCGGCAGCTTGCTCGGCCATGGCCTGCGGCTGGCGCCGGGCGCAGCTTCGGCGGCAGCCTTGCGCTGGCGCGATCTGCCGCCAGCCTCATGGGCCTTGGGCCTGCTGCCGCTTGGCCTTGGCGTGGCCCTGCTGGCCTGGCCGCTGGAGCGGCTGGCCGGCAGCGCCATTCCGCTCTGGACCGTTTCGCCCTTGCTGGCCGGCTGTGCTCTATTGCTGGCGCAGCCGCCGGTGTCTGATCCGGGCTGGCGCCGCCTGCTGCTGATCCTGCTCCTGTTCACCGCGCCCTTGGCGCTTTATCCATTGCTGAGCCATGTTCCGCCGCTGGTTTTTCGCTAGTCTGTTCGGCGCTGCCGCGCTTGCCGCTTCAGCCACCGTGTGGTGGCCGGGCGCCGCGCCGCGCCGCAACGTGATCCTGCTTACCGTGGAAAGCACCCGCGCCGACATGGTGCGGCCGGATACCGCGCCCAACCTGCTGGCTGCCGCAGATGGCGCGCTGCGGTTCCAGCAGCACCGCGCCATCTCGGGCTGGACTGCGCCGAATATCGTCGCGCTGCTCACCGGCCTGGATGCGTATGAAAATGGCATTCATGCCTCGGGTGATACCGTGCCGCGCGACCGTGACTTGCCGTTGCAGGCGCTGAGCCGCCAGGGCTGGCGCGTCAGCGGCCTACAGGCTTTCATGCGGATCGATCAATTCCAGCATCTGGGCCTGTTGGTGGAGCCGGGTGAAGCCCTGCTGCCCTGGCTGGGTGGCCGTGTGCTCGATGGCAAGCCGTTTTTCCTCTGGTATCATTATCTCGAAACCCATCTGCCCTATGCGCCCGGGCCGGATTTCATGCCGGATTGGAAAAGCCTGCTGCCGCCGGGCGACAATGCGGCGATTGACCGGGTTGAGGCAGCGGGGCGGCAACCATCGGTGCCGGCCGGCAGTGTTGCTTTCAAACCGAGCGACCGCGCTGCGATTGTTGCCCTGCATGAAGCCACCTTGCGCGAATTTGATGCCTGGTTCGGCCGTTTCTGGCAGTTCTTCCAGGCCAGTGGCCTGGCCGAAAATACCATTCTGGTACTGACCGCCGATCACGGCGAGGAGCATCTGGAACGCGGCCTGGTGGGCCATGCCTCCACCACGCATCAGGCGCAATTGCATGAGGAGATCGTGCGGCTGCCGCTTTTTGTCTGGCTGCCCAGGGATATGCAGCAGCCGCCACAAATGGTGGCCAGCCCCAGCGACCACCGCGATGTGCTGCCCAGCCTTTTGGCCTGGCTCGGGCAGGCGCCAAAAACCGACATACCATTGCTGGATCAGGCGCCGCATGCCTGGCGCGCCTTGACCAGCCAGGCCGGTTTTGCCGAACCCGATCCGGATCAGGTGCGCACGTTTGTTGCCGCCCGCATTGAAGGCGATTGGAAACGCATCGAGCGGCGGGTGGATGGCAAGCTGGTGGCGGCGCAGCTTTATCATCTGCCCAGCGATCCGGGCGAACACTATGACCGCAGCGCCGAACGGCCTGATATCGCCGCCCGCCTGGCCGAGGCGATGTTGCGCGATTTCGCCGCCCGGCGGATTGATACCCGTGTCGCCAATCTGCCGGCAGAGCCGGGTGCCGCGCCGCGCTGGCAGATGCCTGCCGGCAGCCAGGCGCTGCGCTTTGCCGATATTGCCGGCGGCATCCGGCTGGCTTGGAGCGGCGATGCAACAGCGCGTTATGTGCTGGAATATGAAGCCGGCGATGGCGGCGCCATGAGCCTCAAGGGCCGGCTGGATGTGCTGGGCCTGGAAAAGGATTTTGGCCGTATCGATGAAGCCTATTGGCGCAGCTATGTGCTGCCCTATGGCAAGGTGCGGCTGCGTGTTGGCCTGGCCGGCCGCAACGATGCCTGGAGTGACTGGATCGAAGTGAGGGCGCTGCCATGAAGCTATCGCGCATCAAGGCGGGCGCGGCGTTGCTGATGCTGCTGGTCAGCTATGCCGCCTATGCGCAAGGCTGGCGGCAAACGCCGCTGCTTGATCCGGCCCGCGCAGAGCGCGTTGCGCTGGCCGAGCGGGTCATCCGCGAGGAAAAGACGGATGATGCGGCCGAGCGGATACTGGCCGAGCTATACTGGCAGCGTTATCCCGATGTGGCAGAGAGCCCAGTTTTTGGCCGCCAGGGCCGCCTCGGCATCCAGGGCGCCCGCGAACATTACCAGCGCCATGGCCGCCATGAAGGCCGTGTCTGGGGGCTGGATTAACTGTCGTTCAGCGCCGGCCCAAAGCCGCGCAGGGCTGGCCGCGCAGGCGGCCATCGCATACTTCCACGCCGCGCATGAAATCCGCCCATTGGTCGCCCGTGGCGGTATCGCGCAGCGGCGGCGGCACCTTGTCGGTGGCGGAATGCCAGGCGCGCTGCACCAGATACAGGCTGTCGATGCCCTGGATCACCTTGGCCATGACAAATTCATTGGCCAGCTTGCCCGGCGCCGGTTTGCTGCCGGCGCATTGCATGGCGAAGATGGTGGTGGGATAGCCCTTTTCCCAGCGGGTTTCCACCGGATGGCTGGAAAATGCCGCGCAGCTATTCTTCCATTCGGCCTGTAGGGTTTCGGCCACCTGCTTGGGGTCTTTGCCGGTCACGCCGAAGAACACCACGATGGCCATGCGCTCGGTCCAGTTTTCCAGTGTCTGGCCCTTGGGCAGAAACTCAAAGACGCGGCGCTCTTCCTTCATATCCTGTGCCACCAGCACATAGCCGGGCAGTTCCGGCGCCAGCACCTGTTCGGCCGGCGGCGGTGCATCGCGGCCGACCTGCCGCTGCGCCGGGGCTTGTTGTGCCGGGGCTTGTTGCGCCGGCTGCGCCAGGGCGATGCCAGGCAGGCAGAACAGGGCAACGAACAGGGCGGTGAGGGGTTTACGCATGTAACAGACTCCAGCGAATCGAGCACTTAGACTGACGGAATTTTGTGGCGGAATTGCGGTGGGGATCAGATCAGGCCCCGGCCGCGGAAACTGGTATGGCCCTGGCGCCCGACAATGACGTGATCATGCAGTGTGATACCAACAGCGCGGGCGGCATCGCGCACCTGCTTGGTCATCTCGATATCGGCCTTGGAGGGCGTCGGGTCGCCCGAGGGATGGTTATGCACCAGGATCACCGCGCTGGCCTGTAATTCCAGCGCCCGGCGCACCACTTCGCGCGGATAGACCGGGGTGTGGTCCACCGTGCCGCGCTGCTGCTCCTCGTCGGCGATCACCACATTCTTGCGGTCCAGGAACAGGATGCGGAATTGCTCGGTGGGGTTATGCTGCATGGCGGCGTGGCAGTAATCCAGCAAAGCCTGCCAGGAACTGATGGCATGGCGGTGCAGCACCTCGCCCTTGAGCAGCCGCAAGCCGGCCACTCGCACCAGCTTGAGCATCGCCACCACAGCTTCCGAGCAGCCGGCCTGGCGCAGGCGCTGCGGCTCGGCGCTGAGCAGGGCGCCCAGGCTGCCGAAAGCCTGCAACAGCTCCTTGGCCAGCGGCTTCACATCGCGGCGTGGGATGGCGCTGAACAGCAGCAATTCCAGAATCTCGTAATCCGGCATGCCGTCGCCGCCGGTTTCCAGAAAACGCTCGCGCAGCCTTTCACGATGGCCCAGATAATGCGGCTTGGCCGCTTCGGCATCGGGGCTTTCGGGGCTGGCCGCTTTAGGCATAGGGTGGCTTGTGCAGACCCTTGGGCGATAGCGTGAAAATCTCGTAGCCGGTCGCGGTGACGCCGATGGAATGCTCAAACTGTGCCGATAGCGAGCGGTCCTTGGTCACGGCGGTCCAGCCATCGGAGAGCAGCTTCACCTGCCACTTGCCGGCATTCACCATCGGCTCGATGGTGAAGAACATGCCTTCGCGCAGCGGCACGCCGGCACCCGGCTCGCCGTAATGCAGGATATTCGGCGGCTCGTGGAAAATCCGGCCCAGGCCATGGCCGCAGAAATCGCGCACCACCGAGAAACGTTCGCGCTCGACAAAGCGCTGGATGGCATGGCCGATATCGCCGGTGGTGGCGCCCGGCTTCACCACTTCGATGCCGCGCATCATGGCTTCATAGGTGATGTCGGTCAGCCGGCGCGCCTTCACGCCCACATCGCCAACCGGAAACATGCGGCTGGTATCGCCATGCCAGCCATCCAGGATCACGGTAACGTCGATATTCATCACATCGCCGTTTTCCAGCACCTTGTCGCCCGGGATGCCGTGGCACACCACATGATTTACAGAGGTGCAGATCGATTTCGGATAGCCGCGATAGCCCAGCGGCGCCGGCACCGCCTTGCGCTCAACGATGAAATCATGGCACAGCCGGTCAAGCTCGCCGGTGGTAACGCCCGGCACCACATAGGGGATGATGAAATCCAGCGTTTCCGCTGCCAGTCGGCCGGCGCGGCGCATGCCCTCAAAATCCGCCGCACTATGCAGCCGGATGGCGCCCGGGCGGAGATCCGCCAAGTCGTCCTCGTCCTCGGCCAGCGCGGTATTCTGATTCACTAGCGTAATCCTTATTCTTCAATCGGCAGGGCGCGCCTAAGGGCAATACCCTGTTGCGTTACGGAACAATCGTAACATAGCGCCTCGATGCCGGCTTTCCTAGCCTCGCGGAATGCGGCCGCATAGCCCGGATCACAATCCTCGGCTAGGCGAAAATGGCGGCAATCCGGGCGCTGGACCAGGAACAGCATCACTGCCCGGTTGCCCCGGCGGGCCTCGGCGGCCAGCTCGCGCAGATGTTTGGCGCCGCGCGCGGTGACACAATCGGGGAATTCCGCCATGCCGGCGCGGCGGCTCAGATGCACATTCTTCACTTCCAGATAGGCCGGCGGGCGGTCTGGTCCGGCCAGTCGGAAATCCACCCGGCTGTTGCTGCCATAGGCCACTTCCGGGCGGATTTCAGCATAGCCGGTCAATTCCGGGATGGCCTGGGCCTGCAAAGCCTCGGCCACCAAGCGGTTGGGCAAGGTCGTGTCGATGCCCACCAGCGCCCCGGTATCAGGTATTTCGGTCAGCACCCAGCCCCAGGCCAGTTTGCCGCTGCCTGGCTTGAGCCAGATATTCATGCCCGGCTCGCCCAGGCCCAGCATGGCGCCCGGATTGGGGCAATGCGCCAGGGCCGTGCTGCCATCAGGCAGCAGCACGTCGGCCAGAAAGCGTTTATAGCGCCGGATCAGCCGGGCCGGTTGCAGCGGGGTTGGAAAAAGCATGACCACCCCCCATAACCGCTTTTGGCCGGTCTGGTCTAGCTATGGTGGAAATGCTATTTCCTCAGGGCCATGACAGACGCACAGACATCCAGCCCGAAAATCGTCACCGCAGCCATGCTGGTGATCGGCAACGAAATCCTGTCCGGCCGCACCCGGGATGCCAACACGCATTTCCTGGCCGGCAAGCTGACCGAACTGGGCATCCGCCTGGCCGAGGCCCGGGTGGTGCCGGATATCGAGGCCCGCATCGTGCAGGCGGTGAATGAGCTGCGCGCCAGCTATGATTATGTCTTCACCTCGGGCGGCATCGGCCCGACGCATGATGACATCACGGCGGATTGCATCGCCAAGGCTTTCGGCGTTGGTATCGACATCCAGCCCGAGGCGCGGCGCCGGCTGGAAGCGCATTACGAGGCCGGCATGCTGAATGCCGCCCGCCTGCGCATGGCGCGGATTCCCGATGGCGCCAGCCTGATCGATAATCCGGTGAGTGCCGCGCCCGGCTTCCGCCTCGGCAATGTGATGGTGATGGCCGGCGTACCGGCGATTTTCCAGGCCATGGTGGGCTCGGTGGCGCCCGATCTGGTGGGCGGCGACAAGCTGCTGTCGCGCACGGTGATCGCGCTGATCCCGGAAGGCGCCATCGCCGAGCAGCTTGGCAAGCTACAGCAGGATTATCCCGATCTGGATATGGGTTCCTATCCGGCTTTCCGGGGCGGCAAGGCTTCCTGCGCCATTGTGCTGCGCGGCACCAACAAGGCCCGGCTGGATGCCGCCGCCGAGGCGATGCACGGCATTTTCCGCGGCATGGGCGGCGAGCCATTTGAGAACGAGATTGTGTGATGCGGCGATTTTTTCTGATGCTGGCGCTGCTTGGCCTGGGCAGTGCTGCCACCATACAGATGGCTGGGGCACAGATGCCCAATGCCTTGCAGCCGCCGCCGCCTTTCCTGGGCCGCGACCTGCTGGCTTTATGCCAGGGCGCCGAAGGCAGCCCGCAGCGCGCCGGCTGCCTGCGCTATCTCCAGGCCGCCGTGGCGATGTATGAGGCCATGGTGGGCGAGGGCAAGGAAATTTCCTGGTTTTGTGCGCCGCGTGAAGCGCCCGCTGCCAGCCTGCGGCAACAATTCATGGAATATGGCGCCGATAACGTCGAGGACATGAGCCAGGATGCCATCAAGGCCGTGCGGCTGGCGCTGACCGATGCCTTCCCCTGCCAGGAATAGGCCGGCCAGCCTTCCTTTTGCCCCAATCCGGGCGCAGAATTTATTCTGGTAGAACTTCGGAAGGAGATGTGCCTTGCGCTTTGCGCCTGCCATAGCCCTCTGCCTGCTGCTGGCCGGCTGCGGCCCGCCGCTGGTCTGGGACCGGCCGCAAACCGCAGCGGCTGACTTGCAGCTTGATCTGCGGGAATGTCGCGGCATGGCGCGCCAGCAGGCTTTTGCTGAAAGCTGGCCCGGCTTCTATTCGCCCTATGGCTTCTACCGCCATGGCTTCTATGACCGGCGCGGCGGCTTTGTGCCTTATGCGCCGTTTGGCGGCCCTTTTGGCGATCCGTTTCTGGAGCGCGATTTCCGCGAGGCATCGCTGCATGAATTCTGCATGAAGGCACGCGGTTATCGCCTCACGCCGGCGCCCCAGGCCAGGGCGGAGCCAGGCTGATGCCGCGCCACGCCTGCCTGATTGCGCTGCTGCTGCTGCTCGCGGCCTGCGCCTGTGCCGATACCGAATGGGCGCGGCCGGATACTGCCGCCGCGCAGCGCGACAGCGATCAGCGCCAATGCCAGCAGATTGCCGATTACCAGGCTTTTGATGAAAGCTTCGGCGGCACGGCGAAATATCCGCCCTTCCGCGATACACAATTTCTCACCGGCGGCGGTGGTGATGATGGCGGCGGCGGCCTCACCGTGTCTTATTCCCAGCGCGGCCCGCGGCTCTACGAATTGACGGAATATTGCATGGAGCAGCGCGGCTACAGCCTGCGCAAACTGGCGCCATGATGATGAAGCCGCCCTTCATGCTGCTTGCCATGCTGGCATTGGCGGCCTGCACGCCAGGCACCGCCACTGAATGGGCGCGGCCGGATACCACGCTGGAGCAACAGGCCAAGGACGAGGCGGATTGCGCCCGCATCGGCGACCAGAAGGCTTTTGATGCCAGTTTCCGACCGCGCGTTTATGGCATGGGCGCCAATCTCAGGGTGGAAAGCCCAAGCTACTCCGAGCGCAGTTCGGATATGTATTTCTATACCAATGAATGCATGTTGCAGCGCGGCTACCGGCTGGTGCCGGTAACACCAAAAAGCTAAATCTCGCCCGCACGGTGGCAGGCCACTTGGCGGCCTGAATGTTCGCGCAAGGCCGGGGTTTCGCTGCGGCAGCGTTGCTGCACAAAGGCGCAGCGTTCGGCCAGCGCGCAGCCAGGCTCGGCGCTGGCCAGGCCGGGATTACCTTGCAGCAAGTGCCGCTTGCGTCTGGTGCCGGCTGGCGGCGGCTGCGGCTTGGGCAAAGCCGCCAGCAAGGCCCGGGTATAGGGATGCGCCGGGGCCTGGAAGATGGTGGCGGTATCGCCCTGTTCAACAATGCGGCCGAGATACATCACCGCCACGCGGGCGCAGAGATGATCCACCACCGCCAGGTTATGGCTGATGAACAGGTAGGTGATGCCGAACTGGCGCTGCAAGCCTTGCATCAGATTAAGCACGCTGGCCTGCACGGAAACATCCAGCGCGCTGACCGGCTCGTCGGCCACGATCAGTTTTGGCCGGGTGATCAGGGCGCGGGCGATGGCGATGCGCTGACGCTGGCCGCCGCTGAATTCATGCGGGTATTTCTCGGCGTCACCGGCGCGCAGCCCCACCATATCCAGCGCCTCGGCCACCCGCGCCACGCGCTCGGCCCGGTCGGCGCGTTCCAGCGCTTCCAGCGGTTCGGCCACGATACGGCCAACACGCTGGCGCGGATCGAGCGAGCCATAGGGATCCTGGAACACCATCTGGAAATCACGTCGCGCGGCCCGCAGCGCCGCCGCATCCAGCGCATTCAGGTCCTGGCCCTGAAACAGCACACGCCCCTGGCTGGGCTGTTCCAGCGCCATGGCCAGCCGGGCCAGGGTGGATTTGCCGCTGCCGCTTTCGCCCACCAGGCCCAGGCTTTCGCCGGCGGCCAGGTCCAGGCTGACACCCTGCACCGCCAGCACCTGACGCGCCGGGCCGAACCAGCCCTGGCCGGGCAGGCGATAGCTGCGATGCACCTGCTCGATGCGCAGCAATGTCATGGCACGCGCCCCTGGCGTGAAATATCGGTGCGCCAGCATTTCGCCACATGCGCCGGGCCGATGGCGATATCCGGCGGGGTGCTGTCGCGGCAGCGGTCCTGCGCCAAGGCGCAGCGCGGCGCGAAGGCGCAACCACGCCCCAGTTCATGCAGGTCTGGCACAATGCCGGGAATGGTGGGCAATTCTCCAGCCAT
The DNA here is from genome assembly GCF_017994015.1 of Ferrovibrio sp. GTDB lineage: Bacteria > Pseudomonadota > Alphaproteobacteria > Ferrovibrionales > Ferrovibrionaceae > Ferrovibrio. Next base: position 11,386 of record NZ_JAGOLP010000018.1, on the reverse strand, counting down.
TGACCATCCAGGCGGGCGGCCCAGGCGCGGCATGGCGCCGAACAGGCCCTGTGCATAGGGATGCGCCATGGCGGCAAACACATCCAGCACCGGGCCATGCTCCACCGCCTGGCCGGCATACATCACCAGCACGCGGCGCACACTTTCAGCGATCACACCCAGATCATGGCTGATCAGCATCAGCGCCATGCCGCGCTCGTCCACCAGATCGTCGATCAGATCAAGAATCTGGCCCTGTATTGTCACGTCCAGCGCCGTGGTCGGCTCGTCGGCCACCAGGATATCGGGATTGCAGGCCAGCGCCATGGCGATCATCACACGCTGGCGCTGGCCGCCGGAAAGCTGGTGTGGATAGGCTTCGGCGCGGCGACGTGGCTCAGACAGGCCAACCCGATCCAGCAGGGCCACCACCCGCTCAAAGGCCTCGGCGCGGCCGAGTTTTTGATGCAGCAGCATCGGTTCGGCCACCTGCTCGCCGATACGTTGCAGCGGGTTGAGCGAGGTCATCGGCTCCTGGAAGATCATGGCGATGCGGTTGCCGCGCAGGCGGCAGAGTTCGGCTTCAGGCAGTCGCAGCAGGTCGCGGCCATCATAGACAATGCTGCCGCTGGCTCGCGCACCTTCCGGCAGCAGGCCAAGCAGCGCCAGTGCGGTAAGCGATTTGCCGCAGCCGCTCTCGCCGACAATGCCCAATGTCTCGCCGCGTTCCAGCGTGAAATCCAGCCCGCGCACCGCCCGCGCCGGGCCGCGCGCGGTGGCCAGTTCCACATGCAGGTCGCGCACTTCCAGCAGGCTCATGGCAGCAGGCTCATGGCGCTCACCGTTGCCGCGACAGGCGCGGATCGGTCAGATCGCGCAGGCCGTCGCCCAAAAGGTTGAGGCCCAGCACACTCAGCATGATCGCGATGCCGGGAAACACCACCAGCAGCGGGGCGCGGAAGATCAGCGCCTGGGCTTCGTTCAGCATGCGGCCCCAGGATGGCGTGGGCGGCTGGGTGCCAAGGCCGAGATAGGACAGCGCGGCCTCGGCCAGGATGGCGAGGGCAAACTGGATCGTCGCCTGCACTACCAGCACCGCCAGGATATTCGGTAGCACATGCTCGATGGTGATGCGCAGCGCGCCCTTGCCGCAGGCGCGTGCCGCCAGGATGAAATCACGCGCCCAGATCGCATTGGCCGAGCCGCGTGCCACGCGGGCAAAGATCGGGATGTTGAAAATGCTGATGGCGATAATCGAATTCAGCGATTGCGGCCCCAGCACGGCGGCAAACATGATGGCCGACAACACGGCAGGAAAGGCGAAGGTGAAATCCGCCGCCCGCATCACGCCTTCCTCCACCCAGCCGCGCCGCGCCGAAGCCCACAGGCCCAGCGCCGTACCGATACTGGCGCCGATGCCCACCGCCAGCACGCCGACGATGATGGAATTCTGCGCGCCCACCAGCAGCATGGAGAAAACATCGCGGCCAAAGGCATCGGTGCCGAGCCAGTTCTCCGCCGAGGGTGGGCCGAGGCGGCGGCGGATATTGATTGCGGTCGGATTGTAGGGGGTCCATAGCAGCGACAAGGCCGCCATGCCCAGCATCAGCAGCGTGAGCAGGCCGCCGGCAACAAAGCTGCGATGGCGCAGCGCGCGGGCGAGGAAATCACGCATCCTGCGCCGCTAGACGAGGGTCGATCAGCGCATAGAGCAGATCAACGAAAAAATTCACCACCACCACGGTGAAGGCGAGCAGGATCACGGCAGCTTTCACCACCTCGATATCGCGGTTGCTGATCGCCTGGAATACCAGCCGGCCCAGGCCGGGCAGCGAAAACACCTGTTCCACCACGATGGCGCCGGCCAAAAGGCCGCCGAATTGCAGCCCGATCACGGTTATCACCGGGATCAGCGCGTTGCGCAGCACATGGCGGCGCAAAACGGCGCCCTGCGATAGCCCTTTGGCCCGCGCCGTGCGCACAAAATCCTCGCGCAGCACTTCCAGCAGGCTGGAGCGGGTGATGCGGGCCAGGATCGCCGCCTGCACCACCGCCAGCGCCAGGCTGGGCAGGATCAGGCTTTTATAGCCGGCGGCGATGTCGGCCCAGCCGGCAAAGCCGCCAGCGGCGAACCAGCCCAGATGCACGGCAAATAGCAGGATCAGCAGGATGCCGAACCAGAAGCTGGGGATCGAGATGCCGATCTGGCTCAGCCCCATGATCAGCACATCGCCCAGCCGGTTATGCTGCCGCGCCGCCAGCAGGCCCAGGCCGAGCGCCAGCGCAATGCTGAGCGCCATGGCATTCAGCGCTAGCGGGTAGGTGAGCCACAGTCTTTCGGCGATCAGCGGCCAGACCGGGGTTTTATAGGCATAGGAGATGCCGAAATCGCCTTGCAGCAGGGCGCCGATCCAGGCCAGGTAGCGGATATGCGCCGGGCGGTCGAGGCCAAGCTGGCTGCGTAGCACGGCCAATTGCTCGTCGCTGGCATCGGTGCCGAGCAAAAGCAGGGCCGGGTCGCCGGGCAGGATTTCCAGCACCAGGAACACAATCAGCGAGGTGGCCAGCAGGGTCGCCAGCAGGGTCAGGCCACGTTTTGCCAGGAAACCGGCCACGCGCTACAGGCTCCAGCGCCGCGCTGCCAGCCGGCGCAGCAGGTCGCGCTTCTCCTGGGCGGTCAGGGCCGGCCAGGCGCCGATTTCCTCGCCGGTGCGCCAGCAGCCCAGGCAATAGCCGCTGCCGGTGTCGATCCGGCACACTTTGGTGCAGGGTGAGGGTGGATGCACGTCGGTATCGTCCCAAGCGGCCATACTCGCGGGTAGCACCCCCGGCTGTTCCTGTCCAGTACTCTAAAACCCGGCTAATTTCCGCCCCGGCCCTTGATGCCCCGGAGGGGAGCGCTTATCTGTCGGTCGCGCCAAAAGGAAGCGATCAGGGGAGTAGGTGGGCATAATGATCGAAATACGCGATTTGGTGAAGAAATTCGGCCCCTTCGCCGCAGTTGACGGGATTTCCCTGAGCGTTGCCAAGGGCGAGGTGCTGGGCTTCCTGGGTCCCAACGGCGCCGGCAAATCCACCACCATGAAGATGCTGACCGGCTTCCTCACCCCCACATCCGGCAGCATTGCGGTTTGCGGCCATGACGTGGCCGAGAACCCGCTGGCCGCCAAGCGCGTGATCGGCTACCTGCCCGAAGGCGCCCCGGCCTATGGCGACATGACGGCGCGCGGCTTCCTCGATTTCATCGCCGATGTGCGCCGCCTGTCCGGCTCGGAACGTCAGTGGCGGCTCGACAAGGTGATCGATCAGGTCAATATCAAGGATGTGCTGGATCAATCGATCGACACGCTGTCCAAGGGTTACAAGCGCCGCGTCGGCCTGGCCCAGGCAATCCTGCATGATCCGCCGGTGCTGGTGCTCGACGAGCCGACCGATGGCCTCGACCCGAACCAGAAGCATGAAGTGCGCGGCCTGATCCAGGGCATGGCCAAGGAAAAGGCGATCATCATTTCCACCCATATCCTGGAAGAAGTGGAAGCGATCTGCCACCGCGCCGTGATCATCGCGCGCGGCCGCGTGGTGGCCGAGGGCCGCCCAGAGGGCGAAGGCTGGCGCATCGGCGAGCTTTATGCCCAGCCGGGCCGGCTCGATGCCGCCTTCCGCCAGTTGACCCAGCCGCGCCAGGCCGCTTGAGGATTCCATCATGACCGGATTGTCCGCCGTATTCCGCCGCGAGCTGGGGGGCTATTTCTCCACCCCGGTGGCCTATGTCTTCATCGTGGTGTTCCTGTTCACCACTGGCATCTTCACTTTTTATCTCGGCCAGTTCTTTGAGCGCGGCCAAGCCGACCTGAAGGCGTTTTTCCTGTTCCATCCCTGGCTCTACCTGTTTTTCCTGCCGGCTATCGCCATGCGGCTCTGGGCCGAGGAGCGCAAGAGCGGCACCATCGAATTGCTGCTCACCTTGCCGATCCCGCTGGGCCAGGCAGTGCTGGGCAAGTTCCTGGCCGCCTGGGCCTTTGCCGGCATCGCGCTGGCGCTCACCTTCCCGTTCTGGATCACCGTGGCCTGGCTCGGCCAGCCCGATCATGGCGTCATCCTGGCCGGCTATCTCGGCAGCCTGCTGATGGCCGGCGGCTATCTCGCCATCGGCTGCTGCCTCTCGGCGCTGACCCGCAACCAGGTCATCGCCTTTGTGCTCAGTGTGCTGGTCTGCTTCGTGTTCACGGTTTCCGGCGCGCCGATGGTGCTGAATTTCTTCTCCGGCTGGGCGCCGAATCTGGTGGTGGATACCATCGCGTCGTTCAGCTTCCTGACCCATTTCAACGCCATCACCGAGGGCGTGATCGATCTGCGCGACCTGATCTATTTCGTCTCGCTGATTGCGGCCTGGCTTTATGCCACTGCCGTGGTGGTTGATATGAAGAAGGCGGGCTGAGCCATGAACACGCGTAACAAAGCACTCCTCACCGGCACCGGCCTGGTCGCGGCCTTCGCGCTGTTCTTCGCCGTCAATGTCGCCTCCAACCAGGGCCTGCGCGATGCGCGGCTTGATCTGACCCAGGCGCGGCTCTACACGCTCTCGGATGGTACCCGCAATGTGCTGAAGGGTTTGCAGGAGCCGGTGACGCTGCGCTTCTTCTTCTCCGACAAGCTGGCCACCCAGGCGCCGCAGATCAAACAATATGGCCAGCGCGTGCGTGAATTGCTGGAGCGTTATGCGGCCTTGTCGGGCGGCAAGCTGCGGCTGGAAGTGATTGATCCGGAGCCGTTCTCGGAAGCCGAGGATCGCGCCGTTGCCGCCGGCATCCAGGCGGTGTCGTTGGGCCAGTCCGGGCAGAATTTCTATTTTGGCCTGGTCGGCACCAACAGCGTGGATCAGCAGGAATCAATCCCGTTCTTCCAGGCCGAGAAGGAACAATTCCTCGAATATGACCTGACCAAGCTGGTCTATGGCCTGAACAACCCGAAGAAGCCGCAGATTGCCGTGCTCGGCTCGCTGCCGCTGGAATATGGCCCTGGCGGCATCATGGCGGCGATGCGTGGGCAGTCGCAGCCCTATCTGGTGCTGGGCCAGATCAAGCAGTTCTTCGATGTGAAGATGCTGGAAGGCGCCAAGGCCGAGGATATCGATCCGGCCAAGATCGATACGCTGCTGCTGGCGCATCCGAAGGATCTGTCAGACGAGCTGCAATATGCCGTTGACCAGTTTGTGCTCAAGGGCGGTCGGCTGATTGTGTTTGCCGATCCCTATTCCGAAACCATGGCGGCGATGCCCAATCCGATGACCGGCCAGCCGATGCCGGGTGGCGATAGCGGGTCGCTGCTGCCCAAGCTGTTCAATGCTTGGGGCGTTGAAGTTGAGCCGAAATTTGTTGCTGATCTGGCGCTGGCGCAGCGGGTGCAGACCGGCCGCAGCGGTGCCGGCGCGGTGGCGGATTACATCCCCTGGCTGGCGTTGACCCAGGCGCAGATGAACGCCGATGATATCGTCACCTCGCAGATCACCGCGATCAACATGGCCTCGGCCGGCGCGATCAAGAAACGTGAGGGCGGCACCACCAGCATCCAGCCGCTGATGCAATCTTCCAACAATGCCATGCTGATGGATGTGGCCGATCTGCGTGGCGATCCCAACCCGCAGGCGCTGGCCGAGAAATTCAAGGCCAGCGGTGAAGTCTACACCCTGGCCGCCCGCATCAGTGGCCCGGCCAAGACTGCTTTCCCTGATGGCCCCCCGGCGCCCAAGGCCGATGCCGAAAAGAAGGAAGGCGAGGGCAAGCCGGCCGAGACTGCGCCGCAGGTGAAGGAAAGCGCCAAGCCGATCAATGTGGTTCTGGTGGCCGATGCCGACCTGCTGGATGATCGCTTCTGGGTGCGTACGCAGCAGATGTTCGGCCAGTCGCTCTATGTGCCGATTGCCGCCAATGCGGATTTTGTCGTCAACGCCATCGACAATCTGTCCGGCTCAGGCGACCTGATCGGCCTGCGCAGCCGCGGCAAGTCGCAGCGGCCGTTTGATGTGATCGAAGGTCTGCGCCGCAATGCCGAGCAGCAATATCAGGCGCGCGAGCGCAGCTTGCAGAAGAAGCTTGAAGAAACCGAGAAGCAAATTGCCGATTTGCAGAGCAAAGCCGGCAGCCCGGCGGCGGGTGCTGCGGGCGCCAATGCGCTGGTCAGCGCCGAGCAGCAGGCTGCCATCGAGGGCCTGCGCGGCGAGATTCTGAATACACGCAAGGAACTGCGTAATGTACAGCGCGAGCTGAACCGCGATATCGAGCAACTGCAGCTCGGCATCAAGTTCATCAATATCGGCCTGGTGCCGCTGCTCGCCGCCGTGGTGGCAATCGGCCTCAGCCTGGCCTGGCGCCGCCGCCGCGTAACGCGGCGGGTTGAAGGGTAAGGGGTTGCGTGATGAAGGGTAAGCTTGGCATCGTTCTGCTGGTCGCTGCGGTCGCGCTGAGCGGCGTGGCCTGGTATGTCGCCGACCGCCGCGAACAGGCCACAGAGGCGGATTTTGCCGCCAAGCCGCTTTTCCCCGGCCTGCCCAAGCGGGTCAACGAGGTGACGGCGATTGAGGTGGAAAGCCTGAAGGGCAAGTTCCGCATTGAACTAGCCGGCGAAAACTGGGTGATGCCGGCCAAGGATGGCTATCGCGTCAAGGCCGATATCCTGCGCAAGAATGTGCTGGGCATCGCCGGGCTGGAAACCATCGAGCCGCGCACCGACAAGCCAGAGCTTTATGATCGCATACAGGTCAGCGACCCGGCGGCCTACAAGCCAGCCGATGAAGCCGCCAAGGGCGATCCTGGCCCGATCAAGGTGAAGTTGCTGGATGCCAAGGGCGTTGCCCTGGCCGATCTGGTGGTTGGCAAGGTGCGCACGCGCGAGATTGGTTCCAAGCCGGCTGAGCTGCATGTCCGCCTGGTGAACGAGGCCAAGGCATGGCTGGCACGTGGCCGGGTTGAACTGCCGGCCGATCCGGTGGCTTGGCTCGACAAGGAGATGGTCAAGATCGAGCGCGCCCGGGTGGCTTCGGCCACCATCACGCATAGCGATGGCGAGGTGCTGGAACTGGTGCGCACCAATGGCGAGAACGGCACCGCCAAGGATGATTTCAAGCCGGCCCAGGCTTTGCCCGAAGGCAAGAAGCTGTCGTCGCAATATGATGCCAATTCGGCGCCCGGCGCGCTGGCTTTCATCAGCTTCGACGATGTGGCCCGCGCCGCCGCGCATGATTTCTCCAAGGCCAACCGCACCGAGATCGTGACGCTGGACGGCATCCGCGCCACCGTGCGCAGCCTGCCCGCTGCCGACAAGAAGGCCTGGATCACGCTGCAACTGGCTTATGATCCGGCGCTGGTGAAGGAAGACAAGGACAATGCCGCCCTGCTCAAGCCGGAAGCGGCGCAGAAGCAGGTGGAAGAGGCCAATAGCCGGATGAATGGCTGGGCTTATCTGGTGTCCGAATATGCCGCGCGCGACCTGCTGCGCCGGCTGCCCGAATTGCTTGAGGATGAAAAGCCCAAGGAAGACAAGAAGGATTGAGTTCTGCGGAGACGCGGCGTTGACAATGGGATGCCCGGGTCAAGCCCGGGCATGACGAAACACAAAAGGCGTCACCCTCGGACTTGATCCGAGGGTCCATCGACCGCCTCGGCTCCGGCGATTTGTGCCGATTGAAGACGAGGGTCCAGACCATGACCGACCAGACCATGCAATTCCAGGCCGAAGTGGCGCGGCTGCTGCATATCGTCACCCATTCGCTCTACAGCCAGAAGGATATTTTCCTTCGCGAACTGATCTCCAACGCCTCCGATGCCTGCGACAAGCTGCGTTTTGCAGCCCAGACTGATGCCGATCTATGGGCCGGCGACACGGAACTGCGCGTGCGCCTCAGTGTTGATAAGGCGGCGCGCACATTGACGCTGGCCGATAACGGCATCGGCATGAACCGCGATGAACTGGTGGCCAATCTCGGCACCATCGCGCGATCCGGCACCGGCGAATTTGTCTCCAAGCTGAGCGGTGATGCCGCCAAGGACATGTCGCTGATCGGCCAGTTCGGTGTCGGTTTCTACTCGGCCTTCATGGTGGCGGAAAAGGTCGATGTGGTGTCGCGCCGCGCCGGTGAGGCGCAAGGCTGGCGCTGGACCTCGGATGGCACCGGCAGTTTCAGCATCGGCGAGGCAGAAGCCGATACGGCACGCGGCACGGTGATCACATTGCATCTGCGCCAGGGCGAGGATGAATTCCTCGATCCGGTCAATCTGCGCCGCATCGTCAAAGCTTATTCCGATCATATCGCGCTGCCGGTTTTGCTGGTGCAGGACGGCCAGGAGGACGAGACGCTGAATGCCGCCTCGGCACTCTGGACCCGGGCCAAGAGCGAGATCAGCGACGAGCAGTACAAGGATTTCTACCATCACACGGCGCATGCCTTTGATGATCCCTGGCTGACCCTGCACACCAAGGCGGAAGGCAAGCTGGATTACACCTTGCTGCTCTATGTGCCCAGCATGGCGCCGCGCGATCTGTTTGATCCGGCGCGCAAGCCGGCTTTGCGGCTCTATGTGCGGCGCGTTTTCATCACTGATAATTGCGACGGCCTGGTGCCGCCCTGGCTGCGTTTCCTGCGCGGCGTGGTCGATTCCGCCGATCTGCCGCTCAATGTCAGCCGCGAAATGCTGCAAAACAATCCGGTGCTGGCGCGTATCAAGCAGGCCATCACCCGCCGCGTGCTCAGCGACCTGGAGCGTAAGGCCGAGAAGGAACCGGAAGCCTATGCCAGCTTCTGGGAAACCTTTGGTGCCGTGCTGAAGGAAGGCATCTACGAGGATGCCGAGCATCGCGAAAAGCTGCTCAAGCTGGCACGATTCCGCTCCTCAACCCAGGAGGGCTGGGTGTCGCTGGATGAATATCTTGGCCGGCTGAACGAAAACCAGACCGCGATCTACACCATCAATGGCGATCAGCTCGATACATTGCAGCGCAGCCCGCAGCTTGAAGGTTTCAAGGCAAAGGGCGTGGAAGTGCTGCTGCTCACCGATCCGGTGGATGATTTCTGGCTCTCTATGGTCACCGACTGGCAGGGCAAGCCATTCCGCTCGGTGACACGCGGCGGCGCCGATCTGGATGCGATCAAGCCGGCCGAAGATGCCGCCAAGCCGGAAACCAAGCCTGAGGCGGTGGAAGGCGCTGCGCTCGGCACGCTGATTGCGGCGCTCAAGACCATCCTGGGCGATGCGGTGCGCGATGTACGCGAAAGCACCCGGCTGACCGATAGCGCCTGCTGCCTGGTGGCCGCCGATGGCGATATGGACATGCATCTGGAACGCCTGCTGCGCATGAACAAACAATTCGCCCAGGCCGCAGCCAGCACCCGCATCCTGGAGATCAATACCAGCCACGCCCTGATCCGCCGCATGGCTGAACGCGCCGGCCAGCCTGGCGCCACCGAGGCGTTGGAAGATGCGGCGCAATTGCTGCTGGATCAGGCCCGTCTGGTGGAAGGCGAGCCGCCGCGCGACCCGCAGGCTTTCGCCCAGCGCCTGGCCAGGATGATGGCGGCGGGGATTCCCGCCGCCTGAGCCGCAATTACATCCCGATCTTGCTCAGCGGCACGCTGGTGATGCCGTAGCCGGCTTCCTCCGGGATGCGCAGATGCGGCTCACCGGGGGCTTCCTTGTCCAGCACCGGCATCACGCTGATGATGCGGTCGGTGGCGGCGGCCTTGAAGGCGGCGGCGCAATCGCGGCTGCGGGCCAGCTTCACCAACTGCATCCGGGTGGCGAAAACGATGGTCTTCTGTTTCGCTTCCCAGGCTGCCAATGCGGCATCGGGGTTGACCCATTCGGATTCAACCGCTTCCGAACCATCATGGCTGCCGATCTGGTCGGCCGGCGCGGGCGCCAGGAAAAACCAGGTATCGAAACGCTTCGGCATGTTTTGCGGCGTGATCCAATGCGCAAACGGCACCAGCGCATCCAGCGCATAGTCAATCTGCTCGGCTTCGGCCAGGTCGCGCAAACTGCGCTCGCCGCGGTTCAGCGGTTCGCGCCAGTCATGTAATTGCTGCACCCGGGCGGCATCCAGAAACCGGGCCGAGCCTTTTGGCCGCGCCAGCAGCAGGCCGGATTCCTCGAAGCTTTCCCGGATCGCGCCAAGCGCATAGGGCAGCAGGTCGGCGGCAAAATTGCCTGGCGTGACATGGCTGCCCAGCGCCGGGTCAAAATCACCCTCGGCCAGCTTGCCGCCGGGAAATACCAGCGCGCCGGAAGCAAAGTCGATGGCGTAATTGCGCTTGACCATAAAAACCTGCAAGCCGGCCTCGGCATCATCGCGCAGCATCAGCATTGTGGATGAAGGCAGCGGCGGCTTCGGCGGCAGGGGCGCGGCGCCATTGATGGCAGCATTCATAAGCGTTTCCTCGGATTTTTTTGTTGTTTGCTAGGATACTGTACGACGCAAATAATAGCGTTGGTAGCCGCCCGGTCCCGGCGAGCGCACGGCATCAAAACCGAAGCGCCCGAACCAGCCGAGCAGCGGCAGCAGCGCCTTCTCCACGCTGGCTTCCACCGCGCCCAGGCCCTGGCCACGCGCATGCTCGATAGCGTAGCGCAGCAGCAGGCCGCCAATACCGCGCCGCTGCGCTTCCGGTGCCACCGCCACGGCATGCAGCAGCAGGGCATTATGCAGCGGCAGCAGCACAATCAGCCCGGCCAGGTCGCCATCGGCTTCGGCGACATAAACCGCATCATCGGCGATCAGCGCGGCGTAATCATCGGTCACCGCCTGGGGCGGGCGCGGCAGCACGGTGGCATGGATACGATAAGCCTGGCCGGCAAGCTGTTTCAGCCGCGCCGCGTCACGCGGCTCGGCAGGGCGCAGGCGGGCAGGCGGATTACGCTTAATCTCGGGCATCGTCATTGCACATAAAGTCGGATGTGCCGTGCTCGCTGTCAATCTATGCGTTTCAGCGCCGGCCCAGATCGATGGCGCCCAGGATCGGGCCGCCGCGTGATGCCTGCACCAGGATCACGGCGCCTTTTTCCTGCCAGTTGTAATCGCCCAATCGCTGCGTCAGGTCCAGGCTGAGGGCTTCGCCGCTCCAGCGGCCGAGATCGGCCCAGCTGCGTGCCACATTCACATAGGTCAGCAATTTGCCGCGATTTTCGCCGCGTTCCACGGTCACGTCATGCCGCTTGTCGTAGAAGCAGAGCCAGATCGTTGCCTCGCCCTGCCAGGGTTTCAGGCCGGGAATCAGCAGTTTCTGCGGCCGGCCGGCAGCATCATACTCGGCGCTGAGTGGCAGATGTTTATCCTTGCGCGCCATCTGCAAAGCGGCTTCCACCGCCTCGCGGTTCGAGCCGATGGCGGGGTATTGGCCATCCACCATGGCCTGTGG
>NZ_JAGOLP010000112.1 GCF_017994015.1 Ferrovibrio sp. | reverse complement strand
GGCTGGCGCTGTTTGTTTCGGTGCCGGTGAAGAATCGCGGCACCGGCGCTTGGACCTTCTATCTCAGCAAGGCCATCCGCGCGCCCGATGGCACCATTCTGGGCATGGTGCTGACCGGCGTGGAAAGCCGTTATTTTGTCGATGTTTTCCACACTCTGTCAGCCGCCGAGGATGGGGCCGCAGTGTCACTGTTCCGCGAAGATGGCGTGCTGTTGTCGCGAGCGCCCTGGCGTGAGGAGGCGGTGGCGAAATCCTTTGCCCAGCAAACCGCCTTCCGCATTCTAGCTGCTGATCCTGAGGGCCATGCCGAATTGGTGGACAGTTATCGCATGGCCGATCCCGAAGCCTCGGTGGCGCGTTTTGTGGCGCCGCGCCGGGTGAATGGCTTTCCGCTGGTGATCAACCTGACCCAGCCGGTGGAACCATTGTTGCAGGAATGGTGGCATCGCACGCTCGGCACCCTGTGGGTAGTGGTGCCGGCGATCCTGCTGTTTGCGCTGCTCACGGTGGTGGCATCGCGTGCCTTTGCCCAGCGCGAAGGACTGATCGTCAGCCTCACTGAAGCCCGCGAAAAGGCCGAAGTGGCCTCGCGCGCCAAATCCAGTTTCCTGGCCAATATGAGCCATGAAATCCGCACGCCGCTGAACGGCATTCTGGGCATGCTCGGTTTGCTGCGGCAGCGCCCGCTGGATGCAGAGGCCCATCACTTTGTCGATAATGCCGATCTCTCGGCGAGGCATCTGCTGGCCGTGGTCAACGATATCCTCGACCTGTCCAAGCTGGAAGCCGAGATGATGAGCGTTGAGCCGGTGAATTTTGCGCTGGAGGATCTGCTGTCGCAGGTCGCCACGCTGCTCACCGTGCCGGTGGAGACCAATAACAATCTGCTGCATTGGCAGGTGGCGCCGGATGTGCCGCGTTATCTGCTGGCAGATGAAGCCAGGTTGCGGCAGATATTGCTCAATCTGGTGGCCAATGCGGTCAAGTTCACCCGCAATGGCACTATTCGGGTTGAGGTGGAAGCCGAATTGCTGCCGGCGCACAACGATCCGCAGGGTGAAGCGCGGCTGCGTTTCTCGGTGACGGATACCGGCATCGGTATTGCCCGCTCGGTGCAGGCGGCCTTGTTCCAGGATTTCCATCAGGCCGATAGTTCTATTTCGCGGCGCTTTGGCGGCACCGGCCTTGGCTTGTCGATCTGCAAGCGGCTGGTGCGGCTGCTGGGCGGCGAGATCGGTTTCAGCAGCGAGGAGGGGGCCGGTTCGCGCTTCTGGTTCACCTTGCCCTGCCGCATCGGCCAGTCGGTGGAGGCCTTGCTGGATCAGGCCGAAAGCCGCGAACTGGGCAACAGCCGCGCATTGCGTATCCTGGTGGCGGAAGACAATCCGATCAATCAGGAATTGATCGGCTACATGCTGCGCTGGGCCGGGCATCACTGCGATCTGGTGAAGAACGGCATCGAGGCGCTGGCGGCGCTTAATACGGCGCCCTACGATCTGGTGCTGATGGATATCCATATGCCGGAACTGGATGGCGCCGCCGCCTTGCAGCAGATTCGCGCCATGGACGGCCCGCTGCGCCACACCCCGGTAGTCGTGTTGACCGCCAATGCGATGCAGGGCGACCGCGAAAAGTATATGGCGCTTGGCGCCGACGAATATGTGGCCAAGCCGATCGTGGCGGTTGACCTATTCGGCGCCATTGCGCGGGTTGTGGGCCAAGCCCCTGGCAGAGCGGCGGGGCCTCTGGGGGCGGCGGCATATCCCGCCCAGGCTGATGCGCAGGATATGCCGCTGTCAGCCGAGGCCAGCGAAGGGCTGGCCAATGTGCTGGCCCGGCTGGATCAACTGGCGGAAACGAAATAACAAGAGTCCTCTTGCAACTGGTTCGCATTCGCCCTATCTTCGCGGCTGAGAATTATTCTCAGCCCATGATTAGGAACCGGTGCCGTCCAAGATGTATGTCTGCCTGTGCCATGGTTTGACCGAGCGCGATGTGCGTGGTGCGATTGCTGAAGGTTGCCGCTCGGTGGCGGCGGTCTACCGCCATCTGGCTGACCGGCCGCAATGCGGCAAGTGTGTTCCGGATGTGCGCTGCATGGTCCAGCAAAGTCGTTGCGCCCATCATGCCGGCGCTGCTCATGCCATGCCGTTGGCCGCAGCTGCTCAAGCCGAGGCCTGAGAAGGCTTTTTCCTAATAAAAATGCTGATTTTTGCCTGTTGAGCTGCAACTGATTTGCAGCCGCGCCACTATTTGCGCTACTCATTCGCAACCGCATAGTTTCTGGTTGCGTTCTCATTGGGCGCGGCCCATACAAAGCCCCAGGTATTCAAAGCCATGGGGTGTGCCATGAAGGGCGACAAGACGGTACTCAAGCATCTCAACGGGGTGCTGAAGAATGAGCTGACGGCAATCAACCAGTATTTCCTGCATGCCCGCATGTGGAAAAGCTGGGGTTTCGAGAAGCTCGGCCAGCACGAATACAAAGAGTCGATAGAGGAGATGAAGCACGCCGACAAGATCATCGAGCGTGTGCTGCTGCTCGAAGGCGTGCCCAATCTGCAAGATCTCGGCAAGCTCAAGATCGGCGAGACCGTGCCCGAGGGCCTGTCGGCCAATCTTGACCTGGAACGCAAGGGCCGGGTTGATCTGGTGGCCGCCATCGCGCATTGCGAAAGCGTGCAGGATTACGTCAGCCGCGAAATCCTCACCGGTATCCTTGATGATACCGAGGAGCATATCGACCATCTGGAAACCCAGCTCGATCTGATCGAGAAGGTTGGCCTGCAGAATTACTTGCAGAGCCAGATGGGCAGCATCTCTTAAATCTTCTGCACTTGTTTCAGGTCTGCCGCCGCGCCGCCTCGTAGAGGGCGATGGCGGCGGCAGCCGACACATTCAGGCTTTCCACCGCACCGGTCATCGGCAGCTTGGCCAGGAAGTCGCAATGTTCCCGGGTCAGGCGGCGCAAGCCCTCATCCTCGGCCCCCATCACCAGCACCAGCCGCTTCACACCGCTCACCGCCTGGGCCAGCTCACGCTCGGCTTCGCCATCCAGGCCAACGCGCCAGAAGCCATAGCCGGCGAGCAAATCCAGCGCCCGCACCAGATTGGTCACCCGCAGCATCGGCACCACTTCCAGCCCGCCGGAAGCCGCCTTGGCCATCGCGCCGGTGGCTTCCGGTGCGTGGCGGTCGGTAACGATCAGGGCGCGGACACCAAAGGCTGCCGCAGAGCGCAGGATGGCGCCGACATTGCGCGGATCGGTCACTTGATCCAGCGCCAGCACAATTTCGGTTTCAGCGCCATTTGACGGTTGTTGCAGCGATTCGACGCCGGGATCGTCAAGCGGTTCAACCTGCAAGGCCACACCCTGATGCACCGCGCCGGGCGGCAACAGGCTGTCGAGCCGCGCCTTGTCGGCGATTTCCGGCTGTGGCTGGGCCGGTAGCCTGTCGGCCAGCTCGGCCTGCATCTCACGGGTCAGCACCAGCCGGCGGCAATAGCGCTGTGGGTTGGCCAGCGCCGCCAGGCAGGCATGGCTGCCATAAAGCCAGACCGCGCCGCTGCTGCTGCTGCTGGACCGGGCAGAACCGGGGCGCGGGCGGCGCGATTCGGGGGCCGCCCGGGGGGCGGTTTCGCCCGGCCGGCCGGGGGCGCGTTCAGGCTGGAATTTGGCGGTTTGAGGGCGATTTCCGGTGGGATCGCGGCTATCCTGTTGCGATCTTTGCGGATGGCGGGTCGGCTGATGCTTGCGTCGGCTCATGGCGGTCTTTATAATGCGCCGCGATAAAGGCAACAACATTGCCGTTCCGAGCCCAGTGTATCGGGGGGAGAGTGGCGATGCTGAGCCTTTTGTCGCGTTTTTTTGTCGAAGTCGGGCATTGAACGGCTTGTCCTTTGTAACGGGGAACGGCAAAACAAGCGGTGCGGAGAGGTGCCCGAGTGGCTAAAGGGGACGGACTGTAAATCCGTTGGCTTGCGCCTACGCTGGTTCGAATCCAGCCCTCTCCACC
>NZ_JAGOLP010000067.1 GCF_017994015.1 Ferrovibrio sp. | reverse complement strand
CCGATACCGTGACGCTGGGCGCGACGCAGGCCAGCGGCCTTGTTGATCTGGGCGCCGGCAACCATCAGCTCATCCTGTCCTCGGCCGGCAGCAATATCCTGACGGTGACCAATGCCGAAACCGTCACCGGCGGCAGCGCCAGCGATAGTGTGACGCTGAATGCGGCGGCCAATGTCAATCTGGGCGGCGGCAGCGACACGCTGACCTTTGGCGCCGCCAATCTTTCGATCACCGCCAGCGCGGTGGAGATCGTCAAGGGCAGCAGCGGCGCCGACACGCTCACACTTGGCGCCGGCATCACGGGCGCCAGCATCGATCTTGGTGCCGGCAGCGACAAGCTGACCCTGACCGGCAGCAACACGCTGACCGTGAGCAATGTGGAGACTATCACCGGCGGCAGCGGCAACGACCTGCTGACCCTGGGCGCCGGCATCACCAATGGCAGCATCGATCTTGGTGCCGGCAATGACGCACTGACCCTGGCCAACACCACCAACAGCCTCACCGCCAGTAATATTGAAACCATCACCGGCGGCAGCGGCAACGATACCGTGACGGTGAATGGCCTGAGCAATGGCGGCACCATCGTGGTCAATCTTGGCGGCGGCACTGACACGTTGATCGTGTTGGGCAATGCCAATGTCTCGGCCACTGGGGTTGAAACCTGGCGCGGCGGCGATACTGACGATGTGCTGACCATGAAGACCAAGATCAGCGGCGGCACCGTTGATCTGGCCGGCGGCAAGGACAAGCTGATCCTGGAGAGCGGCGGCAATACCGTAACCGTCAACAATGTTGAAACCATCATCGGCAATATCGGCAACGATAGTGTGACGCTGGGCACGGTGATGACCAATGGCACGGTGCAGCTCAGCTATGGCAGCGATACGCTGACCCTGGCGAATGGTGCGAATAATGTCAGCGTCCATGGTGTGCAGACGGTGTATGGCGGCACGGGTGCTGATGTTGTCACCTCCACCGGCTTTGCGCCGATCACCATGTATGGTGGCGGCGGCAACGACACGCTGACCGGCTGGAAATATGATGATCGGCTGTATGGCGGCGACGGTAACGACACGCTGAATGGTGGCGATGGCTTTGATCAGTTGTATGGCGAGGCCGGCAACGATGTGATGAATGCCGGCAATGACGGCGCGCGCATGGTTGGCGGCGCCGGCATCAACACGGCTATCGGCGGCTCGGATCGCGATTATTTCACCTTCATCTCGGCCAATTCGGCTGATCGCATGATCGTGCAGAATATGAGCAGCAATGATCGCATCGAGCTCGACACCAATCGTGAAGACGATTTCACCGGCAATGCCTTCACGCTGGCGCGCGATCTTGAGCAGAATGTGAATATCAAGGCGGTGTCGTCGTCGACGGCGATGAATGCGGTGGATTTTGGCCAGGCTGGTTTTATCTATCGCCAGGATACGGGCGGGTTATATTACGATGCTGATGGCAAATTCGCCTCCGGCTCGATCCTGATCGGCACTATCACCGGGACGAATGGTGCGCCCTGGACCTATGATTTCGATGATATACGCGAAGTCTGACGCGCTGATTCTCTCGAAAAACGAGAATATTTGCGGCAGGACTCCGGTTTAGTATCAAAATCCCTGAGTTTGCTGAGTTTTTTCGCCATATAGCTGATTACAGCCTCTGGTAATGCTGCCTCGGGCTGCCTTACTATGTTGCAGTGAATGTGGGGGCGCGGCGGGGATGGACTCGAATACCAGGGCGTTCATGCAGGCGTTAAACGCGCATCAGCGCTTTCTGACGGGTCAGCCCAATGGCAAGCGCCTGATGGTGCGGCAAGCCGAGTTGCCGCGCATGGCGCTGAGCAATCTGGATGTGCGCGATGCCATCCTGTCGAGCTGCAATTTTGGCGGCTCGGCGTTTCGCGGCTCACGCTTTGATGGCTGCGACCTGTTCGCGGCCGATTTCAATAATACCGATCTCTCCGGTGCCAGTTTCCGCAAAAGTGATCTGCGTGCGGCCAATTTCATGGATGCTAGATTGGTGGATGCCGATCTGACCGATGCCGATCTGCGGCCTGGCCAGATGGTGACCTGGAAGGATGGCGAGCGCCAAGCCAAGAACAAGCAGTCCAACCTGACCCATGTCAACCTGGATGGCGCCAATCTGAGCGGTGCCGATCTGAGCCATGCCAGCCTGCTGCTGGCTTCGGCCAAGGATACCAATTTCAGCGGTGCCACGCTGTTTTCGGTCAATCTGGCGGGTGCCGATCTGAGCGGCGCCAATCTCACCGGGGCAAAACTGCGCGAGGCCGTGCTGGTGGGGGCCAATCTGACCAAGGTGCGGCTTGCCGGGGCCGATCTGTCTGGCGCCAACCTGCGTAATGTCGACCTGTCGAATACCGATCTCACCGGCGCCAACCTGACCAATGCGGCGATGCGCAACAGCACCGCACCAGTGCCGGCCTGGCTGCGTATCAAGCTTGATCTACACAGCCTGTGGATCAACACCAACGGCGCCAAGGGCCAGCGTTTTGATATCAGCGGCAAAACCCTGGCCGGTCTTGATCTGGGCAGTTTTGATCTGCGTGCCGGGCTGTTCCGCGCCGCAGACCTGCATGACATCGTGCTGGCCGATTGTGATCTGACCATGGCCGATTTCACCGATAGCGATCTGAGCGGCGCCACGCTGGATGGTTCGAACATGGCAGGCGCGGTGTTGCTGCGCAGCAAACTCAACCGCGCCAAGCTGCGCGGCGTGCGCTTTGGGGCGCTGGAATTGCTGGATGGTCAGGGCCGCCAGACCGGGCGGATGTGGAATGCCAATCTGTCTGAGGCGAATTTCAGCGGCGCCGATCTGCGCGGCTGCATGTTCAGCGGCTCCAAGCTGGATGGTGCCAATATGGCCGGCGCCAATCTGGGCGGCAGCGATTTAGCCGAACCGAAGGATGCGCTACCGCCGGCTTGATCGCGCCATGCATGTGTCGCGCCGCCGGTAACAAGAAGCGTTACTTCCGCCCTATAGCCAGCGTAATATTCCCGGGTGCGTAACGGCAGAGTCCCGAAGCAAAACAGGGACCGCCGCTCCAGGGAGGAAAACGCCATGACACAGCTGCTGGCCCGTATTGGCCTCGGTGGTAAAATCTATTTCATCGTGCTGCTGGCAGCGCTGCTTGCCGGTGGCATGACCTATCTCGGCATTGATGCTTTGCGCACCTACAATGCCAAGCTGGCGCAGATCGAGCGCGAGACACGCCAGGCGGTGATCGCCGAGCAGGTCAATGGCCTGATCAATGCCGTGGTGATGGAATCCCGCGGCATCTACATGTCGCAGACCAACCAGGAAGCGGATCGTTACGGCAAGCTGCTGCTGGCCGGCCTGCAACGTATTGACGGGCTGATGCAGGAATGGCGCAGCTTGTTGCCGGCCACGCTTGATACCGATCGCGCCGCAGCTTTCACCAGCGTGAAGCAGTTCATCGAATTTCGCACCGAACTGGTGCGCCTCGGCGTGCAGGAAACCCCGGCCAAGGCCCGGGTATTTGGCGATAATGAAGCCAACCGCAGCAATCGCCAGGCGTTGAACCGCGCCGTGCAATTGCTGGCTAAGGACAATGCGGAAAATATCCATGAATTACGCATTGAACTGGACGCCTATTTTAATCGCCACATCCAGCGCATCGCGGTGATTGGCAGTGGCGGCCTGGTGATCATGCTGTTGCTGTCGCTGTTGCTGGCGCGCAAGGGCATCATCGCGCCGCTCAATGCGCTGTCGGCGGCGATGGGCCGGCTGGCCCGGGACGAGGCGACCAGTGTGCCGGGTGCTGATCGTGGCGACGAGATTGGCGCCATGGCGCGTCATGTTGAAGTGTTCAGCCGCAATGCCGAGGAGAAGCGTCGGCTTGAAACGGTCAATGCCGATCAGCAGCAGGCCAGCGAACAGCGCCGCCTGGATCGTGAGGCACGCGACGCCAAGGCCAGCGCGGAAATAGCTGCTTTCTGCGATCATATTGCCGATGGTGATCTGACCTCGCGGCTGGCTGAGACCGGCAAGGAAGGTTTTCAGCTTGCCTTGACGCAGCAGCTCAACCGGCTCTCGGCCACCCTGGCCAGTGTCACCGGCGAATTGGCGCATGTGCTGGCAGGCATGGCGGAAGGTGATCTCAGCCGCACGATCAGCACCGAATATCGCGGTGTGTTTGGCGATTTGAAGCAGAGTGTCAACGATACTGCGGCCAAGCTGCGCGATGTGGCATTGCGGCTTGGTGGTTCAGCCCATGCGGTGCAATCGGCTTCAGCGGAAATCTCCAGCGGCAGCCAGGATCTGGCCGGCCGTACTGAAGCGCAGGCGGCTAGTATAGAAGAGACTGCCGCTTCGATGCACGAAGTCACCGCCACGGTACGGCAGAATGCCGATAATGCGGCAGCAGCCAACCAACTGAGCCAGGTGGCGCGGGATGCCGCCGACAAGGGCGGCAGCGTCGTGCAGGATGCCGTGCAGGCCATGGGCGGCATCGAGGATGGCGCGCGCCGGATTTCCGATATCGTGGCATTGATTGACGAGATCGCCTTCCAGACCAACCTGCTGGCGCTGAACGCATCAGTGGAAGCGGCCCGTGCCGGTGAAGCCGGCAAGGGCTTTGCCGTGGTGGCGCAGGAAGTGCGCGCCCTGGCGCAGCGTTCGGCCAATGCGTCCAAGGATATCAAGGCGCTGATCGCGGCTTCCAATGCCCAGGTACGGCAAGGTGTTGCGCTGGTCAATCAGGCCGGCGGCACGCTGGGCGAGATCGTGTCATCGATCAAGAAAGTGTCGGATATCGTGGCCGAGATTGCCGCTGCCAGCCGGGAACAGGCCACCGGGCTGGATCAGGTCAACACCGCCGTCAGCAACATGGATGAAATGACCCAGCGTAATGCCGCGCTCGTGGAGCAGAATACCGCCTCGGCGCAATCGCTGGCCGATCAGGCGCGTGAACTGGCCGGGCTGGTGGCGTTTTTCCGTATCGGCGCCAATGCCGCAGCCAGGATGCCGGCACCCCTGGCACCCAAGGTAAGCCAAACCCCGAAGGCAGCACCCGCCGCGAGCCTCAAGCCGAACCAGCCCATCCCGGCGCCAGCGATGTCAAAACCGGCAGCAGCAAAAATGCCGCCAGCCAAGCCGGTTGCCGCGAGGCCGGCCGCGCCGCCAGTCAATGCCGGCGATGATGACTGGAAAGAGTTTTGAGTAAAAAAAGCCCCGCCATTGCTGGCGGGGCGAGGTGAGAGAGAGGTACTAACGCCAAACGAATTCGGCATGCTCCCCCAGGAAACCGCTTGCGCGGATCTTTAGACGCGGTTCAGCATTTGGTATCGCTGAACAACGAAACCGGTCGCTGTGCGGCATAATTGGCTGATAGATTGGTGCTGCGGCCATTGCGCGCATAGCCGTTGCCAAGCTGCTCCATCTTGGTGGCGCCGCGAATGATGGCATTGAGGAAAAGCTGGTGGCCGTCGCGCGCGCCGCGCACCGCAATCTCGTTGCGCTTGGCGATCTGGCCCACTTCCTCCAGCAGATCGGCCAGCACAGCGCGTTCAGCAGCCGGATGCTGTTTCAGCGCATCAAGATGCTGCATCATCACCTTCTGCTTCTCCTTGAACACACCGGCCATGATGCGCTTGCGCTCGCCAAGCTGGTTCAACGCGGCATAATCGTGGCGCTCAATGGCGGCGATTTCCTCCAGCATCAGCCCTTTGAGCTGGCCGGCAATGTCGTAGAGTTCCTTCGGCGTTGGCGGCACCGCACCGGCGCCGGCATTGTCGCGCGGCCGGCCCGGCTCAGGCACGGCAACACGCTGACCCGGCAGCGGCCGGCGTGCCAAAGCGGGGTGAGTGGGCTGACGGCCCTGCTGGAATTGCGGATTCATTGCGCGCCCTCCTGCATCTGCAACATCTGGCGGTAGACCATGTCGGCAATGCCAACGCCGCGGCTCTGCGCCATCGACTTGCCGTATTCCTGATTGAGAAACGTGCGCCAGGTCGATTCCGCCTGTCCGCCGCCGAACGGGCCATCGGTCTTGATGCCGCTCGACATGAATTCAAACATCTGACCCAGGAAGTGCGATTCAAATTCCTGTGCCGTCTTGCGCAGCGAAGCTTCGTTCTGCGGTGTGGCGCCGGCTTCGGTGCGGGCGCGCATGGCGCGGGCCTGTTCCACGGCATAGCCGTTGATGGCGGGGGCGGCGGCGATCATGTCGGTCATGGCAACATCCTCTCGCTATGGCTCACATCACCTGGATTTCGGCTTGCAGCGCGCCGGCTGCCTTGATCGCTTGCAGGATGGTGATCATGTCGCGCGGGCCAACACCCAGCGCATTCAGGCCATCCACCAGCTCTTGCAGCGAAACGCCGCGCCGCATCACCGCCAGGCGGCGATCCACCTGCTCGTCGATCTGGATGTCGGTGCGCGGCACCACCACGGTCTGCGCGCCGCCGCCAACCTGGCCGGGCACGGTGGGGGTGCCGGTGCCGGGCACCGCCTGGGTTACGCTGTCGAACACGATATTGCCGCCGGCATCACGCACCGGCTGACCATCCGGCCCGATACGCGGCACCTGCACGGTGCCGGTGGCGGCCGAAGTGCCGGCGATGCCAGGCACTGCCACGCCGCCCGGGGCAAACGGATTGGGCTGCGAAACCTGGGGCGTTTCGGTAACACGGATAGTGAGTGTGCCTTGGGCAATCGCCACGGTGTCGATGCGCACATTCGGACCCATCACAATGGTGCCGGAGCGTTCGTCGATCACCACGCGGGCCACCTGGTCGGTTTCCACCTGCAACTGCTCGATCTCGGTCATGAAGCCGATCAGGTCGTTGCGCCAGCGGCCCGGCACATCAACATGCACGGTGCCCGGATCAAGCGCACGCGCGGTCGGGATGCCGGCCAGGGTGGAAATCGCCTGGCTGATGCGGCGCGCGGTGGTCAGATCGGGATTCTTCAGTGCCAGGCGCAGCACCGGCAGCGAAGCCAGCTCGAAGCCCACTTCACGTTCAACAATGGCGCCATTGGCGATGCGGCCAGCAGTCGGTACACCACGGGTAAGCTGGGCGGCGGCGCCCTGGGCTTTGAAGCCGCTCACTGCCACGGCGCCCTGGGCCACGGCATAAACCTCGCCATCGGCGCCAATCAGCGGCGTTACCATCAGGGTGCCGCCTTGCAGGCTCTTGGCATCGCCCAGCGTGCTTACTGTCACATCGATACGGCTGCCATGGCGGGCAAAGGCGGGCAGGGTGGCGGTCACCATCACGGCGGCGACATTCTTGGTGGTGAAGTTGCCGGCATCGCGGATGTTCACACCCAGGCGTTCCAGCATGGCTTGCAGGCTCTGCTTGGTGAAAGGCGCGTTGGTCAGGCTGTCGCCGGTGCCATCCAGGCCCACAGCCAGGCCATAGCCAACCAGCATGTTTTCGCGGATGCCTTCAAAATCAGCCACGTCCTTGATACGCGAGCCGGCAGCAGCGGGATCAGGCAGGCTGGCCAGAATCACTAGGCTGGCCAGCAGGGCGGTGGCATGGCGGCGGAAGCGGGCGGAAACGATGCGGATCATGATGGCTCTCTCTCCGTTTGACCGCTGCCCCGGCATTTCTTGCCAGGGCGCGGTCTTGGTGCTGAGAATGCCAGTTCCGTGCCAAGCCAAAATTGCTTGAATTCATTGGGTAATTCTTTGTGACCAGGCTGCCGGGCGGCAAAATTTGCCGACTTTACCGGGTGGTTTTTCTCAGGCACCATGCAGACATGAGCATCAACAAGATTTCCGGCCCCGGCAGCCTGGCGCCCGGCGCGGCAAAACGTACCGGCGGTGCTGGTGCGGCTGGCGGCGCCAGCTTCGCCAGCCTGCTGAAAGGCAGTTCTGAAACCAGCACCGGCGGGGTTACCGGCGCCGCGCCGATGGCCGGCCTGGATGCCATGCTGACCTTGCAGGCGGTGGATGGCGATGCCCAGAAGCAGGAGCGCCGCCGCGCTTTCCGCCGTGGCACCGGCCTGCTTGATAAGCTGGAGGATATCCAGGAGGGCCTGCTTGAAGGCCGCATCCCGGTGGATCGCCTACAGGGCCTGGCCCAAGCCTTGCGCCAGGAGCGCATGATGGTGGCCGATCCGCAGCTGGCCGAACTGATCGGCGAGATCGAACTGCGCTGCGAAGTCGAATTGGCCAAGCTGGGTTACTGACTTCTTTATTACCACTACCCTCTCATTCTATTTGTCGAGAGGGTAGTTTTTTTCATCTTTTGAAAACTCACTTATTTTAGTTAATTTAGCGCGGAAGGTACATTACTTCAGGGTTGTATTTTCCTATTTTATAGCCTTCGCTAATAATATGATGCTCGTTAAGAGTCTTCCCTTTAATATTTGCAATATTGTGCCCCTCAAGCAAGAAATGTTGAATAAATGCTTTTTCTGCTAGGGATACGCATTTCTGTGAGTTTTGCCCTTGTTTAGGTTTGAATATTCCAGTCAGCAGAATTCTTTTTCCACTCTTCGAGTCCCTTAAATGAGACATAAGCGGAAGATTTTTTAAGTGCTGTACTATTCTTGATTTAATATTTTTTGCTCTTCCTACATATAGAGCTTCGAATTTATCCCCGTGTTCTCTGCCGAAAATGTAAATTCCAGTTTCTTCGGAAATTTTACTTTCATCTATGCTGTAGATGTACATCGGGTCTTTTGATGCAGAAAGTAGCGCTGATTTCTGCCACTCTAAGTGAATTTTCATAAGGTCCTCCCATGCGACTCTTTTTGACAGTATGTACGATTATATCGTGCATTTTTATTGCTTTTCCATATTCCAGGCTGAGTTTTGTTTGATGCAAGTATGCTGCGGGCGAATTTTCTAGCTATTTCCCAAACACCGCGCGGCCCAGCCGGATCATGGTGGCGCCTTCGTCAATGGCGATCTGATAATCGCCAGACATGCCCATCATGCACTCGGCCAGGGCGTGCCGCTCCATGAAACGGCGCAGCCAGCGGAAATGTGGCCGTGGATCGTCATGCTTCGGCGGAATTGCCATCACGCCGGCCGGCGCACGGTCCAGCTTGTGGCGGAAGGCATCCAGCAGCGCCTCGGCCTGCTCAGGGGCTACACCGCCTTTCTGCGCTTCGCGTCCGACATTGATCTGCAAATAGAGCGGTATGGGCCGCGCCTGGCACAGCAGCGGCAGCAGGCTTTCGCGGTCGATACTTTCGATGGCATCAAACAAGGCGGCGGCGCCGGCCACCTTGTTGCTTTGCAGGCGGCCAAAATCATGCAGCACCAGATCGGGCGCCAGATGACGCAGGGCGGGCCATTTTGCGGCAGCTTCCTGCAGGAATTTTTCGGCAAAGTGGCGATGGCCGGCGGTGATCAGTTCAGCGATGGCTTCAGGCGCACGCTGCTCGCAGGCTATGAAGATGCGGCCGCCACTGGCAACAAAATCGCGCAACACAGGCTGCGCCATGCAGCGCTCATAGCGTTGCCGCAGAGCACTCACGCTTCCTCCGCCAGCCGCTGCCGGATGCGTTCGATCAACTCGGTGCTGGAAATACCCGGGCTATAGGGCAGACGCTGGCGCATGGTTTCCGGCAAATCCGGGCAATCGGCCAGTTTGATGTGTAATTCGGCATCATCGCGGGCGCCGAAAGCATAGAGATCGTAGCCATGCTGCTGCATGAAGGCCCGGCTGATCACTTTCGGCCCATCGGTGATCACGGCATCAACATGGCGACAGGCGGCCACCACGGCCACCCGTTCGGCCGTGCTCATCACCGGGCGGCGGCCTTTGCCGGCGGCCACGCGCTCATCCGGCACCACGCACACCGTCAGCCGGTCGCCCAGCGCACGCGCAGCCGCCAGGAAAGCCACATGGCCGCCATGAAACAGGTCGCCGACGATCTTGCTGTAAACATGCATGGCGCAGGTTAAGCTGTGGCTTCGATCTGGTGCAAGAACCAGTCGGCCAGCACGTCACCGGCATCGCGCTGGCAGATTTGTTGGGCCAAGGCGATGGCGGCCTCGCGCCGTCCGGCCTGAACCGCCAACACAAGGTGCAGATAAGCCATGGCGCGCACAAAATCCGGAAAGCCGAGCATCGCCGGGGCCGAGATCATGCTGTTGAAATGCGGATCGCGCTGACGCCAATTGCCGTAATACTCGCAGAGCAGCCGGTCGGCATCGGCCGGGCGCCATAATGTTACGCCCTGCCATTCTGCACGCACCAGATCATAGGCCGCATGGCGCAGCAGACGGCATTCGGCATCCGGCAGCCCGGCCATGCGGCTGCCGCCCAGGATGCCGCCACTCGTATCTTGGCGATGCGCCACCAGATCAACATGAATACCGGTGGCCGTATCGGCAAAGGTGTTGAAATCCAGCATGCCGAGCATGTTGGGCAGCAGCCGGAAGCGGCCATCGTTACACAGCGCGGCCGCAGCCTCGGCCAGCACAGCCTCTGCCGGCAGCAGGCCAGGCGGCAGGGCCAGGTCGATATCCTTGTCATTCGGCAGGAAGGCAGCGTCGCGCTGCCAGCCCAGCAATAACCCGGCAATGGCAAAGGGCTGCAATCCGGCGGTTTCGAGCCTTTGCAGGGCGGCGATCAGGGTTTGCCGCAGCTTGTCATCATGCGCCGGATCGCCGCCGGCAGGCTGTGCAGCCGGTGCCGCGTCGGCTAATAGGCTGCCACTATCCAGCAGGCCCTGCACGGTCAGCAATGCCAGCTGCATAGTGCCGGTGAAATCACGTGCATTGAAGCGCCAGTTCACCTCCGTGCAGGCCAGCAGCAGGCGGTCTTGCGGGTTCTGCGCCAAGCGCCGCGCCGCCTGCGACCAGCGCAGCCCTAGCGCCGCATCCCCCAGTTCAGCGGCCAGATTGATCAGCCGCATTTGCTGATGCAGGCTGGGCTGTATGGTTTCGGCCTGAAGCAGCAGCGCCACAGCGGTTTGGTAATCGCCGGCCTGCTCGGCGATAACAGCCTGGTTGATCAGCCGTAAACGGCCGGAAGCATCGAAATGGTCGAGCCGGGCGGCCAGCATACCGGCCTCATCCAGCCGCCGCAGCCGGAGCAGCGCTTCCAGCCAGGCCAGATGCAGGGCGCGATCCTGCGGCGCGGCTTGGGCTGCGGCAGCCACCAGCGCCAGGGCGGTTTCCGGGCCTTGTTCTGCCCAGAGCCGGCTCAGGCTGGCCATCTGTTCCGCATGGGGGCGGCCAGGATGCAACAGGTCCATATTCGCTTCGGGATGGGGGCCGGGGGGCTGGTGCGACGGCATGGCGGTGATGCTCCAGCCCTGATTTCGGCATGACGCCGAGAAGACAAACCCAATTTTTCACAATTTTTTCATGTTTTCAATGGCTTCCGGGCGCATCAACGGCCTTGCCCGAGAGCCGGGCGATTCATATACTCCGCCCGCCGTTGCCACCCCTGGTCAGCGAACGAGTCGAGGTCGGGGTGGACGGGCGTTGGAGGTTCTCGCATGGGTATCCAGTTGAAGCCGAATTACCGTCCCACCGAGTCCGAACCCTTCATGAATCCAAAAATGAAGGAATATTTCCGTCGCAAGCTGCAGGCCTGGAAGGAAGACATCCTCCGCGAGTCGAACCAGACCTTGCAGCACTTGCAGGAAGATACCAGCCAGGAGCCGGATATCGCAGACCGCGCCTCGGTGGAAACCGACCGCGCGCTGGAGTTGCGCACCCGGGATCGTCAGCGCAAGCTGATCTCCAAGATCGACGCCGCGATCAAGCGGATCGACGACAATTCCTATGGCTATTGCGAGGAGACCGGCGAGCCGATCTCGCTCAAGCGCCTGGAAGCGCGGCCGATCGCCACGTTGTCGATTGAAGCGCAGGAGCGCCATGAGCGCCGCGAGCGCACGCATCGCGACGACATGTAGTTTTCTGCGCTGAGCAGAAACGAAAAAAGGCCGGTCATTCTGACCGGCCTTTTTGTTGTCTTCCGTTCGAGAGATCAGAACGGGAAGAGCACGTCGTAAAGCTGCTGGCCGTAGCGCGCCTGCTGCATGTTGGAAAGCTGGCCGCGGCCGCCATAGGCGATGCGGGCTTCGGCCATCTGGGTGTGGTTGACCGTGTTGGTGGCGGTGATGTCTTCCGGCCGCACGATACCCTGCACGATCAGCTCGCGGATTTCATTGTTGACGCGGATTTCCTGGCGGCCCTGCACCACCAGATTGCCGTTCGGCAGCACCTGGCTGACAATGCCGGCGACGCGCACGGTGATCTGTTCCTGGCGATCCACCTGGCCACGGCCCTGCACCTGCGAGGACGAGGTCATGCCGATGGCGGCCGAAGGATCTATATTCTTGAAGATCTTGTTCAGCGTCGAGGCCACACCGGCGCCGGTGGTGACGCCGCCGGCGCCATCCGAGGCGCTTTCCAGGCCAAGGATATTGGGGATGCCGGCATTCTCGTTGTTGTCACGGCTGGCCGTGGTGTTGTTCTGCAACGTGGCACGTTCCTGGATGTCGATATTCACGGTCAGGATGTCGCCCACCTTGGCGGCGCGGTGATCCTTAAAGAATTGCCGCGAACCCGGGCGCCACAGCGAGTTGGCCGAGCGTGTGGTCACTTCCGGCGCCGGCATCGGCAGGCTGACCGGGCGGTAATCCTTCTGTTCGGTCGGGTTCTCGATCTTGCTCAAGGCCGGCGGTTTGCCGATCTCGGTCAGGCGGCCGACATCGCAGGCGCCGAGGCTGAGGGCAACACCGGCCAGGGCGATAAAGCGGAGCGGGGTGGTGAAGCGGGTCATGGCGGGTCTCTCTCTTTACGTTTCTTATATTAGTTGCTAGCCAGCAGGCGCGGCGCGGTGGTGACCTGCACCTGGTTGCTGCCGGTGATTGTGGCCTGGATGACCTTTTTGCTTTGCAGGTTCATCACCTGCACCACATCGCCGATGGCACCGCCTTCAAGCGCGCGGCCGGTGGTGGTGATGGTGAGGCCCGGCACCTGGGCCACCATGGTGATGAGCGCATTTTTGCTGACCTGCTCAACGCGGCCGATATCGGCGCTGCGGATCGGCTGGCCGATATTCAGCGTCCGCTTCGGCGTCTGGCCGATCAGGTCGTCGATGCGGTCGATATAGGCCGAGGTATAGCGGCCGGCCGGCACCTGGCGCCATTCCACTGCATCGGCGCCGATGGTTTCGCCCGGCGCGACGCGGGATTTCAGCACCGGCATGGCTTCCACCGGGCTGGCGCGGCCCGAGATGCGCACGGTTTCCGGCGCGCCCGTTGCCGCCAGGGTGCCGGTGAAGCGGCCGCTGCGGTCGTCGAAAGTGAAGCCGTCAACGCGCCATTCGGCAGTGCTGGGCACCGAAAAGCCATTGTCGTTGCCATGGAAGCTGATCTCCACCGGGCGGCCGCCGTTGCGCTGCTGCACCAGCGACACCAGGCGGCGGGCCACGTCGCGCTCCGAGACATAGCGCATCGCTGCGGCCTTGGGCGCGGCAGCGGAGGCCAGTTGCACCGACGCGGCCGGCATCTGCTGGGCCTGCGATGGCTGGGCTTGGGCGGAGAGTGCGAAGCCGGCGGCGAAGGCGCTGGCGGCGGCGAAGAGCAGAAGCGTTGTGCGGGCCATGGTCGATCTCCGTGGTCTGATCTGGGGTCTGATCTGGATCAGCGCAGACGGGTGGTGGTTTGCAGCATTTCGTCGGAGGTGGTGATCACCTTCGAGTTCATGTCATAGGCACGCTGGGCGGTGATCAGGTTGGTGATTTCCTGCACCGGGTTGACGTTGGAGGTTTCCAGATAGCCCTGGCGCAAGGTGCCGAGGCCCTGGGTGTTCGGGTTGCCGACCTGCGGCTGGCCCGAAGCCGGGGTTTCCAGGAACAGGTTGTCGCCCACCGCTTCCAGGCCAGCTTCGTTGACGAAGTTGGAAAGCTGGATCTGGCCAAGCTGCTGCGGCTGCGCCTGGCCGGCGAGGCGGGCCTCGACGATGCCGGTATTATCAACGCTGACCGCCAGCGCGCCCTGCGGCACGGTGATGTTGGGATTCAGCAGGTAGCCATCGGCGGTGACCATCTGGCCCTGGGCATTGACCTGGAACGAGCCGGCGCGGGTATAGGCAGTTTCGCCGGACGGCAGGGTGATGTTGAAGAAACCCTTGCCGTTGATGGCGATATCATAGGTGTTGCCGGTCGAGGTCAGGTTGCCCTGTTCGTGGATGCGGTAGATGCCGGCGGCGCGCACGCCAACACCGATCTGGATGCCCGACGGCACGATGGTGTTGGCATCCGACGAGGTGGCGCCGGGGCGGCGCTGGTTCTGATACAGCAGGTCCTGGAATTCCGCGCGCTGGCGCTTGAACCCGGTGGTGTTCATGTTGGCGATGTTATTCGAGATCACTTCGACATTGAGCTGCTGGGCCATCATGCCGGTAGCGCCGGTGCTGAGCGAACGCATGGTTCAGTCTCCTCTTTCTCTATCTATTCTTACTGGCCGCTGCTGCGGCCAAGCCGCTCAACAGCGCGGCGCAGCCGGTCATGCTCGCCATCAATCAGGTTCTGGGTGTTCTGATACTGCCGCAGCAGCTCGATCATGTTGGTCATTTCCAGGATCGGCTCGACATTGGACGATTCGAGCATGCCCTGGGCCAGGGTGGAGCTGGCCGGTGCCGGCTGCGGCTCCAGGTCGGTGGCATAAAGCCCCTGCGCGGTCTTGCGCATGCCCTGCTCGTTCTGGAAGGCCACCAGGTCAATTTTGCCGATCTGCGCGGCGCCCAGGGTGATGGTGCCATCGGCGGCGATGGCCGGCACATTCTGGTCATTCTGCGGAAACACGATCTCGCGGTCGCGGTTATCAAGCACCGGATGGCCGCCGGCGGTGACCAGGCGGCGATCTTCGTCCAGCCGCAGATGGCCGTCGCGGGTGTAGCGCCGGCCCTGCGGGGTATCGATGCTGAGATAGCCATTGCCGGTGATGGCGATGTCCAGCGGGTTGCCGGTATTGGTCATCTTGCCGGTGCTGAAATCGCGCAGCACACCGCTATCGGTCACGAAGCTGAAGCGGTTGCTGCGGGTATCCGGGCCGGTGGTGCCACGGCTCAGATATTCCTCGAACATCACGCGCTCGCCCTTGTAGGCATTGGAATTCATGTTCGCCAGATTGTTGGCGATCACATCCATTTCACGCCGCATGGTGGTCATCCGGGAAAGGCCGATATAGCTCGAATTTTCCATGGCAGTTGCTCGCTTCATCCTGGGTCCGGCTGGCTGGCCGGGGTCGCAAGCCATGTTGCACAGCCCGTGCCAATCTGCTAAGATATTGAAATCACGCAAGAACTGATCTCAATGTGGCTGTCCGGGCAAAAACCGCCGGGCGGCTGAAATCGCCCACCCGGCAAAATCTGCCCAGTGGTGACGTTTCATTAACCCGCAGCGACTATCCATGCAGGGTCTGTAGGAGAAGCGGTGGATGGCGGACGATTCGGAAGACCAGGAAGGCGGCGCGGCTGACGGCAAAAAGAAGCTGTCCGGCAAGCGTATGGTGGTGTTCATCATTATTCCGCTGTTGCTGCTGTTGCTGGTCGGCGGCGGTGCGGCGGCCTATTTCCTTGGCGTGTTCGGCGGCAAGACGGAAGAGGCCGAGGTCAAGCCCGAGCCGCCCAAGGTGACGGTGTTCCATGACCTGCCGGATATCCTGGTGAACCTGAATGCCAGCGGCCGGCAGGCTTCCTATCTCAAGCTGAAAGTGGCGCTGGAGCATCAGGAGCCGCTATCGACGCCGAAGCTGAATGAATTGATGCCGCGCGTGATCGACAATTTTCAGGTCTATCTGCGTGAATTGCGGCCGGACGATCTGGTCGGCTCGGCCGGCCTCTACCGGCTCAAGGAAGAACTGCTGATCCGCGTTAACCAGGCGGTGGCGCCGATCAAGATCAATGATGTGCTGTTCAAGGA
>NZ_JAGOLP010000017.1 GCF_017994015.1 Ferrovibrio sp. | reverse complement strand
CTTGGCGAAAAACACATTCGCGCCGGTTGCCTCAGCCACCTGGCCGCGCCAATCCAGCATCAGCGCATCCTGGTAGCCTTCGCGTTCGGCCTTATGCTTCGAGAGCGTGCAGATCATATAGAGCCCCGCCGCCTTGGCCTTGGTCGGCGCGGTATTCGGTGCCGGGCGGCGCCAGTCGCTCAATTGCAGGCGAATGCCCTTCATCTTGGCTTCCGGCGAGAAATAGCTCGGCCATTCCCACACCGCGATGGCGAGATGAATCTTGTTGCTCTGCGCCGAGACACCCATCATCTCGGAACCACGCCACGCCACCGGCCGCACATAACAATCGCGGAAGCCGTTCTTGGCCACGGTGTCGCGCGTTGCCTGGTCGATCTCGGCCAGACTGTAGGGAATGGTGAAATCCATCAATGCAGCCGAATCGATCAGGCGCTGGCTATGCTCGGTCAGCTTGAACACCTCGCCGTCATAAGCGCGCTCACCCTCAAAAACCGACGAGGCATAATGCAGCGCATGGCTCAGCACATGCAGCTTGGCCTCGCGATGCGGCACAAAAACGCCGTCATACCAAATCCAGCCGTCACGATCTTCGTAGGTCTGGGTGCTCATGATTCACGCTCCTGAAGCTGCTGGCTCAAGCTAGGCATCGCGCCTAAAGCCTGAGCATTTGTCGAGAATAACGCCACTCAGGTATTATTATTACCAGAGATTGGATATATGCGTAACATTATAAGCAAACTATGTCAACATCACTGCCATATTTTTCGCGCATACCACGCCTGCATCAACGCATGGCCTTGCGACGACTCCGGTCTATGCCCCATATACAGGACATGAGCGATCTCAAGACCATGGCCAACCCGTTGTTTCTGCGCGAGGACGAGCTGCGCCAGGGCATCGAGCTGCTATTCTACGCCTATCGTGACTTCACCCGTGGCCCGGACGAAATTCTGGATCAGTTCGGCTTCGGCCGCGCCCACCACCGGGCGCTGCATTTCATTGGTGGCCATGCCGGCATCACAGTGGCGGAATTGCTGGGTATCCTGCGCATCACCAAACAGAGCCTGTCGCGCGTGCTGTCGGCGCTGATAGAGGGCGGCTTTGTGCGCCAGCAGCAGGGCGCCCGCGACCGCCGCCAGCGCCAGCTTTTCCTGACCGAATCCGGCCGCAACCTGGAACGCCAGATCAGCGCCGTGCAGCAGGCCAAAGTGGCCGAAGCCTATCGCGAAGCCGGCGCCGAGGCGGTAGCCGGCTATCGCAAGGTGCTGGCCGGGCTGATTGACGAACCGGCCCGCGCCGCCATCCTGCGATCCATCCAACGGCGCTGAGACAACACCATGAGCACGGAACAGCCGCATCTGCTGGTGATCGACGATGACGAGCGGATCCGCACGCTGCTCACGCGCTATCTGACCGGCAATGCTGGTTTTCGCGTTACCGGCGCCGATAGCGCCGAGGATGCCGCTGCCAAGCTGACTGCTGTGAGCTTCGATCTGCTGGTGGTGGATGTGATGATGCCCGGGCAGAATGGTTTTGATTTTGTCGCCGCTTTGCGCAGGGCCGGCAATACTGTGCCGGTGATCCTGCTGACCGCGCGCGGCGAGGCCGAGGACCGCATCACCGGACTGGAAAGCGGCGCCGACGATTACCTGGCCAAGCCCTTTGAGCCACGCGAGCTGGTGCTGCGCATCCAGGCCATCCTGGCGCGCAGCCATCGCCCGCCGCCGACGCCCACGGCGCGCCCGGTGCGTTTTGGCGACTTCCAGTTTGACATCGTGCGCGGCGAGTTGAAACGCGGCGACGAGATTGTGGCGCTCACCACCGGCGAAGCGGCTTTGCTGCGAGTGCTGGCACGGCGCCCCGGCAGCACTGTGCCACGCGCCGATCTGGCCGATAACAGTGGCGGCGGCCTGCTCAACGCCGCTGCCAGTGCCAGTGAAAGCCGGGCCGTGGATGTGCAGATCACCCGCCTGCGCCGCAAGATCGAGGAAGACCCGCGCAACCCGCGCTTCCTTCAGACCGTGTGGGGCGAAGGCTACGTGCTGTGGGCCGAGTAAGCGGCCTGCTCAAGCGCATCCTGCCGCGCAGCCTGTTTGGCCGCTGGCTGCTGATGCTGGTGGTGCCGGTGCTGCTGCTGCAAGGCATTGTCACCTATGCCTTCTACGAACGCCACTGGGATACCGTCAGCCGTCGTTTGGCGCTCGGCCTGGCCGGCGATATCGCCATGATGATCGAGCTTTACGAACGCACCAAGGGCACGCCGCAATTCGACGAATATGTTTCGCTGGCCTATGCCCGGATGCAGATTGAGGTGCGCGTGCAAGCGGGTGCCAGACTGCCGGATGATCTGCCGCCGCCAAGGCATTGGTCGATCCTCGACCGCATGCTCAACCAGGCATTATCGGAAATCATCGACGAACCCTTTGCCATCGACACCCAGCGCAACGACGACAATATCGCCGTGCTGGTGGAACTGCCCGATGGACTGATGGTGACGCTGGCCCGCGCCAAGCGGGTCTATTCCACCAGCACCTATATTTTCATCATGTGGATGGCCGGCGGCTCGCTGTTGCTGCTCGGCATCGCCGCGATCTTTCTGCGCAACCAGATCCGTCCGATCCGCCGTCTGGCCGAAGCCGCCGACGCTTTCGGCAAAGGCCGCGAAATGCCGGGCTTCCGCCCCTCCGGCGCCACCGAGGTGCGCGCCGCCGCCCTGGCCTTTCTGGCGATGCGCGACCGTATCCGGCGCCATATCCGTGAACGCACCGAGATTTTGGCCGGCGTGAGCCATGATCTGCGCACACCGCTAACCCGCATGCGACTGCAATTGTCGCTGATGGAGGGGAGCGCGGAAGCCGAGGAATTGCGCCGCGACGTGATTGAGATGGAAACCATGATCAATGGTTACCTTGCCTTTGCCCGCGGCCAGACCGAGCAGAGCACGGAACTGACCGATCTGGGCCAGCTTTTGCAGGAAGTGGTGGATGATGCGCGCCGCAGCGGGCGCCAGGTTGAACTGAGCCAGGACCAGGCCAGCATCACGCTGCCGCTGCGCCGGCTGGGCTTCAAGCGCGCCTTGTCAAACCTGGTGGAGAATGCCTTGCGCTATGGCAGCCGGGTGCGGATGGAAATGGCGATTGTTGCCGGCGGCATCCTGATCCATATCGATGATAACGGCCCGGGCATTCCGCAGAAGGAACGGCACAAGGTGTTTCGCCCGTTCCACCGTGCCGACCCGGCACGGCATTCCGGCCAGGGTAATGTCGGCCTGGGGCTTTCCATCGCGCGTGATGCCGTGCTGGCGCATGGTGGCGAGATAACGCTGGAGCAATCGCCGCTGGGCGGCCTGCGCGCCAGTATCCGACTGCCGCTATAGGCTCACTCGGCACCTGGCGGCGCCGCGACCTCAAATTTGCGCTCGGCCTGCAAGCGGCCATCACTATCCTTTAGCTGCACGCGCCATTCGCCGGGGCTGATCCGCACCTGCGACCAGATGCGCCAGTTGCGGCTGACATCTACGCGGGCGCGTGACTTGCCAGCCTCACGCTCGCCTTGCAGCCAATGGAACCAGAAGGTCTCGCCATTGCCGACATGGGCGCAATCGAGGCGGGCAAAGGCATAGGCGCGTTCGGCACCGGCCTCAAATTTATCGGTCTCGCCCTGCGGCTCCAGATTGGATACCAGACGCGCGGTGGCGAACTGGCGCACCACGCAATCATGCTCTTCCTGGGCGCGGGCGAGCTGCGGCCACATGAGCAATACAAGGATGAGCAGCGGCAGCACGCGGAACATGGGGGCAAATCGCTTTGAAATCCGAGGGAAACAGACGGCCGTGATTGTCGGCTGGCACATCGCCGGGGTCAACCGCTGAGGCAGTGGCAGGAGCAGCCTCGCAACGCAACCAGAAGATCAGAACATGCGGCCGCCATTATCCACGCGCTGATCCGGCCCAAGCAAAACCACCTGGCCTTGTGCATCCGGCAGCCCCAGCACCAGCACTTCCGAACGCATCGGGCCGATCTGGCGCGGCGGAAAATTCACCACTGCGATCACCTGGCGGCCGATCAATTGTTCCGGCGTGTAATGCACGGTGATCTGGGCCGAGGATTTTTTCACACCCAGCTCGGGGCCAAAATCCACTTTCAGTTTGATTGCCGGCTTGCGCGCCTCGGGAAACGGCTCGGCCTCAATGATGGTGCCGACGCGGATATCGACCTTGTGGAAATCATCGAGCGAAATCATGCCAACCGCCTGTGGATAAGCCAAAACGAAACGGGCGGCGCCATCGCTGGCCCCGCCCGTCTGTTTGAACCGATTCCGGCGCTGCTGTCGAGCGCCGAAGTGAGGCTTACTTGCCGAACTTGGCGAAGGTGGTGCGCAGTTCTTCCACCACTTCGTTGGCCCGCTTGTTCAGCGTCTCGAAGGTCTCGGTGTTGGTCTTGGTGGCCAGCTCGGCCAGTTCCTTCAGGTTCAGCAGCGCCTTCTCCACGGCGGACTTGATCTGCTCGGCCTGCTTGGTCGGA
The DNA here is from genome assembly GCF_017994015.1 of Ferrovibrio sp. Lineage (GTDB taxonomy): Bacteria > Pseudomonadota > Alphaproteobacteria > Ferrovibrionales > Ferrovibrionaceae > Ferrovibrio. The sequence goes on along the minus strand of NZ_JAGOLP010000017.1, from coordinate 64,275 downwards.
TCGATATCCTTGGCGCCCTTGGCCATCACATCCTTGACCTGGGCGGTCAGTTCCTCGATGCCCTGCTGAAACAGTTCGGCCTGGCGCTTGGCCAGCGCCTGATAGCCTTCAAAAGCCTTCTTATTGGCAGCGGCGATGGCATCCATATTCTTCTTCTGCGCGGCGGCCAGCGCCTCGGCATCAAAGCCCGGCAGCTTGTAGCCGGCAAACATCTGCTGGGCATCAAACAGCTTCGGGTCGAACATCTTGTTGAAGTCAAAAGCGGCGGCGAAGGGGAACTCGGTCTTGGTCATGATGGAACGCTCCATGGCTGGCTGGCGCGGCTGGGCCAAAGGTTGCACTGGTAATGGTGCCGGGAATGCCCTGAATATAGGCAGCGACCGAAACGCGGTCAAGTAGTTTTTTGTGCAGTGCAGCAAAAATTTAAAATGTTATAAATCATATAGTTATGGATTTACTCGGCCTGCTTCTTTCGCATACGCGAAAATATGCCGCCAATTCCGCTCTTACCCGCAAGCACCCCCTCGGCCTGGCCAAGCCGCTTGTCGAGGTGCGCCATGGTGCGGGCCAGATCGGCGCTGTCATCGGCCAGCCAGACCCGCAGCGTGTCGAGATAAATCGCACCCAGCGCCTTGCGCCGCACAGCGCCGCGCAGGCTGGCGGCATCAAGCTGTGCTGCTGCCAAAGCCCAATCCAGGCTGCGCTTCAGGCCGCTTTCGGCAAAACACAAAGCCGCTAGCGGATCACGCGGCAATTCGCGCAGCAGCACCCGCATCGCTTCCTTATGCGGCGCCAGGGCATCGAAGCGCGCCATCAGCACTTCAAACAGCCGGTCCTTCACACTGGTCTCGGCCATTGCCTCACTGCCCAGGGCTGCCAACATCTGGCCATCAACGCGGGCGGCAAAACCACGCAGCAGGGCCAGTTTTGACGGATATTGGCGATAAAGCGCGGCCAGCGGCAGACCGGCGGCTTGCGCCACGGCACCCAGCGAGAGCGACAGCCAGCCGGTGGTGGCGACAATCTCCAGCATCGTATCAATCGGATCGCGCCCGGCTTCCGCTGTGTTCCCGCCGCTTCCCGGCCGTTCCCGCGTGTTCGCGTCGCTTCGCAGCGCTTCGCTGGGATTCGTTTCACTGCTCGGCGCGGCGCCGGCTTTGGTTTTGCGCTTGGCCATCAAACGGCTCCTTGTCAGCTTATGCTAACAGATATTGAGCCGAAATGCAGCGCCGACAAGGCCGAAGCTCACCCCGCCAGTTCGCGCGAGCGTTTGTCGGCGGCGGCCACGGCGCTGGTCATCAGCGGTTCCAGGCCGTTTTCCGCCATCAGCACATCCAAAGCCGCCTGGGTGGTGCCGTTCGGGCTGGTGACATTCTTGCGCAATTGCGTCGGGCTTTCCGGGCTTTGCCGCATCAACGCGCCGGCACCCTGCACCGTGGCACGGGCCAGTTGCGCCGCCAGTTCCGGCGGCAGACCCAGCTTGGCGCCGGCCGCTGCCATACATTCAGTGAGCCAGAACACATAGGCCGGGCCGGAACCGGAAACCGCCGTGGCGCTGTCGATCAATTCCTCGCGCTCGACCCACACCACCTCGCCCACTGCCTGCAACAGGCTGTCGCAAGCCTGGCGCTGGGCTTCGGAAACCCCGGCACCGGCAAAACATGCCGTGATGCCCTGGGCCACGGCCGCCGGCGTGTTGGGGATGCTGCGCACGATGGCGGCATTGCCGCCCAGCAGCCGGTTCAGTGTTGCCACCGTCTTGCCCGCCGCCACCGAGAGGAAACAGGCGCCGGCTTGTGCGTAGCGGCCATAAGCCGGCGCCACCGCATCCATCACCTGCGGCTTCACCGCCAGCAGCACAATATCGGGGGCAAAAGCCGCCGGCACCGCCTCGGCACCGCCCACCTGCAACACGCCCTGCGGCAGATCAGGCTGCGGATTGGGCTCCACCACCACAATATCCGCCGCCGCCACGCCCTGGCGCAGCCAGCCCTGGGCCAAAGCCCCACCCATCTTGCCGCAGCCAACCAGCAAAATCCGTGTCGTCATGATGTGTAAGTCCTTGAAGGTCTGATCGGGAAATGAGCCAAGGGTATCAATAGGCTGCGCAGCTCTAGCTCTCAAGGCGATAAGGGGAATGCCAGATCAAATTAACATCACCCTATTGAATCCAAGACACGCAAATATGACGACCAAACTGGCCAAAAATAGCGCATTTATATAAATAAATTCAATCCTACAGCCATAATTTATAGTTGATTTATCCCGCAAAACAGCACATTGTAAAAATTCATAAATCTAAAAAGAAGAAATTCATGAATCCCAAAATTGTTACCATCTTCAACAATAAGGGTGGGGTTGGTAAAACTACACTCACATATCACCTTGCCCACGCGCTCGGTGAACTCGGCAAAAAGGTACTGCTAATCGATTTAGACCCGCAATGTAACCTGACAATTATCTCTCTCCAGATGGAAAAAATCGAAGAGATATGGCAAGCAGAGGACAAATTTATTGAAGATTTTGAGAATGCTCGAAAACAGCTTGGTGAAGCAGGCTTTGAAGAAATACTCAAAAAAAATCGAAGCATCCATTTTGACATTAAGCCAACCGAAGATGGCACTGCTGAGATTGAAACCCTTCCTCCTCCAGTTGTTTTGAAAGAAAACGTCCACATTATTCCTGGGCGCCTTACTCTCCATCTTTTTGAGGCCAAAATTGGGGAGCGCTGGAGCGGAATCTACCAAGGAGATCCATTATCAATAAGAACCGCAACTAGAGTAAGAACTCTTGCTCACGAGTATGCCAAACAAAATGGTTATGAAATTGTCATATTTGATACTTCACCTAGCCTAGGAGCGCTTAATCGCCATCTGCTCTCACTTGCAGATGGTTTTCTGATTCCATGCGCGCCGGACTTATTTTCTGTGTATGGTATACGCAATATTGGTAATGCACTTAGGACTTGGCGCAAGCAATTTGATAGTATTTTTCACTTCTTGTCGGACCAGAAGCGATCAAATTTTCCAGAAAAATTTGTTCGCTTCATAGGATATACTATTTACAATGCCAAACGCTATAGCAAAGACGAAAGCGAGCTGAAGCTCGCCAAAGCGCACCAACATTACGCAACCCAAATTCCTGTAACTATTAAAAGCTCCATAGACGAAGAAAACCTAATCCAATTTCCAGGACTTCTGGAGCGATCAATGGGTGAAGACGCAGTAATTCATACCCATAACACGTTTCCTAGCATGTCCCAAAAATACCATATCCCAATGTGGGAGCTTCCCGACTGCCCCATCCTTGAGCGAGAAGACAGGGGGACTATTGCAGGAAACCAGCAAACATATCGTGCCACCAGAGTAGCTTACACAAAATTTGCGAAAGACTTTATTCTGAGGCTCGACCTACTATGAGCAAAATACTCCAAGACCATGAAGAGCTGCTTGTTAAATTCGATGAAATTCAGCACGATCTAAAAATGTTCATGGAGTTTGTTGAAAAATACATTGGCCAGCACCCCTCGCTTATTATGCCTGGCGCAGAAGTCGTTCACTCTTACAAAAGCCGCATCAAGAACCGTGAGCATCTTAGGGATAAAATTATTCGTAAAATTAAAAATGGCAAAAACATAAACGGTGAAAATATATTTCGTGAAATCACCGATCTAGCTGGCGTTCGCGTTATGCATCTATTTCAGGAGCATTTCGGTAAAATAGATTCAGTCATACGCAGCAAACTAAGCGCTGGCGATTGGGTACTTGACGAAAAACCGAAAGCCTACACTTGGGATCCCGAGGCCGCCGAGTTCTTCGGGGCTTATGAACTTGAAATTATACAAAAACCGACGAGTTACACAAGTGTGCACTACTTGATTAGGCCGCGATCAGACTCTCCACTATGCTGCGAAGTGCAAGTGAGAACTTTATTTGAAGAGATTTGGGGAGAAGTTGACCATCAGATTAACTACCCTGTGGCCACGAGCGACCTTGCTTGCAAAGAACAAATAAAGGTTTTGTCAAAGATTGTTGGTGCCGGAAGCAGACTCTTGGATTCGCTTAATCGCGTCCATCAGGCCAGTAGGAGAACTTCAGTCTTAGACTAAATGGCCACTCACAGCCCAATAAACATTCCCCAATAGGGCAATTAAAGGGCTTTATTTCGAACAATCGAACATATCCCCCCCCCTCAAGCCTCGCCCACCGTGTCGAACATGGCTGCGGCCACGGCTTCTTCCGGGCTGCGGCCGCCCCAGACCAGGAACTGGAAGGCGGGGTAGAAGCGTTCGCATTCGCCGAGGCCGATTTCCATCAGGTCTTCGATCTGCTCCGTGGTGGCGCCGAGGCCGCCGCGCAGCAGCAAGGCCTGGCGGAACACCACCATGCCTTCTTCCGACCAATAGTCAAAATGGCCGATCAGCGCCTTTTCATTGACATAGGCGAGCAGCGAATGCAGGTCGCGCTTGCGGTTCGGCGGCAGTTTCATGTCAAAGGCGCAGGTAAAGCTCATGGCGCCGAGTTCCTCGCGCCAGGAAAACCACATCTGATGTTCGCAATAGCGGCCGGAAACGCCGACCGTCAGTTCATCCGAACCCTGGCGCTCAAACGGCCATTCCTGCTCCGCCACGATCTGTTCAACCAAATCCAGCGGATTGCCCAGGCGGGTGGTGATCTCAACGTCAGTAACTGGCCGCATGACTAGGCGCCCCCCACTTTACGCAAGCCCCTGCCGTTTGGGCGGCTGAGGCTCAGGCGAACCATATATCTAGGTGTTGCATATGCGTTAACACCATAGATTTAGGTTAGGCGGCGGTATGTGACGAAGCAAGGGCGGATTGGCGATGAATCCGTGAAAGCGCGTGGATAAGCGGCGTAAATCTGTGGGTAATTCGGTGCGACTCGGCGGGCTTAACCAGCCTGCCGAGTCGACCTGGAGCGGCTTTGCGGGCTGGCGGCTCAGGCGCTGTCCATATTGGCGCCCTGTAGCGAGGGCGGCGGCGCGAGTCGGGCTTCCAGCGCATCAAGCCGGGCCTTGAGCGCGATATTCTCCTCACGCGCCAGCCGGGCCATTTCCTTCACCGCGTCAAATTCCTCGCGCTGCACCAGGTCCATGCCGGCCAGGGCCTGTTCCAGCTTCTGGCGGAAGGCCTGTTCCACATCGGTTTTCACCCCCTGGATGGCGCCCAGCGCCCCGGTGGCAAGGCGGGAGAGATCGTTCAGCACACGATTGTCGGATTGCATGGTTCAAGCCTCCTTTTGCTGCTTGCTATATGGGCTGCCGGCTGCGCTGCCGCAAGGCTGCGACCTGAAAGCTTGGAAAGCCCGGCCTGCAATGGTAGTTTCCGCGCCCATTCCGCCAGACAAAGTCAGACAGAACCGTGACCGATCAGACCACCCAGGAAAGCGGCGCCAGCACCGAGCGCGCCAACCGCGAAGCCAAATTGCAGGCCCTGCGCCAGCTTGGCCTGGACCCGTATAACGCGGCGAAATTTCCGAAAAGCCACAAGAACCAGGCAGTGCATGAGGCTTATGCGCATCTGCAAGCCGATGAGCGCACCGAGGATGCCGTGGCGGTGGCCGGGCGCGTGATGGCAATCCGCAATTCCGGCATGTTCATCGATATCCTGGATGATACGGTGAAGTTGCAGGTCTATACGCCGAAGGATCAGGTGCAGGGCGAATTCGCCCCGATCATGAAGGCGCTGGATCTGGGCGACATCATCGGCGTGGAAGGCAAGGTGCGGCGCACCAAGCGCGGCGAGATCACGGTGGATTTGAGCCGCATCGTGGTGCTGGCCAAGGCGCTGGAGCCGCCGCCGGAAAAGTGGCATGGCCTGAAAAATGTTGAGCAGCGCTATCGCCACCGCGAATATGACCTGATCGGCAACGAAGACAGCCGGCGCACCCTGCGCACGCGCTTTCGCGTGATCCAGGCGGTGCGGCAATTTCTCACTGCGCCGGCACAGGATTTCCTGGAAGTGGAAACCCCGATGCTGCACAGCATTGCAGGCGGCGCCATCGCCAAGCCGTTTGTGACGCATCACAACGCGCTGGATATTCCGCTTTATATGCGCATCGCGCCGGAATTGCATCTCAAGCGGCTGGTGATCGGCGGCCTGAGCGAAAAGGTGTTTGAGATCAACCGCTGCTTCCGCAATGAGGGTATCTCGCCGCGGCACAATCCGGAATTCACCACCATCGAGCTGTATCAGGCCTATGCCGATTATGCCGACATGATGGATATCGCCGAGCGCATCATCGAGGCGGCGGCGATTGCCGCCACCGGCGGCACCGATGTGAGCTTTGGCGAACACACGATCAGCTTCAAGCGGCCATTCCGCCGCGCCACCATGCTGGAGCTGATCCAGGAACATTCCGGCTTTGACCTGAATCTGGAAGCCGACCAGGCCAAGGCGCGCCAAGCCCTGGGCGCCGAGGCGCCGAAATCGGCCGATTGGGGCAAGCTGGTGGAAGCCTGCTTTGAGCATTTTGTGGAACCCAAGCTGATCCAGCCGACCCATGTGGTGGAATTGCCGAAAGCCATTTCACCGCTGGCCAAGGCCAATCCGGCGCGGCCGGAAGTGGCCGAGCGCTTTGAGACCTTCTGCAATGGCTGGGAAATCGCCAATGCGTTTTCCGAGCTGGCCGATCCGCAGGAACAGCGCCGCCGCTTCGAGGCGCAGCAGGAACAGCGCGATGCCGGCGACGACGAGGCGCATCAGGTGGATGAGGATTTCCTCAAGGCGCAAGCCGCCGGCATGATGCCGATGGGCGGCCTGGGCGTGGGCATCGACCGGCTGGTGATGCTGCTGACCAATTCGCCCACCATCCGTGAAGTGATCGCCTTCCCCACCCTGCGCCCGCGCCAGCATGGCGAAGCGGCCTCCGAGGGCAATGCGGAAGGCGACGAAAGCTGATGCCGACCCTGCTGGCATTGCCCTTTCCCGTTATCGATCCGGTGATCGTGGCCTTTGGGCCGTTTGCCATCCGCTGGTATGCGCTGAGTTATATTGCCGGCCTGGTGCTGGGCTGGCAGATGGCGATGCGGCTGGCGCGCCAGCCCGGCAGCCGCATCACAGCCGATGAGATTGACGGCTTCCTGGTCTGGGCCACCATCGGCGTGATCCTGGGCGGCCGGCTGGGCTATGTGATCTTCTACAATCCGCTGTTTTATCTGCAAAACCCGATTGAGATTCTATCGGTGTGGAAAGGCGGCATGTCGTTTCATGGCGGCATGCTGGGCGTGATCCTGGGCATGGTGCTGTATGCCCGGCGCAGCGGCATAAGCCTGTTCCGCTTTGCCGATATCATTGCCTGCGTGGCGCCGATTGGGCTGTTTTTTGGCCGCATTGCCAATTTCATCAATGGCGAATTGTGGGGCCGTGTGGCGCCGGATGTGGCCTGGGCCATGGTGTTCCCCACCGGCGGCCCGGAACCACGCCATCCGAGCCAGCTTTACCAGGCCTTCCTGGAAGGCCTGGTGCTGTTTGTGCTGCTCAATCTGGTGCGCCGGCATACCGATGTGGCGCAGAAGCCCGGTTCGCTGGCCGGCCTGTTCCTGGCCGGCTATGGCTGCGCCCGCATCATCGGCGAATTGTTCCGCCAGCCAGATGAACAGCTTGGCTATCTGATCGCCGGCACCACGATGGGGCAATGGCTGTCGCTGCCGATGGTGCTGCTCGGCCTGTGGCTGATGGCGCGGGCCAAGCGCGATGCCTCTGCTGCCGGATGAGCGGGCCGCTGCTTGAGCTGATCCGCCGCCGCATCCTGGCGGAAGGGCCGCTCAGCATCAGCGATTATATGGCGGAATGCCTGCTGCACCCGCAACATGGCTATTACACCACACGCGAAAGCATCGGCGCAGCCGGCGATTTCATCACCGCGCCCGAAATTAGCCAGATGTTCGGCGAATTGCTTGGCCTGTGGGCGGTGGATAGCTGGCAGCTTCTGGGCGCGCCGCAGCACTGCTATCTGGCGGAACTTGGCCCCGGGCGCGGCACGCTGATGCAGGATGCGCTGCGGGTAACGCGCCGCATGGCGCCGTTCCGGGTGGTATTGGTGGAAGCCTCGCCGCGCCTGCGCGCGATCCAGGCCCGGGCGGTGCCGGATGCCACCTGGTGCGGCGAGATAACCGACCTGCCCCGGGATGCGCCGCTGATTGTGCTGGGCAACGAATTCCTGGATGCGCTGCCGATCCGGCAATACCAGATGCAGGATGGCGCCTGGCATGAGCGGCGTGTGGATATCGCCGATGGCGGCCTGCGTTTTGTGCTTGGCCGCGATAGCGTGCCGCTGGGCCGCGCGGCGCCGGAAGGCAGCATATATGAAACCTGCCCTGCCGCCCATGCGGTGATCGAAAACCTGGCGGCGCGGCTGCTGGCTCAAGGCGGCGTGGCGTTGTTCATTGATTATGGCCCCAGCGAAAGCGGCTATGGCGATAGTTTCCAGGCGGTGCGGCAGCATCGCTATGCTGATCTGCTGGCAGCCCCGGGCGAAGCCGACCTGACCGCGCATGTTGATTTCGCCAGCCTGGCCGCCACCGCCCGCCGTGCCGGGCTTGCGGCGTATGGCCCAATCGGCCAGGGCGCGCTGCTGCGCAGCCTTGGCATCGCAACCCGCGCCAGCCAGCTTCAGGCCCGCGCCACTGCGGCGCAGGCCGCCAGCATTGATGCGGCGCTGCATCGGTTGACCGATGACCACGCCATGGGCAGACTCTTTCAGGCCCTGGCGCTTGCGCCCCCAACCCTGCCCAAACCCGCCGGTTTCTGAATGCTATTGCCTGAATCCGTCACCAGCCCCGCCCTCGCCGCCCTGCCCGGCCTGCGGCATGGTTTTTTCACCCGCCGCGGCGGTGTTTCCACCGGTCTATATGCCGCGCTGAATTGCGGCCCAGGCTCAGCCGACGATCCGGCGCATGTGGCCGAAAATCGCCGCCTTGTGGCTGCCAGCCTGGGCGCCAAGGCGCTGACATCGCTGTACCAGGTGCATGGCCGCGAGGTGATCGTGGTGGATGACAGCTACGATCCGGCCAGCCGGCCCAAAGCCGATGGCCTGGTGACACGGCGGCGCGGCATCGCGCTGGGGGTGCTGTCGGCCGATTGCACGCCGGTGCTGTTCGCCGATGCCGTGGCCGGTGTGATCGGCGCCTGCCATGCCGGCTGGCGCGGCGCCCTGGCCGGCATCACCGATGCCACTTTGGCGGCGATGGAAAAGCTGGGCGCAGACCGGGCGCGTATCCGTGCCGCCATCGGCCCCACCATCCGCCAGCCGAGTTATGAAGTGAGCGAGCCGTTCCGCGTTGAATTCACCGCCGCCGATGCCGGCAACGCGGATTTTTTTGGCGCCGGCAAACGCCCGGGCCATTGGCAGTTTGACCTGCCCGGCTATCTGGCGCGCAGGCTTGGCGCTGCCGGCGTGGCGTTTGAGGATACCGGGCTGGATACGCTGGCCGAGCCGGAGCGTTTCTTCAGCTATCGTCGCATCACCCTGGCCGGCGAGCCGGATTACGGCCGCCAGGTCTCGGCCATCGCGCTCGTCTGATGCCGCATCTATTCATCTTTCTGGTCTTCTGCTTCGTTGCCTTGGTGGCCGGCTGTGTCTTGGGTTAGAGCGTTTCATCTCGGCTTGCTGCTGCTGGTTGCCGCCTGCCAGCCGCTGCCGCAGCCTTTCCTGCCCGATGAAAAGGGCCTGCCGATTGCACTGACCATGCCCACCGGCGAACACAGCCTCTATGTGCTGCCGGTGGCCAATGCCGAGGGCGAACTGGCTCAAAGCCTGGCGGCAGGGCTGGCGGCAGCTTTGGTGGAGCGCGACTGGCCGGCCTCGGCACTGGCGCGCTCCTCGGCCTCGTCCGATCTGGTGACGGCTTTGGCCGAAGATGAGCAGGGCCGCGTCATCTGGGTGTGGCAATTGAGCCGTTTCGGCGGCCCGCCGCTGAATGGCAGCGACCTGCCGCTGGGCCTGGATGCCGAAACCCTGGCAGCGGCGCCGGAAGCCACCCGCCAGGCGCTGGCCCGCGCCATGGCGCAGCGGGTCGCCAACGAGATCGAGCAGGTCGATGCCAGCCAGCGTGCCGAGGCGGCACTGGATCCAAGCCTGCCCAAACTGTTCCTGCGCCCGTTCCAGGGCGCACCGGGTGACGGCAACACCGCGCTGGCCCGCGCCTTTGGCGACCAGATTATTGGCCTGGGGCTGGCCCGGCCGGTGCGGGATGCGGCCCAGGCAGATTATCAGGTGGAATGTGTGGTGGCGCTGAGCGATGCCGGCCCGCGTGCCCAGCAGGTGGCGCTGGCCTGGAGCCTGTATGCCCCAAGCGGCGAGCGGCTGGGCAGCATCACCCAGGCTAATCGGGTGCCGCGTGGCAGCCTGGATGGCGCCTGGGGCGGCATCGCCCAGGCGGCGGCCCAAGGCGGCGCCGAAGGCCTGCGCGACATGCTGGCCCGCCTCAAAGCCGCACCCAAGCAGTAAATAGCTGAATTTCTGAGATAATTCGCGGTTTACAGGCGGCATTCACGCCGCTATAGTCCGCGCGATTTTTGCTCCCCCAGGAATCCAGCACAGGCACATCGATGAAGGTATTGGCGGGTAACTCCAATCGTCCGCTGGCGGAAGCCATTGCGGCATACTTGAGCGTGCCGCTGACCAAGGCGAGCGTGCGACGCTTTTCCGACATGGAAGTGTTCGTTGAAATCCACGAGAATGTGCGTGGCGAGGATGTGTTTGTCATTCAATCGACAAGCTATCCGGCGAATGACCATCTGATGGAATTGCTGGTCTGCATTGACGCACTGAAACGCGCCTCGGCACGCCGCATTACCGCCGTGATACCGTATTTCGGTTATGCCCGGCAGGACCGCAAACCCGGCCCGCGCACGCCGATCTCGGCCAAGCTGGTGGCCAACCTGATCACCGCTGCCGGTGCCAACCGCGTGCTGACGCTGGATTTGCATGCCGGCCAGATCCAGGGTTTCTTTGACCTGCCAACCGATAACCTGATGGCCGGCCCGGTGCTGACTGCCGATATCAAGCAGCAATTGCAGGGCGACGACCTGATGGTGGTGTCGCCTGACGTGGGCGGCGTGGTGCGGGCGCGCAACATTGCCAAGCGGCTGGATGCCGATCTCGCCATTGTCGACAAGCGGCGTGAGCGCGCCGGCGTGTCGGAAGTGATGAATATCATCGGCGATGTGGAAGGCCGGCGCTGCATTCTGGTGGACGACATCGTCGATTCCGCCGGCACATTGTGCAATGCCGCCGAGGCGCTCAAGAAGCACGGCGCCAAATCGGTTTTCGCCTATGTGACGCATGGCGTGCTGTCAGGCGGCGCCGTGGCGCGTGTCACCGCCAGCGAGCTGGAAGGCCTGGTCATCACCGACAGCATCCTGGCCACCGAAGCGGTGCGGCTGGCGCGTAATATCCGCCAGGTGTCGATTGCACCGCTGATCGGCGAAGCGATGCGCCGCATCAGCGAGGAAAGCTCGGTTTCGAGCCTGTTCGACTGAGGCACAAGATTTTCAGAGTTTCGGCGCGCGGCACCCCTGGAGGCCGGCGTCGGAAGCGGTTCGTGCAATGAGGCACGGCCGCATCCAAGCAGCGCAATGAGGAGTTTATCATGCGTGAAGTGACCAATCTCGCCGCCGAGGCGAGGAAGAGGGCCGGCAAGGGGACCGCCCGGGCTACTCGCCTGAATGGGCGTGTTCCGGGTGTCATCTACGGCGACAAAAAGACCCCGGAGTTGATCTCGATCGACGGCCGCGAACTGATGAAGGAACTGCACAAGGGCAGCTTCTTCTCGCGCCTGTTCACCATTGCGCTGGGCGACAAGTCCGAGCGCGTGCTGGCGCGTGACGTGCAGCTCGATCCGGTCACCGACCGGCCGATCCATGTCGACTTCCAGCGCGTCAGCGCCGAGTCGCGTATCCGCGTGTTCATCCCGGTGGTGTTCCGCGACATGGAAGCCAGCCCCGGCCTGAAGCTGGGCGGTGTGCTCAACATCGTGCGCCACGAAGTCGAGTTCTATGCCAATCCGGAAAACATCCCGGAGAATATCTCGATCAGCCTGGCCGGTATGGAAATCAATCATTCCATCCATATCAGCGCGTTTAATCTGGATGCCAACCTGAAGCCGGTGATCCAGGATCGCGACTTCACTGTTGCCACCATCGCGCCGCCGACCAAGGGCGAAGAAGAGAAGCCGGCTGCTGCCGCTGCTGCCGCTCCGGCGGCTGGCAAGGCGCCCGCTGGCAAGGCTCCGGCTGCCAAGGCTCCGGCCGGCAAGGCGGCCCCTGCCGCTGCCAAGGCCCCGGCCAAGCCGGCCGGCAAGAAGTAAGCACCAGTCTGACGGGCGGCGCAGCTTGGCCTGCGCCGCCCGCCTCTTTCCCGCTCCGCTCTTTTTCGCTTGTTTCCGCTGCCCGCTCAGGAAAGCCCGATGCTGCTCCTCGTCGGCCTGGGCAATCCCGGCCCCGAACATCAGCGCCAACGCCACAATATCGGCTTCATGGCCATTGATGCCATTGCCGACCGTTATCGTTTTGCCCCGTTCAAGAAGCGTTTCCAGGGCGAACTGGCGGAAGGTGTGCTGGACGGCGTGAAGACCCTGCTGCTGAAGCCGCAAACCTATATGAACAATTCCGGCCGCAGCGTTGGCGAGGCGGCGCATTTCTACAAGTTGCCGCCGGCCAGCATCGTGGTGGCGCATGACGAACTGGACCTGGCGCCGGGTAAACTGCGCGTCAAACTGGGCGGCGGCCATGCCGGGCATAACGGCCTGCGCTCGCTGGATGCTCATATCGGCCCGGATTACCGGCGCATCCGGCTTGGCATCGGCCATCCCGGCAAGGAGCGTGTGCTGGGCTTTGTGTTGCAGAATTTTGCCAAGGACGAACAGACCTGGCTTGAACCCCTGCTTGAGGCGGTGGCCGAGGCCGCGCCTGCGCTGGCCCGCCAGGATGATATCGGCTTCATGAACAAGGTGGCGTTGCGGCTCACTCCGCCGCGTAACGAGCCACCAAAAACGACCAAGACAAAGGAATAGCATCATGGGTTTCAAATGCGGCATCGTCGGTCTGCCCAATGTTGGCAAGTCGACGCTTTTCAACGCCCTGACGCAGACCGCCGCAGCTCAGGCGGCGAATTACCCATTCTGCACCATCGAGCCGAATACCGGACTGGTGGGGGTGCCGGATGATCGGCTCGATGTGCTGGCCAGCATTGCCGGCTCGGCCAAGATCATCCCGACGCAGTTGAGCTTCGTGGATATTGCCGGCCTGGTGCGCGGCGCTTCCAAGGGCGAAGGCCTGGGCAACCAGTTCCTGGCACATATCCGCGAGGTGGATGCGGTGTGCCATGTGCTGCGCTGCTTCGAAGATGGCGACATCACCCATGTGGAAGGCCGCGTTGATCCGGTGGCCGATGCCGAGACGGTGGAAACCGAATTGATGCTGGCCGATCTGGACAGCCTGGAAAAGCGCGTTGACGGCTTTGCCAAGAAGGCCAAGCAGGGTGACGAAGATGCCAAGGCGCGGCTGGCGCTGATCGAGCGTATCCTGGTGGCGTTGCGCGATGGCCGGCCCGCCCGCACCGTGACGCCGGCCGATGACGAGAAGAAAATCTACAAGGAATTGATGCTGCTGACCTCGAAGCCCGTGCTGTATGTCTGCAATGTGGAGGAAGCCGCTGCCGCCAATGGCAATGCCTTCTCGCAGCGCGTGGCCGCAATGGCCAAGCAGCAGAATGCCGGCTGCGTGGTGATTTCGGCTGCCATCGAGGCCGAGGTGGCGCAGCTTGATTCGGAAGACGAGAAGCAGGCTTTCCTGGCCGATCTGGGCCTGAGCGAAACCGGCCTGACCCGGGTGATCCGCGCCGGCTATGCGTTGCTGGAACTGCTCACCTTCTTCACCGTTGGCCCCAAGGAAGCCCGCGCCTGGACCGTGCGCCAGGGCGCCAAGGCGCCGGAAGCAGCCGGCGTGATCCATACCGATTTCGAAAAAGGCTTCATCCGCGCCGAGACCATTGCCTATCTGGATTATGTTGCCGGCCGGGGCGAAGCCGGTGCGCGCGAAGCCGGCAAGATGCGTCTGGAAGGCAAGGAATACATCGTGCAAGATGGCGACGTGTTCCATTTCCGCTTCAATGCCTGAGCCTTGCCCATGAAGTATTTCGACGATTTCAAGGTGGGCGACACCACCGAATTTCCACCTCGCTCCGTGACCGAGGCGGAGATCATCGCCTTCGCCCGCGACTATGATCCGCAGCCGTTTCATATCGACCCTGAAGCGGCGGCGAAGACGCCCTATGGCGGCATCATCGCTTCCGGCTGGCACACCGCCGGCATCATGATGCGGCTGATGGTGGATCATGCGATCAGGGGCAGCACCAGCATGGGTTCGCCGGGCGTGGATGAATTACGCTGGCTGAAGCCGGTGCGGCCGGGCGACACGCTGTCGCTCATCGGCGTGGTGACGGCGGTGAAGGCATCCACCTCCAAGCCGGATCGTGGCGTGGTGAAGACACAATACGAGATGCGCAACCAGCATGGCGATGTGGTGCTGCGCATGCGCGGTAATGGCATGTATCGCCGCCATCCTGATGTGGCCGCTGCAGCCGCCAAGGAGGCTTGAGCGATGCAGTATTTTGAGGATGTGGTGATCGGCCAGCCGCGCGATACGGGCTCGCATACTTTCACCGAAGCAGCAATCATCCATTTTGCCGAGCAGTTTGATCCGCAGCCGTTTCACATTGATCCGGAAGCCGCCAAGGACAGCAATTTCGGCGGCCTGATTGCCTCCGGCTGGCACACGGCTTCCACTGTGATGCGGCTGATTGTTGATTCCGCCATCGAGGTGGAAGCCAGCCTCGGCTCGCCCGGTTTTGACAATCTGCTATGGAAGCAGCCGGTGCGCCCGGGCGACACGATCCGCGCCCGCCTGACCTGTGTTGAAAAAACACCATCCAAGAGCCGCCCCGATATCGGCTCGGGCCGCTTTCTCATCGAAGTGTTCAATCAGCGCGACGACATGATCATGAGCATGACCAGCATCGGCCTGATGCGCTTGCGCCATCCACCGCAAGGCTGAGGTTCCGCACATATGAACGCCGCCCTCCCCGTCGCGCTCGTCACCGGCTCGACTTCCGGCATTGGCGCCGGCATCGCGCGGCGGCTGGCGCAGGACGGCTATGCGGTGATCCTGCATTCGCGCAGTTCAGCCGAAGCCGGCGCGGCCTTGGCGCATGAACTGGGCAATGCACTGTATGTGCAGGCCGATCTGAGCCAGGATGCCGAGCGGATCAAACTGCTGGAGACTGCGCTGGCGGCCTGGGGCCGGCTGGACCTGCTGGTGAACAATGCCGGCATCAGCCGCGTTATCCCGCATGCCGATCTGGCCGCTGCCACGCCGGCTGTGTGGCATGAACTGCATGAGGTTAACGTAGTGGCGCCATTCCGCCTCGTGGCCTTGGCGGAAAACGCCTTGCGCGCGGCGGCGCAGCGCGGCCGGCCCGGCTGTGTGGTGAATATCAGTTCCCATGCCGGCATCCGGCCAAAAGGCGCTTCGATCCCCTATGCCGCAAGCAAGGCTGCGCTGAACCACATGACCAAGCTGCTGGCGCTGTCGCTGGCGCCGGATATCCGCGTCAATGCCATCGCGCCGGGCCTGGTGGATACACCGCTGACGGCGGCATGGACCGATGCGCAAAAGCTGTGGCGCGAGCGCGCGCCGATGCGCCGGGCGGCACAGCCGCAGGATATCGCCCAGGCCGTGGCGATGATCGCCGCCAGCGACTACATGACCGGCGAAATCCTGCTGCTGGATGGCGGCCTGAACCTGACCTGACGCGGCTATTTCTGCCGCGTCACGCGATTCCTGAGCACGCCGATCTTTTCCACCTCAAGCTCCACCACATCGCCATCCTTGAGGAAGCGGCCATGTTCCAGGCCGCAGCCATCGCCCACCGTGCCGGAGCCAAAGAATTCGCCGGCATGCAGCGTTTCATCAGCCGAGACGCGCTCCAGCAATGCTTCAAACGTGTGATGAATGGTGCTGGAATTGCTGTCGCACCAGGTTTCGCCATTCACCCGCGCCTGCATGCGCAGGGCATAGGGATCGCCGATCTCGTCCATGGTGACCAGGAACGGACCCATTGCATTGCCGGTATCAAAATCCTTGCCCTTGCACGGCCCGAGCATCGATTGCATCTCGGCGCTTTGCGCATCGCGGGCGGAGAAATCGTTGAAGATGGTGAGGCCGAAGATATGCCGGCGCGCATCGGCGGCTTTGATATTCTTGCCGCCCTTGCCCAGGAAGAAGCCGAATTCCAGCTCAAAATCCATCACCTGGCTGTAGCGCGGCCATAGCACATCCTGGCCGGTGCCGATCACTGAAAAGCGGTTGGATTTGTAATAGATCGGCATCTGATACCAGGTCGGCGCCACCTTGATCATGCCGGCCTTGACCAGCAGCGGCCCAAGCAGAGGCTTGCGCATGATGGCGATGCGTTCCATTGCCTGCTGCACGTGTTTTTCAAACAGCATGGAATCGCGGATCTGCTCTGGCACCGGCACCGGCGCATGCAGCGTGGCATCCACCAGCGGCACCCGCATCTCGGCATTATCCAGCAGGCCGCGCGCCGCAGCCATTGCCTCGTCACCGCCCTTGATCAAGGCCAGCATGTCGGCAAACACATTGCCGAAATCCACAATCATGGCGCCATCCGAGGTCAGCGCGCCGGGCCGCATAGCGCCGGTGCCGGGATGGCTGTAGGTGCAGAGTTTCATGCTCTCATTCCTCAAAAATCGCCACGGCGCGGGTCCAGCCCGCCGAAGCGCCGCGAATCTTGTGCGGGAAGCAGCTTACGGTGAAGCCGAAAGGCGGCAGCACTTCCAGGTTATGCAGCTTTTCCAGATGGCAATAACCGATATGCCGCCCGGCCTTGTGGCCTTCCCAAATCAGCCCGGCATCCTGGGTTTCAGCGAATTTCTTTGCCGTATGCACAAAGGGCGCATCCCAGCTCCAGGCATCAGTGCCGGTGACGCGCACGCCGCGCTCCAGCAGATAGATGGTGGCGTGATAGCCCATGCCGGCGCCGGTGGCGACATAATTGGGCTGGCCATAAGCTTTGCCGGCGGCGGTATTCACCAGCACGATATCCTTTTCCTTCAGCGTGTAGCCGATGCGCTTGAGTTCGGCTTCAACATCCTCGGGCTGCACCACATAACCATCCGGCAGCTTGGTGAAATCCAGCTTCACGCCATCGGAGAAACACCAGTCGAGCGGCACTTCATCGATGGTCCAGGCACGCTCGCCCTTGTTCATGGTGGAATGGAAATGATACGGCGCATCCAGATGTGTGCCGTTATGGGTGTTGAGTGTCACATTCTCCACCGCCCAGCCTTCGGCATCGGGCAGGTCTTCCTGCTTCAGGCCGGGGAAGAATTTGACGATATCCTCCGGGCTTTGCTGGTGATTGATATAGTCGATGCGCGGGCCGAAGCCGGGCGGATCAGACAGCACATCATTTTCAAGATAGATCGACAGATCGACAAAGCGGCGGGCCATGTGAGCGCGTTTCCTCTCCGGTATTTTTCGGCAAGAATAACGACGCGGATATTTAATGTCGATATTTTTGTTTTTTATCGTTGACAGCCACCCGACGACATGGCGAGGATGCCACGCATGGGAATGGGCGACAAGCGTGCGGAAATACGCGATCTGGCGGCGGAAGCCGGCAGCCTGACCGAATTTGCCCATGCCCGCCTGCGCGCCGATATCATCGCCGGGCAATTCCCCTCTGGCGCCAAATTACAGATCGACGACCTGAAGGCGCGCTATGGCCTCTCCGCCAGCCCGTTGCGCGAAGCCCTGGCGCGGCTGGCCGAGCAGGGTTTTGTTGCCGCCGAAAGCCAGCGCGGCTTTCGCGTCAGCCCGATGAGCCGGGAAGACCTGGATGACATCACGCTGGCGCGCCAGGTGATTGAAACCGCCGCCCTGCGCCTGGCCTTGCAGCGCGGCGATGATGCCTGGGAGGCCGCTATCCTTGCCGCCTATCATCGGCTGGAACGTTATGTGACGCGGCAGCAGGGCACACAGCCCGATGACCTGGGCGAATTTGGCCTGCTGCACAAGAATTTCCATGTTGCACTGATTGCCGCCTGCGGCTCGCCGCGCCTGCTGGAAGAGCAATCCAGGCTCTACGATCAGGCCGAACGCTATCGGCATCGCATGATGGAAAGTTATCTGGCCGCAGCCGACCTCGGCATCCTGGAAGAGCATCGCCAGTTAATGGAACTGGTGCTGGCACGCCAGGCCGAGCAGGCCGTGGCGATGCTGCACGATCATCTGCTGCATACCGTGGCCTTCTGCTACGGCACGGCCAAACTGCAAACCGGCAAAAGACGACCTGATTAACCACAAACAAAAGCAAGATTTTCCACGGGAGGAAAACCACATGAACAAAATCAACACCACCGGCATCAGCCTGCTGCTTGGCGCGGCGGCCCTGACCCTGAGCATCCATCCGAGCCAGGCGCAAACCATCAAGATGACCGCAGTGGCCGGCCATCCGGTGATTTTTCCCTGGGTGAAGCTGGCGGATGAATTCTTCATCCCGGAACTGGACAAGCGCCTGGCTGCTGCCAACAGCAAGGTGAAGTTTGAATGGACCCGCGCCTGGGGCGGCACGGCGGTGAAGCTGGGCAGCGAAAGCGGCGCGATCAAGGATGGCCTAGCCGAACTGGCCTTTGTCTCGACGATTTTTGAGGCGCCGAAATTTCCGTTGCAGAATGTGTCCTATGTGGCGCCGTTCATGACCGACGACGTGGCCGTGATGTCGAAGGTGATCAAGAACATGCAGGCCAAAATCCCGGCGATGAATGACGCCTGGAGCAAAAACAACATGCATTTCCTTGGCGGGACCGGCTTGGACAGCTATCACCTGTTCACCAAGACGCCGATCAACAGCCTGGCTGATCTGAACGGCAAGAAAATCAATGCTCCTGGCCCCTCGGCCAATTGGGTGAAGAATACTGGCGCGGTGGCGGTGGCCGGCACCTTGCAGACTTACTACAACGACATCCAGACTGGCGTGACTGAAGGCGCCCTCACCTTCACCACCGGCGCTTTCCCGGCCAAGCTGGTGGAAGTGGCGCCGCATATCACCAAGGTGAATTACGGCGCACAATTTGCCGGTGCGCTGGTGATGAGCAAGCGGGTCTACGACAAGCTGCCCAATGATGCCAAGAAGATCGTGGATGAAGTGGGCGCTGAATATGACGCCCGCTTTGCCGCCACCCTGGCCGCCACCGCCACCACACTGATGCAGAAGATGGTGGAAGCCGGCGCCAAGCCGCGTGAACTTTCGGCCGAGGAACGCAAGCAATGGGCCGCCGTGTTGCCCAATGTGGCTTTGCCCTGGGCAAAGGATCTGGATGCCAAGGGCCTGCCCGGCAGCCTGGTGCTGAACGAGTTCGTTGCCCAGATGCGCGCGGCAGGTGCCAGTTTCCCGCGTGACTGGTCGAAGGAATAAGGCCACACAGACAGGGTGCCCGGCATGTTCTCCCGTCTCCTCGGCGCCATGAATGCGCTCGGCACCCTGTGGATTTTTCTGCTCATGTTGCTGATTGATGCCGACATATTGGGGCGCGAATTATTCGGCGCCCCGGTGCGCGGCACCACAGAATTGCTCAGCCTCTCGATTGTCGGCATCGTATTCCTGCAACTCGGCCATGCCCTGATGGTGGGCCGCATCACCCGGTCAGACATGCTGCTGGATAGCCTGATCACGCACCGGCCGCGCGCCGGCTATCTGCTGCAAGGCTTTTTCCATCTGCTCGGCGCAATTTTCCTCGGCCTGGTTTTCTGGGGCAGCCTGGGACAATTCGAGGAAGCCGTGGAGATCGGCGAATATGTTGGCGCCATCGGCGATTTCACCGCGCCAACCTGGCCGATCAAGCTGCTGATCCTGATCGGCGCCATGGCTACCCTGCTGCAATACCTGCGGCTGCTATGGCGCGACCTGCGTGAGGCGCGGCAATGAGCGGCCTTGAATTTACCGGCCTGGAAATCGGCTTCGTGACCTTGGCCGGCATGATGCTGCTGATCTGGCTCGGCCTGCATGTGGCGGTGGCGCTTGGCCTCACCTCCTTCATCGGCGTGTGGCTGATCAAGGGCAGCCCGATGGTGGCCGCCAGCATGCTGGGCGCCGGCACCTATGATTCCATTGCCAGCCATATCTTCGGCGTGGTGCCACTGTTTGTGCTGATGGGTTTTCTGGTGTCGATTGCCGATATCGGCAAGGATGCTTTTGAAGTGGCCAATCAGGGCCTGCGCCGACTGCGCGGCGGCCTGGGCATCGCCACTGTGGCGGCCAATGCGGTATTCGCCGCCATCACCGGAATTTCCATCGCCTCGGCGGCGGTATTCACCCGCGTGGCGGTGCCGGAAATGCTGCGCTATGGCTACACGTCCGGCTTCGCCACCGGTGTGGTGGCAGGCTCTTCCGTGCTGGGCATGCTGATCCCGCCTAGCCTGCTGATGATCCTGTATGGCTTCCTGGCCGAAGTGTCGGTCGGCAGTATGTTCATGGCCGGCGTGGTGCCTGGCCTGCTGCTGGCTGTGGCCTATGCCATCGGCATCATGCTGATGGCGCGTTTCACACCGGGATTTGTCGGTGGCAACAACGCTGCCGCCGCCAATGACGATACGCCCCGCATGAGCGGCGCCGAGATGGCCACCAAACTGCTGCCGATTGCCGGCCTGATCGCCGCCGTGCTGGGCGGGCTTTATGCCGGCTTTTTCACCGCCACCGATGCCGGCGCGGTGGGTGCCACCGGCGCGCTGCTGATCGCCCTGGCCAAGCGCAAGCTGGATGGGCCGAAGCTTTGGCAGGTGTTGGTGGAGACCGGCCATGTCACCGTTGCGGTATCCTTCCTGATCATCGGCGCCAGCCTTTACACCCGCATGCTGGCGCTGTCCGGCGTGCCGCAATTCCTGGTCGAGCAGATCAGCGCCGCCGGGCTTGGGCCGTTGGCCTTCCTGGCAGTATATATCCTGCTGGTTATCCTGCTCGGTTGCTTCATCGATTCCAGTTCGATCTTGCTGATCGTGCTACCGCTGATGCTGCCGATTGCCAGCGGCTTTGACATGAACCTGATCTGGTTCGGCATCATCACCATCGTGGCGGTGGAGATCGGCCTGCTGACGCCGCCTTTTGGACTGAGTGTCTTTGTTATCAAATCCACCCTGAACGATCCGCGCATCAGCCTGCGCGACATCTTCATCGGTGCACTGCCTTTTGCCGGCATCATGCTGATCACCCTGATCCTGCTGGCTGCCTTCCCGAAACTGACCCTGCTGCTGGTGTGAGCCATGAACCCGCTGAAAAATTTCCGCGTCACCCGCGACGATTTCAAATTTGCCGGGCAGGATTTGCAGCGCCCGGAATGTATCCTGGCCGAGCGTGATGGCACGTTATGGTCGGCGGATGCGCGCGGCGGCGTGATGCGCATCGCGCCGGATGGCAGCCAGACGCTGATCGCGCAGCAGCCCGATGTGCGCTTCTCCGCCACCGGCGATCTGGCCAAGCGTTTCACCGAAGGCACCTTGCCGAATGGCCTGGCCTTTGCCGCCAATGGCGACATCCTGATTGCCAATTTCGGCACCGATTGCCTGGAAGTGATGGATCGCCAGGGCAAGAGCCGCGTGCTGCATGACAGCATCGACGGCCAGCCGATTGGCAAGGTGAACTTCGTGCTGCGCGACAGCAAAAACCGCCTGTGGGTGACGGTTTCAACCCGGATCAAAAACTGGATGGAAGCAGTGCGCCCCGGCCTGGCCGATGGCTATATCGCGCTGGTGGACGAGCATGGCATGCGCGTGGTCGCCGATGGCCTGCGCTTCACCAATGAAGTGCGCCTGGATGCCAAGGAGGAATATCTCTACGCGGTGGAAACCTGCGGCCGTTGCATCACGCGGTTCCGGGTTGGCGATGATGGTTCGCTGAGCGGGCGCGAAACCTATGGCCCGGCGGATTTTGGCCCGGCCGGCTTCCCCGATGGCTGCGCGTTTGATGCCTATGGCAATCTGTGGGTGACATTGGTGATGGCTGAACGCCTGATCGCGATCACGCCGGAACGCGACGTGCTGACATTGTTTGATGATGGCAACCCGGCCGCCATCGCCGCTTTGGAAGCCGCCTATCAGGCCGGCACAGCAGGGCCGGCCGAAATGATGGCGGCACGCAGCAGCCTGACACCCTGGATGGCCAGTGTCACTTTCGGCGGCCCCGATCTGCGCCATGCCTATATCGGCACTTTGTTTGGCGACCGCATTCCATATTTCCACTCTCCGGTGCCTGGCCTGCCCATGGTGCATTGGTAGCGGGTTGCGTTAAGCTGCGGCAAAAGAATCCCCGGAGGAAAACATGACCGCGTCTGAAAAGCCGCTCTGGACTCCCACGCCCGAGCGTATCCAGCGCAGCCAGTTGCAGCGTTACATGACCTGGCTGAAGCAGGAACGTGGCCTCGACTTCGCTGATTACGACGCGCTGTGGCAATGGTCGGTGGCAGATATCCGCGCCTTCTGGGCCAGCATGTGGGATTTCTTCGAGATCAAGGCCTACAAGCCCTATGCCCAGGTGCTGGCCGATGCCCGCATGCCCGGCGCACAATGGTTCAGCGGCGCCGAACTGAATTACGTTGACCAGATCCTGCGCCACGAAACCACGGCGCGGCCGGCGATTCTGTATGCTTCCGAAACCGAAGCCATGCGCGAGTTGAGCTGGGCTGACCTGCGCCAGCAGGTTGGCGCCGTGGCCGCACATCTGCGCCGGCGCGGTATCCAGCGCGGCGACCGCGTGGTGGCCTATGCGCCCAACACGCCTGAAACCCTGATCGCTTTCCTGGCCACCGTGTCGCTGGGCGCGGTGTGGTCAATCTGCGCCCCGGATATGGGTTTGCAGGCGGTGCTGGATCGTTTCAAGCAGATCGAGCCGGTGGCGTTGTTTGCCGTGGAAGGCGTGCATTACAACGGCAAACCGATGGACAAGCGCGACATGGTGCGCGAGATCACCGGCGCGTTGCCCAGCCTGCGTGATGTGGTCCTGCTGCCGAGCAAGGCCGAAGCCGTAAACCTGCCGGCCAAGCTGACCGTGGCGCGCTGGGCCGAGATTCTGGCCCAGCCGGCGGCAATCCAGGTTGAGCCGGTGCCGTTCGATCATCCGCTCTGGGTGGTGTATTCCTCCGGCACCACCGGCCTGCCCAAGCCGATTGTGCATGGCCATGGCGGCATCGTGCTTGAGATGCTGAAGATGATGCAGCTGCACAATGACATCGGCCCGGATGATGTGTTCCACTGGTATTCCAGCACCGGCTGGATCATGTGGAATGCGCAAGTTGGCGGGCTTTCCACCGGCGCCACCATCGCGATATACGATGGCAGCCCGGCCTGGCCGGATTGGGGCCGGCTGTGGCGCTTTGCCGGCGAGGCCAAGCTGACCTTCTTCGGCTCCGGTGCCGCCTTCTATGCTTCCTGCCTCAAGGCCGGGATCAAGCCGCGCGACCTGGCCGATCTTTCGGCCTTGCGCAGCGTCGGCTCCACCGGCTCGCCGCTTTCCGAAGATGCCTATGCCTGGATCTATCGCGAATTGGGCGATATCTGGCTGTCGCCGATTTCCGGCGGCACTGATTTTGCCGGCGCTTTTGTGGCCGGCTGCGTGATGCTGCCGGTTTATGCCGGCGAAATGCAGGTGCGCTGCCTGGGTGCTGATATTCAGGCCTATGATGAAGCCGGTAAACCGCTGGTGGATGACGTGGGCGAACTGGTCTGTGTGCAGCCGCTGCCCTCGATGCCGCTGTATTTGTGGAATGATCCGGATGGCGAACGCTACAAGGGCAGCTATTTCGATGTTTATCCCGGCATCTGGCGCCATGGCGACTGGATCAGGATCACACCGCGCGGCGGCTCGATCATCTATGGCCGCTCGGATGCCACCATCAACCGGCTCGGCCTACGCCTCGGCACGGCAGAAATTTATCGCGCCGTGGAAGAATTGCCGGAAATCCTGGATAGCCTGGTGATCGACCTGGAATATCTTGGCCGCGAAAGTTTCATGCCGCTCTTTGTGGCACTACGCGACGGGCTGCTGCTGGACGATGCCCTGAAGCAGCGCATCAACCAAGCCATCCGCGATGCGGTTTCGGCCCGCTTCATCCCCAGCGACATCCAGCAGGTGGCGGAAGTGCCGCGCACACTTTCCGGCAAGAAACTGGAAGTGCCGGTGAAAAAAATCCTGCTCGGCCAACCACCCGAAAAGGTGGCCAATCCGGGCGCCATGAGCAATCCGGCCAGCCTGGCCTGGTTTGCCGATTACGCCCAGCGCATGCCGAAATAACAGCTCATTTCAACTGCGCGCGGCGCGCCAGGTAGATGCCGAACAGCACCACCAGGCCGCCGCCGATCTGCAAGCTGCTCAGGCCCTCGCCAAGCCAGAGCCAGCCGAAGAAGGCCGCCGCCACCGGCTGCACCAGCACCACCAGCGATGAGAATGAGGCCGGCAGATGGCCCAGCGCATAGGCGATCAAGCCCTGGCCCAGCGCATGGCTGATCCAGGCCAGGCCAAAAAGCGTGAACCAGCCCTGCAACGTGGCCGGCATGAAGGCTTCGCCCATCAGCAAAGCCGCCGGCAGCAAAGCCAATGCGCTGACCAGGGTGGACCACAGCATCAACGATTGGGTGCCATGGCGGCCGCGCAGCTTGGCCACGGCAATCATGTAAACGCCATAGAACAGCGCCGTGATGAAGGCCAGCATGTCGCCAAACACATTGGTGCCGCCAAGCTGGAAGCTGGAACCAACCAGCATCAGCGCGCCGCAGATTGCCACCAGCATGGCAATCAGAAACTGCCTTGTAATGCGTTCGCGCAGAACCAGCCAGGCGCCGAGTGTGACGATCACCGGGGCGAAATTGCTCAGCAGCGTGGCATTGGCCACGGTGGTGTATTTGATCGCCAGATGCCAGAAAAACAGATCGCCAGCAAATAACAGCCCGGGCAGCAGGATCAGCGCCAATGGCGGCAGACCACCGGTTTCCGCTGCCGTGCTGGGGCGCGGCGCGCGCAGCCACCACCACAGCCAGAGCGGCGGCAAGGCCAGGAAGGTGCGGTAGAAGCCGGTGGCGGTTGGCCCTACTTCCGAAAGCCGCACAAAGATCGGTGAGAAGGCGATGGCCAAGGCGCCCAGGATCAAGGCGGCAAGCGCCAGACTCTGCTGGCGCTTGGTGGCGGCGGATAAGCTTGGCGGGGGCGTTTCCATGCCGGATCGTTACGCCCGGCGCGGCGCCGGCTCAAGCCCCGGCAGCATTGCAACGGGATTATTTTACCAAATGGGCCGGAAAGCGTGCCAAGGCCGTGGTGCCCTCGCCCATCGCCGAGATGATATCCAGGCTGCCACCATGCAGTTCCATGAATTTGCGGCTGATCGCCAGACCAAGGCCGGTGCCTTCGCTGCGCCGCCGCACGCTGGGATCACCCTGCCAGAATGGCTCGAAGATACGGCCAACATCTTCACTGCGGATGCCGATGCCGGTATCGCGCACCTGCAACACCACACTGCCATCTGCCTCAACCTTGCAGGAAATCCGCACCACACCGGCCGCCGGGGTGAATTTGATCGCATTCGACAGCAGATTGAGCAACACCTGCTTCAAGGCCCGCGCATCCAGGTTGAGCAATGGCAACTGATCACTGGTGATCTCATTGATCAGCGTGACGCGACCTTCGCGGGCGCGGCCCTTCACGATGGTGAGGCAATCCTCCACCGCCTGGCCGATATCGGTCGGCTCCAGCGATAATTCGTAGCGCCCGGCCTCGATCTTCGACATATCGAGAATATCGTTGATGACATTGAGCAGATGCCGCGCACTGATGGCAATATCCTGGGCATAGTCGAAATAGCGGTCGGACGAGGCGCCCCACATGCGCAGCACAATCACCTCGGCAAAACCAATCACGGCATTCAGCGGCGTGCGCAATTCATGGCTCATATTAGCCAGGAATTCGCTCTTTGCCCGATTGGCGGCAATGGCATGTTCGCGCTCACGCGACAGGCTGACCGCCAGCCGCTCCAGATCGTCGGCCTGGGCGCGCAACTGCGTATTGGCCTGGTCCAGAGCTTGCTCGGCGCGTTTGCGCTCGGTGATGTCGGTGGCAATCGACAACACGCCGAAGATGCGGCCTTCGGCATCTCGGATCGGCACCTTGCTGACCAGCGATGTGGTGGATGCCCCCTGCGGATCGGTGAAGGTGTTTTCGTAATTCAGCACCGCTTGCCCGGTCTGGGCCAGAATACGGTCATGCGCCAGCGAATCATCAATGAAATGCTGCCGGCTGGCGGCATCCAGGCCGGGCAGCGGCACATCCTGGATATGCTTGCCATAGGCATTGCCGGTATCGATGCCAAAAAGCTGTTCAGCCGGGCGATTGAGCAGCAGATAGCGGCCCTCGGCATCCTTCACTGTCACCCGCGCCGGCAGGTTATCCAGCACAGAGCGCAGCAATTGCCGTTCACGATCCCGATCATCCAGATGCCGCGCACTGGCGCCGAGAATGCCGTTGATGCGGCTGGTGAGCAGGCCGAATTCATCATCCTGATGCTGCGGCGGCGCTTCCAGCCGGCGTGCGCTTGGCGCCTGCGCATCCACCTGATCCAGTTGCCCGAGCAGGCCCAGCAACGGCCGCGTCAGCGTGTAGTAAAACAGCACCGCCAGCACCAGCGCGAGAATCAGGTTGCGCACAAAACCGGTGACCAGCACCACCCAGATGCGGTTCAGCACATCGCGGCTGAATTGATCCGCATCCACCACCACACGCAACTCGCCAACCAATTCCTGGCCTCGGCTGGCAAAAAGCGGCCTGGTATGGGTTTCATCCTGCAAGCCGGCCAGCCGGGTGAGCCAGTTGGGCGCGGTTTCCTCACGCTGCTGTGCCGCCATGCGGCGACCATAATTGTCATACACCTCGGCGCGCAGGATCGGGCCATACAGCAGCAGGCCATTGACCACGCGGGCGGCAAGCTGTTCGTCCAGCGCATAGGCCGCCTGCGCTGCGGCCTCGGTCAGCATATCCATCACCTGGGCCACGCCGCTATTGCGATTGGCCATCTCGCCGCGAATATCCAGCACAAGCTGGTAGATGCTGGAAATGAAGCCCAGCACCAGCGCGGCAAACACGGCAACCTTGACCTGCTTGGTGGAAAGCCGGCGGCGCCAGGGTATGCCCAATCCGGGCATGCTCATGCGCGGCGCGTCCATTCGCAGCCGCCAGCCTGTTTGCCCAGGATATTTCCGTGCGCCCCGCTCATCCAATCCGCCGCCTGTTACAGTTGCAAGCTTGCCACTTTTTCAACAGCGGCGCAATGTAACGCTGAATTCTACATTAGTTGCGGCGCGGCAGGAATGAATCGAGCAGCAGCAGGCCAACGCCAACAACGATGGCGCAATCAGCGATATTGAAGGCCGGCCAATGCCAGCCGAAAAGATGAAAATCAAAAAAATCCGCCACCGCGCCAAAGCGCAGGCGATCCAGGATATTGCCCAGCGCGCCGCCGATCACCAGGCCCAGCGCCAGCGCCACCAGGCGGTTGGGGCCGCGCCACAACCACACCAGCAGCCATAATGTGATGGCCGCCGCCGCCGCGATTAAAATCCAGCGCCGGCTATCATCGGCATCGCTGAACAGGCCAAAGCTGACGCCGCGATTCCATACCATCACCAGGTTGAAGAAACTGGTGATTTCGATGCCACCGGGATGCTGCGCCATCAAGTCAAGCAGCGGCGCCTTGCTGGCCTGGTCGGCCACCAGGATCAGCAAGGCCAGCAGCAATCCGAGCAGACGCGGCTTCAGCAGCATGGGCAAGCTCAGCCTGCCGCCGGGAGAATCGACACGGCATCAGCGCAGCGCTGGCACAGGTCGTCATGGCCCTGCACATGGCCCACTTCGGGCAGCACCTGCCAGCAGCGTTCGCATTTGATGCCGCTGGCACTGCGCGGCAACGCGCCAACGCCCTTCACATCCTCCAGCCGGAAAGCCTCGGCGGGCGCTTCGCCCACCTGCACCTGCACCGCCGAAGTGATGCAGATTTCCGCGAAGTCGATACCGGCCAGGGCATCAGCATCTTCCTGGGTGACAAATACCTGCGGCGCGGCCTGCAAGCTGGAACCGATACGCTTGGCAGCACGTTCGATTTCCAGCGCACCGGTAACCACGCGACGCACGCTGCGCACCCGCTCCCACTTCGCCGCCAGTGCCGCATCGGCCCAGGCCGCCGGCAGATCGGGGAAAAGTTCACGATGCACGCTGCCATCTTCGCTCGGATGCCGGATCAGCCAGGCCTCCTCGGCGGTGAAGCAGATGATCGGCGCCAGCCACTTGGCCAGGCAGTCAAACAGGATATCCAGCACCGTGCGCGCGGCGCGGCGGCGGATGGTGCCGGGCGCATCGCAATACAGCGCATCCTTGCGGATATCAAAATAGAAACCTGACAGGTCAACGGCGCAGAAATTGTAGAGCGCCACATACATGCGGTGGAAATCGTAGCTCTCGCAGCTTTCGCGCACCGTCTGGCTCAACTCAGTAAGGCGATGCAGCACCCAGCGTTCCAGCTCCGGCATCTGCTCCACCGGCAGCCGCTCGCTTTCAGCAAAGCCGGCCAGATTGCCAAGCAGATAACGCAGCGTGTTGCGCAAGCGGCGATAAGCATCCACCTGGGCCTGGATGATCTTCGGCCCGACCGAGAGATCCTCGTTGTAATTCGCCGAAGCAACCCAGAGCCGCAGGATATCGGCGCCGGATTGTTTGATGACATCCTGCGGCTCGACCGAATTGCCGAGCGACTTGGACATCTTGCGGCCCTTCTCGTCGAGGATGAAGCCATGCGTGAGCACGGCATCATAAGGCGCGCGGCCGCGTGTGCCGCAGCTTTCCAGCAACGAGGAATGGAACCAGCCGCGATGCTGGTCAGAGCCTTCGAGATAGAGCGAGGCCGGCCATTGCAGATCGGGGCGCTGCTCCAGCACAAAGGCATGGGTGGAACCGGAATCGAACCAGACATCCAGGATGTCGGTCACCATCTTCCAGTCATCGGCATTATATTGGTCCCCGAGGAAATCCGCCGGCTTGGCCGTGAACCAGGCATCGGCGCCGCCCTTGAGGCAGGCCTGCACGATACGTTCATTCACCGCTTCGTCGCGCAGCAATTCGCCGGTCTGCTTATGCTCAAACACCGTAATCGGCACGCCCCAGGCGCGCTGCCGGCTGATCACCCAATCGGGCCGTTGCTCAATCATGGCATAAAGCCGGTTGCGGCCCTGCGGCGGGTAAAACGCCGTGGCGTCGATGGCCGCCAGCGCCTTTTTGCGCAGGTCGTTGGTGGCCATGGAGATGAACCATTGCGGCGTGTTGCGGAAGATCAGCGGCGCCTTCGAGCGCCAGGAATGCGGATATTGATGGCGCAGCCGGCCACGGCCAAGCAGGCCGCCGGCATTGGTCAGCGCCTCAATCACCGCCAGATTGGCGCCGCCTTCCTTGCCGGCATCATCCAGCACCCGCTTGCCGGCAAAGAGCGGCACATGCGGGAAATAGCTGCCGTCTTCATCCACCGTATGCGGCACTTCGATGCCGTTGGCGATGCCCAGCGCGTAGTCATCGGCGCCATGGCCCGGCGCGATATGCACAAAGCCGGTGCCGGCATCCAGGGTGACAAACTCGCCGGCCAGCACCGGCACGTCATAGTCAAAACCCTGGCCGCGCAACGGATGGGCGCAAATCGTGCCGAGCAGATCGGCGCCGCTCAGCCGCGCCACCTCGCTATATGCCTCGATGGCGCAGGCCTTGACCACCTGGGCCACCAGCTCGGCCGCCACCACAACCTCATCGCCCGGCCGCGCCAGCGATTTCTCGCCCACCGCATCAACCCGCAGGCGCACATACGCCGCATCCTGCTTCAGCGCGATGGCGCGATTGGCCGGCATGGTCCAGGGCGTGGTGGTCCAGATCACGATGCTGGCGCCGGCCAAGGCAGCCTGGCTCGGCTGCACCACTGGGAATTTCACGAAGATGGTATGCGAGGTGTGTTCCTGATACTCCACCTCGGCTTCGGCCAGGGCGGTGCGTTCAACGATTGACCACAAAACCGGCTTCGAGCCTTTGAACAGGCCGCCATTCATCAGGAATTTCTGGATCTCGCGCACAATCTGCGCTTCCGCGGCAAAGCTCATCGTGGTGTAGGGATTGTCCCAATCGCCCACCACGCCCAGCCGCTTGAATTCCTCGCGCTGCACGGCAATCCAGTGATCGGCGAAATCGCGGCATTCCTTGCGGAACTCGTCGATCGGCACGTCATCCTTGTTCTTGCCGGCGGCGCGGTATTTCTCTTCGATCTTCCATTCGATCGGCAGGCCGTGGCAATCCCAGCCCGGCACGTAATTGGCATCGAAGCCCAGCATCTGCCGCGTGCGGTTGATGGTGTCCTTCAGGATCTTGTTCAGCGCATGGCCAAGATGCAGGTTGCCGTTGGCATAGGGCGGGCCATCATGCAGGATGAATTTTTCGCGGCCCGCGGCATCGGCGCGCAGCTGCTTGTAGAGATTGTTGCGGCTCCAGCGGGCCAGGATTTCCGGCTCCTTGGCCGGCAGCCCGGCCTTCATCGGAAAATCGGTGGCGGGCAGGAATACGGTGTCGCGATAGTCTTTGCTCATGACGTCACTCGGGGCGTCGCGCTATGAACGCGGAAATGTGGCAGAAAACGGCGAAGAACCCGGCCCTTACAGAAGGACCGGGCGGCTAATTCGCGCAAGCCGCAGCGGGCAGGGATAACCGAATTCGCTAGACATGACGGAGATTTAGCATCCCTGACCGGCGCTGTCGAGCGAGCGCCCCTACCCCGCCAATATCCGGCGCGCTTCCGCTGCATCGGCGGCGATCTGCGCCTTGAGGGCGTCGAGGCCGGCGAATTTCTGTTCCGGGCGGATGAAGCCGATGAAGGCGACGCGCAAGATCTGGCCGTAAAGATCGCCGGCAAAATCGAACAGGTTCACTTCCAGCGCCACTTTGTCTTTGCCGAAAGTGGGGCGCAGGCCGAGATTGGCGACGCCGGGGATGACTTGCCCATCGGGCAGGATAGTCCGCACGGCATAGACGCCGAGCTTCGGCACCAGGAAATCGCCCATATCAACATTGGCGGTGGGGAAGCCGATGGTGCGGCCGCGCTTGTCGCCATGCAACACGCTGCCCTCGATCTCCCAGGGCCGGCCGAGCAATATATTGGCGGCTGCCGGCTCGCCAGCTTGCAGCAGGGCGCGGATGCGCGAGGAGGAAAACGCGCCGGCCGCATCGCCTTGCGCGGTCACCACGCTGACACCGATGCCGCCGCCGGTTTGCGGATCGGCGCAGAGCCGGTGCAGGGCGGCAGTATCGCCGGCACGGCCCTTGCCGAAGGTGAAATCATAACCCACCACCACATGTGCGGCGCCCAGATCGCGGCGCAGCACATTGCTGACAAAAGCCTCCGGCCCGAGCGCGGCAAAGGCGGCATCAAAGGGCAAAGCCAGCAAGGCATCGGCGCCGGCCTGGGCCAGCAGGCGGGCTTTCTGCGCCAGGCCATCAAGCCGGAAAGGCGGCGCATCTGGCATGAAAAAACGCCGCGGATGCGGCTCGAAACTCATAGCCAAAACCGGTGCGCCATCTGCCTGCCGCTGCGCCTGCCGCTGCGCCTGGGCCACCAAGGCACGATGGCCCAGATGCACACCATCAAAATTGCCGATCGCCACGGCGCCGCCGCGCAAGGCGGCGGGCAGATCGGTGAGAGACTGGATGATCTGCATCAGCGTCAGCGCGGGCGGCGGTTGACCATCAGCGTGGCATCGCCATCCACCACCACGGTATTGCCGACCCGGCATTCACAATCGAATTTCACGCGGCGCTTGTCTTCAACAATCTCGGTCACGGTCACTTTCGCCTTCACGGTTTCGCCCAGCCGCACCGGTGCCTTGAAGCGCAGATTCTGCGCCAGGTAGATGCAGCCCGGCCCGGGCAGCTTGGTGCCGAACACGGTTGAAAGCAAGCTAGCCGAGAGCATGCCATGGGCGATGCGGCCCTTGAACATGCTGGCTTCGGCAAATTCCTGATCGATATGCACCGGGTTGGTATCGCCCGATACGGCAGCGAAGAGCAGGATATCGGCCTCGGTTACGGTTTTGCTGAACATTGCCGACATGCCAACGGACATATCTTCAAGGAAATAGCCATGCTGATCGAGCTGGGTCATCGGCACACTTTCACGGGGCTGATACGTTGACGGGGCGGATCGGGGCGGCGACTATACTGACTGCCCAAAATACCGGCAAGCGCCCCTCCCGGGCCGGCCTCTCCCCCTTTCGGACCCCCCACACGCCATCATGCAGCCGCTTTCCGCCCTGAAGCCCCAGGCCAGCCAGATCCGTTACCTGCTGACCGACATTGACGACACGCTCACCAGCCATGGCCGACTGGAAGCCCGCGCCTATGCCGCGCTGGAGCGGCTGGAAGCCGCCGGCATCCGCGTGGTGCCGATCACCGGCCGGCCGGCCGGCTGGTGCGACATGATCGCGCGCTTCTGGCCCTGCTCCGGCATTGTCGGCGAAAATGGCGCGCTTTACATGCGCTATGACCGCGCGGCGCGGAAGATGCAGCGCCGTTTCTGGCAGGATGATGCCATGCGCCAGGCGGCGCGCAGCAAGCTTGCGGCCCTGGCCGAAACCATCCTGCGTGATGTGCCAGGCTGCGCGCTGGCTTCCGATCAGCAATATCGCGAATGCGACCTGGCGGTGGATTTCTGCGAGGACGTGCCGCCACTGCCGGCCGAGGCGATCGACCGCATCGTGGCTTTGTTCGAGGCGGCGGGCGCCACTGCCAAGGTCAGCTCAATTCATGTCAATGGCTGGTTCGGCGCCTGGGACAAGCTGAGCATGACCCGCGCCTTCTTCGCCGAATGTTTCGGCGCCGATCTGGATGCGGTGCGCGAGCAAGTGGTGTTCAGCGGCGACAGCCCGAATGACGCGCCGATGTTCGGCTATTTCCAGTATTCGGTGGGCGTGGCCAATGTGCGGCCATTTCTGGAGCGGATCGCCGCGCCGCCGAAATTCATCACGCCATCGGAAGGCGGCGCCGGCTTTTGCGAATTGGCGGATTTGCTGCTGGGCAGTTAAGCGGCCTTGGCCAGCTTGGGACTTCCGAACAGGTGGCCCTGGCCCAGTTCAAAGCCCAGATCGGCCAGTTGCAGCAGATCCTGCTCGGTTTCCACCTTGGCCGCCACCGGCTCGATCTCATGCCGATGGCACAAAGCCAGCAAATCCTCCAGCGCCACCGGCGCGCGCCGCACTGCCACCGGATCAAGCAGCAGGCGCGCATCCAGCTTCACAAAGCGCACGCCGCGCCGCGCCAGGCCGGCGATATCCAGATCAAGGCTGTCCACACTATCCACCGACAGCGCAAAGCCCAGGGCGCCAAGCTTTTGCAGCCGATGCCAGCCGGCACCATCCAGCTTGAGCAGGCCACGATGCGAAAATTCCAGGATCAGCGTGCCGGCGCGTTCCCGCTCGCGGCGCAGAAAATCATGCAAAGCCTCAAACGCTTTTGCATCGGCCAAAGCCGCAGTGGAGATATTGCAGAAAAACCCGACATGGCGGGCGCGGGCTTCCAGCTTGCGCACCAGTTGCACACCGCGCAACAGCATCAGGGCATCAAATTCGGCCGCCAGCCCGGCAGCGGCCAAAGCCGGCAGATGCGCGCCGGGCGACAATTCGCGGCCCTCGGCATCGCGGGCGCGGGCAAAAAGTTCCACATAGCGCAGCTTGCGCATCGGCAGCCGCACCACCGGCTGCACATGCAGTTCCACCCGGTTATGGTTCAGCGCATCGCAAACGGCGGCAAAAAGCGCCGCATCGTCGGCGGTTTCGTTATCCTGGGCTGGTTCCTGGGCTGCTGTCTCGGCCGGCCTTTGCACCTGCGGCGGCAAGGTCAGACGCGGCTCGGCGCGCTGCTGCGATTGCGGTTGCGGCGGCGCCTCTATTGTGGTGGTGCTGATCGGCACCCGGCTGGCCATGCGCTCGATCTCGTCCAGCAGCAGATTCTGCACCCGGAAGCGCTCATAGCGCTCGCGCAACGCCCAAAGCAGGCCGGTGATTGCCACCACCAGCAGAACAAACGGTGCCGGCAGCCATTCCGGCGCCAGCCGCGATAGCCCAACCGCGCCGATCAGGCCAAACAGGCCACAGGCGATGAAACTCAGAAAACCCGGAATGCTCGGCATGGCAGCATCAACCCTGGCCGTGGCGACTTTCGGCGCTATAGTTAGCAATGCTCAACCCTATGGCGCCGGCGTTAACACCGGCTTAAGAATTCAGACAATGGACAAAGTCATGGCCTTCCTGCGCCGCCACCTGCTGCAAGCCGGCCTCGGGCTGCTCACCCTGGCCTCCCTGCCCTTTCCAGCCAAGGCAAAAACCGGCATGACGATGCATGATTTTGAACTGCCCGCCATCGACGGCACAAAGCTGCCGCTGAAGCAATTCAAGGGCAAGGTGGTGCTGCTGGTGAATACCGCCTCGCAATGCGGCTTCACCCCGCAATACACTGACCTGCAAGCCGTGTGGCGCCAGTATCGCGAGCGCGGCCTGGTGGTGCTGGGAGTGCCATCGGATGATTTTGGCGGCCAGGAACCGGGCACCGCCAGCCAGATCAAGGAATTCTGCGAAGTGAATTTCGACGTGGATTTCCCGTTGGCCGACAAGCAGGTGGTGGTGGGCGACAAGGCGCACCCACTGTATAAATGGCTGCATGCCGAGCTTGGCGAGGTGGCCCGGCCGCGCTGGAATTTCCACAAATACCTGATTGATGGCGAAGGCCGGGCGGTGGACTGGTTCTCCACCATGACCAAGCCCACTGAAGCCAAGGTGCTGAAAGCCATCGAGGCGCAACTGGCGAAATTGTCGCCCGCCGGGTAAAACCCCCGGCATGAATTACCGTCACGCCTATCATGTCGGCAACCATGGCGATGTACTGAAACATGTGGTGCTGCTGCACCTGCTGGAAGCCCTGCGCGCCAAGCCGGCACCGTTTCATCTGCTCGACAGCCATGCCGGTATCGGGCTTTACGATCTGGCAGCCGATGCCACTCAGCGCGGCGGTGAATACCGGCTCGGCATCGGCGCCGTGCTGGCCGATCCGCAGGCAGCAACTGCCCTGCCGCTTTACTGGGCGGCGCTGAAGCAGCTTAATCCGGCCCTCGAACTCGGCGGCGCCGGGCTGCGGCATTATCCCGGCTCGCCCTGGCTGATGCAGCAGGCATTGCGCGAAGCCGACCGCCTGGCGCTGGTGGAACTGCACCCGGAAGATAACGAAACACTGCGCATCAATATCGGCGGTGATGCCCGCATCGGCATTCACCGGCGCGATGCCTACGAGGCCCTACGCGGCCTGCTGCCGCCGACGCCCCGGCGTGGCCTGGCGCTGATTGATCCGGCCTATGAGCAGCGTGATGAATTTGAGCGGATCGGCCGCGCCCTACTGGCAGCGCATCGGCGCTGGCCGGTGGGCCAGATCGCGCTGTGGTATCCGATCAAGGATGCGGGCAGTGTTGATGCCTGGGCCAAGGCGCTGGCGCGTGACGGGCTGCCGCCCAGCCTGCGGGTGGAATTGCTCATCCGCGCTGCCACGGCGCCCGACCGGCTCAATGGCTCCGGCCTGCTACTGCTCAATCCACCCTGGCGGCTGGATCAGCAGCTCAAAGGCCCGCTGGCCTATCTGCTGACGCGGCTGGGCCGCGAACCCGGCGCGGCAACTAGGCTGGAATGGCTGGTCAGACCTAAAGACTAATGAATCGAACGCGACGGCGGCTGGTCGTCGCCGTCATCATCGTCGTCATCATCGTCGTCTTCCAAATCATCATCATCGCCGGCCTCGGCGAGCAGGACTTCCTCGTCCTCCTCATCCTCGTCGCCATCGTCGTCATTGCTGGCAGCGCCGGGCGGCGGCGTGGTCACCGGGCCGGCCTGATGATAAGCCAGTTTCCAGGTTTTGCCTTCGCGCACAAAGGTATTGGTGGCCACCAGATAGGTGTCGTCCACCTTCTCGTAACACACCACAATGCCCACATCGCCCCAGCACACGGCTTCGGCACCGGCGGTTTCCACCTCGGGCGCCGCCGGATTGGCCAGGATACGCTCCCAGCTATCCAGCACCGCCTCGCGGCCAAAAAGCGGCGGCCAGCCGGGATGAATGCAGCCAATCGGCTGGTCCTTGGCCCATAAATCGGCCATCGCCGCCATATCACGGTCGGTGAAGGCGGTATAAAAAGCCTCATTGGCAAAAAGCAGGGCAGTCTCGTCTCGCATGGCGGCATTTTACCGCCGCAAGGGAGGCTTGCGGTAGCCTCGGGCGACGGCAAAATGGTCTCATGCACATATTGATGATCTGCACCGGGAATATCTGCCGCTCACCCACCGCCGAAGCGGTGCTGCGGCATCATCTGCACCAGCAGGCTTTGCACACCAGCGTGCAGGTCGATTCCGCCGGCACGCATGACTACCATATCGGCGACCCGCCCGATCCGCGCAGCATCCGCACCGCCCGGGCCGGCGGCATCGAGATCGGCAACCTGCGCGCCCGCCAGCTTGTTGCCGCCGATTTCCAGCGCTTTGACCTGCTGCTGGCGATGGACCACGGCCACCTGCACGCGATGCAGCGGCTGTGCCCGCCGGGATTGCGGGATAAGCTGCGGCTTTACCTGGAATTTGCCCCCGATCAACCGCTGCGCGAGATGCCAGACCCGTATTACGGCAAGCAGGATGGATTCGATCTGGTGTTACAGCTCTGCCATCAGGCCAGTGCCGGATTAATTGATCATATCCGTATGGTAACTTCATCCTCTGGTAATGACCGGCTATAATCCGGCCCAAAAGAGCCCAATCCCCAGGATAAAACCATGCGCCGACTATTTTTCACCCTGACCCTGCTGCTGCCCCTGCTGCCGGCGCCCCTTCTGGCCCAGGCCGGCAAGCCGGCCGAGAAAAAATCCCATGCCGAACTGGTGCAGGAATGCATGAGCGACATCATGCGCGGCCTCAAAGTGGGCCAGACCATGACCTCGCATCAGCGCATGCAGGCCGAGCAGCAATGCCGGGCCTATGCTGAAACCAAGAAATAAGGCCGTTACAGTCCGGCGGGCTTTGGCCCGCCACTCTAAAATCCGGCGGGCTTTGGCCCGCCGGTGGCCCAATCCAGCCATTGCACGGTATGCAGCACCGGCAAGGCCTTCCCGCCGGCTTCCAGCCCCCCCGCAATCTGCACCAGGCAGCCGATATTGCCCGCCGCCACGGCATCGGCGCCCACGGAGCGGATATTTGCCGCCTTGCGATCGCGCAACTGGGTTGCCAATTCGGGTTGCAGCAGATTGTAGGTGCCGGCAGAGCCGCAACAGAGATGGCCTTCCGGCACATCGCTCACCGTGAAGCCGGCGCGTTGCAGCAACTGCTTCGGCGCCTGGGTGATCTTCTGGCCATGCTGCAAGGAACAGGCGCTGTGATAGGCCAGCTTCAATGCCGGGGCGCTGCCATCGGGCTTGATCTCCAGATCCAGCAGCACTTCGCTGATATCCCTGGCCAATGCCGAAACCCGCGCCGCGCGCTCGGCCCAGGCGGCATCGTTGCGCAGCATGAAGCCATAATCCTTCAGATTGGTACCGCAGCCCGAGGCATTGACCACAATGGCATCCAGCCCCTCGCCATCGGCCTCGTTGATCCAGGCGGCGATATTGGCCTGCGCCTTGGCATGGGCGGCGGCCTCGCGGCCCATATGATGCTCCAGCGCACCGCAGCAGCCGCTGCCCGGGGCCACCACCACATCGCAGCCCAGCCGGGTCAACAGCCGAATGGTGGCCTCGTTGATTGCCGGATCAAGCACCTGCTGGGCGCAGCCGGTGAGCAGGGCCACGCGCTTCTTGCGCGCGCCTTCAGCCTTGAACACCTGCGGCAAATCCACGCTTGACGCGGCCGGCAGCCGCTTCGGCGCCATCTGCACCATGCCGCGCAGCTTGGCCGGCAGCAGCCCGGCAAAGGGCCGCGCCAGCATGGCGCCGCGCAAGGCCCAGCGGAAGCGGCCGGGATAGGGCAACAGCCAGGCCAGCAGGCTGCGCAACAGCCTATCACCCAGCGAGCGCTGATAGGTCTGTTCGATATGGGCGCGGGCATGATCCACCAGATGCATGTAATGCACGCTGCTCGGGCAGGTGGTCATGCAGGACAGGCAGGACAGGCAGCGATCCACATGGCGCACGGTTTCTTCCGTCGCCGCCTCGCCGCCTTCCAGCATCTGCTTGATCAGATAGATGCGGCCGCGCGGGCTGTCGCGCTCGTCGCCCAGCAGGGCATAGGTGGGGCAAGTGGCGGTGCAGAAGCCGCAATGCACACATTTGCGCAGGATGGTGTTGGCTTCGGCAATATCCGGATCGGCAAGCTGCGCCAGGGTGAAGCTGGTTTGCATCAGACACCCGCCTCCATGCGGCCCGGATTGAGGATGTGTTTAGGATCGAAACTCTGTTTCACCCGCAGGCTGAGCGCGGCCAGCGCCGCTTCCTGCGGCTGAAATACCGGCAGGGCGGCGCGCAGGGCATCCTCGGCACGGAACAAGGTGGCATGGCCGCCGCCGCTGGCTGCCACCGCCTGGCGCACCAAGCCGGCGCCAGCATCTTCGCTGGGCGGCAGCGCCAGCCAGATCAGGCCGCCGGCCCAGTCATAAAACGCCGCCAGGCCGGGCAGGCTGTGGCGCAGGCTGGCCACCAAAGCCGGGCCTTGCATCGGCGCCACCGAGATACGCCACAACACGCGCTCCAGCGGCAAAGCCAGCAGGCTGGCATCGCGGATTTCACGCCAGGCCCAGGCCGAATTGAGCGAATGCAATTCATCCAGCGCGCCATGCCGGCCCAGCAGATCATGTAACGCGGCGCAGCGCGCCAGCACCGACACATCGGTGCCTTCCACCCGCACCAGCGTGACCGCCTGGCCCGCCGCCGCGATGCGGCCCACTCCGGAACGTGCCGCCATATCGGCCGGCAGATGTGCCAGGCCGGAAACTTCATGCGGCGATTGCGCCGCTTCGGCCAAAGCCTGGACCGCCGCGGCATCACTCAGGCCATAAACCAGGATGGTGCGGGTTTTTTCTGGCGCCGGCAGCACTTTCACATTGGCTTCGACGATGGCGGCCAGGGTGCCGAAAGCGCCGCAGAGCAGCTTGGACAGATCGTAGCCGGTGACATTCTTCACCACCTTGGCGCCGTTCTTGACCAATTCGCCGCGCCCGGTGACAGCCTGGAACCCCAGCAGATGATCGCGCATGGCGCCGATTTTGAAACGGCGCGGCCCGGCCAGATTGGCACCGATGGCGCCGCCCAGCGTGCCGCGCCCCGGCGGCATGCCCCAGAGCGGGCCAAAATCCGGCGGCTCAAATGCCAGGATCTGACGCTGCTCGCCAAGCAGGGTTTCGATATCCGCAATCAGCGTGGCCGGCCGCGCAGTCAGCACCAGTTCGGCCGGCTCATATTCCAGCACACCGCTGAGGCGGCTGAGATCAAGCAGATGTGCGGCCTGCACCGGGCGGCCGAGCCGCGCCTTGCTGCCATTGCCCTGCACGGCCAGCGGCTGGTTTTCGGCGGCGGCCCAGGCAATGGCCTGGCGCACATCCTCGGCGGTTTGGGGCAGGAAAATATCGCTCATGATCAGAACCGTGGAATATCGGGGAAGGCCAGCTTGCCCCGGCTGACATGCATGGCGCCCAGATCGGCGCAGCGATGCAGGGTGGGGAAAACCTTGCCGGGATTAAGCCGGTGATCCGGATCGAAGGCGCATTTGACCCGCTCCTGCTGTGCCAGATCGGCTTCGTTGAACATCGCCGGCATCAGGTCGCGCTTTTCCACGCCCACACCATGTTCGCCGGTCAGCACGCCGCCCACTTCGACACAAAGCCGCAGGATATCGGCGCCGAATTCTTCCGCCTTCTGTAATTCGCCGGGATTATTGGCATCATACAAAATCAGTGGATGCAGATTGCCATCGCCGGCATGAAACACATTGGCGACACGCAGGCCATGTTTCTCCGAAAGCTGGCCCATGCGGGTCAGCACTTCAGGCAGCTTCTTGCGCGGGATGGTGCCATCCATGCAGAGATAATCCGGCGAGATGCGGCCCACAGCCGGAAACGCCGCCTTGCGCCCGGCCCAGAAGCGCAGCCGCTCCTCCTCGCTTTCGGAAACCCGCAGCGACACCGCGCCGCAATCGCGCGCGATGGTGCCGACCCGGCCAAGCAGATCATCCACCTCGGCCGGCGGGCCATCCAGTTCGATAATCAGCAAGGCTTCCACATCGCGCGGATAGCCGGCCTGAACAAAATCCTCGGCGGCGTGGATTGCCGGCCGGTCCATCATCTCCATGCCGCCCGGGATGATACCGGTCGCAATCACCTTGGCCACGCAATCGCCCGCCGCTTCCGAAGTGGCAAAGCCGGCCAGCACGGCACGCTGGCTGGTTGGTTTGGGCAGGATACGCACGGTCACTTCCGTCACCACACCCAGCAGGCCTTCCGAACCGCAGACCACACCGAGCAGATCATAGCCCTCAGCTTCCAGATGTTTGCCGCCGAGCCGGATCACCTCGCCGGTGATCAGCGCCAGTTGCACACCCAGGATATTATTGGTGGTGAGGCCGTATTTCAGGCTATGCACACCGCCGGAATTCTCCGCCACATTGCCGCCAATGGTGCAGGCAATCTGGCTGGAAGGATCCGGCGCGTAATAGAAACCGCGATGCTCCACCGCGCGGGTGATGCCCAGATTGGTGACACCGGGCTGCACCACGGCGCAGCGATTGTCCCAATCGATTTCCAACACCTTGTTAAACTTGCCCATGCCCAGCAGCACGCCATCGGCCAGCGGCAGGGCGCCGCCGGAAAGCGAGGTGCCGGCGCCACGCGGCACAACATTCACGCCACGCTCGTGGCACAATTTCAACACGGCGGCGACCTGCTCGACATTGCTGGGCAGCACCGCCACCATCGGCAATTGGCGATAAGCGGTCAGGCCATCGCATTCATAGGCACGCAGGCTGCGTTCATCGGCGATCACGCCCTCGCCCGGCACGATGCGACGCAGATCGGCGATCAACTCGGCGCGCTGCGCCAGGATGGCGGGATCTGGAGCGGGCATCAGCATGGCACGGTATCCTCTTGCAGCAGGCCGAACCGCGCCGCTGCACCGGCCACATGGGCGCGGGCGGCGGCAGCGGCGGCAATTGGGTCGGCGGCTTCCAGCGCCGCCAGCAGGGCGGCATGTTCGGCCTGGGCGGCGGCGGCATTGCCGGGCTTGAGCGGCAGGCCGGCCCAGGTCAGTTGCCGGGTTTCGGAAAACTGGTGCGCCAGGAAATCCAGGAAACGCTGGATCAGCGGGTTATGCGTGGCGGCAGCAATGGCGGCATGAAAGGCATCGTCGGACACCACGCCGCTTTGCGCCGCCTCGGCGCCCGGCGCGGCCAGGGCTGCCTGCATGGCGGCAAAGGCAGCGCGGATCGCCACCAAATCCTGCGGCTGGCAACGCCGTGCCGCCAGTTCGGCCGCTGCCACTTCGATGGCGCCGCGCAATTCAAAGGCATGGCGCAGGTCGCCGGGTGTCATGCGGAAACTGGTCTGGCCCGGGCGGGCCACCACAAAGGCCCCTGCCCCCTGGCGGCTGGCGACATAGCCTTCGGATTTCAGCCGGGCGATAGCTTCGCGCACCACGGCGCGGCTGACGCCATATTGTTCGGCCAGTTGCTTCTCGGTCGGCAGCTTGTCGCCGGGCGCCAGCGCGCCATCCCTGATCGTGGCTTGCAGCCGGCGCGCCAATTCGCCAGCCAGCCCGAGCGGGCGCGGCAGGTTTTCAGCGGCTTGCTCTTCCCGACCAGCGGCCAGCATCTCGCCTCATATTTGTCAGACAAGCTGACAAATAACCGGCATAACACCGGTTCGTCAAGCCGCCAGAAACGCCAAACGGCCCGGGCGACGGAGTCGCCCAGGCCGTTAATGGCAGCACCAGCCCGACCGAAGTCGGGCGCCCGGCTATTAGCCCAGCCGGTTATTAACCCAGCTGGCTTTTAGCCCTGGCGGGCCTTGAAGCGCGGATTGGTCTTGTTGATCACATAGACGCGGCCCTTGCGGCGCACCACGCGGCAATCGCGATGGCGGGTCTTGGCCGACTTGAGCGAATTGATGACCTTCATGACACGAACCTTGATCTCTATCCCCAGGCGCCAGTGCCGATGCACCGAAACCCAGAGCGGGCAATGAAAAAGCCGACGCGGCGAACCGCCCCGGCGCGGAAAAGCGGGCGGACCATACAAAGCCACCTTGCCCCTGTCAACGGCCCTGTTACCGCCCCTACCATTGGCGAAAAAGCCGCTTTTCCCAGGGCCAGGATAACCAGAAAATACCCGGTAATTAAGAATTCAGAGAGCTTTTCTGCTATTAATGGCACCGAAACATTTTTACCAGGAGAGACCCGTGCAGCCGAACTGGACCGCCGGATATGTAGCGGAAATCGACTATACCTATGGCTATTATCGTGAATTGGCCCCGGCGCATCTGCGACTCGCCCTGCTGCTGCGTGGAATCGCGCCGCCAGCACCCGGCCCGGTGAACTACCTGGAACTGGGCTTTGGCCAGGGTGTGTCGGTGAACATGCATGCCGCCACCAACCAGGGCAATTTCTGGGGCACAGATTTCAATCCGAGTCAGGCTGCCGGCGCCCAGGCACTGGCCCTGGCCGGCGGCAACGGCGCCACCCTGCTGGATGCCGGCTTTGCCGAACTGGCCGAGCGCAACGACCTGCCGAAATTCGACGTTATTGTGCTGCATGGCATCTGGAGCTGGGTGTCAGATACCAACCGCGCCGCCATTGTCGAGATCATGCGCAAACATCTGGCAGTCGGCGGTGTTGTGTATATGTCGTACAACACCCTGCCGGGCTGGTCGGCAATGATGCCGATCCGCGAATTGATGAAGATGCACGAGGATATGGCCGGCAGCGGCGACCAGGGCATCCAGAAGCGCATCCAGAATGCGATTGCTTTCGGCGAGGCGGTGGATACCGCCGGCGCCGGCTATTTCCGGCAGGTTTCCGGCGCCCGCGAGCGGCTCAAGGGCCTCAAGGACAAGCCGGTCAATTATCTGGCGCATGAGTATTTCAACGCCGATTGGCGGCCGATGTATTTCGCCGAAGCTGCGCAGCAGCTGGAAGCCGCCAAACTCAGCCTGGCAGCCTCGGCCAACCTGCTCGACCATATCGACAATATCAATATGAGCGATGCGGCGCGCAACATGCTGGCCGGCATCACCCATCCGCTGCTGCGCGAAAGCACCCGCGACTATGTGGTGAACCAGATGTTCCGGCGCGACATCTTTGTGCGCGGCCCGCGCACCATGAGCGCCCCGGAACGCACCAACCTGCTGATGCAGAGCCGCATCGCCCTGATCAGCCCGGCCGACGACATCCCGCTGAAACTGACCGCGCCGGTGGGCGAGGTCAATCTCAGCCCAGGCGTCTACACGCCGATGATCGAGGCTTTGGCAGCGGAAAACTACCGCGCCAAAACGCTGGCCGAACTGGTGCCGGTGCTGGCGGCCAAGAATGTCAATCCAATGCAGATCATCCAGGCCGTCACCGTGCTGATCGGCGCCGGCCATGCCTCTGCGGCAGTCAGCGCCGAGGAGGAAGCCGCTATGACACCGGCAGCGGCGCGCTTCAATGCCGCCTTGCTGGCCCGGGCGAAGGAGCATAGCGAAGTGCTCTGCCTGGCCTCGCCGGTGATCGGCGCGGGGGTCAGCATGCCGCGCCTGCAACAGATGTTTGTGGCCGCCATCAACGAAGCCAAGGGCAATAAAACCCCGGATGCCACCTCGCTGGCCAAGGCCGCCTGGGGCATGATGACCGCCATCGGCCA
Source organism: Ferrovibrio sp. (assembly GCF_017994015.1). Classification (GTDB taxonomy): domain Bacteria; phylum Pseudomonadota; class Alphaproteobacteria; order Ferrovibrionales; family Ferrovibrionaceae; genus Ferrovibrio. Next base: position 20,234 of record NZ_JAGOLP010000017.1, on the reverse strand, counting down.
GCGCGTGGTGAAGGATGGCAAGACCTTGCAGGGCGAAAATGAAAACGTCGCCCAATTGCTGGAAGATGCCAAGCTGTTCCTGCGCCGCCTGCCGGTGTTGCAGGCACTCAAAGTCGCCTAGAAAACCAGCTCGATCAGCCTGGGGCCGCGCTCGGCAAGAGCGCGGCCAAGCGCGGCGGCAAAACCATCCAGGTCCACCGCCCGCTCTGCCGCCACACCATGGCCTTCCGCCAGCTTGACCCAATCCGGGTTGGGCCGATCCAGTGTCAGCATATCGATGGCGCGCGGCCCCGGATTGGCGGCGCCGACATTCGATAATTCATTGCGCAGGATGGCGTAGCGCCGGTTGGCAAACACCACGGCGGTGATGTTGAGATTTTCCCGCGCCATGCTCCACAGCGCCTGCAAGGTGTAAAACGCGCTGCCATCGCCGGTCAGCGACACCACCTTGCGATCCGGCGCCGCCAGCGCGGCGCCCACCGCCACCGGCATCGAATAGCCGATGGAACCGCCCATATTTTGCAGCCAGTCATGCCGCACACCGCCAGCCAGGGCGCCGAAAATGCCACGCCCGGAGGTGACCGATTCATCGGCCAGGATGGCGTTGTCCGGCAGCAGCCGCGCAACCACGGCGGCAATGCCATCCAGTGTCACGCCGCCGCTTGGCATCGCCGGCAGGGCAGGCTTGGGCGGCAATGTGAAGTCCTTGGGCGCCGCCAGGGCATCGGCCAGGCGCTCCAGCGCATCCTCCAGATCGGCCTCGATGACCGCCACTTCAGTAAGGGTGCAATCGGCCGCCGCCAGCAGGCTGGGCTTGCCCGGATAGGCAAAGAAGGCCACCGGATTGCGCGCGCCGAGCAACACCAGTTCAGCCACCGGCTTGAGATAGGCCACCGCCTGATCGACCACAAACGGAATGCGGCCCACATCCGGCAGGTCTGGCCCGCGCTCAATCCGCGCATTGGCGCCCTGGCCGGAAAGCCGGCAGCCGGTGGCAGCCTGGATACGACCCGCAAGGCGCAGCGCACGGCCATACAGCGCCGCGCCGCCGAGCAGCAGCATGGCATTGGCACCGCCACGCTTAAGCGCCGCCGCACCGGCACGGATCGCTGCTTCATCCACCTTGGGCCGCGCGGGCGGTTCGATTCTGGCCGCAGCACCGGCCGGCGCGGCATCCCAGGCAGTATCAGCCGGCAGGATCAGCGCGGCAATCTGGCCGGCATTGCTGCGCGCCGCCGCCACCGCTTCGGCGCCGAGCCGCGCCACGTCGCCGGCCGAACGGGCATAGCCGATCCAATGCGATAGCGGCCGCGCCAGACCTTCGATATCGGCGGTCAGCGGTGCGTCATATTGCAGATGATAAGTGGCATGTTCACCGATCACATTGACCATCGGCGAATTGGCCTTGCGCGCATTGTGGATATTGGACAGGCCATTGGCCAGGCCGGGGCCAAGATGCAACAGCGTGGCGGCAGGCTTGCCGGCAATGCGGGCATAACCATCGGCGGCGCCGGTGACCACGCCTTCGGCTAGGCCAAGCACACAGCGGATGCCCGGCACATGATCCAGCGCGGCGACAAAATGCATTTCCGACGTGCCGGGATTGGCGAAGCAGATATCCACATCGCTCGCCACCAGTGTCCGCACCAGACTTTCCGCCCCGTTCATCCCTTGTCCTTTCGTTGTTTACAGACGAAAGGATACGGGATGTGGTTCAGGTTTTGAAGAAGCGGACCAGATTGGCCAATTCGCCGGCCTGGGTGGCAAGTGATTGCGCCGCGGCCGTGGTTTCCTCCACCAGCGCCGCATTGCGCTGGGTCATCTCATCCATACTGGCTACGGCGGTGTTGATCTGATCCAGACCGGTGGTCTGCTCGCGGCTGGCTGCGGCAATCTCAGCCACGATATCCGACACTTTCTTTATCGCCGCGACAATCTCCACCAGCGATTGGCCAGCGCGGTTGACCAGCCCGGCGCCGGCCTTGACCTGACTGTTCGATTCGGAAATCAGCGCCTTGATATCCTTGGACGCATTGGCGCTGCGCTGCGCCAGGGCGCGCACTTCCTGCGCCACAACCGCAAAGCCCTTGCCAGCTTCGCCTGCGCGGGCCGCTTCCACGCTGGCATTCAGGGCCAAGAGATTCGTCTGGAAGGCAATCTCATCAATCAGCGCCACAATATCGGAAATCCGCCGCGCACTTTCCTCAATCCGCGTCACGGCCTGCACTGCATCAGCGGTGATGCGGCCGCCGGCCTGGGCCGTATCGCTGGCTGCCTGCGAAAGCTGGCTCGCCATCTGCGCATTATCGGCATTCTGCCGCACTGTGGCGGTAATCTCGTGCATCGAAGCGGCAGTCTCTTCGATACTGGCAGCCTGGCTTTCGGTGCGGCCGGCCAGATCCTGGCTGCCGGTGGAAATTTCCGCCGAAGCGCCATGCACAGCCTCCGCCGTGGTGAGCAGCCGGCCGGCAAAATCGCGTAACCGCGCCGCCATGCTATTGGCGCTTTGTTTCAACGTGGCAAATACGCCCTGATAATCGCCCTCCACCTGGCGTGTCAGATCGCCCTGCGCCATCACCTGCATCACGCTGGCCAAGCCACCGGTGACGGTGCCAAGTGTGCCGGACAGGCGGTTCAGTTCCTGGCTCAGCACCAGCAGGAATCCCTCCTTGTCGCTTTCATCGAGCCGTGTTGAAAGATCGCCGGCCGTGATGCGGCGGCATAGCTCGGCCACTTCGGCGGCGGCCTGGCGCTCGCGCGCCTCACGCGCTGCCCGCTGCTGCTCTGCCACTTGCCGCTGCGCTTCGATCTCAGCCTCAACACGCTGCTTCTCCACTGCGTTGCGCTTGAACACCGCCAAGGCCGAGCCGATACGGCCGATCTCGTCGGTCTGGCGCAATTCCGGCACCGTGGCATCCAGCCGGCCAGCAGCCAGATGCTGCATCGCCTCGATCATGCGCAGCAAGGGCCGCGTCACCCCCAGAAGAAGAATGGCCAGTGCCAGCGCCAGGCCGGCAAGACAGCCAAAAACTGCAATCAGGATCAGTTGCTGGCTGGTTTCGCGTGCCGCTGCAATGGCCCCTTTCTGCTCCTGATCCAGCTGTTTTGTATAGCGGTCCTCGATATTGCGCAGTTTCTGCCGCGCCGTATTGAATTCACCGGCAATCGCCACGATGGCTTTTTCCGCTGCGGCGTAATCGCCTTTCATCGCATCGGCCTGGGCCTGGCGATAGGCCGAGTTATAGGCATTGATGGCCGCCTGCATGGCCTGGAAATCGAGAAAATCCTCGTCGGTATCCAGCAGCGGCTGCAATCGCTCCATGCGGCTCTGGAAACGTTTCATTTCGTCGGCCGCCACCGCTGCCACGCGCTCGCGCAAAGCCGGCTCCAAAGGCCGGGTCATGGCTTCGGCCATACGCACGAATTGCACCAGATTGGCGGTGCCACGCCCGGCATGTTCCAGCCGCATCGAGGCGGCATCGATCCGCATCACGGATTGCTCCATCATGCGCAGGCCTTGAACACCTTCAAAACCCATGAAGGCGGCAGTGCCGATCAATATCGCCACCACACTGAGCAATTTGCTCAAAAGGCTGAGATTGCGGAACCAGGCCATGCGCGTCTCCCTCATCTGCCGCTATGGCAAATGCTAGTGAGCGGGCGCAAAATCCCCTAGCGATTGAATGTTAGAATACGAACAATATCGCGTGATATTCTGCTCACACGGTTGCTATCGGTGTGACCGGCGACCCCACTGCACCGGTAAGTCGCAACGGCGGCGCAGTGAGCAGAAAACGGCTGCGGCGATTGGCTTTCAGCCAGGCCGCCAGTTCGGAGAGATACCAGATTTCGCCCAGCGGCACGCCAAGCTTGAACAGGCAATGTTCATGCAGCGGCAAGGCGGCATGCTGGTCGGACCCACCATCGCGCGCCGGTAATCCTTCCACGGCGTAATTATCGGCAATCAGCGCCGCCACGCCGCTATCGCTGATCCAGTTCAACAGTTTGGCATCGCGGCCATCAATCACGGCATTGGAATTTTCCAGCCGCTGGCGATCCGGCTGCCGGTTCATGCTCAGGATCGTGTCGCCAAAGCCGGTGTAGAAACACAGCATGTCGCCCGGCTCGATCTCGGCGCCCTGGGCCTGCATCAGCCGCATCAGCCGGTCATAACCCACCCAGTCGCGCTTTTCGCCCACATCATCGAATAGATTGACCAGCACGGCGCGGCCCTGGATGCCATGGCGGGCAAAAGTTTCGATCCCCAGAGCCTTGGCGCCGGGCTGGGCGAAACGCAGCGCACGCGGTTCAGCAGCACCCAGATCAAGCGCTTCCGGCACCTCGGCGCCGCCGCGATAACCATTGTAGAAACACGGTTCCGGCACACCATCGCCATCGGCATCAAACATCTGCCCGGCATGGGCGAAGCTGTCCCATTGCGTGGAATATTGCAGATAGATCAACGCCAGATCGTCGCAGATCACATCATTATGGCGCACGTCATAGGCTGACAGGCGATGCACCATATTGCCAACCTCGCCGCGCGAAGTGGCAAAGAGCTGCGGCGGATAACGGCGCGGATTGAGCAGGTTGCCGCCAGGATATTCCAGCGGTAACGACAGGCAGAAGCGCAGACCCTCGCGCACCTCGGCAATACCCTGGCGGGTTTTCTCCGGAGTGATCAGGTTAAGCCGGCCAAGTTGATCGTCAGGGCCAAAATCGCCCCAGGTCGACCCTTCGGGCCGACATTTCCAACGCGGATTCATGTTGACCTCTAATTGGCGGTAGCAGTGCGCGCCTGCACGGCACCCACGGAATAATGCTGCCAGCGCGCTTCCACCGCCTGATGCAGTTCAGGCTTGAGGCCGGCAGCAAAGGCGGTTTCCGCCACCAGGAACATCGGGCCGATAAGGGCTTGCAGCAGATTATCGGCTAAAGCCGGGCGACGGCCCTCAAAAACATGCCCCACAAGCTGGAACACCCAGCCGCCGACAAAGGCAATGGCAAACACGCTCCAGCCGATGGTGCTGCCCATCATCGCCACGTTATGGCCGGCAACCAGCAGGCCCAGGCTGAGGATCACCATGCCAAGGCCGAGCAGGCGATCCAGCCAGAGGTAAAACATCCCGGTAACCGCCCACACCACCACCGCCAGGGTGAGCGGCAGGCCGGCCACCTGGCCCAACTCGACCCAGGCCAGCGGCACAAACAGCGAGAACACAATCGCCGGGATGCCGATGAAATGCGTCGCCCGGTTGCGGCTGTCGCGGTGATAGGCGGAATACATCGCCATCTGTTCGATGAAAAACGGATTCATTGTTGTTTCCTCCCGCACCGCCCGGTTGCCGAGTCGGTGCCGCCAACTTGTTTTGTGCGAGCAGCGTAGCGCCCCGGTTAACCCTGTCAACCGGGGTTTTCCCCAGGCTTTTCATGCTGCGGGGGCGAAAGGGTTTGACACCATCCCCGGGCCGTCTATGTTCGGAACGTTCGCAGCACCCCTGCGGGAGAGGCATTAGCCGGGCTTAGGCTCGGGTTCGATGCGCCGAAGGAGCAACCGCCCCGGAAACTCTCAGGCCAAAGGACCGTGGGGTTACTTGCGAAACTCTGGAAAGCGGCCGGGTGAAAACCTTGCCCACCGACGGAGTAAGTCGACCTCGCCGATCTCTGGCGGCGGCGGCGAATCTCTCAGGTCCACGGACAGAGGGGGCGCAGACGGGCGAAAGCCCGATGCTGTGTCGACTCTTGATCCGCGAGGGACCGTGGCTAGCACTGGCGCACCAACAGAAGATCTCAAATTCACGCCGCTGAACGCGCTGCACAAGGAATTGGGCGGCAAGATGGTGCCGTTTGCCGGCTATGAGATGCCGGTGCAGTATCCTGCCGGCATCATGGCCGAGCATAAACATACCCGCACCGCCGCAGGATTGTTCGATGTCTCTCATATGGGTCAGGTACTCATCACCGGAGTCGACCCGGCCAAATCGCTGGAACGGCTGGTGCCGGGCGATCTGGTGGCGCTGGAAGTCGGCCGCATGCGCTACACCGTTTTCACCAACGATCAGGGCGGCATCCTGGACGATCTGATGGTGAACAAACGCGCCAACGATCTGTTCGTGATCGTGAACGCGGCCTGTAAGGAACAGGATATTGCGTTGCTGAAAGCCGGCCTGCCGGATTGCCAGGTGGAATACCTGGCCGACCGCGCCCTGCTGGCCTTGCAGGGGCCGCAGGCGGTGGCGGTGCTGGCGCGGCTCAACCCGGCAGTGAGCGAGCTGCAATTCGGCCAGGGCGCCGAGATGCAGCTTGGCCCGCATGCCTGCTTTGTCACCCGCTCGGGCTATACCGGCGAGGATGGCTGCGAAATCTCGCTGGCCGCCAGCGAAGCCGAAGCCTTTGCGCGCTGGCTGCTGGCGCAACCGGAAGTCAAACCGATTGGCCTTGGCGCGCGTGACAGCTTACGCCTGGAAGCCGGCCTCTGCCTCTATGGCCATGACATCGACACCGGCACCACGCCGATTGAAGCCGGCCTGGCCTGGACCATCTCCAAACGCCGCCGCGCCGAGGGCGGCTATCCCGGCGCAGCAATCGTGCAGCAGCAACTGGCCGGGGGCGTGGCGCGCAAACGTGTCGGCATCCAGCCGGAAGGCCGCGCTCCGGCCCGCGAAGGCACCGAGATTCTTGATAGCGCCGGCCGCAAGATCGGCATCGTCACCTCCGGCGGGTTTGGCCCCAGTGTCGATGCCCCGGTGGCAATGGGCTATGTCGAAACCGCCCATGCCACGGCCGGCACCGCCATTGCCCTGCTGGTGCGCGGCAAGCCGCTGCCGGCCAAGATTGTCACCCTGCCCTTCATCACCAAGCGTTACGCCAAAGCCTGAGGAACCCAGCATGCCTGTTATCCGCTACACCAAGGACCACGAATGGATCAGCGTCGATGGCGATATCGGCACGGTCGGGATTTCCGACTATGCCCAGAGCCAGCTTGGCGATGTGGTTTATGTTGAAGTGCCGGAACCTGGCAAAGCCGTGGCTGCCGGCGACGAGCTGGCGGTGGTTGAATCGGTGAAGGCGGCGAGCGAAGTTTTCGCGCCGGTTTCCGGCACCGTCACGGAAGGCAATGCCGCGCTGGCCGACGATCCGGCCCTGGTCAACCGTGCGGCGCAGACCGATGGCTGGTTCGCCAGGCTGAAGCTTGCCAACCCGGCCGAGCTGGACGGGCTGATGGATCAGGCCGCCTACGACGCTTATCTCGCCACGCTCTGAGGTTTATTCCATGCGTTATCTGGGTCAGACCGAGGCCGACCGCCGCGCCATGCTGGCGGCTATCGGTGTCAGCGACATTGATGCCTTGTTCAAGGATGTGCCGGCCGAGGCGCTTAATCCCGAGATCGACCTGCCGCCGCATCAGGGCGAGCTGGAAGTGGAGCGCCATATCGCGGCGCTGGCAGCGAAGAACCTTTCGCCGGCCGATGCGCCGTGTTTCCTCGGCGCCGGCGCCTACCGGCATCATATCCCGGCTGCGGCCGACCATCTGATCCAGCGCAGCGAATTCCTCACCTCCTACACGCCCTACCAGCCGGAAATTGCCCAAGGCACGCTGCAATACCTGTTTGAATTCCAGACCCAGGTGGCGCTGATCACCGGCATGGATGTGGCCAATGCCTCGTTGTATGACGGCGCCACCGCCTGCGGCGAAGCCGTGCTGATGGCGCAGCGCGTCACCAAGCGCAAGAAGGCCGTGCTGTCGGGCGGCCTGCATCCGCATTACCGCGATGTGGTTGAAACGCTGATGCGCCAGACCGACCAGCCCTACACAGCCGCGCCTATGGATGTGGACGGCAATGAAGACCTCACCGCGCTGATCGATGGCGACACCGCCTGTGTGGTGGTGCAGAATCCATCGCTGTTCGGCCATGTGCGTGACCTCACTGCCCTCTCCAAAGCCTGCCAGGCCAAGGGTGTGCTGCTGGTGGTGGCGGTGAGCGAAGTCGTGTCACTCGGCCTGCTGACGCCGCCGGGCGAAATGGGCGCCGATATCGTGGTGGCGGAAGGCCAGAGCATCGGCGTGCCGCTCAGCTTTGGCGGGCCGTATGTCGGCCTGTTTGCCGCCAAGGAGAAATTCCTGCGCCAGATGCCGGGCCGGCTCTGCGGCGAAACCGTGGACCAGGATGGCAAGCGCGGCTTTGTGCTGACGCTTTCGGCCCGCGAACAGCATATCCGGCGCGAGAAGGCGACCTCCAATATCTGCACCAATTCCGGCCTCTGCGCCCTGGCCTTCACCATCCATCTCAGCCTGCTGGGCGAAGTGGGGCTGGTGCGGCTGGCCGAGATCAACCATGGCAAGGCGGTGCAACTGGCCGAAAAACTGGACGGCCTGAAAGGCGCCAAGCTGCTGAATGATGCCTTCTTCAACGAATTCACCTTGCGGCTGCCCAAGCCAGCCAAGGAAGTGGTGGAAGCCCTGGCAGCCCGCGGCATCCTGGGCGGCGTGCCGGCTTCCAGGCTGTGGCCGGATGAGCCAGAAGCGGAAAACCTGCTGCTGCTGGCGGCAACCGAGATGAATACCAACGCGGATATGGATGCGCTGGTGGCGGCGCTTGAGGAGGTACTGTGATGCTGAACCGTCAGGGACGCCCCACCACGCCGAATGCTGTTACTGAAACCGGCCAGCTTGGCACCATCGGCGGTCATCGTGGCCTGGATCATGAAGAAGCGCTGCTGTTTGAACAGGGCGAGGAAGGCCGCTGCGGCGTTGACCTGCCGGCAGCGCCCGAAGTGACACCGCGCCTGGGTGGCCTGCGCCGCAAAGGCGCCATCGGCCTGCCCGGCCTGAGCGAGCCGCAGGTGATCCGGCATTTTGTGCGCCTGAGCCGCAAGAATTACGCCATCGATATGGGCGTGTTCCCGCTCGGCTCCTGCACCATGAAACACAATCCGCGCCTCAACGAGAAGGCGGCGCGTTTCAAGGGCCTGGGCGACCTGCATCCGTTGCAGCCCACCAGCACCGTGCAGGGTGCGCTGCAACTGATTGCCGAACTGGCCGACTGGCTCAAGGTGCTGACCGGCATGCCAGCCGTGGCGATGAGCCCGGCAGCCGGCGCGCATGGCGAACTCTGCGGCCTGATGGCGATCCGCGCCGCGCTGATTGCGCGTGGCGATGCGCGCAAGCGCATCCTGGCGCCGGAATCGGCACATGGCACCAATCCGGCCACGGCGGCGATGTGCGGCTATGAAGTGGACCCGATCCCCGCCACGGCCGATGGCCGCGTTGACCTGGAAGCGCTGAAGGCCAAGCTCGGCCCGGATGTGGCGGCGATCATGCTGACCAATCCGAATACCTGCGGCCTGTTTGAGCGCGACATCAAGCAGGTGGCCGACCTGATCCATGGCGTGGGCGGTTTCTTCTATTGCGACGGCGCCAATTTCAACGCCATCGTCGGCAAGGTGCGGCCGGGTGATCTGGGCATCGACGCCATGCATATCAACCTGCACAAGACATTCTCCACCCCGCATGGCGGCGGCGGCCCGGGTTCCGGCCCGGTGGTGCTGTCGGCGGCGTTGCAGGATTTTGTGCCGCTGCCCTATGTGATGCTGACCCAGGGCGGTTTCAGGCTGGTGGAAACAGACATGAACGGCCGCAGTTTCGGCCGCATGAAGGCATTCCATGGCCAGATGGGCATGTTCATCCGCGCCCTGGCCTACATGCTGAGCCATGGCGGCGACGGCCTCAAGCGCGTGGCAGAGGATGCGGTGCTGGCGGCGAATTATGTGATGGCGACCTGCGGCGATGTGATGAGCCCGGCCTTCGAAGGCCCCTGCATGCATGAGGCGCTGTTTGACGACAGCTTCCTGAAGGATACCGGCATCACCACGCTGGATTTCGCCAAGGCGCTGATCGATGAGGGTTATCACCCGATGACGGTGTATTTCCCCCTGGTGGTGCATGGCGCGCTGCTGGTGGAGCCGACCGAGAGCGAAAGCAAGGACGCGCTGGACCATTTCATCCTGGTGCTGCGCGGCCTGGCCGAACGCGCCAAGGCGGGCGGCAATACCGAGTATTTCCAGGGTGCGCCGCGCCTCACGCCGCGCCGCCGGCTGGACGAAACCCAGGCCGCACGCAAGCCGGTTTTGCGCTGGAAACCAGCGGTAGATAACAAGGCTGCGGCAGAGTAACCGCCACCCGGCCAGCCCTGCTTGCGCGGGGCTGGCCGATTTGTTTCAAGCCTCTGTCAGCGCTGAAAGCCCGAGCTGGGCGCGGCGGCGCAGCCACAGGCTGGGGCGATAGCGGTCGTCGCCGGTGATGGCCTGCAACTGGCCCAGGATGCTGTGCACAACAGCCGGGCCGAGATGATCGGCCAGCGCCAGCGGCCCGAGCGGATAATTCAGGCCCAGTGTCATCGCCTTGTCGATATCGGCCGGGCCGGCAATACGGATCTGCGCCATCTCGCAGCCCAGATTGGCCACCATGGCGGCGATGCGCTGGCCGATAAAGCCCGGGCTGTCGCTGATCGCACAAACCTTGCGGCCCGCTTTGGCGATCTGCGCCACCAAGCCATCGCGCAAGGCCGACACCGCGCCGGGCGCCTGCATCAGCGTCAGCCGCTTGTCGAGCCGGCCGGTGAGATCAAGCGCAAACAGGCGGCGATGATCAAAGCCGCGCCGTGCTGCATAGCTCGATACATCCTCGCCCAGCAGGGCACACAGGATCGGACTTTGGCCATCGTCAAAATTCGAGACTTCAAAACCCATCTTGCGCAGCAATTCGGCCAGGGCGTCGTCATCCTCGGCCAGCGCCACCTTGTCGATCGGCGCTGATTCGGACATCGCATCGGGCGATGGCACATTGGCCTTGCCGGCTTCGTCATAGGCATAGAAGCCCTGGCGCGTCTTGCGGCCCCATTGGCCACTTTCCATCATCGCCTGGTGCAGCGGCGATGTGGCCAGCCGGCGATCCTGGAAATAGCCGGCAGAAATGATCTGGCTGACCGGGAAATTCACATCGATGCCGGTCAGGTCCATCAATTCAAACGGCCCCATGCGGAAGCCCCAGCAATCACGCATCACCGCATCCACCTGGGCCGGTGTGGCAACGCCTTCGGAAACGATGCGCAGACCTTCCTGGGTGAAGCAGCGGCCACCGAGATTGACCAGGAAACCCGGGCTGTCCTGCACCACAACCGGGCTGCGGCCCATGCGCTCGCCCACCTTGACCAGCGCCGCCACGGCAGCATCCGAGGTGGCCGGGGCGCGGATCACCTCCACCAGCTTCATCAGCGGCACCGGATTGAAAAAATGCAAACCCGCAACGCGCTCGCGCTGACGGCAGCCGCGCGCAATGCTGGCGATGCGCAGTGACGAGGTGTTGGAAGCCAGCAGGCAATCCGGCCGCACGATGGTTTCAAGCTGCTGGAACAGCGCCTGCTTGATCTCCAGATTTTCGATGATCGCTTCCACCACCAGATCGGCGTCTTGCAAAGCCTCCAGGCTTTCCACAACGCGCAACTGCGCCTTGGCGGCGCCAGCTTCGCCAGCCCCCAGGCGCTGCTTCGCCACCAGCGCATCAAGCTGTGCCGCTATCGCCTCGGCGCCCTTGGCGGCAGCCCCCGGCGCGGCATCATACAGCAACACCTGCATGCCGCCCTGGATGCCGACCTGGGCAATGCCACGCCCCATCGCGCCGGCGCCGATCACGGCCACAATATTGACGCCCATCACCCTATCCTCCTCTGCATCCTGGCTTTTTCGCTTATGCGCCATCCTGCCGGGATGGGGCTTGAACCGCAAGCCCAGCGGCACCATGTAAGCTGCAACGGAGTGCCGCTTGCGGGCTCCGCCAAGGCACTCGCTTAGGCTTAAGGAGTCCGCGCCATGACCCGTGTTTCAGTATTTTCCAGCCCGCTTCTGCTGGGCTTCGATCATATGGAACGTATGATCGAACGCGCCGCCAAATCCGGCGGCGAAGGCTATCCCCCGTATAACATCGAACAAACCGGCGAAGACGGGCTGCGCATCACGCTGGCGGTGGCCGGCTTTGCCATGAGCGATCTGACGATCACGCTGGAGGATAACCAGCTTGTCATCCGTGGCCGCCAGGCCGACGACAAGGACCGCCTCTACCTGCATCGCGGCATCGCGGCGCGGCAATTCCAGCGCGCCTTTGTGCTGGCCGATGGCATCCAGGTAACCGGCGCGCATCTGGCCAATGGCCTGCTGCATATCGAATTGCTGCGGCCCCGGCCGCAGCCGCAGGTGCGCCAGATTCAGATCAATGCCGGCGACGGCAGCGACGACGGCCAGATTGGCGTCGACCGCTAAGTTCACAGTAGCAGTAAAGGAGTAATATCATGGCCTCCCCCAGCAACAACAATCCGGCAGCGGAAAAGCCGACCGCTTTTGTGATGACACCTGAGGATTTCGCCAATCTCGGCGCGCCGGTCCTGGCCTATGTGCGCCCGGTGCAGACCCTGGAAGGGATTGCCGCTTACGGCATCTTCTCAGCCAGCGGGCAGCAGATCGGCATCGCGCCGGAACGTGACCTGGCCTTTGCCGCCGCGCGCCAGCATGAACTGGAACCGGTCAGCCTGCATTAAACAGGCTGTCACCCGGCAGGCCGCGCGGCTACGTTATAGCTCAAGCCGCGTGGCTGGCCGGCGTGTCGGTGAGCAGGGCATACATGGCGTCGGCGCTATCGGCGCCGCGCAGCTTTTCGCAGATCGCCTTGTCGCGCAGCAGGCGCGAGACGCGGGCCAGCGCCTTGAGATGATCCGCGCCAGCCGATTCCGGCGCCAGCAGCAGGAACACCAGGTCCACCGGCATCTCGTCGATGGAATCGAAATCAATCGGCCGCTCAACGCGGGCGAACAGGCCGTGCAGCTTGGGCAGGCCAGCCAGCCGGCCATGCGGAATGGCGATGCCATTGCCCACCCCGGTGGTGCCGAGTCGCTCACGTTCCAGCAGCGTGTCAAAAATTTGCCGCTCATGCAGGCCGGTGAGACGCGAAGCGCGCGCCGCCAGCTCCTGCAAAGCCTGCTTCTTGCTGTTGGCCTTCAGATTGGCAACGATGCCATCAGGGCTCAATAGCTCGCTTATTTCCATGAAAAATTTGCCTCCGCGGCTTACCCGCCGATAGCCGTGACGCGCCGATCAATCGGCAGCGTCAATTTCCGGCTTGCGGGCGTGATGATTGCGGCGCTTGCGCTTATCTCGCCGCACCTGCTTTTCCAGCTTCTCCAGCGCCTGGTCGAAGCTGGCATAAATCTCCGCATCGTCTGCGTCGGCCTGCATGTCGATGCCGCTGCCCACATGCACCGCGCAATTGCAGCGGAACATGGAGCCTTCGCGGCTGAACACCACATTGGCCTCGATGGCGTTCTCCATGTACTTCGACACGGCGGCGTTTAGCTTCTCCTCGACGTGGCTCCGCAGAGCTTCGCCAAGATCGACTTGCTTACCCGATATGAGGATTTTCATGGTGTCTCGCGTTCCGATTTCGCTCGGTTACGGCATGATCCACAATTCGCCGGCCAGTTACAATGCAATCTTACCACGATTGCCCCGCCTTGCCATACGGCCGATCATGCGGGGGCGGACCATAGAGAAGCGGCCGGGTACTGTCAACCACACCTAAGTATTTGATGTGGCTATCAATCGCGCCATTTCAAGGGGCCAATGCCTATTCCGGCAGGCGGGTGCGGTGAATCGGCGGCAATGTTTCCGGCCCGGTCATGGTGACACCGAGATCACGCACCAGGCCGTTCGAGATGCCATAGACCCAGCCATGCAGTGCCAATGACTGCCCCTTGGCCCAGGCATTCTGCACGATGGTGGTCTTGGCCAGGTTCGTCACCTGCTCGCGCACATTCATTTCGCACAGCGCATTGAGGCGTTTGTATTCATCAATGATGGCGTCGAGCTCAGTCGCGAATTTCTCACGCGTATCGCGGATCGGACGCAGCCAGTGATCGATCAGGCCAAGCTGATCCTGATACAGGGCAGCGCGCACACCGCCGCAGCCATAATGGCCGGTGACAATGATATGCCGCACTTTGAGATACTCGATGGCATATTGCAAAACCGCCAGGCAGTTCATGTCGGCCGGCTGCACCAGATTGGCAACATTACGATGCACAAATAATTCGCCTGGATCGAGGCCGACAATTTCATTGGCCGGCACGCGGCTATCAGCGCAGCCGATCCACAGATAGGCCGGATTCTGCTGATGCGACAGGCGATCAAAAAAGCCCGGATCGGCATTCAGTTTGCTGATCGCCCAGCCGCGGTTATTGTCAAAAAGCTTGTCGATCTCAGACATTGCCGCACCCCAATACTAGCCGACAGGCAGCAAGCCGGCTTTCTTCAGCCGGCGCCGCTCCACCGAGGAAGCAATATTCATCGCTTCTCGATATTTCGCCACAGTGCGGCGCGCAATGTCCACACCCTTGCCGGCGAGAATTTCCACGATCTTGTCATCCGACAGCACATCATCCGCGCTCTCGGCATCGATCAGATCCTTGATGCGATGCCGGATCGCCTCGGCCGAGAAACTTTCGCCACCATCGGTGGCGCTGATCGAGGCGGTGAAGAAATACTTCATCTCAAAAATACCGCGCGGCGTCGCCATGGTCTTGTTCGATGTCACCCGGCTGACCGTGCTTTCATGCATCTCAATCACCTCGGCCACCGCCTTGAGATTAAGTGGCTTGAGATGGTTGATACCAAGGCGCAGGAAGGCTTCCTGCTGGCGCACAATTTCGCTCGCCACCTTGAGGATGGTCTGCGCCCGCTGATCCAGCGACTTGACCAGCCAATTGGCCGAATTGAGGCATTCCGACAGATAGGTCTTGGCCGCCTTGTCGCGTTCCTTGGCCTCGGCGCCCTTGTCCTTGGCGCCGCCGCCGCGCGCCACGCTGGCATAATAGCGTGAATTGACCAGCACACGCGGCAAGGTGTCGTTATTCAGCTCCACCAGCCAGGCGCCATCGGGGCTGCGGCGCACAAACACATCCGGGATCAGCGTCTGCACCGGCTCGCCGCCAAACATCAGGCCCGGCTTGGGATTGAGTGCGCGCACTTCCTTGATCATGTCGGTCAGGTCTTCCTGATCAACACCGCACAGCTTGAGCAGGCCGGGAATATCGCGCCGCGCCAGCATTTCCAGATGATCGAGCAGGCATTGCATGGCCGGATCGAGGCGATCACGCTCGCGCAATTGCAGTGCCAGGCATTCTTTCAGGCTGCGGGCAAACAAGCCGGTCGGGTCAATCTGCTGCAACTTGAGCAATACGGCTTCCACCGCCGCTTCCGGCGCGCCCAGTCGCTCGGCGATTTCCGGCAAAGGCTCGGCCAGATAGCCGGCTTCATCCAGGCAATCGATCAGCGCCTGGCCTATCAGCCGCTCGGCCGGGCTGGCCGGCATCAGCCGCCATTGATCCTCAACATGGCTGCGCAGCGACTGGTTTTCCGACAGCGTCTGTTCCAGCGAACTTTCGCCATCCTCAAAACGCGCATCGCCGCCGCGGCCGGTGATGTAGGAATCGGAGTTTGGCCCCAGCCCCTCGCCCATCGCCTCGCCGGCAGCATCGGCGCCACGGTCGTTGCCTTCCGGCATCACATCCATCGCCTCCAGCGCCGGCGCGATGGAGGTATCCGATTCAAGATCAAGCCGCACGGCATCACCGCCGGTTTCGGCCACGTCGAAAGCATCGCGGCCATCATCCGGGCCGCCATCGCCATCCTGGCGTTCCAGCAGCGGATTACGCTCCAGCTCCTGCTCCACATAGGCGGTAAGTTCGAGATTGGACAATTGCAAAAGTTTGATCGCCTGCTGCAATTGCGGCGTCATCACCAGGGACTGGCCCTGGCGCATTTCCAATCTGGGACCGATAGCCATCGGTCAGCTCACCATGAGAAACGCTCGCCGAGATAAACCCGGCGGACATTCTCGTCGGCAACAATTTCCTTCGGCGAACCCTCCATCAGCACCTTGCCATCATGCAGGATGTAGGCCCGGTCGATGATATCCAGGGTTTCGCGCACGTTATGATCGGTGATCAGCACACCGATGCCGCGATGTTTGAGATGCGACACCAGCTCGCGGATTTCGCCCACTGCAATCGGATCGATGCCGGCCAGCGGTTCGTCCATCAGCATGAAGCTGGGCCGTGTCGCCAGGGCGCGGGCGATTTCGCAGCGCCGCCGCTCGCCGCCCGAAAGCGCCAAGGCCGGCGTGCGGCGCAGATGACTGATCGAGAATTCGGCCAGCAGATCCTCCAGCATCGCCTCGCGCTTGTCATGCTCGGCTTCCACCAGTTCCAGCACGGCGCGGATATTCTGCTCCACCGTGAGGCCGCGAAAGATCGAGGCTTCCTGTGGCAGATAGCCCATGCCCAGGCGGGCGCGGCGATACATCGGCAGGCCGGTGATCTCGGCACCATCCAGCGTGATGGCGCCATGATCGGCGGAAATCAGCCCGGTGATGATATAGAAGCAGGTGGTTTTGCCGGCGCCGTTCGGCCCCAGCAGGCCAACCGCCTCGCCGCGCTGCACACTCAGCGACACATCGCGCAATACCGGGCGCTTTTTGAAACTTTTGCCCAGGCGATGCGCTGCCAGGCCGGGATGCTGATTTTCCACCACCAGGCGCGGGCCACCGGCAGCGGCCTGCTCCGATTGCTGCTCAACCGACATTACTGGCCTCCCTGGCGGAAGACGCCAATAACACGTTGTCCCGGCAATGGATCGCAGACCGTGCGGCCCACATCCTGCTGCATTGTCACCTTGGCGCAACGCAGCACGTTATCCTTCTGCGTCAACACCACATTGCCTTGCAGCACAATCACCTTCTTGTCGACATTGTAATCAGCATAGTCGCCCTGGGCCTTTTCATCGGCCGAGGAGATGAACACCTTGCCCTTGGCCTCAATACGGCTGATCGCGCCCATATCCGGGCCGCCGGCCGATGGCACGGCGGGCGCTGCCGGGCGCTGTGCCGCCGGGCGCTGCGGCTGTGCCGCCTGGGCCTGGCCGGCATTACGATCGCGGTAGAACACATGCAGTTCATCGGCGCGGAGCCGCATCTCACCCTGCGCCACATCCACATTACCGCGAAAGATGGCAAGCTGGCGTTCCTGCAACACTTCCAGGTTATCGGCAGCAATTTCAATCGGCTGGTTGGATGTGTTGCTGCCGCGCCGGGCGCCGAGATTGACCTGGGCCAGCACGGTGCCGGTCCACAGCATGGCGGCCAGGGCAAGCCAGAATGCCATGGTGAACCGAGCGGGGGCGATATGTCTCTGCATCATCATCATTCCGATCTTCACCCCGCCGCGCCGCGCGGATAGAGCGTGGTCTTGACGCCATTGATGAACACGATGGCCTTGCCGCGATCATACACCCGCATGCCGTTGGCGCGGATACTGCCCAAAGCGGCATGGCCCCACACCTTGTCGTCGCTGGCAATCACCCCGGTGGTGAGGTCCACTTCCGCATTGATACCATGGAATTCATAACCACGGTCGCTATACACGTTTATATCGCCATGCAGAGTCAATAATTGCGTCGCATTGTTGAACAGGCCGCTATTGGCGCTGAGCGACACCCAGGCGCCGCTACTCAGCGTAATATCAGCCGCCACGCGATCCAGTGTCACCTGCTTGGCATCGTCCGGGTCCTGGGTAGCGCGGTCGGCAGTGATCACAAAAGGCTGGCCCTGATTATCGCTGCCGCGATAGCGCGGGTTGTTCATCACCAGCGCCATCTCCTCGGTATTGACGCTGGAGAAGGTCAAACCAAAACGGCCGTCGCGCTTGGATAATTGCGGCCAAGCCGCAATCAGGCCAACCAGGGCCACGGCGCCCACCGGCAGCACAAATTTCATGAAACGCACAAAGCGGCGCCGCGATCCCAATTGCCCAACGCCGCCCTGTGCCGCACGCGGCGCAAAATCCGCCGCCAGCCTGCTGCGCGGCGCACCGCCTTCCGGCGCAGCAATGCCTTCCTGCGGCGCAGCGCCTGGCGGATCGGCTGGCGGTGGCGGGGCGCTGGTCATGGCTGGCTCAGGTCAATCCGGCGCGCACGCAATCATGCATGTGCAGGATGCCGATGGGCTTGCCGCCATCCACCACAAAAAAAGCCGTGATGCGGCGCTTGTTCATCTCCAGCAGCGCTTCGCCGGCCAGCAGGTTGGGGCCGATCACGGCCGGCGCCTTGGTCATCACCTGCTCCACCTGGCGCGACAGCAAGTCGTTGCCGATATGGCGCCGCAAATCGCCGTCGGTGACAATGCCGACCAGGCGGCCTTTGTCGCGGCCGCTTTTGCCGACAATGCCGATGCAGCCAAAGCTGCGTCCAGTCATCATCACCAGCGCCTCGCCCATGCCGGTGCCAACCGGCACCAGCGGCAGGCTTGGCCCGGTATGCATCAGGTTCTTCACCTTCACCAACTGGCTGCCGAGTTTGCCGCCGGGGTGGAAATTGTGGAAATCCTCGCGCGTGAAACCCTTGCGGTCGAGCAGGGCCACCGCCAGGGCATCGCCCAGCGCCAGCATCATGGTGGTGGAAGTGGTGGGCGCCATGCCGATGGAACAGGCTTCTTCCACCGGCGGCAATTCCAGCACCACATCGCTGGCCTGGCCCAGCGCCGAGCGCGCCTTGGCGGTGATGCCGATCAGCGGAATGGCAAAACGCTTGGCATGGGCGATCAGGTCGGCCAGTTCCTTGGTCTCGCCGGAATTGGACAGGCAGATCAGCGCATCGCCCGGCATCACCATGCCCAGGTCGCCATGGCTGGCCTCGCCCGGATGCACAAACATTGCCGGCGTGCCGGTGGAGGCCATGGTGGCGGCGATCTTGCGCGCCACATGGCCGGATTTGCCCATGCCGGAAACGATGACGCGGCCATGCCCGCCCTCGCCGCCAACGCGGGCCAGCACATCCAGCGCGCGGCTGAAATCGCCATTCAGCCCGGCCGCCATCACGGTCAGGCCCTTGGCCTCGGTCAGCAACACGCGCCGCGCCACGGCGATATCGCCCACCGGCAATTTGCGCGTGGCTGGCGCTGCCTTGGCGGCAACAGAACGTGAGCCGGCGACCTTGCGACGCGCTGCCGGCAACTTGGCGGATTTGGACATGCCGATCCTGGCTGTGGAATTACCTAACAAGATTCGTGCCAAGTATGGGCAAAGGGGCGGCAAAAAGCAAACCGCCCGGGTCAAAAAGCCGGCCTGGACTGTTTTGTCTCTTACTTTTATGGGATTCAACCAGTATACAATCAATAGGGGCCGCACCAGGCAACAATTTGGGATATGTGATATGGGCGAGATGGACAATAACGAACAGCTCTCGACCAAGAAGACCTGGAGCAAGCCGGCGCTGAAAACCTGGACCAAGCCGGCGATCCGCGACCAGAGCATCCACAGCCTGACCGAGGGCAAACCAAATCAACATTCCACCGAAGCATCACCAGGCACCGGGTCGTAATCGTTTCTGGCCCGTAATCCGGTGCAATACCTGATCTGTGGCCTGTCGGTGGCCACAAGTATTCCGTTACCCGGAGGTCAGCCGATTGCTGCGTCCACGGCACCGCCGGATGTTGTGATACGGCTCGGAAACTGCCCGGACGAACCGACCCCTACAGATTATACCGGTCCCAACTGGCGCCTGACCGGGCGGCGGTTTTACCTGGATATACCGGGAATTGCGCGGCTGATGGCTGATGATGGCCGGGAGATCGTGGTGGAGCCGAAGGGCGCTGCCAGTGAAGCCGATATTGCCCCCTTCATCCTGTCTACCGGCTTTGCCGCCATCCTGCATCAGCGGCGCCTGCTGGCCCTGCATGCCGCCACGGTGGCCTGGCAAGGCCGCGCCATCGCCCTCTGCGGACCAACCGGCGCCGGTAAATCCACCCTGGCCGCCGCACTCTGCCAGGCCGGTGCAGGTTTTGTCGGCGACGATATCGCCGCCATCCGCCTTGATGGGCCGCAGCCGATGGTATGGCCCGATGGGCGCCAGCACCGCTTGTGGGCCGATGCCATCGATCATCTGGCGCTGGCACAGCAACAGGGCGCACCGGTGCGCAGCCACATGCGCAAATTCCATGTCAGCCCGCTCCGCAGCCAAAACCAGCCGGGCGCATCTTCCAGATCACCGACCGGGGCAACGGCAAGAGCAGCCTGATCCGCAGAGAGAAGGACGCGGAAACCGGGGAACTGGGAACGCCAACGGAGACGAACAAGGCC
>NZ_JAGOLP010000066.1 GCF_017994015.1 Ferrovibrio sp. | reverse complement strand
GCTTACTGGCAGAGGCGGTGCGCCTGGGGGCCTTGAACGCACGCTACCGCCTGGGCCGACTGACCATCGCCGATGGCCGGGCGGCAGAGGGCGTGGCGCTGGTGCGCGCAGCGGCGGATCGCGGCCATCCGATGGCGGCCACCTATATGGCGCATCTGCTGGGCGAGGGCGCCGGCGCGATCGGCCTCAAGCCCGATCCGAAACAGGCCCTGGCCTATTTGCGGGGCGCCGCCGAGGATGGCTTCGGCCCGGCCGCCAACGATCTGGGCCGGCTCTATGATCTCGGCCTGGGCCAGCCCGCCGATGCTGCGGAAGCAGCGAAATGGTATCGCCGGGCGCTGCAATTCGATTTTGCCCCCGCTGCCTATAACCTGGGCCTGCTGCTCGCCTCGTCGCGTCTCGGGGCTGCGGATCTGCCGGGGGCGCGGGAAGCCTATCGTATTGCCGCCGAGGCCGGTTTTGCCCCCGGCCAGGGCAAATTTGGCGAATACCTGCGTGATGGCCTGGGCGGCCCGGCGGATCAGGCTGGTTCCGTGATCTGGCTGCGGCGCGGCGCCGAGGCCGGCGATGCCGATGCGCAAAACCATCTCGCGCTAAGCTATTCCAATGGCTTCGGGCTGCCGGTTGATCCGGCCCAGGCGATGGATTGGTGGGAAAAGGCTGCCAGCCAGGGGCATCAGGCGGCGATCAACAATTTCACCAATAATCTGGTCAATGGCCAGGGCAGGCCGGCTGACCCGGCTCGCGCCGTGGCCCTGCTGACCGAAGCTGCCGGGCGCGGCCTGCCGCGTTCCACCTTCCGGCTGGCGCTCTGGCATGAGGCCGGCTATGCCGGGCTGCCGGCCGACCCGGCCAAGGCGGCGGTCTGGTTCAAGCGTGCCGCCGATGCAGGCAGCAGCCGGGCCATGTTCAAATATGCCGCGTATCTGGAAGCCGGCGCGGCCGGCCTGAAGGCTGATCCGGCGGCGGCCCTGGCCTGGTATCGCCGCGCTGCCGAGGCCGGCAATGCCGAAGCCTTGTTCCTGCTGGCGCGCTACAGTTTCAACGGCGAGGGTGTGCCGGTGGATGTGCCGGCGGCGATGCGGCATTTGCGCCAGGCTGCCGAACGCGGCAATGCCGAGGCGCTTTTTGTGCTCGGCGATTTCCATTTCCGCGGCGAAAATGTGCCGGGTGATGCCGTGCTGGCCTGGGTGCATTGGGCGGTGGCAGAGCGGCTTGGCTTGGCCGAAGCCGGCCGCAACCGGCGTATGATTGAACGCCAGATCGTGGCACCGGAAGACCGCGCCCGGGCTCAGGCAGCAGCCAGCCGGCTGCTGGCCGGCGCGCTGGCAGCGCAGAGGGAAGAAGAATGACACAGCTGTTTTTGGCCGCCTTAGCCTGGGTAGTGCTGCATCTTCTGGTGGCAGGCCCGCTGCGTGCCGGCTTGGTGCAGAAGCTTGGCGAGGTGCGCTATCGCGGCCTGTTCTCGCTGCTCAGTGTGGCCTCTCTTGGCTATCTGATCTGGGCCTATGGCCAGGCACCTTATGTGGAATTTTGGCCATCCAGCCCGGTGCTGGCGCTGGTGCCGCTGCTGGTGATGCCGGTAGCGCTGCTGTTCCTGGTTGCCTCGCTGCGGCCAACCAACCCGACCCTGGCCGGCCCGGACATGCTGCTCAAGGGCAGCCTGCCGGTGGCTGGCTTCACCAAGGTGACGCGGCATCCGATGCTATGGGCCTTCGCCCTTTGGGCCGGCAGCCATATGGTGGCAAATGGTGATGCCGCCACCTTGCTGCTGGCCGGCTCAGTGCTGATCACGGCGCTGAATGGCATGCGGTCGATTGATCGCAAGCGGGCTGCCAAATTCGGCCAGCATTGGCAGGTATTTATTTCTAAAACCTCGATTATTCCTTTTGCGGCAATGCTGGAAGGGCGACAGCGAGTAACCTACCGTGACATTGGCGGCATTAATATCCTTGTTTCAGCAATTCTTTATGCGGTTATCATGATGTTGCATGGCAGTCTTTTTGGCATGCCGGCTGTGCCGATGAACTAGATGAATATATAATTTAAATTCATATAGTTATGATAAATATATTACTTAATATGGAAGATTAGGATGGCGCGCCGGGCAGCGGGGCGGTTCATAGGCTGGTTCCGGCCGCTGCGCGGCGCCGGCCAAGCTTCGTTGCAGCTTCAGCTTTATGCGGCGATCCGTGCCGGCGTGCTGGATGGCCGCCTGCCGCCGGGCGAGCGGTTGCCCTCCAGCCGCGCCCTGGGCGAAGACCTTGGCCTGTCGCGCAATACCGTGCTGGGGGCCTATGACCGCCTGGTAGCCGAAGGGTATCTGGCGGCCCGGGCGGCTTCCGGGGTCTATGTTGCCGAGGATGTGCCGGCCGATCTTGGCCGTGCGGGCCCGGGCCAGGCCGGCCCGGCCAGCTTCTCGCAGCGCGGCCGGCGGCTGATTGCCGCCGCGCCGGAACTGGCAGGTCACGAGTTGCAGGCGGCGCGGCCCTTCATGGTCGGGTTGCCGGCATTGGATGAATTTCCGCTCGCCACCTGGCGCCGCCTGACCAATCGCAGGTTGCGCCGTTCCGACCTCGCCTTATTCGGCTCCGGCGATGCCCAGGGGCTGCCGGCTTTGCGCCAGGCGCTGGCTGGCTACCTGACCGAGGCGCGCGGGCTGAATTGTCTGGCGGATCAGATACTGGTCGTCTCGGGGGCGCAGCAGGCACTTGATCTGGTCGGCCGGGTGCTGCTCGATCCGGGCGACAGGGTGGTGGTGGAAGACCCCGGCTATGCCGGTGCGCGTGAGGCGCTGGCGGCGGTTGGCGCCCGGATCGAGGCTTTGCCGGTGGATGCCCAGGGGCTGGACCCGGAGGATATCGCCCGGCTGCCGGGGCCGCCCAAGCTGGTGGCGGTGACGCCGTCGCATCAGTTTCCGCTCGGCGGCACCATGCCGCTGGCGCGTCGGCTTGGCCTGCTGGCCCTGGCGCGTGACACCGGCTGCCTGATTGTGGAAGACGATTACGATTGCGAATACCGCTATGGCACGCCGCCGCTGCCGGCCTTGCAGGGGCTGGATGGCGGCGAGCGGGTGATCTATGTCGGCACCTTTTCCAAGGTGCTGTTCCCCGGCCTGCGGCTGGGCTACCTGGTGCTGCCGCCGCATCTGGTGGCCGGCTTTGTGCGCGCCAAGGCCACCGCCGATGGCCATGCGCCATCATTGCCCCAGGCCGTGCTGGCCGATTTCATTGCCGAGGGCCATCTGGCGCAGCATGTGCGCCGCATGCGCAAGCTCTACCGCGAACGCCAGCAGGCCTTGCTCGCCGCCTTGCAGCGCCATTGCGGCCGCTGGCTGCAAAGCGGCGCGCTGCGGGTTGGCCCGGCCGAGGCCGGGCTGCATCTGGTGGCGGAATTCACCGATGGCCGCGATGATCGCGCCCTGGCCGCTGCCGCTGCCGCCCAGGGCCTGATGGTGGCGCCTTTATCGCGTTATGGCCAGCGCCGCCAGCTCAGCGGGCTGTTGCTGGGCTATGCCGCCTTCACCCCGGCCCAGATCGAGCAGGCGGTTCAGACCTTGGCCAAGTTGCTCAAATAACCCGGCACGGCAATGCCGGGGCGGAGCAGGGGATCCGGCTCGGGGGCCAGGAAGCCGCCGGCGAAGGGCAGCAGCCCGGCCCAGCAATCCAGTGCCATATCAGGTTCGTCATCCTTGGGCGGGCCGCTGCGTTGTTTGGCCGAGACCTCGTCGAGCGGCATCGACAGCACCATGGTGGCTTTCATCTCCTGCGCATCGGGGCCACGGATTTCGGCCCAGCGGCCCGGCGCGATCCGCTCCATGAAGGCTTCCAGCGCCTGCATCTTGTGCGCCGGATCGTCGATCCGGGTGAAGCGGCCGAGCGCCACCACCGAGCGGTAATTGACCGAATGATGAAA
This sequence comes from Ferrovibrio sp., assembly GCF_017994015.1. Taxonomy (GTDB): domain Bacteria; phylum Pseudomonadota; class Alphaproteobacteria; order Ferrovibrionales; family Ferrovibrionaceae; genus Ferrovibrio. Next base: position 12,083 of record NZ_JAGOLP010000066.1, on the reverse strand, counting down.
GGCCGAGCGCGCCAGCACCAGCGCATCCATATGGGTGACGGTGACACAGGCCGGCAGGCCCTGGGCCAGCGCCTGGGTCATGGTGCTTTTGGATGAGCCGTGGATATAGAGATGCTCACCCTCGCGCCAATAGGCGGTGGGAATCACCATCGGCTGGCCATCGGGCAGGGTGAAGCCGACATGGCAGACATAGCCGGCATCCAGAATGGCGTGGACGCTGGCAGCATCATAGCGGCCGCGCTCCGGCATGCGGCGCACGCGCACGCGCCTGGAAGCAGGTTCGGTATCGGGCAGCGACTGACTGGTCATCGGGCAACTCCGTGCTGGGGGCTTGCCCGTTTCTCTACGGCGATTCAGGTCCTATCTAAAGCGCCAGAATATACAATTAATATAGTACCAGAAAACAGCGACGGGTTGGCGGGAAGATGCCATCATGCTACGCCCATGGCGTTGCCAGCCGGAGCCACCCCATGTTTGCCGAGAGCTATTGTGCTTGAAACCCTGCTGATGCTCGGCAAGGGCGTGGTGGCGGGTTTTGTCATCGCCGCGCCGGTTGGGCCGGTGGGTGTGCTCTGCGTGCAGCGCACCCTGGCGCTGGGCCGGGTCAGCGGCCTGGTGGCTGGGCTTGGCGCCGCCCTGGCCGATGTCGCCTATGGCTGTGTCGCCGCTTTCGGCCTGTCGCTGATCGCCAATTGGCTGCAAGCGCATGAGGCGGTGTTCCGCCTGGGTGGTGGCCTGTTCCTGCTCGGCATGGCTTGGCGCATGCTGCGGGCGCGGCGCGAAGCGGCAAGCGAAAGCTTGCCCACAGTGCCGCGCGACGATCTGGTGCATGGCTTCCTCTCCACTTTCTTTCTCACCGCCACCAATCCGATCACCATTGTCGCCTTCCTGGGCATCTTTGCCTTCCTCGGCATTGGCGCCATCGGGGTGGATGCCGACTTAGCCTGGTGGCTGGTGCTGGGTGTGTTCGCCGGCTCGTCGGTATGGTGGCTGTCGCTGGCGGCGCTGGCTGGCCGGTTCCGCCGTCAACTGAGTAATGGCGGTTTGCAGATTGTTAATCGCCTCTCCGGGTTGCTGCTGCTCGGCTTCGGGCTTTACGGTATCGGCAGTGTATTATGGATGTGGAGCGTGTGAGGCATGACCAGCCCGAGTGACAATCTGCCGCCGATCGAGATCACCCCGAAGGATTTGTCTGCCTATCGTAGCGGCAACCGTGGTGTTGACTATGTGCATACTTTTGATTCCGGCCGGCCCGGCCCGCATGTCATCGTCAATGCCCTGACCCATGGCAATGAATTCTGCGGCATGATCGCGGTAACGCATCTGCTGGAGCAGAGCATCCGGCCGGTGCGTGGCAAGCTGACACTGAGCTTTGCCAATGTGGCGGCGTATCACCGCTTTGATCCGGCGCGGCCGTTTGAATCGCGCTTTGTGGACCGCGATTTCAATCGCATCTGGGATGATGCCACGCTGGACGGCCCGGATCAGAGTGTGGAAGCCATACGCGCCCGCGAGCTGCGTCCGATCTTTGCCGAAGGTGATGCGCTGCTGGATATCCATTCCACCTCGCATGCCGTGCCGCCGATGCTGATTCACGAGCCGCAGGCGAAATACGCCGCATTGTCGCGCCATCTGCATTCACCGCTGCATCATGTGCTGCTGCCGGGTGTGATGCATCCCGGCCGGCCGCTGATCCAGTTTGGCGCCTATGGCCGCCCGGATGCCGCGCCTTTGGGCGTGGTGGTGGAATGTGGCCAGCATTTCGCAGCTTCAAGCGGCATCCTGGCAATTTCGATCACCATGCGCTTCCTGGATTTCTTCGGCATGATCCCGGCTGACCTGGCGGCGCAATATCAGCCCGAGGCAGGCGAGCCGAAGCGCTACGAGGTGACCCGGGTGGTGGTGGCGCAAAGCGCTGATTTCCGCTTTGCCCAGCCCTGGATCGGCTTTGAGGAACTGGCCGAGGGCGAGCTGATTGCCATGGATGGCGATATTGAAGTGCGGGCGCCGTTTCCGCGTTGCACTATCATCATGCCGACGCGCCGTATACAGCAGGGTCGCGACGTGGTGTCGCTGGCGCGGCCGGTTTAGTCGCAACTCCGATCATTCGCCTATAGACGGGCCAAACAGCTTAACATTATGATCCCAAGAATGTCCGTCGCCTAACCGGGGGTAACAGGCCGGGGCGGCGGGGCATCGGATAAGCGGATCGCGGGGGCAAGGCGATGCAAGCAGTCCCTGGCGTGCCGCGATGCAACGTGAAAAGGAAAAGGGGACTATGAAGCCACGCGCATTCTTGAAGGGAACGCTCATGGCCGCCGTCGCGGCCTTGTCGTTGCTGGCCGCCGATATGGCTGCCGCAAAGACGTTCAAATGGGCGAATGACGGCGACGTCAGCTCGATGGATCCGTATGCCCGCAACGAGACCTTCCTGTTGAGCTTCAATCTCAACATGTATGAGGGCCTTCAGCGGCGTGACAAGAACCTGAAGCTTGAGCCGGCGCTTGCCACCAAGACCGAGATGGTCAACCCGACGCTGTGGCGCTATACGCTGCGCCAGGGCGTGAAATTCCAGGGCGGCGAAGCTTTCACGGCTGATGACGTGGTGTTCTCCTATGGCCGCGCTAGTGGCAAGGGCTCCAATGTCACCGGCAATTTCGTGTCGGTGAAGGAAGTCCGCAAGGTCAGCGACTTCGTGGTGGAGATCGAGACCAAGTATCCCGATCCGCTGCTGGCCGATAAGCTGTCGCAGATCGGCATCATGTCGAAGGTTTGGGCGGAAAAGAACAACGCCCAGTTCACCGCCGACATGACCAAGAATGAAGAGAATTTCGCCACCCGCAACGCAAACGGCACCGGCCCCTTCATGCTGAAGGTGCGCGAGCCGGATGTGCGCACCGTGCTGGTGCCGAATCCGACCTGGTGGGACAAGCCGGAACATAACCTCACCGAGGTGATCTTCCAGCGCGTTGCCAATGATGCCACCCGCGTTGCCGCCCTGCTGTCGGGTGAGATCGATATGATCTACACCGTGCCGCCGCAGGATACTGACCGGATCGGCAAGACCGCCGGCCGTCGCGTGCTGGAAGGCCCGGAAACCCGCGTGGTGTTCTTCGGCTTCAACCAGCAGCTTGATGAACTGCCGGATTCCAACGTGAAGGGCAAGAACCCGTTCAAGGACAAGCGCGTCCGCGAAGCGTTCTATCGCGCCATTGACGTGGAAGCGATCAAGCGCACCGTGATGCGTGGCCAGTCCAAGCCCACCGCGCTGATGATCGGCACCGGCCTGAACGGCTATGATGCCGCGCTGGATGTGCGCCCGAAGGTTGATCCGGAACTCTCCAAGAAGCTGCTGGCGGAAGCCGGCTATCCGAATGGCTTCGAGGTTGGCCTGGATTGCCCGAATGACCGCTACGTCAAGGACGAAGCGATCTGCCAGGCTTCGGTGGCGATGCTGGCCCGCATCGGCATCAAGGTGAACCTGCTGGCGCAGACCCGTTCGAAATACTTCGCCAAGATCCTGCGTACCTCGTCGGATATGGAGAAGTCGCCGAATACCAGCTTCTACATGCTGGGCTGGTCGCCGGGCGCCACCTATGACGTGCATAACGTGTTCGAAGCCCTGATCCAGACCCCGAACCAGAAGACCGGCAAGGGCCTGTTCAACGCGGGCGGCTATTCGAACAAGAAGGTGGACGATCTGGCCGATGCCATGGAGCGCGAAAGCGACAAGGCCAAGCGCGATGCCATGATCAAGGAAGCCACCAAACTGTACCTGGAAGACTTCGCTTATATCCCGCTGCATCAGCAGGTGGTGGTGTGGGCGGCCAAGGACAGTGTTGATCTGGTGCAGCTGTCGGATAACTACTTCCCGCTGCGCTTCGTCAAGGTCAAGTAAGGTATTGGCGGCCCGGATGCAGATCCGGGCCGCCTCTGCTTTTCCCAGCGCCCCATGATTGCATTCATTATCCGTCGCCTGATCCAGGCCGCCCTAGTCATGCTGGCGGTCGGTTTCATCGCCTTCATGATGTCGAATTTTGTCGGTGATCCGGTCGCCAATATCGGCGGCACCGACCTGCCTGCTTCCGCGCGCGTTGAATTGCGCAAGACCCTTGGTCTTGACGATCCGCTGCCGGTGCGTTTCGGCCGCTTTGTGGTTGATGCCGTGCAGGGCAAATTCGGCCTCAGCTACCGCACCACCGAGCCGGTTGGCCGCATGATCCTGGATCGCCTGCCCGCCACGCTGGAACTCAGCCTGATCGCCGCCCTGATGGCGCTGGCGCTGGGCATTCCGATGGGCGTGTTCACCGGGCTTTATCCCAATCACTGGTCCAGCCGCCTGATGCTGACTGTATCGCTGATCGGCATCTCGCTGCCCACCTTCCTGATCGGCATTCTGCTGATCCTGATCTTTGCCGTGATGCTTGGCTGGCTGCCCAGTTTCGGGCGCGGCGAGGTGGTGAAGATTGCCGGCTGGTCCACCGGTTTCCTCACTGTATCGGGCTGGAAAGCCATCATCCTGCCGGCCTTCACGCTTGGCCTGTTTCAGATGACCCTGATCATGCGCCTGGTGCGGTCTGAAATGCTGGAAGTGCTGCGCACTGATTACGTCAAATTCGCCCGCGCCCGTGGCCTCACCAATCGCGCGGTGCATTTTGGCCATGCGCTGAAGAACACGCTGGTGCCGGTGATCACCATCACCGGCTTGCAGCTCGGCGCCATCATCGCCTTCGCCATCATCACCGAAACGGTATTTTCATGGCCCGGCATGGGCCTGCTATTCCTGCAATCGGTGCAGTTTGCCGATATTCCGGTGATGTCGTGTTATCTGGTGCTGATCGGCTTCCTGTTTGTGCTGATCAACCTGATTGTTGATCTGCTCTACTTTGTGGTTGATCCACGGCTGCGCATCCAGGCTGGCGGGAGTACCAAGTGATGGTCGCCGTTTCCTCGATGCGTGAAATGCTCAGCCGCGCCCGCGACAGCGACATCTACTGGAGCTTCAAACGCTCCAAGCTGGTGGTGGTGGCGTTCTGCGTCACCATGGTGATCTTCCTCGGCGCCGTGCTGGCGCCGCTGCTGGCGCCGCATAACCCGCTGGACCTGGCTTCGCTCAATCTGAGCGATGCCTTTCTGCCGCCGGCCTGGGAAAGCGCCGGCATGGCGAAATTCCCGCTCGGCACGGATGATCAGGGCCGCGACCTGCTGTCGGCCATCATGTTTGGCTTGCGCACCTCGCTGCTGGTCGGCTTTCTGGCGGTGGTGTTTGCCATGGTGCTGGGAATCGCGCTGGGCCTGATCGCCGGCTATGTCGGCGGCGCGGTCGATTCAATCATCATGCGCGTGGCCGATGTGCAGCTGTCCTTTCCGGCCATTCTGGTGGCAATGCTGATCGACGGCGTCACCCGCAGCCTGCTCGGCAACGAAATGCGTGACACTTCGGCGATGGTGGTGCTGATCGTGGCGATCGGCCTGAGCTACTGGGTGCAATATGCCCGCACCGTGCGCGGCTCGGTGCTGGTGGAAAAGAACAAGGAATATGTGCAGGCGGCGCGTGTCATCGGCCTGTCCTCCACCTTGATCGCCATCCGCCATGTGTTGCCCAATGTGCTTGGCCCGGTGCTGGTGATCGCCACCATCAATCTGGCGCTGGCGATCATCACCGAGGCCACGCTCAGCTTCCTCGGTGTTGGCCTGCCGGCAACCCAGCCCTCGCTTGGCACGCTGATCAATACCGGGCAGAAATTCCTGTTCTCCGGCGAATGGTGGATCACCATCTTCCCCGGCATCACCCTGGCGGTGCTGGTGCTGGCAGTGAACCTGCTCGGCGACTGGCTGCGCGATGCGCTCAACCCCAAGCTCAGGTAACGGCGCAATGGCTCGTCTCCTTGAAGTGAACAATCTGCGCGTCGAATTCCCCACCCGGCGCGGCACCCTGGTGGCGGTGGATGATATCTCGCTGCATATCGATGCCGGCGAGGTGCTCGGCGTGGTTGGCGAATCCGGTGCCGGCAAGTCGATGACCGGCTCGGCCATCATCGGCCTCCTGGAACCTCCCGGCCGCATCGCGTCCGGTGAGATTCTTCTGGAAGGCCGCCGCATCGACAATCTGCCCTATAACGAGATGCGCAAGATCCGCGGCCGCGAGATCGGTGCGATCTTCCAGGACCCGCTCACCAGCCTCAATCCGCTCTACCGCATCGGCGACCAGCTGGTGGAAACCATCCTGACCCATCTGCCGATGACCCTGGCAGATGCCAAGGCGCGCGCGGTCAAGCTGCTGGAGGATGTTGGCATTCCCTCGGCCGCCGAGCGTGTTGGGCAGTATCCGCATCAATTCTCGGGCGGCATGCGGCAGCGCGTGGTGATTGCGCTGGCGCTGGCTGCCGAGCCGAAGCTGATCATCGCCGACGAACCGACCACGGCGCTGGACGTGTCGATCCAGGCCCAGATCATCGCGCTGTTGCGCCGGCTGTGCCATGAGAAGGGCACGGCGGTGATGCTGGTGACGCATGACATGGGCGTGATCGCCGAAACCGCCGACCGTGTGGCGGTGATGTATGCCGGCCGTATCGCCGAGATCGGCCCGGTGCAGGATGTGATCAAGCAGCCGCATCATCCCTATACCATCGGCCTGATGGGCGCGATCCCGACCATGGGCCTGGATGTGGAACGGCTGACCCAGATCGATGGCTCGATGCCGCGCCTCAATGCGATCCCGAAAGGCTGCGCCTTCAATCCGCGCTGCCCGCAGACACTGGATCGCTGTTTCACCGAACGGCCCGAGCCGATGCCGGCCGGCCGCAGCTTTGCCGCCTGCTGGCGTGTGCTGGAACCTGTTGCCGGAGGCAATCATGGCTAAGATTGTGCCGCTGCTGAGCGTCACCGGCCTGAAGCGTTATTTCGACGTTTCGCCGCCCTTGCTCAACCGCATCCTGGATGGCGGCCTGCTGCGCCGGATATTTTCCAGCGATGGCGGCTCGCTGCTGCAACGGATTGCCAATGCCAAGGGGCGCCGCATTGTGCGCGCCGTGGATGGTGTTGATTTCAGCATCAACAAGGGCGAGACCTTCAGCCTGGTGGGTGAATCCGGCTGCGGCAAGTCCACCGTGGCGCGGCTGATCGTCGGCCTCTATGGCCTGAATGGCGGCTCGATCAATTTTGACGGCGTCGAGATCGGCCCCGCGGCCGAGCGCGCCAGGCATCCGGAAGTGCAGGGCCGGATGCAGATGATCTTCCAGGATCCTTATGCCTCGCTCAATCCGCGTTGGCGTGTCGGCGACATTATCGCTGAGCCGTTGCGCTTCCGTCGCCTGCTCAGCGACAACAAACAGGTCGAGCAGCGGGTTGGCGAATTGCTCAGTCAGGTCGGCCTGTCGCCGCTGGATGCGCGCAAATTCCCGCATGAATTCTCAGGCGGTCAGCGCCAGCGTATCTCGATTGCGCGCGCGCTGGCCGGCGAGCCGGAATTCCTGGTCTGCGACGAGCCGACCTCGGCGCTTGACGTGTCGGTGCAGGCGCAGATTCTGAATCTGATGAAGGATTTGCAGCGCCGTCTCGGCCTGACCTATCTGTTCATCAGCCATAATCTCGCCGTGGTCTATCATGTCTCCGACAAGGTGGGCGTGATGTATCTTGGCCGTCTGGTGGAATGGGCTGACAAGCGTGTGCTGTTTGATCAGCCGCAGCATCCTTATACGCGCATGCTGCTGGATGCGATTCCCGATCTGGAGATGAGTGGCCGGGCGCGCACACCGGTGGCGGGCGAAGTGCCGAGTCCGCTCAACCCACCATCCGGTTGCAGCTTCCATCCACGTTGTCCGCTGGCCAATGCGCGCTGCAAGGCGGAAGTGCCGCAAACCCGCGCAGTGCCGGGCGGCGCCGTGGCCTGCCATGCGGTGGAAGAGGGCCGGCTGCCGCCCTGGAAACAATCCGTCGCCGCCTGATTGTGCATTTTTCTGCAAGGCCGCCCGATAAACCGGGCGGCCTTTTGTATGCAAAAGCTTCTCTTGGAATCAGCGCACGGACCACTTACATTCAAAGCAAGGGCAACCATAAGCCCGACCACAGTATCGCCAAGTATACAGCTGAACCGGAACGGTTTTCCTGGGGGACAGGGAAGGCCGCCAACCGAGCCAAAGGAGGCTGGCGATGAGTTACCGCGATATCACGGTGCATCTCACTCTCGATCCGCGCAACAATGCGCGCACACAATTGGCCATTGCGCTGGCACGCCGTTTTGCGGCGCAGCTTACCGGGCTTTACACGGTGCCGCCGCCGAATGTGCCGTATTACATGGGCGAGTATATTCCCACCGAGCTGATCCAGAAGCAGATGGATGATGCGCAGCATGCCTCGGTGGCAACACGCGATGCCTTTCTGGCTGCCTGCACGGCGGCCAACCTGCCGCATCGCTGGCGCCAGAGCGACCTGGCACCGGTGGAAGCCTTGCGGGTGCAGGCGCGCTGTAGCGATCTGGTGATTGTTGGCCAGCCCGATCCGGAACCCAGTGATCCCGGCGCTATTCCCTATGGCACGGATGTGCTGCCGCAGGAATTGGCGCTACAGGCCGGCCGCCCGGTGCTGGCGGTGCCGCATAGTGGCAGTTTCCCAGATATCGGCCGCCGCATCCTGGTGGCCTGGAATGGCAAACGCGAGGCGGCGCGGGCGGTGCATGATGCGATGCCGCTGCTGAAGGGTGCCGAAGTGGTGGTGGCACTCACCTTCGCGCCCGAGCGCAAGGGCCGTGCGCCGCTGGAGGAGATTGTTGATCTGCTGCGCCGCCATGGCGTGCGGGTGGAAAGTGTGATCACCGAGGCCGGCGGTGCCAAGGTGGGCCTCGCACTGCTCACCGAAGCACAGAAGCAACAATGCGACATGATCGTGATGGGCGCCTTTGGCCATTCGCGGCTGCGCGAGATGGTATTTGGCGGTGTCACTGAAACCGTGCTGGATGCGATGACCCTGCCGGTGCTGTTGAGCAACTGATGCTGCGTCGTTAGACTGGCCTTCTTTCCGGTTTTGAAAGGAGTCCGCCATGGCGACGCGACAGCCGCTGGTTCTGGTTCCCGGCCTGTTGCTGACGGCCGATATGTGGCGCGAGCAGATTGCCCGGCTCTCTGATATTGCGCATTGCCTGGTGCCGACCGGGCAATACCGGCTCGACGATGTGGGCGACATGGCGCGCGCCGTGCTGGCCGAGGCGCCGGAGGGCTTTGCGCTCTGCGGCCTGTCGATGGGCGGTTATATTGTGCAGGAAATCATGCGCCAGGCGCCGGAGCGGGTCACCCGGCTGGCGCTGATCGACACCTCGGCGCGGCCGGATACACCGGAGCAGACGCAGCGCCGCCGCAGCTTTCTGGAGCTTACCCGGCTCGGCAAGTTTCGCGGCATCACGCCGCAATTGCTGCCTTTCCTGCTGCATGAGAAGAACCTGAACAATGCCAGCCTGGTGGAACGCCTGATGACAATGGCCGACGAGATCGGGCCGGAGGGCTTCATCAAACAGCAGACCGCGATCATGGGGCGACCGGACAGCCGGCCGTCATTGGCGCATGTCCGGGTGCCGACATTGGTGCTGTGCGGCGAAAGCGATGCCCTGACGCCGCCGGAACTGCATCATGAGATGGCGGCGCTGATCCCCGGGGCGCGGCTGGAAATCCTGCGCGATGCCGGCCATCTGGCGCCGATGGAGCGCGCCGGCAAGGTGGCAACCCTGCTCAGAGCGTGGCTGAAAGCGTAAGCCCGGCATCGCCGGCAGCACTCACCACCCGATTGCGGCCCTGCCTTTTGGCTTCATAGAGGGCCGCGTCGGCGCGGATTGCCAGTTGTTCCCAATCCGAATCGCTGGCGGCATCCATGGTGGCCACGCCGATACTGGTGCTTACGGTCAGGCTGTCGTTGCCCAGTTCCAGCCTGCGACCGCTGATGGCGCGGCGAATCCGCTCGGCCAGCAGCTTGGCGCCTTCGGCCGGGGTTTCGGGTAGCAGCAGCACAAATTCATCGCCGCCATAACGGCCAAAATGATCCTCGCGGCGCAGGTGGCGGCGGATATTCTCCACCACCTGGCGCAGCACGTCGTCGCCGACCTTATGGCCATGCTGGTCATTGATCTGCTTGAAACGGTCGATATCCAGCATCAACATGCTGAGTGGCTTGCGGTGGCGCTGGCAACGCGACACTTCCTGCGCCGCCGCTTCGTCCAGCGCGGCGCGGTTGAGGATGCGGGTGAGGCCATCCAGCCGCACGGTTTCCGCCAACCGCAGCCGCAGGCGCTGGTTCACCATCAGGGTCCAGCCGAATACGGCAAAGCAGCAGCTTACCGGCGGCAGCAGAAAATTCAGCGCATTGAGCGCAACATTGTCAAAAATTGTCGCGCCGCCAGGTGCTTTCAGGGTGGCATAAAACCGCGCCACATTCAGTGCCGCCAGCATCACGAAGGCGGTGGCCACCAGCATCTGCGGCAGGCGCATGCCATGTTCGCTGGTGCGCGCTGTGGCATAGGCATTGGTCAGGCCAAGCAGCACAAAGCCACAGCTCATGATCAGTATCCGCATCGCCATCTCGTTGCGCAGGACACTGAAATAGAAGATCAGCAATGTCAGCGTGCCGATGAAGATCAGGCCGAAAGCGCGGTTCGGGCGGCGGCCAAAGAAGCGATCGGTGCCCCACCAGCTCAGGCAATGCGATAGCAGCAGCAGATAGTTTGAGGCCACGATGGAGAGCAGGTCGGGTATCTGGCCACGCAGCACCAGCAGGCCAAGCCCCAGCGCAGAGCAGGTCAGGCCCGAAGCCCAATAGGCAATGGCAGCTTCGTCGCGATGGCCGTGCCAAAGCATCCAGGTCAGCAGCGCCAGAATGGCGAACATGATCACCGACATGAACGACAGGGTCGCCACGTCGAGGGTGAGGATCATGGTTGGCTTCTCCGGTTGGGCTGGGCGGGCAAAGTATCAAGACAGTCGGGCTGCCCGCAACCCATGCTTCAGGCCAGGGTTTTAGGCCTGGGCTTCAGAGCCGGGCAAGCCGCCGGATCGCGTCATGCTCCAGGATGCCGCCGGGATTGTCTTGCAAGGCGCCGTTCAGCAACGCCAGCGCCACATCCTGGGCGGAGATTGAGCGATAGCGGCGCCATTGGCCCTGCAACAAGGGATCGAAAAATGGCGCCAGCTTCTGCGCCAGTTTTTCCAGCGGGCGGCGCTCGGCGCGTGCGCCGATGATCAGGCCGGGGCGCAGGATGGTCAGGGCCGGGAAACTCATATCTGCAAGGTCGCGCTCGGCTTCGCCCTTCACGGCAAGATAGAAATTGCCGGAAGCGGCATCGGCGCCAACCGAGGAGACAAGGGCGAAACGCCGCACACCGGCAGCCTTGGCGGCGCGGGCAAAGGCCAGCACGGCGCCATGATCCACGGCGCGGAAGGCGGCCTGGCTGCCGGCGACACGCATTGTGGTGCCAAGCGCGCAGCAGGCGGCGTCAAAATTGCCCAGCGCGGAAAGCGGCGCGGCGAAATCCACTATGCGCTGCTCCAGCTTTGGATGCTGGATCGGCAAGGGCCGCCGCCCCAGGCTGACAACCTGATCGACGCGGGCATCATCCAGCGCATGCCACAGGGCGATCTTGCCGACCAGGCCGCTGGCGCCGCTGATCAGCAAACGCGCCATGGCTATACGTCTATCTCGCCAGCAAACTGAGCGTTTTCCTGAATGAACTGGAAACGCAGCTCCGGCTTGCGGCCCATCAGGCGTTCCACCAGATCGTTGCTTTCCTCGGCCAGATCAAGCGGCACCTGAACCCGCAGCAGAACCCGGTTCTTGCGGTTCATGGTGGTTTCCTTCAACTGGTGCGGCGGCATTTCGCCCAGACCCTTGAAGCGGCTGATTTCGATCTTGCCACGGCTGCTGAAGGTGGACTTCAGCAATTCATCCTTATGGGCGTCGTCGCGCGCATAGGCGGTCTTGCCGCCCTGGCTGATTCGGAATAGCGGCAGCTGCGCCAGGTAGAGGTGGCCGTTGCGGATCAGGCTGGGCATTTCGCGGAAGAAAAAGGTGATCAGCAGCGAAGCGATATGCGCGCCGTCCACATC
>NZ_JAGOLP010000065.1 GCF_017994015.1 Ferrovibrio sp. | reverse complement strand
GTCATAGGCAAAGGCAATGTCTGTGCGCTTCTTGATCGTCGAACCATAGGAGATACGGTCGGCGGTCACGCCCTGGCCCAGGCACAGTTCAATCTCGCCGGTAGAGGCGACATCAAAGCTGGAACCCAGATCGGCAAGACGACGCACAATCTGCTCAGCCGGATTCGCCTTGGTGGCATAAAACACCTTGGCCAACGGCAGCAGATGACAAAGCGTGCGATAGTTCTGCTCGACGATGTCCACATCGACAACGAGAAACGGCTCGGTGTCGCGACACTCGGCGAGGAACTTCTGCATCTTCGGGGTAATCTGACCCTGCTCCAACGCCTTCGCAGGCGCATTTCGCAGACGAGTCTTCAAGCGGCCACCATTGGCTGCAAGCATCGAAACCTCCCTCTCGGACCGGCTCTGAACCCGACACAGCTTGCGGCTGTGCCACCAAAAGAGACGCGTTCGTCGTTGCATAACCTGCCAGGGGCCATCGGCACGTGCGGGTGCGTCACATGCGGTGCTATTTACAGCATCTGCCCCCCAACGCAATAGCAAATTGCCCCTGGGGGAAAATATTTTTGCCGGGCTGTGTCGCGGGGGCCACGATAGCGGTTTCCCGCACAACCCCAAAAATGCGAAAAAGCCGCATGGTTAGCGGCTTTTTCTATAGTTTTCCGGCTATGTGACAGCGACTCGGCAACAGCCTCGGCGCAGCCTTTTTTTCACCGTCGGACAAACCCGCCGGCAGCTTTTGGCGCCAGCGGTTCGGCTAACACCCGACCGATTCCGCTCTGGCAGATCTTGGCTCTGCCGGCTGGCGGCTCAGCGCATAGCGACCTGGGCGGCAAAGCCGGTGAAATCCTTCAGCCGCTCGGCCGGCAGCAAAACCGGCTTGCTCGGGCTGCCCAGGCTGAGAATCCGGGTGGTCAGGCCCTGGCGATCAAGCCGCACGCTCTTGCCGCCAAAACCGGCAACGTCGACACGACCCGGGCTGAGCAGCACGATATCGGTGTGATCTGGGCCGATGCGGCCGGCCACGGCGGCGGCGCGCAAGCCCACGGTGCCGCTGGGCAGGATGACATGCACCAGGCCGGGATTGGCAGAATCGACATGGAAACTGCCGCGCTCCAGGCGCAAAACGATACGGTCAGCGGCAAATTCGTCAACACTGAGCACGCTGTTCGGCCCGATCACCACGCTGGTGCCATCACCCAGCCGCAGCGCGATGCCGGAACCCGGCCCGGCAACCAGGCGCTGGCCCAGCATTACGGCGGCGTTGCGGCGCACATCCTGCCCCACCACACGCGGCGACGGGCTGGCGGCCACCGCAAGCGGTTCAGCCAGTTTGACTTCCGGCGTGGCGGCAAAAGCCGGCGCGGCCAGGCCGGCAGCCGTGGCCACCGCCAGGGTGAGGCCGATGCGAACCAATCTGCGATAGAGGAAGGCCATGATACATACCTTTCGTTGCAATTCTTCTTGACCGAAGTCTTAGCGACGAAATGGTGAGCGCGGCGGGAATGTCGACGGCCGGCCTGTGACCGCCGACACAAAGCGTTCCAATGTGACCGTTATTTGAAGCCTATTTGGTGCCGTAGAGCCGGTCGCCAGCATCGCCAAGGCCCGGGCGGATATAGCCATGGTCGTCCAACTGGCGGTCAACCGATGCAGTATAGACCGGCACATCCGGGTGGCTGTCATGAAATACCCGCAGGCCCTCGGGCACGGTGAGCAGGCAGACAAACTTGATCTGCTGCGCCCCAGCCTGCTTCAGCCGCGCCACGGCAGCGGCGGCAGAATGGCCGGTAGCCAGCATCGGGTCTACCACCACCACCAGGCGCTGGTTCACGTCATCGGGCAGCTTGAGATAATATTCCACCGGCGCCAGCGTGGCCGGGTCGCGATACAGCCCGACATGGCCAACACGCGCCGACGGCACCAGATCAAGCATGCCATCCAGGATGCCGTTGCCGGCGCGCAGGATGGAAACGAAGCACAGCTTCTTGCCGAGCAGCAAGGGCGCCTGCATCGTCTCCAGCGGCGTCTCGATCGTCACCTTTTCGGTGGGCAGGTCGCGCAGCACTTCATAAGCCATCAACAGGCTGACCTCGCGCACCAGGCCGCGGAATTCGGCGGTACTGACTTCCTTGCGCCGCAGCAGGGTGAGCTTGTGCTGCACCAGCGGATGATCGATCACATGCACATTGGCCATTGTATGCCCTCTATCAGAAAACCGTGCCATCGCTGACAATATTAAGCGGCGGCGTGCCGCCCGGCCGGCGCTCGGCGGCTGCCTTGCGCCCCGCCGCCCAGGTGCCGCCTTCCAGCAGGCTGGCCAGCGGCAATTCAGCCTGGCTCTTGCCCAGGCGCTGGCGCAGCGGCGGCGCCAGGCGGTCGAGCAACGCCACGGTGAGCGCCCGCCATTCCACCACTGCCGGATGCCCAGGCGGCAGCCGCTCGGCGGCCAGGTCGGGCTGTTTCAGCCGCAACACGCCAAGATCAATGAACAGCCCGCCATTGCGGTATTCCGGCAGGCCGGTCAGGGCATCCAGATCAAGCACGCGGATACCGGCTTCCTCCAGCGGCTCGACCAGCGAATAGGCCAGCCATTGCGACAGTTTGTGGAACGGCACCAGGCCATCCGTCGCATCATCGGAAACCGCCGCCTCATGGCGCCAGCAATCACCCAGATTGACGCCCTCGAATACAATCCGGCCCGGCCAGACCGGACCCAGGCCACGCAGCAGGGCTTTCAGGATCGCCGCCGCCGGCAAGGCGCCATCCTGCGCCTGGGCCTTGAGGTAATCAAACAGATGGCCGATACGCGGCACTTCGCCATCGCGGTCGAACAAGGCCGGGCTGGCGCGCAAGGCGGCACCCAGATCGCGCAACAGCCTTGTCCGCCCCTCCAGGCCATCCAGCGGATTGTCGGCGCTGACCTGAAAGGCCTGGGCTATATCGGTGACATCCAGGCGTTCCAGGCCATCGGCATCGGCGCGGCAGGGCTGCGCTTCCGGCAGGCGTGAGAACACGCCTTTCTGGAAGGCATGCAGGCTGGCCACAGCCAGGCCTTCCGAGCGCGCCAGCACCTGGCCGGTCTCTGCTTCCTGGTAGCGCCAGGCGGCGCCGGCGCCGGCATCCAGCAGCACAGAAACAACAGCAAGATCGAAGCGGATACGCGCCACTTCATCCGGGTGCATGCCATCCTGGAAACGCGGTGCCAGGCGGTCCCAACGGTCGCCGAAATGGCGCCAGCGCGCATGATAGGGAATCCGCAAGCTGGGATAATTGGCGCGGATCACCGCCGCGACATAATCCGCCACCGGCTCCAGCCGGCCGGCTTCCAGCGTGAAATAGGCCGAGCGGCCTTCCGACACATACGTATAAAACTGCTCGGCCCTGGCGCGGATGGCAACCGGGCTGAGCAGCCAGTCAAGCAACTCACTCATCGAGCCTGCGCCCCTTGCTCTGCTTCAGCTCGGCGGCATCCGGCACTGTTTCGGTGAAATAGCCGGCCGCCTTCTTGGCATCCATTTCCACCCGGGCATCGGCCGGGATCAGATCGTCCGGGATTGGAATCCGCTCGATCACCTGAATGCCGCTATCCACCAATGGCTGGAATTTCAGGTTGCTCATCGATACCAGCTTGTCCACCCGGGCAATGCCGAGCCAATGCAGCACATCCGGCATCAATTCCTGGAAGCGCATGTCCTGCACCCCGGCAACACATTCGGTGCGTTCAAAATAGGCTTCGGCGCGGTCGCCGCCTTCCTGGCGCTTGCGCGCATTGTAAACCAGGAACTTGGTCACCTCGCCCAGCGCCCGGCCCTCCTTGCGGTTATACACAATAACGCCAACACCGCCCTGCTGTGCTGTCTCGATACACACTTCGATGCCATGCGCCAGATAGGGCCGGCAGGTGCAGATATCCGAACCGAACACATCCGAGCCATTACATTCGTCATGAATGCGGCAGGCGATACGGGTTTCAGGCTTGCCCAGCTTGGCCACGTCGCCAAACAGATACACCGTCATGCCACCAATCGGCGGCAGGAAAACCTTGAGATCAAAGCGCGTCACCAGTTCCGGGAACATGCCGGCAGTCTGCTCGAACAGATGGCGGCGCAGATCAGTTTCGGAAATCTTGAAACGGGCGGCAATGCCGGGCAGCCACCAGACCGGCTCGATGGCGATCTTGGTAACCCGCACATCGCCATTCGGCGCCAGCACCACGCCATCGGGCTTGAGCCGGCCCGCGCGCATCGCCTCGATCAGTTCCGGCATATTGATATGCGCCTTGGTCACCGCGATGGTGGGGCGGATATCCACGCCCTGACGCAGCAGGTCGGCAAAAACCTCGCTCACCATATGGCCGAAGGGATCAATCGACACGATCTTGGCCGAGTCACTCCACTGCGGAAAAGGCCCGATAGGCTCGGCCGGCGCAGTGTTGGTCAGGTCCGGCTTATGCTCGGCCTTGAGCTGGCCGGCGGCGATGGCCAGGGCGCGATACAGCGCATAGGCGCCGGAATGGGTGCCGATGGCGTTGCGGCCGGCAATGGCCGGAACACTGTCACCATGCACCGTGGCAATGATCGGGCCGCGTGCTGCCGGATCGGCCGCACCCCAATGGATCGGCAGCGGCTTGGGTCCGCTGCCGCCCGGATGCGAGGTCAAGACAATCGGTTTGATGGCAGGCTTTTTCGCCTGCTGGTCGATTTCGCTGCTCATGCCCCATTTTACTCCCGAAGCCGGCCAAGCGGAAGCATGGCGGGCGATAAGCATTTTCGATTGGACGCAGGCGGCTTCGGGCGGCATAAAAGGCGGCCCTCCCCCCGGCGTTCCCCGCGTCGCATAAAAAACCTGCATCAAGGAATTGAATCATGCCGCAGTTGCCGGGCAGCGCGGACACCCTGCCGCTTCGCCCGATTTACACATCGATTGGCATCGCCCTGGCCGCTCTGCTCACCTGGCTGATCTGCCGGCAGTATCTGCCGCATGAAATGGCTCTGGTCGGCGCACTTGGCGTGTTCGGCATCGGGCTATGGGCCACCGGCGCGCTGCCGGAATACTGGACCACGCTGGCGTTTTTCCTGCTTGCCATGTTGTTGCAGGCGGCACCGGCAGCAGTGGTCTTTTCGGGCTTCCAATCCACCACCTTCTGGCTGATCTTTGGCGGCTTGGTGATCGGCGCGGCGATCCGCCATACCGGGCTGGGCCAGCGCATTGCGCTGCTGCTGGCGCGCGGCCTGGGCAATCGTTACCCCGGCATCATTGCCGGCATTGTGCTGGTTGGCCTGCTGCTCGGCTTTGTCATGCCCTCCTCAATGGGCCGCGCCGTGCTGCTGATCCCGATCATCATGGCGCTGGCCGACCGCATGGGCTATGTCGAACGCAGCAAGGGCCGCATCGGCATGCTGCTGGCCGCAGGCTTTGGCGTGCATGTGCCCACCTTCTCGATCCTGCCATCCAACATCCCCAACACCATCCTGGCCGGCACGGCGGAAACGCTCTACCGCTACACTCCCACTTATGGCGATTACCTGCTGCTGCATTTCCCGGTGCTCGGGCTGCTGAAATCGGTCACGCTGGTGCTGCTGATCCTGTGGCTGTTCCCTGACCGCGATCCCAAGCCGCTGGCGGCAGGCGATGAGCCGAAGGCCGAGCCGATGAGTCCGGTGCAACGCCGGCTCACCCTGCTGCTGATCCTCAGCCTGGGCCTGTGGGTGACCGATGCCTTCCACCATATCTCGCCGGCCTGGGTGTCACTGGGCGCGGCCGTCATATGCCTGTTCCCGGGTTCGGGCCTGACGTCGAAACAGGCTTTCAACCAGGAGATCGGCTATGGCTCGCTGTTCTTCATTGCCGGGGTGATGGGCCTGGGCGCCATGATTGCCGGCTCCGGCCTTGGGCCTTTGCTGGTGCGCGAATTTGAGGCCGTGGCGCATTTCTCGCCGGATACGCCATTCTGGAATGTCAGCATGTTAGCGGCAGTGGCCAGCGCCATCGCGGTTGCCACCACTTTGGCCGGCGTGCCCACCATCATGACGCCGCTGGCCGAGGAATTGTCACGCGCCACCGGGCTGCCGCTGGCCAGTGTGCTGATGAGCCAGGTGATCGGCTTTTCCAACATCCTGGTGCCATATCAATCGCCGCCGCTGCTGCTGGCTGCCCAGCTTGGCCGCGTGCCGCTGGCGGCGGCGACGCGGCTTTGCCTGGCGCTGTTCGTCGCCAGCACACTGATCCTGACGCCGCTTGACCTGCTCTGGTGGCGCCTGCTCGGCTGGCTATGACGCCGCCTTGACCACGGCGATGGTGGCAAGCGCCGTGGCGACGATCTTCTTCACGCCATCCTTCTCGGCAAACACATCGGCGCGCGTCACCACCTGGCTCTTGCCGGCCTTCACCACACTGCCCACGGCGGTCAGCCTCTGGCCGATGGCCGGCGCCAGCAGGTTGATCTTGTATTCGCTGGTCACCACATCGCCCACCACCGATGCCGCCGCCCAGGCACAGACCGTATCAGCCATATAACCCACCACGGCGCCATGGCCGAAGCCGTGATGCTGGGTCAGTTCACGCCGCAGGTTGACCGCAATCTCCACCCGCCCCGGTTCCATATCCACCAGCTCGGTGCCGACCCAGGAGGTGAAGCCGCTGGCCGCGATCACCGCATCAACACGCTCACGCGTCAGCGCACCGGGATAAGCCTGGCTCATTGCAAAATCTCCTCAAGCTGGGCGCCGATGCGGCGCAGGGGTTCGGCCGAGTGCTGCGCCCGGCATAAAATCATGGCGCCTTCCAAGGCTGCCAACACCAGCAATGCCCGGTCCTCGGCGCGTGTATCCGAACGGCCCTCGACGCGCAGCGCCTGGGCCAGAATGGCGCCCCATTGCGCATAGCCACGCTGACAGGCTTCACGCAATTGCGGGCTGAACGGCCCGGTCTCCACCGCCACGATGGTGAGCGGCGAGCCATCGCGGAAGCCGGATTTCTCCAGCCAGCCGGCAACACGCTCGGCGGCACGCCGTATCGCCACGGCGGCGCTCGGCGCCTCTGCGATTTCATCCTGCAAGGTGATGGCAAACTGTTCGGCGGCCCAGGCCACCGCTTCGGCGGCGAGCTGCTCCTTGCCTTCCGGGAAATGGTGATACAGCGAGCCTTTCGGCGCACCGCTTTTCTCGATGATGCGGTTCAGCCCCACGGCGGCATAGCCATGGCGCGAAAACAGCTTCGCTGCCATGGTGACAAACCGCTCGCGGCTCGATTGAGGACGCTTGGCCATGCCTGAATTATACAGACTGGTCTAGTTATGACAAGTGCTGAAAAATGCCCGAGATAAACCCGGGCATCCTTTCACGGCCGATACGGCAGCCGCGCCGGGCCGGCCTGGCGCAGGGGTGCGGCCAGGTTGGCGAATTCGCAGAGCAGCGGGCGGGTATCGCGCGGATCGATGATTTCCTCCACCCAGAAAGCTTCCGCCGTGCGGAACGGCGAGCGCACCCGGTTGAGCCGTTCCTCGATATCGGCTTTCAATGCCTCGCGGTCGGGCGCGGCGTCGAGATCGGCGCGATAGGCCGCCTCGATGCCGCCTTCCAGCGGCAGACTGCCCCAATCGCCCGAAGGCCAAGCATAGCGGTAATGCAGCCGCGCCGCATTGGCATTGGCCGCACCGGCCACGCCGAAAGCCTTACGGATGAAGATTGAGCACCACGGCACGCTAGCCTGATACACCGCCGCCATGGCGCGGGCGCCATGGCGGATGGTGCCGGCTTTCTCGGAATCGAGGCCGATGACAAAACCCGGGATATCAACCAGATGCACCACCGGCAGATGGAAGGTTTCGGCCAGGTCAACAAAACGCGCCACCTTGATCGAGGTATCGGCGGTCCAGCCGCCGCCATAATGGTACGGATCGCTGGCCAGGATCGCCACCGGCCAGCCATCCAGCCGCGCCAGGCCGGTAATTGCCGAGCGGCCATAGAATTTGCCCATCTCAAAGAAACTGCCGCGATCCACCACCGCATCGATGATGTCGCGCATCTTGTAGACCTTGCGGCGATCACGCGGCACGATGGAGATCAGCTTTTCCTCAGCCCGATCAGCCGCATCGGTGATCGGCCCGCGCGGCGGCAGGTCATAAACCGAGCTGGGTAGATAAGAGAGGAAACGCCGCGCCGCATTAAACGCCTCCTGCTCGCTGGCCACCGCCAGGTCGATGGCGCCGGAACGGGTGTGGATATCGACACCGCCAAGCTCTTCCTTGGTCAGGGTTTCACCGGCCCGCGCCACCACCGGCGGCCCGGCAATGAACATCTGCGAAATGCCTTCCACCATCACCGAGAAATGGCTGCTGACGGTGCGCGCAGCACCCAGGCCGGCCACCGAGCCGAGCGCCAGCGACACCACCGGCACGGTGCCGAGATTGGCCACCACATGATCCCAGCCCGGATTGGCCGGCACATAGGTGCGGCCTTCGGTTTCCAGCGAGCGCACCGAGCCGCCGCCGCCGGTGCCATCCACCAGCCGCACGATGGGGATACGCAACTCACCCGCCATCTGCTCGCTCATCACCTGCTTCTGCCAGATCGCGGCATCGGCAGCGCCGCCGCGCACGGTGAAGTCGTCGCCGCCCACCACCACATTGCGGCCATCCAGCTTGCCGCGGCCAAAGATGAAATTGGTCGGGCTGAGGTCTTCCAACTCGCCATTGGCGCCATAGCGGGCGCGGCCGGCGATGGTGCCGATCTCGTGGAAACTGCCCTTGTCGAGCAGGCGTTCAATACGCTCGCGCACCGTCAGCTTACCGCCATCATGCTGGCGTTTGATCTTGTCGACCCCGCCCATCTGCTTGGCCAAGGCTTCACGCCGACGCAGTTCCTCGATCTCGGCTTCCCAGCTCATGCCCGCCCTCCCATGGCGTTTTTTTGTTTTTTGCTTAATAGGTGCCCGGATAGGCGCCGCCATCCAGCAGCACATTCTGGCCGGTCATATAGGCAGCGCGTTCCGAGCAGAGGAAGGCGCATACTTCGCCAAATTCCTCTGCCGTGCCAAAACGGCCGGCCGGAATCGTCGCCGCCTGGCGGGCGAATTCGGCCTGCAATTCATCGCCGCTCTTTTTGCTCTGGGCGCCGATGGTGGTTTTCAGCCGGTCGGTGAGGAAACGGCCCGGCAGCAGGCCGTTGATGGTGACACCCTGCGGTGCCACCTGGCGCGCCAGGCCGGCGACAAAACCGGTCAGGCCGGAACGCGCGCCATTGGACAGGCCCAGAATGCCAATCGGCGCCTTGACCGAGGAGGAGGTGATATTCACCACGCGGCCCCATTTCTGCGCGATCATGCCATCCAGCGTCGCCTTGATCAGTTCAATCGGCGTCAGCATGTTGGCATCCAGCGCCTTGATCCAGGCATCGCGGTCCCAATCGCGGAAATCGCCCGGCGGCGGGCCGCCGGCATTATTCACCAGGATGTCGATCTTGCCGGCGATGCCCAGCGCATCGGCGCGGCCCTGCGCCGTGGTGATATCACCCGCCACGGTCTTGACGCTGACGCCCGGCGCGGCGGCGCGGATACGGGCGGCGGTTTCCTCAAGCACATCCTTGCCGCGCGCGGTGATGGTGATATCCACCCCTTCCTTGGCCAAAGCCAGGGCGCAGCCATAACCCAAACCCTTGCTGGCCGCACAAACCAATGCGTTGCGGCCCTTGATACCGAGATCCATGTTGTTCGCTCCTTATTTTTGCTTATCGGATGTTTTCATTGGGCCGTCAGCCCGCCATCCAGCACCAGTTCGGCGCCAGTCATGAAGCTGGATTCATCGCTGGCCAGGAACAGGATGCCATTCGCCACCTCGTCCACCTGGCCCATACGCCCCATGGGATGCAGCTTTTCCAGATAACGCCGCGCCTTGTCGGGATCAGTGCCGGCCATGATATGGCCCTGCACCAGCGCGGTTTCGACATAACCCGGATGCACCGAATTGACGCGGATATTGTTTTTCTCAGCGGCACATTCCAGAGCCAACGCCTTGGTCAGCAACGTCACCGCACCCTTTGAGGCACAATAGGCGCCCATCAAAGGTGCGCCGGATTTGCCGGCCACCGAGGCGATGTTGACAATCGAGCCACCGCCGGAACGCCTGAGCAAAGGCAGCGCATATTTGCAGCCGAGGAACACCGCGTCGCTGTTCACCGCCTGCACCTTGCGCCATTCCGCCAGCGTCATGTCCTCAATGCGGCGGAACAGGCCGATGCCGGCATTGTTGACCAGCACATCCAGCCGGCCCTCCGCTGCCGCAATAGCCGCAATCAGCGCCGGCCAACTCGCCTCATCGGTGACATCCTGCAACACGAAGCGGCAGCCGATTTCTGCCGCCACCTCGGCACCGGCCGGATTGCGGTCGGTGATCACCACGCGGGCGCCTTCGCGCACAAACAGGGCGGCGCTGGCCCGGCCAAAGCCGGAAGCGCCGCCGGTAATCAAAGCAACCTTGCCAGCCAGCCGGCTCAAGCGGCGGTGTCCTGCGCGGCGCCCAAGGCGCCGGCCTTGGCTGCCGCCGAGGCATCAACACCCCATTCGGCCAGCACCGCCCGGCCATCGGCCAGCTTGTCGCCGCTGCTGCCCGGCGGGCCGCGCCGGATTGCGCCCGGCGTGCGCGAGAAACGCGGCGCCGGTGCCGGCTGGGTCACACCATCGGGGGCAACAAAAGTCTGCCTTGCCTGCATATGCGGATGCTGCGGCGCTTCGGCCAGGCTCAACACCGGGGCGAAGCAGATATCGCTGCCTTCCATCACCGCGCTCCATTCCGCCCGCGTGCGGGTGCGGAAGGCGGCGGCGTAAGCAGCGCGCAATTCGCCCCAGCGGGCGCGGTCATGCTGGCGCGGCAATATCTTGGCATCCAGGCCCAGCTTCTCGATCAGTTCGGCGTAGAACTTGCCCTCGATCGAACCGATGCAGATATATTCGCCATCAGCACATTCATAGCTGCCATACCACGGCGCGCCGCTATCTAGCGCATTGACGCCGCGCTGCGCCTGCCACAGCCCGGCCGCCTTCATGCCGTAGAACATGGTCATCAGCGACGCGGCACCATCCACCATGGCGGCATCCACCACCTGGCCCATGCCGCTCTGCTGCCGCTCATACAGCGCCGCCAGCAGGCCCATGGCGAGATACAGCGAACCGCCGCCGAAATCGCCCACCAGGTTGAGCGGCGGCACCGGCTTGCCGCCCTTCTCGCCGATGGCGCCGAGCGCGCCGGTCAGCGCGATATAGTTGATGTCATGCCCCGCCGCCTGGGCCAGCGGCCCATCCTGGCCCCAGCCAGTCATGCGGCCATAGATCAGGGCCGGATTGCGCGCCTGCGCCACATCTGGCCCCAGGCCAAGCCGCTCCATTACGCCGGGACGGAAACCTTCCAGCACCATGTCGGCCTTGCCGAACAGGTCCAGCACCATGGCGATGCCGGCCGGGTGTTTCAGATCAACCGCCACCGAGCGTTTGCCGCGCGCCAGCAATTCAAATTTCGGCTCAATCGGCAGGCCAAGGCCGGAATCGCCCAGGCGTTCCAGGCGCAGCACATCGGCGCCCAGATCGGCCAGCAGCATGCCGCAGAACGGCACCGGGCCGATGGCCGGCATCTCAATCACCTTGAGGCCGGCAAGCGGCCCACTCATTTTTTCTCTCCGGGCTGCTTCGACGCCCAGGGCGCCACCGGCAGGCCGGCCTTTTTCCAGGCGCCGAAGCCGCCATCGATATGTGCCACGCGCTCCAGGCCCATGCGCTTGGCGGTCTGCCCGGCCAAAGCGGAACGCAGGCCGCCGGCGCAGAAGAAAATGAACTGCTTCGGCTCGGCAAAAACCGGCTTGTGATACGGGCTTTCCGGATCGATCCAGAATTCCAGCATGCCGCGTGTGGCATGGAAGGCGCCCGGCACGGCGCCATCGCGCTCCAATTCACGCGGATCGCGGATATCCACCAGCACTACATCGGGCTGGTTCATCTTATCGGCGGCTTGCTGCGGGCTCAGCGTGACGATTTCCGCCAGCGCCTCCGCCACCATCTGTTTATAACCGAGTGGCATTTTCTGCTTCCTCCCAATCCGGGTAAGGCAGACAGGTTAGGTTTCTAACAATAGTTTGGCAATGCTTCGGGCTTCACCACGGCCGCGGCAGAAACTGCGGCCGCCAGGCCCAGCCCTGGCTCAGCACAAGCTCGCGCAAGCTGGCCTGCAAGGCAGCATCCGTTGGCGCCAATCCAGCCAGATTATACCAGCGCGCCGGTGGCAGAGGCGGCTGGCCAGCCATATCCGGGCTTTGCAGCCGGCCGGTCAGGCGCAGCACCTTGACGCTGCGTGAAGCCGGCTCAAGACGCAGTTCAATCGCCGCCACGGCGCGGCCAAAATCGCCAAAATCCAGCGCATCAAAAAACCGTGCATCATCATAGCGCCGCTCGATGCGCAGGCTGCCCGGCAGCGCACCGGCAGAAACCAGCAGGCCGCCATCGCGTGGTGTGGTCAGCGCCTGCAACCGGGCGCGCAGGGCGGCCTCGTCCTGCGCTGCAAGCCCCGGCGGCGGCAAAACCGCCTGGCTGTGTTCCAGCAATGGCAGCAGCAAGCCGGCCAGCAATACCAGCCAGGCCAGGCAAAGCAGGCTGAAACCCAGCCGGCTGCGCAGCCAGAGCAGCGGCCTGGGCATGGCTGGCTGTTTCAGACATGGCAATTGTCGGCGGCGCCGCGCCACGCTGGCAGCATCCGGGCCATACACTGCCACCAGCGTATCTTCGGCCACCAGCCATTGCCCCAGCGCATATTGCGCAAAATTGCCGCCGCTGCGGCTTTCGGTATTGAAGCGCAGCCCGGTTTCATCAGCTTCAACACCGCTGGCCGCGAAGCTGCCGAAAGCGCCGCTGCCGGCGGTCCGTGCCTGGGCAGCATCTGCAAAGCGCGCCACGATGCAGGCCGTGCCATCGCCGAAACGGGCGAATTCTGCCGCTTCCGCCTCGGGGAACATCGGCTTGAGATCGCGGTAATCGCTGGCATGACGGCCGAATACCGCCCAGGAATTCATGAAACCGCCATAGCGCATCGCCAGCGCCACACGGTCGATGCTCAATTGCCGGGCAGCCCAGCGATCAAGCAATTCAAATACCAGCAGCAACAGGCCAAGCCCGAACAACAGACCAAGCAGCACCAGCCATGGCCCGTCCTGGCCCCAATCCGGCCGCCACTCCAGCACAACTGCAATACGCTCCGGCAAACGCCCCCCCACCACACTCGCATCAGAATACTATGCCAAAGCGGATTAACGAATTCTTTGCCAATCCTGCACTAGGGTTCAATTGGACGATTCCAGCCGCGAAAGAAACCATGGCCGCGCCGATCCCACCCAGCTCGCTGAATGCCCGGCCCGATCAGGTCAAGATCGGGCAGCATAAGGTGAGTCCTGAAATTCTCGACAGCCTGCGGCAAGCCAGCCGCAGCACCGGGGTGGATTTTGCCTATCTGGTATCACAGGCGGCGCAGGAAAGCGGCTTCCGCACCGACGCCCAGGCCAAAACCAGTTCGGCACGCGGCCTGTTCCAGTTTGTTGAAGGCACCTGGCTCGACATGGTGCGCGAACATGGCGGCAAATACGGCCTGGCCGACATGGCGGCCAAAATCGGCAGCGGCAATGATGGCCGCCCGCGTGTGGCCGATGCCGCCGAACGCCAGGCCATCCTGGCGCTGCGCGATGATCCGCGTATCGCCTCGGCCATGGCGGCGGAATATGCCCGTGGCAACCAGGCCCTGCTCTCGCGCGAATTCGGCGTTGAGGTGGGCAAGACCGAACTCTATCTCGGCCATTTCCTGGGCGGCAACGGAGCCAGCAAATTCCTCACCGCCCTGCGCGACCGGCCCGATATGCCGGCCGCTGACCTGCTGCCCGAAGCCGCCGCAGCCAATAGCGGCGTGTTTTTTGACAGCGCCGGGCGCAAACGCAGCGTTGGCGATATCCATGCCTATTTCAGCCGCAAGCTGGAAGCCCATGCCGAAGGGCTTGAGCAGGTAGCCGGGGCCGGCAGCAGCAATGCAGCCGCCGCCACCGGCACTGAAGCCATGACCGTGGCACAGATGATGGCGGAGCAGCGCCGCATGGTGGATCACATGGCCAAGATGATGGCCTTTGAAACCCTGCGCGATCTGATGCAGCGACCCAACCGCATCGGCAACAGCAGCGACAGCAACTGGTAAAGCGCTATCCCTGCATCGCTTCGTCCAATGCGGCGTGAAACCAGCCGCAGGGATGCTCGAAGCGGCCAAAGGTGATGTGGTCATTGGCGCCTGAGGCGAAGCCGGCCTGGATCGACTGGCCCATCTGAAAATCCTCGTCCAGCGCATCCCAGAAGATTTTCACATTCTTGTCCCAATGCTGGCGCGCCTTGTCGCTCTGCGCCGGCTCGGGGATCAGGGCGGCGCCCTGGATAATGCAGCTATCGGTGCCGGCGGGGTGCGTGATCATCACCGTGGCATGATCCGGCTGCACCAGAATAATCAGGTTGGGGAAGAAGAAATATAGCGGATTGCCGAAATCCCGCACATTCAACCCGTCCAGTGCCTGGCCTTTCAGCCTGCGCGCCTCGCGTTTGGTGAAATACAGCCGCGCATGCGGCGCAAAACGCTCCATCACGCTGACATTATCCAGGAACATCGGCGCGATGGTGCGGCTATGGGCATGGCGCACATGATAGGTTTCCAGCCCGCCCTCGATCACCACTTTCCAATTGCAGCGCAGGCCGATCTCGCGTTCGTCATACACCACATGCCGGCCCAGGCCGAAGCTCTCCATGTCGCGCTTGAGCGGGCCGAGGAAGGCATCGAGATCAGGCGTCGCCGCATCGCGCTGCGGCAACACGAAGATGATGCCGAAAGCTTCGGCCGCCGGCAGCCGCACCAGACCATGCGCGGCCTTGTCGAGCGCGCCGAAATCCGCCTCATGCGGCAGGCTGAGCAGCCGGCCATCAATGTCGTAGGTCCAGGCATGATAGGGGCAGGAAAAGCTGCGTTTGTCGCAGCCTTCGCGCGCCGCCACCAAGCGGGCGCCACGATGCCGGCAAACATTGAGAAAGGCGTTGATGCCACCATCCCTGCCGCGCATCAGAAGCAGCGGCAGGCCGAGATGCTGATGCGTGATGAAATCGCCGGGCTTTGCCAGTTTGGCGGAAAAGCCGGCAGCGATAGGCAGGCGGCGGAATACCCTATTGGTTTCACGCGCCATGAAATCGGCGCTGGTATAGCGCGCCACATCAATACGGGTGACCGCCTCGCCCTGATCGGTGGTGCCGGCTTCAAGATGGCGCAGGCTGCGCGCCAGCCATGCCGTTTGGGTGGCCTGATCCATTACCCGTTCTCCCCCTGCCCGGCTGTTTTGAATTGCGCCATGCCGGCGATGAAATCCCAAAGCTGGGCGGCAAGCCGCGCCTGATCCGGCCGCTCCGGCTGCGCCAGCGCCTGGCCGGTGGCCTGACGCAGCCCGCCCAGGATCATCGCGCCAAGCAGATGCGGATCGAGCCGGAGCGGAATTTCGCCGCGCAGCTGCGCCAGCGCGATGTTATGCGCCGCCAGTTCAATATGCTGCTGGAGCCGCCGCGCTTCCACCGCCGCCACTTCCGGCTCGCGGTTGAGCCGCGCCAGCACAATCGGCGCCAGTGGTTCGGCATAGTGAAACGCCACCATGGCTTCCAGCCGCAGTTTTTCGCGCCGGCCCCAATCGGCGCCGGGCTGCGGGTTCACCGCCATTACCCGGGCATCGTAGCGGTCGTAAAAATCCTCCACCAAGGCCGCCACCAGCCCGGCCTTGGAGCCGAAATAATGATAACTCAGGCCAACCGAAATCCCGGCCCGGCGTGCCACATCGCCGATCTCCATAACGCCATCGCCAGCCACCAATTCAGCCGCCGCCGCCGACAGGATACGAAGCCGCGTATCGGCCCGGCCGATCTCCACCACTGCGCCTTCAATGCGCCCTGCGCTTTTTGCTGCCTGACGTCCGCGTGCCATGGCGAGAACTTAATTGAATTCAATTCAATAGGCAAGATTTAAACTGCCTGCATGGAATGGTAA
>NZ_JAGOLP010000064.1 GCF_017994015.1 Ferrovibrio sp. | reverse complement strand
CAGCTACATCAACCAGAGCCATGAAAAGCGCGCGCTGGAAATCGCCGCCGAAATCTGGCCCAACCGCTATATCACCGCCGGGCATGAATTGCTCTCCGAATACCGGGAATACGAACGCGGCACCACGGCCTGCGTCAATGCCAGCGTGCAGCCAGTGCTGCATCGTTATATCGAACGGCTGGATGGGGAATTGAAGCGGCGCGGCTTTGGCCGCGATTTGCTGGTGATGCAGGGTAATGGCGGCACCATCGCTGCCGGCATTGTGGCCGAGGCGGCAGTGAATACCGTGATGTCCGGCCCGGCTTCCGGCGTGATGGCGGCGGCCTACACGGCACGTGCCGCCGGCCTGCCCAATGTCATCACCTATGATATGGGCGGCACCTCGTCGGATGTTGGTCTGATCCAGGATGGTGTGCCGCAGGTTTCGTCGGAACTGGAACTGGAATATGCGCTGCCGATCCATGTGCCGATGGTGGATGTGCATACCATCGGCGCCGGCGGCGGCTCGATAGCTTTCATCAATGAAGCCGGCATGTTGCAGGTTGGCCCGGAAAGCGCCGGCGCCCGGCCGGGCCCGATCTGCTATGGCCGTGGCGGCACGCGGCCGACAATCACCGATGCCAATCTGGTGCTCGGCCGGCTCAATCCTGATGGTCTGTTGTCGGTGGATAACAAGGTGTCGCTGGATGATGTGCGCGCCGCCATGGCCGCGCTGGGCCAGCCGCTTGGCCTGGATGCAGAGGGCGCGGCGGCAGCCGTGTTGCGCATTGCCAACGACAAGATGGCCAATGCGATCCGCATGGTCAGCCTCAGCCGGGGCCACGATCCGCGCGATTTTGCGCTGTTTGCCTTTGGCGGTGCCGGGCCGCTGCATGCCGCTGCCTTGGCGCGTGAATTGGGCATCCCCAAATTGCTGATCCCGGCGCGGCCCGGCATCACCAATGCGCTGGGCTGTGTGGTGGCCGATCTGCGCCATGATTATGTGCGCACGGTGAACAAGCCGGTGGCCAGCCTGGCGGCAGGCCTGGTGCGTGAGGTGCTGGAGGCGCAGATCGCCGAAGGCCGCGCCACCATCGAGCGCGATGGCGTGGCGGTGGAGGCAATCCAGGTGCTGCATTCCGCCGACATGCAGTTCCAGGGCCAGAGTCATCTGCTTACCGTGGCGGTGCCAAGCATCGATATTACGCCGGCCGAATTGCAGGCGGCGTTTGAAGCGGCTTATTGGCAGCGTTTTGAGGTCGAATTGCCGGAAATTCGCGCCCAGCTTGTCAATCTGCACACCGCCGTGATCGGCCGCCGGCCGCAATTGACACTCGACCGCCTGCTGGCAGCAGCGCCCGCCGCCGATGTGGCCGGCGCCATGAAAGGCCATCGCCGGGTCTGGTATGAAACCGGCGGCTGGCAGGATACGCCGGTCTATGATCGCGAAAGGCTGCCGCGCAGTGCCGGTTTCAGCGGCCCGGCTATCTGCGAGCAGCTTGATACCACCACGGTGATCGATCCCGGCAACCATGTGCAAGTCGATTCCCTCGGCAACCTGATTGTGACGGTGACGCCATGAGCAAGCTCGATCCCGTAACCCTGGTGGTGATCCAGAATGGTTTGCAGCAGGTCTGCAACGAGATGGACCTGGCCTTTTGCCGCGCTGCCTTTTCGCCGGTGATCTCGGAGGCGCTGGACCGTTCGGATGGCATCTACCACCGCGATACCGGCGAATTGATTGCCCAGGGCGATCTTGGCTTGCCGGTTTTTGTCGGCACCATGCAGTTTTCCACCCAGGCGGTGATCGAACGCGCCCGCAATCCGAAACCGGGCGACATCTATATTGTGAACGATCCCTATATGGGCGGCACGCATCTGATGGATGTGAAATTCGTCAAGCCGTTCTTCTATCAGGGCAAACTGTTTTCCTGGCTGGCCAATACCGGCCATTGGCCGGATACCGGCGGCATGGTGCCGGGGGGCTTTTCGGCCAATGCCACGGAAGTGGAGCAGGAAGGCTTACGGCTGCCGCCGGTGAAGCTCTACAAGCAGGGTGTGCTGGATGAGGAAATCCTTTCCATCATCCTCAGCAATATCCGCATCGCTGATCAGCGCATCGGCGATATCAAGGCGCAGGCAGCAGCACTCAGCATCGGCGAGAAGCGGCTGACGGCCCTGCTGGATCGTTATGGCGCCGATGTGGTGGAAGCTGCCATCGCCGAGTTGAAGGCCCGTGCGGCGCAACAGATGCGCGCCCGCATCCGCGCCATTCCCGATGGCGTCTATCGTGGCTCGGCCGTGGTTGACTCCGATGGCGTGGTGGATGAGCCGCTGCATATCGCCATGTGTGTCACCAAAAGCGGCGATGAACTGCATTTTGACATGAGCGGCTCCAGCCCGCCCTGCCAGGGGCCGATGAATTCGGTGCTGGCCACCACCAAATCCTCGATCTACCTGGCGGTGAAGCACATCTTCCCCGATGTGCCGATCAATGCCGGCACCTTCGAGCCGCTCAAGATCACTGATCCCGAAGGCACCTTTCTCTATGCCAAATATCCGCGTCCGGTTTCCGGCTGCGCGGCGGAAGTGAGCCAGCGTATTGCCGAGGCGGTGTTCAATGCGCTGGTGCAGGCCATGCCGGATCGGCTGTTTGCCGCGCCGGCCGGCACCTCCGGCAATCTGGCACTGGGCGGCTTCGATCCGGAGCGTAACCGCGCCTATGTGATGTATGTCATCTCCGGCGGCGGCTATGGCGGCTGGTTTGCCGGCGATGGCCTGACCAATGGCTGCTCCACCATCGGCATTTCCAAAACCACGCCGATCGAGGTGATGGAGCAGTATTATCCGGTGCTGTTCGAGGAATATTCGCTGCATGAAGGCTCGGGCGGTGCCGGCAAGTATCGCGGTGGCTTCGGCGTGAATTACACCATCCGGCTCAGGCGCGGCGAGGCGCGTGCCAGCATGGTGATGGATCATGGCCGCACCGGGCCGCGCGGTGTGCTGGGCGGTGAGGATGGTGGCCTCAATACGGTGGCGATTGAGCGCGCCGGCAGCGGCCAATATGTGCCGCCGCATCTGTCCAAGGACCAGGATATCGCCATCAAGGCCGGCGATCGGGTGCGGGTTTCCACACCGGGCGGCGGCGGCTATGGCAATCCGGCCGAGCGCGATGCGGCGCTGATCGAGCGCGACATCCTGCGCGGCTATTACACCCGTGAGCAGGCCAACCGGCGTTTCCCCAAGGCTGCGGCGGCGGAATAACACCATGCTGGCCGAGCTGGTGCTGAATGCACTGGTGCGCTGCGCGGCGCCGGCGCGGCGGCTTGGCTATGGCCGCGGCGCGGTCAGCCTGTGGTCGCGCTCACGCCGCTGCGCCCGCGCCTGGGCGCCGCACCATGCCGCCACGCGCGATTATGTTGCAGGCCTGCTGCGCGACCTGCCGCAAAAGGGCGGTAATGCCTGGGTGTTGGGCGCAGGGCTGCTGGATGATCTGCCGCTCGACGATCTCTGCCGCAGCTTTGATCGGGTGATCCTGGCCGATATCGCTTTCCTGCCCGGCATGGCGCGGCGGCTGCGGCGCTATGGCAATGTTGAAATGCGCCTGTTTGATGCCACCGGCATCGTTGCGCCGCTCAGCCGCTGGCAGGCGCCGGAAAACCTGCCTTTGCCCGCAGCCAACGTGCTTGCCGGCCTGGATGCCGCTGCGCCAAGTCTGGTTCTGTCACTCAACCTGCTATCGCAATTGCCATTGCTGCCGCTGGCCTGGCTGGAGCGCCACGGTGTGGATCATGGCACAAGGCAGGATTATGGGCGCCGTATCGTGAACGCGCATCTGGCTGGGCTGCGCGGCCTGGCCTGCCCGGTTGGGCTGGTGAGCGATCATCGGCGCATTTTCCGCAATCGGGCCGGCGAGGCGGTGGTGGCGGAAAGTGCGTTATTTGACGTCACCCCGCCGGTGGCGGAGCGGGAATGGACCTGGAGCCTGGCGCCGTTGGGCGAGATCGACGGTCAGACGGCGCTTGATCTGCGGGTGCTGGCCACCCGCAATCTCGGCTTGGCGGCCTGATTCAGCGTTTCTGGGTGATATTTTCGATCACAAAGCTCCGCTCCGGCGGATATTTGCGAATCGCTTTTTTGCGTGCCGCTTCCTCGTTCGGGGCGAAAAATTCCTCGTAATTGATATCGGCCCATTTGTCGTCAAGCGTGCGGTGCTTCTGGCCCATCATATGGGCGCGGCGCACTTCCTGATTGAAGATGCCAATCTGAAAAATCTTGTCGCTCTCGGTTGGTGCCTGCAATGCCTCGGCGGCCATGCGCTCAAGTTTCGCCACTTCCACGCGCAGTTCGGTATTTTCCTTGGTCAGCTCGTTGATCTTCTTCTGCGCATCCTTGGTCAGCTTCTCAAGCTGATCCAGGCGCTGGCCACGGCGAATCACTTCGGCCGAACTCCACTCATAAGCCAGCACCTGCTTGCGATGCGCAGCATTGACCTGCAAGACGATGAACAGGGCCCCGGGGATACCGATTACCAGGGCAGCGAGTATGAGCCAGAATTCCGTCATGGCCTGATTTTGGCGATTTCGCTCGCCAAGAGCAAGATATTCAACTCACTCGTGTTGATAGAACAATGGCTTAGGTAATCCACGCCGAACCTTTGTCGCCGGCCTTGACCCGGAGCGGCGCAAAGTTTAAACAACCCCCGTTGCGGCGGGAGTAGCTCAGGTGGTTAGAGCACCAGATTGTGGCTCTGGGGGTCGCGGGTTCAAGTCCCGTCTCTCGCCCCAAGAAATTAAAGCCGGTCAGGGACTTATTCCCTGACCGGCTTTTTCTTTGCGCGTGGAATGGTTGCGCCTGTTACCTATTCGGCGGCGGAAGCCACCGGGGCCGGATTGCGGAATTCGGCCAGCAGGGCTGCTTCCTTGTCCTTGGCTGCCTTGAGATGCTTCAGCTTGATATGGCCGTAGCCACGGATGTCTTCGGGGATCGAAGCCAGCGCCACGGCGGTGCGATGATTGGCCGGTGTCAGCTTGGTGCAAAGCTCGCCCACCATCGCCATGTAGTCGCTGATCAGCTGGCGTTCCATCTTGCGTTCCTCGGTATAGCCGAAGATATCCAGCTTGCTGCCACGCAGATGCTTGAACTTGGCCAGCAGGCCAAACGCTTTCAGCATCCAGGGGCCGAACTGCATCTTTTTCGGCAGCCCGGTCTGCAAGTCCGGCTTGGCCAGCAACGGCGGCGCCAGATGGAATTCCAGGGTGAAGTCACCCTCGAATTGCGCATTCAGCTTGGCCTTGAAGTCGCCATCGGTATAAAGCCGCGCCACTTCATATTCATCCTTGTAGGCCATCAGCTTGTAGGCATAGCGCGCCACCGCTTCGGCTAGGCCGGTAAAACCCTTGGCGCGTGCCGCCTCAGCCTGGCGCACATTCTCCACCAGGGTCTTGTAACGCTCGGCATAGGCCTTGTCCTGATAGGCCACCAGCAGGTCGTAGCGCTTGGCGACGATATCTTCCAGGCTGGTGGCGAAAACCTGGAATTCGGCCGACGGAATTGCCGGGCGCGCAATGGCTTCCACCGTCTTGGGATCCTGGGCATAGAGCCGACCCCAGTTCAGTGCCCGCACATTGCTTTCCACTGCGGCGCCGTTCAGTTCGATGGCACGCAGCAGGGCATCCAGCCGCACCGGGATCAGGCCGCGCTGCACAGCATAACCCAGCATGAACATGTTGGTGGCGATGGCATCGCCCATCAGCGCGGTGGCAACCCGGGTGCCTTCCAGGAATTCGGTCAAATTGTCGCCGGCACCCTTGCGGATCGCCTGCGTCATGCCGTTTTCGTCGAACTGGCTGTTCGGGTTGAGGGTGAAGGCGGCGGTGGGGGTGCGGTGGCTGTTGATCACCGCCCGGGTGATGCCGCTATACATCTTGTCGAGTGCGTCGCTGCTCGCTGCCACCACCATGTCGCAGCCCAGCACCAGATTGGCGCCGCCGGCGGCAACCCGCACAGCGTGAATCTGCTCCGGCGCAGCGGCAATGCGCACATGGCTCAGCACGGCGCCGTTTTTCTGCGCCAGGCCGGTGAAATCCAGCACGCTGGTGCCATACCCTTCCAGATGTGCGGCCATGCCCAGAATCTGCCCGATGGTGACAACGCCGGTGCCGCCGATGCCGGTGATCAGGATGTTATAGGGCTCGGCCAGGCCGGGCACTTCCGGCGTTGGCAGGCGCTCGATCATGGCAGCGATATCGGCTTCGCTCGGGCCGCTCTTGCCGGCCTGCACCTTGGCGCGCTTGACGCGGCCGCCATGCACGGTGACGAAGGACGGGCAGAAGCCGTTGACGCAGGAGAAATCCTTGTTGCAGGCCGATTGGTTAATCTTGCGCTTGCGGCCCAGTTCGGTTTCCAGAGGCTCCACCGACACGCAATTGGATTTCACCGAACAATCACCACAGCCCTCGCAGACCGCATCATTGATGAAGGCGCGCTTCTGCGGATCGGGGAAGGTGCCGCGCTTGCGGCGGCGGCGCTTCTCGGCGGCGCAGGTCTGGTCATAAACCAGCACGGTGCAGCCCGGTATCTCGCGCAATTCCTTCTGCACCGCATCCAGTTCGTCGCGATGCCGGATGGTGACGCCAGGCGCCCAGGGCGTATCCACCGGATACTTTTCGGGGTCGTCGGTCACCACCACAATCTTCTTGGCGCCCTCGCCATAAACCTGCTGCGTGATCGAGGCCGGGTTCAACTCGCCGTCATGCTGCTGGCCGCCGGTCATCGCCACGGCGTCGTTGTAGAGAATCTTGTAGGTGATGTTCACCTTGGCGGCGATGGATTGGCGCACCGCCAGCAGGCCGGAATGGAAATAGGTGCCGTCGCCCAGATTGGCGAAGATATGGTTTTCGCTGGTGAACGGCGCCTGGCCGATCCACGGCACGCCTTCGCCGCCCATCTGGGTGAAGGTGGCGGTTTCGCGGTTCATCCACAAGGCCATGAAATGGCAGCCGATGCCGGCGGCGGCACGGCTGCCTTCCGGCACGCGGGTGGAGGTGTTATGCGGGCAGCCCGAGCAGAAATACGGCGTGCGCTGTGTCGTCACTTTCGACAAAGCCTTCTCGCGCGCCTTGCGATCAATGAAGGCGATGCGTTCTTCCATCTGCGCATTGGTGTAGAAGCGTTTGATGCGGCTGTAGAGCGCCTTCGCCACCATGCCGGGGCTGATCTCGCCGGCCGAGGGCAGAATCCAGTCGTGATTTTCGTCAAACTTGCCGATCACGCGCGGGCGCACATCCTCGCGCCAGTTATAAAGCTGCTCCTTGAGCTGGTTCTCGATCATGGCGCGCTTTTCTTCGACGACCAGAACCTCTTCCAGCCCCTCGGCGAAATGCCGCGCGCCTTCGCGCTCCAGCGGCCATACCATGCCGACCTTGTACAGCCGGATGCCGATCTCGGCGGCCAGCTTGTCGTCGATGCCCAATTCGTCCAGTGCCTGGCGCACATCGAGATAGGATTTGCCGGTGGTGATGATGCCAAGCCGGGCGCGCGGACTGTCGATCACCACGCGGTCGATCTGGTTGGCGCGGGCAAAAGACAGCGCGGCATAAACCTTGTGCTGTTGCAGCCGCAATTCCTGGTCCAGCACGGCATCCGGCCAGCGGATATTCAGCCCGCCCATCGGCATCTGGAAATCCGTCGGCATCTGGATCACCAGCCGTTCCGGATCAATCGAGACGCTGGCCGAGCTTTCCACCGTCTCGGTCTGGCATTTGAAGCCGACCCAGATGCCGGCATAACGCGACATCGCCCAGCCCAGCAGGCCGTAATCGAGGAATTCCTGCACGCTGGCGGGATTCAGCATCGGCATCATCGCCGCCATCATCATGTGCTCGGACTGATGC
The DNA here is from genome assembly GCF_017994015.1 of Ferrovibrio sp. Taxonomy (GTDB): domain Bacteria; phylum Pseudomonadota; class Alphaproteobacteria; order Ferrovibrionales; family Ferrovibrionaceae; genus Ferrovibrio. Next base: position 8,837 of record NZ_JAGOLP010000064.1, on the reverse strand, counting down.
GCCAGCGTGGAGGAGGCGGCACCATGATCGTCGCCACACAAAGCCAGCACGCCGCCATTGGGCGAGGTGCCGGCTGAATTGGCATGTTTGAACACGTCCATGGCGCGGTCCACGCCAGGCCCCTTGCCATACCAGATGCCAAACACGCCATCGTAATTGGCGCCCGGGAACATGCCGACCTGCTGACTGCCCCAAACCGAGGTGGCGGCCATGTCTTCATTCAGGCCGGGCTGGAAATGGATATGATTGTCTTTGAGAAATTTGCGGGCTTTCCAGAGCTGCTGGTCGAACAGCCCGAGCGGCGAGCCGCGATAGCCGGAAATGAAACCGCCGGTATTCAGGCCGGCGAGAAGGTCGCGCTTGCGCTGTAGCATCGGCAGGCGCACCAGCGCCTGAGTGCCGGTCAGAAATACCCGCCCCTTTTCCAGGGTGTATTTGTCGTCGAGCGTGACATTCGTCAGCATCCCATTTCCTCCTGATACCAGCATTGCTCTTGCCTGGGGTTTGGCAGATAGGTAAGCAATACTGACCTAATTATAAACCAGCTTTGCTATCCGGCGGTAGTATTATTATTGGCCGGGAGGGTTGGTTTGCTCTTGTGTATGATTCTGGTAGATAGCCCAGCATAGTCAACTACGCGCCCCAGTTTTCCGTTTGTCCGATTCTTAGGCGGAAAACCGCGCAGCAAGGATAGATCGATGACCGTTTTGCTTACCGGCGCTGCCGGTTTCATCGGATACCATGTCGCCGAGCTGCTGCTGGGGCGTGGCGAAGAGGTGATCGGTGTTGATAATCTGAACGACTATTACGACCCATCCTTGAAGCAGGCCCGGCTGGCCCGACTCGAGGGCCGCCAGGGCTTCCGCTTCCTCAAATTGGATATTGCCGACCATGAGGCGATGCAGGCGGCGCTGGCGCATGAGCCGGTGACGCATGTGGTGCATCTCGCCGCCCAGGCCGGGGTGCGCTATTCGCTGATCAACCCTTTCGCCTATATCCGTGCCAACCTGATGGGCCACACCACCATTCTGGAGTTATGCCGCAACTGGCCGAAGCTGAAGCATCTGGTCTATGCCTCGTCTTCCTCGGTTTATGGCGGCAACACCAAATTGCCTTTTGCGGTTGAGGATCGGGTCGACCAGCCGGTGTCGCTCTATGCCGCCACCAAAAAGGCCGATGAACTGATCAGCCATGCCTATGCGCATCTGTTCCAGATTCCGCAGACCGGCCTGCGCTTCTTCACCGTCTACGGCCCCTGGGGCCGGCCTGACATGGCGATGTATCTGTTCACCAAGGCGATCCTGGAAGGCAAGCCGATCGACGTGTTCAATCACGGCGACATGCAGCGCGATTTCACCTATATCGACGATATCGTGCGCGGCATCATCGCCTGCCTGGACAACCCGGCGCCGCCCAATGAGCATGGCCGGCCTTACAAGGTGTACAATATAGGCAATAATAAGCCGGAAGAATTGCTGCGGCTGATCGAGGTGCTGGAACAGGCGCTGGGTCGCAAGGCGGAAAAGCGCCTGCTGCCCTTGCAGCCCGGCGACGTGAAATCGACCTATGCTGATATCGAGGCGATCCGCAACGATCTTGGCTTTCAGCCGACCACACCGATTGATGTGGGCGTGCCGCGCTTTGTCGAATGGTATCGCAACTATCATGGGCGCAATCAGGCATGAGTGATGGTGGCATGAGCGAAATCGATCCATCCGGCATTGATCCGGCGATCATCGAAAGTTATGTGCGCCAGGGCATCCCGCATTGCGGCGCGCTCGGCATCCGCGTCATCAAGGTAAGCGCCGAGGATACCATTCTGGCGCTGCCGTATAATCCCGATCTGGTGGGCGACCCCACCACCGGCATCCTGCATGGCGGCGCCGTCACCTCGCTGATTGACACCGTGTGTGGCATGGCGGTGTTTGCCGGCACGAAAAAATTGCAGGCCATCGCCACGCTGGACCTGCGGATCGATTATCTCAAGCCGGCTCGCGCCAATGCCGAATTGTATGCCGCCGCGCATTGCTACAAGCTGACGCGCACCATCGCCTTCGTGCGCGCCCGCGCTTATCACCCGGAGGCGCCTGACGATCTGGTGGCATCCTGTGTTGCCACCTTCATGCTCGGCTCGTCCGACAAGCCGCCGGTGCCGAGCGGGCGCCAGGAGGCAGCGCAATGAATGCCGAATTGCAGGCCTTTGTGCGTGCTGCGCGCCAGAGCGGCGATTTTGACCGTTTCGTGCAAGCGGTGCCGTATATGCGCTTCCTCGGCCTGTCGGTGCGTGCCGAGGCCGAGGGGCCGCTCTGTGTGCTGCGCGGCGATCCCAAGCTGATCGGCAATGCCCGGCTGCCGGCGCTGCATGGCGGCGTGGTGGGGGCACTGCTGGAATCGGCGGCGATCATCCAGTTGATCTGGGCGGCCGAAACCGACACGATCCCGAAGATCATTGATCTCAGCGTGGATTACCTGCGTTCGGCGCGGCCGGTGGAAACCTTTGCCCGCGCCATTATCACCAAACATGGCCGCCGCGTGGCCAATGTGCGCGCCGAGGCCTGGCAGGACGATCCGGCCAAGCCGGTGGCCACGGCGCACGCACATTTCCTGCTGGCTTGAGTGGCTGCCTAGAGCAATTCCACCTTGCCGTGATCCAGTGCCACCAGGCCGCGCTCTTCCAGCCGGGCGCGGAATGACACGATGTTGCCGTCGCGCCAGATATCCGTGGCGATGGTTTCGCCTGGGAAAACCGGTGCCGTGAAGCGCGCTTCCATATGCGCCACGCGGGCCGGATTGTGGTCACAGGCGCCTTTCACCACAGCGCGGATGGCATGGCCATAAGTGCATAGGCCATGCAGGATCGGGCGCGGAAAGCCGGCCGCCTTGGCAAAGCTTGGATCGGCATGCAGCGGATTGCGGTCGCCGCAGAGGCGATAGAACAGCGCCTGATTCGGCTGCGTGCGGGCAGAAATCGTCAGGTCCGGGGCGCGATCCGGAATAGCATGCGGTTTGGGCGGCGGGGCTTGGTTGGCCGGCGCACCAAATCCGCCATCGCCACGCGCAAACACGGTCGATAGCAGGGTGATCAGCGCCTCGCCGCTGGCGGCATCGCGGATCGTGGTTTCCACCAGCACCACGGCACCCTTGCCGGCGCCCTTGTCCCAGGCTTCCTTGATCCGGGTTTTTGACAGGATCCGGCCTTCCGGTGCCAGCGGCTTGTGCATGGTGATACGCTGTTCGCCATGCACCACCATCACCATGTTGATGCCGGATTTGAAACCCCAGCTGTCATCCCAGCACAGAACGGTGGCCTGGCTCGGCAATGCCTTCAGACGGCCTTCATAAGCGCCATTTTCCACCACGAAGGGCAGATCGTTTTCATCCATCGGGTCGGCGGCCATGCCGACGCTGAGGGCGTAGAGCATCGAATCGCGCGTGGTGTAGCTGGCTTCCCGTTCCGGCAGGTCGAGTGCCAGCAATTGATCGTAGACAATTGTCATGTTTCCTCCTTATTTAGCGGCAAGTGTAAAGACGCTTGAGCGGCCTGACTAGACATTCCGTAGCGTCAACGGGAGGGAAGCATGACCTACAGCACTTTCGATTTCAGCGTTACGGATCATGTGGCGCATATCGTGTTCAACCGGCCCGACAAGGCCAATGCCATGGTGCTGCCCTTCTGGCAGGAGATGGTGGATGTATTCACCGAGATCGACCAGCGGCCTGAAGTGCGTGTGGTGGTGATTTCCTCCACCGGCAAACATTTCACCGGCGGCCTTGATCTCTCTGCCTTTGCCGGTCTGGCCGGCGACATGGTGAAGGGCGACCGCGGCCGCATCAGCGAGCAGTTCCGCCGCACCGTGGCCGAGATGCAGGAGAGTTTCACTGTGATCGAGCGCTGCCGCGTGCCGGTGCTGGCGGCAGTGCAGGGCGGCTGCGTCGGCGGCGGTGTTGACCTGATTTCGGCCTGCGACATGCGCTATTGCACCGATGATGCCTGGTTCTGCATCCAGGAAATCAATATCGGCATGACCGCCGATGTGGGCACCTTGCAGCGCCTGCCGCATCTGATGCCTTCCGGCCTGGTGCGTGAACTGGCCTATACCGGGCGGCGCTTCATGGCTGCCGAGGCCAAGAGCAGTGGCCTGGTCAATGCCAGTTTCGCCAATCACGGCCTGATGCTGGAAGAGGTGATGGCGATTGCCCACAGCATCGCCGGCAAGTCGCCGCTGGCGATCCATGGCACCAAGGAAATGCTGAACTATACCCGCGACCACAGCGTGGCCGATGCGCTGAACTACATGCAGGTGTGGCAGGCTGGCATGTTCCTGACCAACGATCTGATGGAGCAGATGCGCGCCAATCAGGAAAAGCGCCCGGCGAAATTTGAGAATCTCATGCCGCACAAGCAACTAGTGCAGCGCCGGCGTTACTGACGCCGGCTCACTTTTCGCCGAGGATTTTCCAGATTCCGTCGCAGATCAGCACTTCGGCGCCGCCAACGCTGACACTGCCCTGGATGAAGACCAGCGAGCGGGTCTGCCGCACGATGCGGCCCGCCGCTTCCACCCAGTCGCCGGTGCGGGCCGGGGCGACGAACTGGTTGTTCAGGCTCACCGTGGCGCAGGCGCGGCGCGCCACCGCATGCCACACCATCATGCCCAGGGCATGATCGGCAAAGCTCATCAGCATGCCGCCATGCACAATGCCGATGGCATTCAGATGCTGCGGCTGGGCCTGAAAGGCATATTGCCACAGGCCATCGGGCGCTTGCCGCGCCCAGAGCGGGCCGATCAGGCCGGTAAAGCCGGGATTATCGGCGGTGCGGTGCAGTTTCCAGCCCTGGAGGCCGGGATCGAAGGTCATCGGAGGCTCATGTTTTTTTCATTGTTCTGATCCTGTTTACGCCAAGCCGGGGGCTTTCCGCAACGTCACCGAGCGGCCCGGGCCTTGTCACCCTGCCGCCAGCTTACTAACCTTTTCGCAAGAGCAGGGAGCAAACGCCATGAATCTGGATCTGACGCCGGAAGAGCTGGCATTCCGCGACGAGGTGCGGGCCTTTATCCGTGACAACCTGCCGCCAGACTTGGCGGCGCGTAATCGGCGGGCCGTGCATCTGGCCAAGGAAGATTATGTGTTATGGCACCGCGCGCTGCACAAGCGCGGCTGGGGCGCGCCGAACTGGCCGGAACAATATGGCGGCCCGGGCTGGACCCCGGTGCAGCGCCATATCTTCGACGAGGAAACCGCCGCTGCCGATGCGCCGCCGCTGGTGCCGTTCGGCATCGCCATGGTTGGCCCGGTGATCTACACTTTCGGCACGCCGGAGCAGAAGGCGTATTACCTGCCGCGCATCCTGAGCATGGAAGACTGGTGGTGCCAGGGCTATTCCGAGCCGGGTTCGGGGTCTGATCTGGCTTCGCTGCGCAGCAAGGCGGAAAGTGATGGCGACGATTACATCGTCAATGGCCACAAGATCTGGACCACACAAGCGCATTTCGCCGACATGATGTTCTGCCTGGTGCGCACTGATCCCACGGCCAAGCCGCAGGAAGGCATTTCCTTCCTGCTGATCGACATGAAATCCCCCGGCATAACAGTGCGGCCGATCATCTCGATTGATGAAGGCCATGGCGTCAACGAAGTATTCCTCGACAATGTGCGAGTGCCGAAGCGCAACCTGATCGGCAAGGAAGGCAAGGGCTGGACCTATGCCAAATTCCTGCTGGGTAATGAACGCACCACGATTGCCGAAGTGGCAACCTCGAAACAGCGCCTGCGCCGGCTGAAACAGATTGCCCGTGCCGAGGCGGCCAGCCTGGGCGGGGCGCTGATCGACGAGCCGGATTTCCAGGCCAAGCTGGCAGCGGTGGAGATCGAATTGCTGGCGCTGGAATATACCAATCTGCGCGTGCTGGCCGCGGAAAGCGCCGGCAAGGGCTTGGGGCCGGAAGCCAGCATGCTGAAAATTCGCGGCTCGGAAATCCAGCAGACGCTGACCGAACTGGCCTGCGAGGCGCTGGGATATTATGCCTCGCCCTACGAGCACCTCCCGGATGGCTCCAATCAGCCACCGGTCGGCCCGGATTATGCCGAGGGCCGCATGGAAAGTTATCTCTACTACCGCGCCACCACGATTTATGGCGGCTCCAATGAAATCCAGCGCAACATCATCGCCAAGATGGTGTTGGGGCTCTGAGCGAAGGAAAATAGGCAATGGATTTTCAGCTCAACGACGAACAGAAGCTGCTGGCCGACAGCCTGGAAGGCTGGCTGCGCAAGGAATATTCCTTCGATCATTGGCGCAAGCTGGTGAAGACCGAGCAGGGCTATTCAGACGCCAATTGGGCGCATTTCGCCGAAATGGGCTGGCTCGGCGTGGCCTTGCCGGAAGCGCATGGCGGCCTGGGCGGCAGTGCAGTGGAAACCATGGTGATCGGTGAGCGTTTCGGTGCCGCCATGGTGGCCGAGCCGTATTTCTCCAGTGTGGTGCTGGGCGGCGGCCTGATCGCGGCGGCTGGCAGTGAAGCGCAGCAGGCGGAAATTCTGCCGCGCTTGGGCGAGGGCAAGGCCAAACTGAGCTTCGCCTTTGCCGAACATGGCGCCCGCTTCGCGCTCAATGATGTGAGCGTGAAGGCCGAGAAGGGCGGCAGCGGCTATGTGCTTTCAGGCAAGAAGATTGTGGTTTGGGACGCGCCAAGCGCCGACATGCTGATCGTGCTGGCGCGCAGTGCTGGCGGCCGCACCGATGCCCAAGGCCTGGGCCTGTTCCTGGTGGATAACAAGGCCAAGGGCGTCAACCGCCAGGATTACCGTACGGTGGATAACCGCCGTGCCGCTGATATCGTGTTTGAAGCCGCGCCGGCCGTGGCCCTGGGTGATGCCGAAGCCGCCATGCCGGTGGTGGAGCATGTGGTGGACCAGGCCATCGCCTATCTGGCCGCTGAGGCGGTGGGCGCCATGCAGGTGCTGCATGAAACCACGCTTGCCTATCTCAAGACCCGCAAACAGTTCGGCCGCGCGATTGGTGAATTCCAGGTGCTGCAACATCGCATGGTCGATATGATGATCCATGTTGAGCAGTCGCGCTCGCTGGCGCTTTACGCCACCCTGGCGCTGAGCCGTTCGGCAACCGAGCGCGCCAAGGCGGCGGCGGCGGCCAAGGTGCAGATCGGCAAATCCGGCAAATGGGTTGGCCAGCAGGCGGTGCAATTGCATGGCGGCATGGGCATGACGGATGAGCTGACCGTCGGCCATTACATGAAGCGGCTGATGCAGATCGACACCGCCTTTGGCCATGCCGATCATCACCAGCGCCGTTTCGCAGCGCTCAGCAATGCCGAAGCAGCGTGATCAGAATTTGAAGATGAACACTACCGCCGCGATTAGGCAGGCAAAGGCGGCGAGGTAATTCCAGCGAATTGCCTCGCCCAGATAGAAGATCGAAAACAGCGCAAAAACCGCCAGGGTGATGACTTCCTGGGTGATCTTGAGCTGTGCCGCTGTGAAGCCGCCGGTGGTGTAGCCGATGCGATTGGCCGGCACCGCCAGGATATATTCAAACAGCGCGATGCCCCAGCTGATGGCAATCACCTTCCACAGCACCTGTTCCGGGAATTTCAGGTGCCAATACCAGGCGAAGGTCATCAGCACATTCGAGCCGAGCAGCAGCAGGATCGTGGTCATTCTTGGTCTCAGGCCTTGGCGATTCGCAGCACATTGGTTCTGCCAGGGGTGCCGAAGGGCACGCCGGCGGTGATTACCAGGTAATCGCCGGGCCGCGCCAGTTCGGTCTCCCGCGCCATGGTGGCGGCGCGCTGCACCATATCGCCGAAATCCACCGCATCGGGCGATACCACGGCATTGACACCCCAGGCAATCGCCAGCCGGCGCGCTGTGGCCACGCTGGGCGTGAGGCAGAGGATTGGCGCCTTGGGCCGTTCGCGGGCGGCGCGCAGGGCGGTGGAGCCCGACATGGTGTAGGTGACAATGGCGGCGGCATTGATGGTTTCCGCCACTTGCCGCGCCGCTGCCGTGATCGCATCGGCTGAGGTGGCATCCGGGCTGGCATGCTGGGCATCCATGATGCCGCGATAGAGCGGGTCGCGCTCCACCTGGGCCGCGATGGCATCCATGGTGCTGACCGCCTCCACCGGATAATCGCCGGAAGCGCTTTCGGCCGACAGCATCAGCGCATCCGCGCCGTCATATACCGCTGTGGCAACATCGGAAACTTCGGCGCGCGTCGGCACCGGCGCCTTCACCATGCTTTCCAGCATTTGCGTTGCCACCACCACCGGCTTGCCGGCGGCACGCGACAACTGCACGATACGCTTTTGCAGGCCCGGCACTTCGGCCAGCGGCATTTCCACACCCAGATCGCCGCGCGCCACCATCAGCGCATCGGCCAGCGCCACCAGATCGGGCAGGCAGGTGATGGCGGCGGGTTTTTCGATCTTGGCCAGCAAAGCTGCGCGGCCCTGGATCAGCCCGCGTGCTTCCACCAGGTCTTCCGGCCGCTGCACAAAACTCAGCGCCACCCAATCCACGCCCATCTCCAGCGCCACGGTCAGATCGGCGCGATCCTTTGGCGTCAGCGGGCTCATCGGGATCACCGCGCCGGGCAGGTTCACACCCTTGCGGTCACTAAGCCGGCCGCCCACCACCACCTCGGCCTCGGCCCAGCCGGCGCCATGGTCGACAATGCGCAGTCGCAGCTTGCCATCATCCAGCAGCAACTCGGTGCCGGGGCGCAGGGCCGCCATCACTTCCGGATGCGGCAGGGCAACGCGGCTCGCATTGCCGGGCGCCGCATCGCCATCCAGCCGGAAACGCTGCCCGGT
>NZ_JAGOLP010000063.1 GCF_017994015.1 Ferrovibrio sp. | reverse complement strand
CTGCTTAATAGTGCGCGGCACATCCGAAACATTGAACAGATAAAGCTGCGGGTCTTTCACCTGCCACAGCACGGTGAAGTCGATATCGACGATATTCTCGTCGCCGGTCAGCATCAGGCTTTCTTCCGGCACGTCGCGGCTCTGGCCGGCGCGCACGTTGGTTTCGCCCACGGTGCGGAAACCGATTTCCTCGCGGTTCACGGTGGTGACGCGCGGGGTCTGCACGGTCTCAATCGGCCAGGGCCAATGCCAGCGCAGGCCGGGCTGGGTGATATCGGCGAAACGGCCGAAACGCAGCACCACGCCGGCTTCGTTTGTATCCACCCGATAGATGCCGCTGCCCATCCACACGGCGATAGCGGCAAGGAACAGCAGAATGATGCCACGGCCGGAAACATTGCCGCCCGGCACCATGTCGCGCATACGGTCCTGGCCCTTGCGCAGCAAATCCTCAAGATTCGGCGGAATCGGACCACCGCCGCCGCCGCCATTGCCGCCTGTTGGGCCCCCGCCACGCGGGCCTTGGCCCCAGGGGCCACGGCCGCCGCCACCGCCGCCGCCGCCTTGCCAACCACCGCCACCACCTTGATTGCTCCAGGGCATCTCAAATCCTTCCGCGTCCAATTGTTGCACCGCCAAATCCGGCATGTCGGACCGGGAACCGGCGGGCGGCGCCCCCCGCCGGGCGCACCGCTTTATTGATTAGGCCTACCTGTCGGGCTGTTTGCCCCCGCTTGCCGGTCGCTTTATATCACAGGGCGCGATATATCACCTGGGCAAGAGGCAGCGCGGCCGCCCTTAGCCCATAATTCTGGCCGCCTGCGACAATATTGGAACGATTACGGGGATTTCAAGCATGACCGGGGTGACTGAGACGCAGGTTCTGGATGCCCTGCGTGAGGTTATGGATGCTGATCGTGGCAAGAATGTGGTTGAACTCGGCATGGTTGGCGGCCTGGTGGTCAAGGGCAGCAATGTCGGCTTTGTGCTCGAAGTGGCGCCACAGGACGGCCCACGCAAGGAACCTCTGCGCAAGGCCTGCGAAACCCGCATCGCCGCCCTGCCCGGCGTAACCTCCGTCACCGTGGTGCTGACCGCCCAGAGCGAGGGCAAACAGGCGCCCAAACACAATCAAGCTCACAATCATGGGCATGGGCACGACCATAAGCACGATCATGGCCATGATCACAGCCATGCCCCGGCAGCCAAGGCCAGCGTGGGTGAGCGCCCGGGCGTGCCGGGGATCAAAGCCATCATCGCCGTGGCCTCGGGCAAGGGCGGCGTGGGCAAATCCACCACGGCGGTGAACCTGGCGCTGGCCATGGCGCGCCAGGGCCGCAAGGTTGGCCTGCTGGATGCCGATATCTACGGCCCCTCGGTGCCGCGTATGCTGGGTATCACCGGCAAGCCGCATTCGCCCGATGGCAAAAAGCTGCAACCGATGCTGGGCTGGGGCATTCCGGCCATGTCAATGGGCTTCCTGGTGGCCGAGGACACGCCGATGATCTGGCGCGGCCCGATGGTGATGAGTGCGCTGGAACAGATGCTGCGCGATGTGACCTGGGGCGAATTGGACGTGCTGGTGGTGGATATGCCGCCCGGCACCGGCGATGCCCAGCTGACCATGGCGCAGCGCGTGCCGCTGGCCGGCGCGGTGATCGTTTCCACGCCGCAAGACATCGCCCTGCTGGATGCGCGCAAGGGGCTGAACATGTTCCGCCGCGTTGATGTGCCGGTTTTCGGCATCATCGAGAATATGAGCTTTTTCTGCTGCCCGAATTGCGGCCACCGCTCGGATATCTTCTCGCATGGCGGCGCGCAGCGCACGGCGGCGGAACTGGGCTGCGATTTCCTGGGTGAATTGCCCTTGGTGATGGCGATCCGGGAGACTTCGGATGGCGGCACGCCGATTGTGATGAGCCAGCCGGATAGCGCCGAGGCCAAAGCCTATGGCGCCATCGCCGCCAAGGTGCTGGACAAGATCGAGCGCGGCGCCGGCGCCCAGGCCGGGCCGCGCATCGTCATCCAGTAATCCGAGCTTAAACTGGCAGCGCTTCCGGGCTGTATTGCGCGGCGAATTCAGCGCTCGGCGGGATCGGCTTGATCACGTCGATCAGCACGCCATTCGGGTCGGCCAGGATGAAATGGCGCTGGCCAAACGGCTCGTCGCGCAAGGCCAGCCGGATATCCAGCCCCTCGGCGACCGCCCGGGCATAGGCCGCATCCACATCGGCCAGTTCAAAATTGAGCAGCAGGCCGCCCTGCATCGGCTGGCGGAAGCCTGCCGGGATGGTGCTATGGCGAAAATCCAGCAGCGCCAGATGCACATTATCGTCATGGCGCGAGGTGAGATGCACATACCAATCCGCCACGAAGGCTGGCGCGAAATCAAAATGGCGCTGATAGAATGCCTGACTGCCGGCCACATCGGCGGTGCAGATGACAGGATAATAACTGGTGATCTTCATGGCGATGCTCCTTCAGATTTTGCTTTGTGGTTGCGCGGTGACTGATTAGGATGATCTGGATTTAACATACAGGCAGTATGTATGCAAGATAAAAAGCAGAGCAAGGCAGAAAAACACGCCGCCACCCGGGCTGCCCTGCTGGCCACGGCGCGGCGGTTATTTGCCGAACTGGGTTATGCCGGCGCCGGTACCGAGGATGTGGTGCGTGAGGCGCAGGTGACGCGCGGCGCGCTCTACTATCACTTTGCCGACAAGCGGGCGTTGTTCGAGGCCGTGGTGGAGGGCGAAGCGGCTTTGGTGCTGGCCGCGATTGAGGCCGCCACCGCCTCGGCCAGCGATCCGCTGCAAGCCCTGCGGCTCGGCAGCCATGCCTTCCTGGATGCCTGCCTCAGCCCCGGCACGCGGCAAATCTACCTGCTGGATGCGCCTTCGGTGCTGGGCTGGGCGCGCTGGCGCGAAATTGATGGTCGCCACGCCATGGGTTCGCTACGCGCCGGCGTGGAAGCGGCGATGGCCGCCCTGCCGCCCGAGCGCCGGCTGCCGCCCGAGGCACTGACCTATCTGCTTTCCGGCGCCATGAACGAGGCCGCGCTCTGGCTGGCTGAAACCGCAGACGAGGCCAGCGCCCGCGCGGGCTGCGCAGCGGTGCTGAACCGCCTGCTGCATTTATTGTTCGGGCCGCCCTAAAACCCGGCCTTGTCGCCGGCCTTATGCTCCACCACGCCGAGCGCATCGGCCAGGCGCAGCTTGGCGCTGCCGGGCTTGAGCGGCTGCTGCTGGCTTGCATCCGGGCGCCAGCCGGTGAGCATGACAAACTCGAAAGTGGCCCTGATCCGGCCATCCGGCGCGGCGAAACGCTCGGCGTATATCTGCGCCATGCGCAGCAAAGTGGCGCGCGGCGTGAAGCCCTTGCGGCGGCCAAGCAGCGCATTGGCCTCGCCCATGCCGCGCAGGTCACGCATCAGCGCAAAGGCATCGGCATAGGTGACCGTGATGCGTTCGGCATCGGCCACCGGCAGCGCAAAGCCGGCGCGCTGCAACAAGGCGGCGCCATCGTAAGTGCCAACCATCGGCGCCACATGCGGGCTCGCGCCGGTGGCCAACTCACTTTCCGCCATCAGCCAGGCCTGGCGCAGTTCGGTGAGCGTATCGCCGCCAAACAGGGTGGCCAGAAACAGCCCGTCCGGCTTGAGGCAATTTTGCAGCTGAATCAGTGCGCCGGGCAGATCGTTGACCCAATGCAGGTTGAGCAGGCTGAGCACCAGATCAAACCGCCCCTCGGCCAGCGGCAGCATATCCTCCTGGGCAACAAAATCGCTGCCCATGCCGATAACCTGGCCAATGCTGCTGCTGCCCGCCAGGCGCGGCGCCAGCCAAGCAGCCGGCGCGCCTTGCAGCAAAGCCAGGGGGAATTGCCGGCGGATATCACGCAGCCGATCAAGCAGGCGCTCTGCTGCCTCGGCATGCAGGAAATCAAAGGCGGCAAAATTGCCCGCCGCGCGGCGGCGGTGCTGCCGCTTGGCGGCGGGATCGAAAATCAGCATAGTCTCGGCCATGCGCCCATTCTGCCATGGGCGCGAGGAGCATGCCATGGCGAGGCCGAAAACAGCGGCGAAGCGCAAACGGATCAATCTGGCCTTGCAGGGCGGCGGCAGCCACGGCGCTTTTGCCTGGGGGGTGCTGGACCGCCTGCTGGAATCCGACCTGTTCGAGATTGAAGGTGTGGTTGGCACCTCGGCCGGGGCGATGAATGCCGCCGTGCTGGCGCATGGCCTGGCGATTGGCGGCAATGAGGGCGCGCGGGCCGAATTGCGCCGTTTCTGGCACGGTATTTCCGAGAGCACGCGGCATTCACCGCTGAAGCCCAGCCCGCTGGACCGCATCATGCAGCCCGGCAGCATGCAATATTCGCCGGTCTACATGATGTTTGACCTGATGACCCGGCTGCTATCGCCCTATCAGCTCAATCCCGGCAATGTGAACCCGCTGCGCGACCTGTTGCAGAGCATCGTGCAATGCGAAGACCTGCGCAATTGTGTCAGCGTGAAGCTGTTCATCTGCGCCACCAATGTGCTGAGCGGCAAGATCCGCGTCTTCCAGAACCAGGATGTCAGCATTGATGCGGTGATGGCTTCGGCCTGCCTGCCGTTTCTGTTTCAGGCGGTGGAAGTGGATGGTGAGCATTACTGGGATGGCGGCTATATGGGCAATCCGCCGATCTATCCGCTGATCTATGATTGCGAAAGCCGCGATGTGCTGATTGTGCAGATCAACCCGATCCGCATCGAGGAAGTACCGACCAGCGCCCATGCCATCATGGACCGGATCAACACACTGAGCTTCAATTCCAGCCTGATGCGCGAAATGCGCGCCATCCATTTTGTCACCAAGATGATCGATGGCGGCTATGATGATAACGGCCGGCTCAAGCGCATGCTGATCCACAGCATCGATGCCGAGGAGGAATTGCGCAAATTCGGCGCTTCCTCAAAGCTGAATGCGGAATGGGATTTCCTGCAAAGCCTGTTCGAGCTGGGCCGCAGCCGCGCCGATCTCTTCATCACCGCACATTACGACAAGGTGGGGCGCGAAAGCTCCACCGACCTGATCGAGAAATTTCTCTAGCCTGCGCGATAGGCGGCCACGAGAGCGCGGGCGCGGCTGCCAACTTCCGCCACATCAAGGCCGGGCTGGTAGAGCGACGAACCCAGGCCGAAGCCGGCAGCACCGGCTGCCAGCCACGGCGCCATGTTGCCCGCCCCGATGCCGCCCACCGGCAGCACCGGCAGGGCGGGCGGCAACACGGCGCGCAGGCTTTTCAGCACGGCCGGGCTGCTAGCCTCGGCCGGAAACAGCTTCAGCGCATCGGCACCGGCATTGATCGCGGCAAAAGCCTCGCTCGGCGTGGCGAAGCCAGGCATCACCACCAGGCCACGCTGGCGCGCCGCCTGGATGATATTGGTATCGGCATGCGGCATCACGATCAGCCTGGCGCCACTTAAAGCCGCAGCTTCCATCTGTGCCAGATTAAGCACCGTGCCGGCGCCGATCAGCGCCTGCTCGCCAAAGGCCGCCGCCAGCTTAGTGATGCTTTGCAGCGGCTGCGGCGAATTGAGCGGCACTTCGATGATGCCGAAGCCAGCCTCCACCAGCGCCGCGCCAATCGCCAGCACCTCATCCGGCTGAACGCCGCGCAGGATGGCAACCAGCGGCAGGGCGGCCAGTTTGTCCTTGAACAATATCATTGCAGCAGGCACCCCAATCGATAAAGCCCACGCGCCGCCGCATGGGCCGGGGCCAGTGTGGCATTCAGCCCCAGCAAGCCAGCCGCTTCGGCATACCGCGCCACCAAGGCACCCTCGCCGGCCAGGATCAATTGCGGGCCGGACGGCAACTGGCGCAATTCATGGCCGATCAGGATGCCGGAAAGATACTCGGCCGCCGCCATGCCGCTGACTTCGCCAAACAGCGCCCGCGCCCGCACACCAAACACATGATGCAGCAGGCCGCCCGGATCGCCGCTACGCGCCACGCCCGCGGCGAAGGCTGCCGGATCGGGTGCTGAAGGCGGCTGCAACACACTGGCCAGCAGGCCATGGCGGCTGAGCAAAGCATAAAGCTCGCCGGTGAAATGCGTGGCAAAGCCGATCACTTTGCCATCTCGTGCCAGCACCGCCTTGCCATGCGTGCCGGGCAGGCAGAAATGGCTGTCGCCGGCCGCTTCATCGAGCAGGCCGAATACCTGCATTTCCTCGCCCCGGATCACATCCGGCACGCCCTGGTCATCGCGGCAGCACAGGCCGGGGCAGAACCAGATATCCGGGCCTTCGTTCCAGGGCATGCGCCGCGCCGCCTGGGCCAGATCGGCCAAGCCTGCGGGACAGGGAATATACGGCATCTCATGCCAGCCCTGGCGGCTGCCGATCATGCCGGCGGCCAGCACAAAACTTTCGCCCTCGGCAAGCCAGGTGCCGATCTCGCGCTTCAGCAGCGGGCCATGCTCGCCCGGGCGCAGGGCCGTGATGCCATAAGGCCCGGCGCATTGGGCCTGGATGGCACCACTGGCATCATCCAGGCGCCAGGCGCGAAACCCGGTGCTGCCCCAATCGATGACGATCAAAGCTGCCTCATACCACCAGCCGCTGGCCGCTGGCGGCATCAAACAGATGCACACGATCAAGCTGCGGCACAAAATGCATCGCCGCACCCGGCGCATAACCGCTGCGTTCGGCAAACACGCCGCAAACCTGGGCGCCGGCCAGTGTGGCATACACAAAGGTGTTGGCGCCGGTCGGCTCCACCACGCCCACCGTCACCGGCAGGCCGCCCTGGCTGCCCGGCGCCATATGTTCGGGCCGGATGCCATACACCACCGCCTGGCCATCCTGGCCCGCCGCATTGGCACCCAGCGGCAGATCGATGCCGGCCTCGGTGGCCACCCAGGCGTGGCCATTATCGCGCCGCAGCCGGCCAGAAATCAGGTTAATCGCCGGCGAGCCGATGAAGCCGGCCACAAACAGGTTAGCCGGCGTGTCATACAATTCCAGCGGCGAGCCGATCTGCTCCACGATGCCGTCATGCATCACCACGATGCGGTCGGCCATCGTCATCGCCTCGATCTGATCATGCGTCACATAGATCGAGGTGGTCTTGAGCTGCTGGTGCAACGCCTTGATCTCGGTGCGCATCTGCACACGCAACTTTGCATCCAGGTTGGACAATGGCTCGTCAAACAAAAACACCTGCGGGTTGCGCACAATGGCGCGGCCCATAGCAACGCGCTGGCGCTGGCCGCCGGAAAGCTGCTTCGGATACCGATCCAGCAACTGGCCCAGGCCGAGAATGCCGGCGGCGGTAGCCACGCGCTCGTCGATCTCGCTCTTGTCGGCTTTGCGCAGCTTGAGCGAGAAGCCCATATTCTCGCGCACCGTCATATGCGGATAGAGCGCGTAATTCTGGAACACCATGGCGATGTCGCGATCCTTCGGCGGCACCGCATTCACCACCGCATCGCCGATGCTGATGGTGCCATCGGTAATCGCTTCAAGTCCGGCAATCATGCGCAGCAGAGTGGATTTGCCGCAGCCCGAAGGGCCCACCAGCACCACAAATTCGCCATCCGGAATGGCTACGTCGATGCCGCGGATCACTTCCAGTGCGCCGTATTTCTTGCGTACCTGCTGTACTGTCACGCTTGCCATGGCCTACCCCTACTCCCTTTTGCTTTTTTGTCGTTTAAGGCGCGTATCCTGCGGTTAGGAAGTCAGCCCTCCACCAACTGCCTGACACGCACCACCATTTCATCCACCGCCTGCTCCGGCGCCTGCTTGTCCAGCACCACGCGGCTCACCGCGCGATGCCACAATGTTTCAGCCTGGCTGGCGGCAAATTTTGCATTATAGACAAACGGCAGCACCGCTGCCGGCTGCAACGCGAATTGCCGATACAAAGCCGTGCGGCGTTCGTCCTGGCGCCAATAGGGCCGCTCGGCCACCTCACGCAACACCGGGAACCAGCGCCCCTGGCCGGCTTCGGCCAGGGCGGCGGCATTATCCGGCGTCGCCAGATAGGCCAGGAATTCACGGGCGCGCGGCTTGTTCTGCGCCTCGGCAAACAGCGTGGCGAAGATCACGCGCACCGGATGCGCCAGCGGCTTGCCATCAGGCCGCGCCGGCCAGGCTCCGATCCGCAAACTGTCGGGCGCCGCCAGGCCGGTGCCTAGCTGGGTATCCAGCGCCAGCGGCGTGCGGCGCTTGAGGAAAGCCTGGCCGTTATCGGCATCATTCCAGACCAATGCACCGGGCGGCGTGCAGCCCTTCTGCACAATGTCGGTATAATCCTTCAGCGCCGCCACCAGCGCGGTACGTGCCCGGGCATCGCCAAGCAAAAGCTTGCCATCGCGATCCACCGGCATGGCATCATGCGCCGAGATATGCGCCACAAAGCCGAGCATGGCATCATAGCCCTGCGGCCCAGCGGCCTGTGCAATGCCATAGACGCGGCGCCCCTTGGCGCGCAAAGCCGGCTGCACCTTGTCGCACCAGAAGCCCCAATAGCTTTTCCAGTCGGTTGGAATATCGGCCTCGCTGAAACCGGCCTCTTGCAGCATGTCGAGCCAATAGGCGGCCTGCAGGCCCTGCTGGCGCAGCGGCAGGCCAAAATGGCCGCGCTTGCCGCCTGGGCCGGGCAGCAAGCTGGATTCATAGGCGGCAGTGAAATAACGCAGGCTGTTCGGCGCTACCAGATCGGCAATGTCCTCAAGCCGCCCCTGGCTGGCCCAGGCGATGGCGCCGCCAGCCTCGGCGCTGCTGCCGAAACCGATATCGGGCGGGCTGCGCGCTTCCAATGCGGCGGTGAACTTGGCCGGCGCCTCCTCGGGCGCCAATAGGCTGAGCGTTACCACCACGCCGGTGCGCGCCTGGAACCGTTCGGCCAGGGCGGTGAGCGCAGCATCCTCGGCGGCATACGCGCCCTTGGGCAGCCACACACTCAACCGCTCCTGCGCCTGCACATCCAGGCCGGGCGCCAGCATCATGGTCAGGATCGTGCCGGCCAGCAGCCGGGCAAGATTACGCATCGAAACACTCCCTGCCGGCCAGCCAAGCCGCTGCGCCGGTCTGCTGAAACACAAACCGGCTCCTTCTTATTCGGCTGGCGCCGGATTTGAAACAGGCGCCTCCCTGCGCGCCCGTGCCATCTTATATATCAGTGTATCGAAAGCGCCCCGCCCTGCCAAGCCGATATACGCCGTGATTACATCACCGCGTCGATATGCCCCCGCGCGGTCACATGACCGCGCCGATATGCCAGGGGGCGAATTCTTCCTCACCGAAGCCGAGCGCCTCACTTTTGCTTGGCTGGCCGCTGGCGGTGGCCAGGATCAGTTCAAAGATGCGCTGGCCGAGCTGTTCCAGGTTTTCGCTGCCATCCACCACGCCGCCGCAATTGATGTCCATATCATCGGTCATGCGGGCATAAAGCTCGCTATTGGTGGCAAGCTTGAGCGACGGCGCCGGGCGGCAGCCAAAAACCGAGCCGCGCCCGGTGGTGAAACACACCACATTGGCGCCGCCCGCCACCTGGCCGGTGGCCGAGACCGGATCGTAGCCCGGGCTATCCATGAACACAAAGCCGCGCGCCTTGGCCGCCTCGGCATAGCGGTAGACTTCCACCAGATTGGTGGAACCGGCCTTGGCCGAGGCACCAAGCGACTTTTCCAGAATCGTGGTCAGGCCGCCGGCCTTGTTGCCCGGCGAGGGATTGTTATCCATCTCGCCGCCATTCCGCTCGGTGTAATCACGCCACCACGCCATCAGGTCCACCAGCTTCTGGCCCACTGCCGGGGTGATGGCGCGTCGGGTGAGCAGATGTTCGGCACCATAGGTTTCCGGGGTTTCCGAAAGAATAACCGTGCCGCCATGGCGCACGATCAGGTCTGAGGCCACGCCCAAAGCCGGATTGGCGCTGATGCCGGAATAACCATCCGAGCCGCCGCATTGCAGGCCGATGGTGAGATGGCTGGCCGGCACCTTCTCGCGCTGCACGTTATTGGCTTCCGGCAGCAATTCCTTCACCTTGGCCATTGCCGCCTGCACCGTCTTGGCGGTGCCGCCGGTATCCTGGATGGTCAGGGTATGCAGATGTGGGCCACGCTCCAGCCCCTCGGCCTTGAGCAAGGCGTCGATCTGGTTGCCCTCGCAGCCCAGGCCGATCACGATCACCGAATGGAAATTCGGATGCCGGGCATAGCCGGCAATCGTGCGGCGCAGCACTTCAATCCCCTCGCCCTGGGTGTTGAGGCCGCAGCCCAGCTTGTGGGTGAGCGCCACCACACCATCCACATTCGGGTAATCGGCCAGCGGATTGACGCCGCTGAACGGATTGGCGCGGTAGGCATCCGCCACATATTTCGCTGCCGTGGCCGAACAATTCACCGTGGTGAGAATGCCGATATAGTTGCGCGTCGCCACCCGGCCATCGGCCCGCTTGATGCCCATGAATGTGGCCTGCGGCTGAAAGAAAGCCGTGGGCCGCGTCGCCTGGGCAAAGGCATAGTCACGCTGGAAATCGCCCATGCCCATGTTGTGCGAATGCACATGGCGGCCGGGCTGCACCGCCTGGGTGGCAAAGCCGATGATCTGGCCATAGCGGGTGACGGCATCGCCCGGGCCGATGGCGCGCACCGCCAACTTGTGGCCGGCCGGCACGGATTCGGCGGTGACAACATTCTCGCCCGGGATCGAGGTGCCGACCGGCAAGGCAGCACGGGCGATCACCACATTGTCGTCGGGATGCAGGCGGATCACGGGTCCGGCGGTCATGGTCTGGCTCCCTCAGTGATTGTGGCGCGGCACGCCGAAGGTTTCGTCCACCTTCTGATAACCGGTGGCGAAATCCATGCAGCCGCCGGTCGAAAGCTGGCCCACGGTCTTGCGATGCAGTTCCTGCCACGGCGTGGCATTCACCAGGTCCGGCGGTGTCCAGGCCTTGCGGCGCTGTTCCAGTTCCTCGGGCGAGATCATGATATCAGCCGAGCGTTTGTTGAGATCGATACGCACGCGGTCGCCGGTATTGAGCAGGGCCAGGCCGCCGCCCACCACCGATTCCGGCGAGGCATTGAGGATCGAGGGCGAACCCGAGGTGCCGCTCTGGCGGCCATCGCCGATGCAGGGCAGCAGCAGCACACCTTTTTTCACCAGCCGATCCGGCGGCAGCATGTTCACCACCTCGGCCGAGCCGGGATAACCCACCGGCCCGCTATTGCGGATGATGAGAATGCTGTTCTCGTCGATCGGCAGGCTGGGATCGTTGATGCGGTGATGATAATCCTCCGGCCCCTCAAACACGATGGCGGTGCCTTCAAAGGCGCCCTCGTCGCCGGCCCGCTCCAGGAAATGCTTGCGGAATTCCGGCGAGATGACGGAGGTCTTCATCACCGCCGCGTCAAACAGCGTGCCGCCCAGCACCACAAAGCCGGCTTCCGGCAGCAACGGCTTGGCATAGGGCAGGATCACATCCGGATCCTTGGCCTTGGCGTTTTGGACATTCTCGCCCATCGTCTTGCCATTGATGGTGAGCGCATCGGCATGCAGCTTGCCGGCATCAAGCAATTCCTTCATCACCGCCGGCACGCCGCCGGCGCGATGGAACGATTCGCCCAGATACTTGCCGGCCGGCATGCAATTCACCAGCAACGGGATGTCGTAGCCAACCCGGTCCCAATCCTTCACATCCAGCTCGACACCGATATGGCGCGCGATGGCATTGATATGCGGCGGGCAATTGGTGGAAGCACCCAGCGCCGAGGCGGCGACGATTGCATTCTCGAAAGCTTCGCGGGTCAGCACCTTCGATGGCCGCAGATCCTCGCGCACAATCTCCACGGCGCGGCGGCCGGTCTCGTAGGCCATCTGGGCGCGCTCACGATACGGCGCCGGGATCGCGGCGCAGCCGGGCAGCGACATGCCCAAGGCTTCCGCCAGGCTGTTCATCGACAGGGCGGTGCCCATGGTGTTGCAATGGCCCGGGCTGGGGGCGGAGGATGCCACCATTTCCAGGAATTCATCATAATTGATGCGGCCGGCAGCCAGTTCCTGGCGTGCGAACCACACAACTGTGCCCGAGCCGGCAAGCTGGCCGTTGTAATGCCCGTCCAGCATCGGGCCGCCGGAGAGCACGATGGCCGGGATATTCACCGTCGCCGCCGCCATCAGCAGGGCCGGCGTGGTCTTGTCGCAGCCGGTGGTCAGCACCACGCCGTCAATCGGATAACCGTGCAGCAATTCCACCAGGGTCATGTAGGCCAGGTTACGATCCAAAGCCGCCGTGGGGCGGCGGCCGGTTTCCTGGATCGGATGGGTGGGGAATTCCAGCGGCAGGCCGCCGGCATCGCGGATGCCGTCGCGGATGCGCCAGGCCAGATCAAGATGATGCCGGTTGCAGGGCGACAGGTCGCTGCCCGATTGCGCAATGCCGATGATCGGCTTGTCGCCGCGCAATTCGCCCAAAGTCAGGCCGTAATTCAGGTAGCGTTCCAGATACAGCGCGGTCATGCCCGGATCGTCGGGGTTATCAAACCATTCGCGGCTGCGCAGGCGCTTCGGCTTCGGGGCTTCGCTGGTCACTGTCTCACTCCCTTGATTTTTATGACTTGAGTTTCTGTTCACGATGCAAAACGAATAACCCGCTGGCCACGATGATGCCGGCGCCCAGCAGCATGCCGCCGGTCGGCACATCGCCAAACACCAGCCAGCCAAGCAGGATGGCCCAGAGCAGCGAGGTATATTGATACGGCGTCACCACACTGGCCGGGGCCAGTTTGAGCGACTGGTTCATGCAGACATGCGCCGAGGTGGCGACCACGCCGATCAGGCCGAGCAAAGCCAGCGTGCTCCAATCCAGCGGCATCCAGCCCCAGGGAAGTGTGAGCAGGCCGCACAGGCCGACGCCCACCGTATGCCAGGCGATCAGGGTGAGATTGCTGGCGGCACGCAGATGGCGGGTGGACAGCATCAGCAGGGCATAGCCCACCGCACCGGCCAGGGCGATCAGCGCCGGAGCGCTGAAAACGCCGGCTTCCGGCCGCAGCACCAGCAGCACGCCAATGAAGCCGATACCAACCGCCAGGCCACGGCGCCAGCCGACCCGCTCGCCAAGCAGCGGGATTGCCAGCACAGTGACGATCAGCGGCCCGGCCTGATACACGCTCATCACATCAGCCAGCGGCAGATGCCGCACCGCCATGTAAAAAGCCGCCACTTCCAGCACGATCAACACCAGCCGCAGGCTGTGCCAGCCGGGCTGCTCCACCACAAACACCTTGCGCCAGCCGGCCCGATGGATCATCGGCGCCAGGATCAGGAAGGCGGCGGCCGAGCGGATGAACAGCAACTGCCCCACCGCCACGCTCACCACCAGCCATTTGCCCAGCGCGTCGTTGAAGGTGAACAAGGCGGTGCCAAGCAGCATGAAGCCGATGCCATGCAGAACAGTACGGTCAGCCGCTGCGGCAGCGGCGGGCAAAGCGGCGGGCCGATCAACCAAGGCTGACGCCTTCCTCCGACAGGGCGCGGTAATCCCGCGAGGCCGAGCGGATATGGTTGGCCAGCACGGCCAGGGCGGCGTCGCTCAAGCCTTCCTTGAGCAGCTTGATGATATCAAAATGCTCCTGCAACGACACTTCGATGGTGCGGTCGCGCTGGGTGACATGGGCGCGCAAAGCCTGGATTTTCAATTCAAGCTGGGCATGCGCATTGAGCAGATAGCTGTTCTGCGCGCGCTGCAAAATCTGGCGGTGATAATCCGTGTCGATGCGGCGATAGGCGGCCAGGTCATTCTCCTCCACCGCCTTCAGCATCTTCTTGGCCCGCGTCTCCAACGCCGGCACCAGGCCGGCTTCGTCATTCTCCAGCGCACTGCG
Source organism: Ferrovibrio sp. (assembly GCF_017994015.1). Classification (GTDB taxonomy): domain Bacteria; phylum Pseudomonadota; class Alphaproteobacteria; order Ferrovibrionales; family Ferrovibrionaceae; genus Ferrovibrio. The sequence continues at coordinate 3,238 of NZ_JAGOLP010000063.1, read as the reverse complement.
CAAAGCGGCGGTTTCGAGGATGATGCGATAATCGCAGAATTCCTCCATCTCCTTCGGATTCATGGTGAACACAAAGCTGCCGCGCTGCGGCTGGATATCCACCAGCCCTTCCAGCTTCAATTGCAGCAGCGCTTCACGCACCGGGGTTTTGGAGATTCCGAGCTGGGCCGCCAGCACATTTTCCGACAACGCCTCGCCCAGCTTCAATTCGCCATCGATAATGCGGTTGCGGATATGCTCCTTGACCAATTCGGTGAGCGACTTCGGGCGTTCGATCGTGCCGGCGCGAAGCGGCTTGGCCTTGGCCATGACGGCCTCCATTGGAGCAATTACAGCGGCGACCCTAGCAGTGCGCCCGATTCGCCACAAGTCGTATCTGATATGTAAGAAACCGGTTGCCGGTAAGCCTTTGACTAGGCTATGACTTGCTGGGGAGACAGGGATGCGACTGGATATTCTGTGCCTGGGCGAGGCGATGGTTGAATTCAACCAGACCAACGGCCCGGAGAGCGACCAATACCTGCGCGATTTTGGCGGCGACACCTCGAATTGCGCCATAGCAGCCGCACGCCAGGGGGCGCGGGCCGGCTATGCCACCCTGGTGGGCAGCGATCCCTTTGGCGACCTGCTGCTCGGCCTGTGGCAGCGCGAGGGGGTGGACAGCGCCAATGTCGGCCGCCGCGCCGATGCCCCCACCGGCATCTATTTTGTCACCCATTCGGGCCAGGGCCATACATTCACCTACTATCGCAAGGGTTCGGCAGCCAGCACCATGTTGCCCGCCGACCTGCCGGCCGAGCGCGTGGCCGAAGCGACCATCCTGCATACCTCCGGCATCTCGCTCGGGGTTTCCGCCGCTTTGCGCGAAACCACCTTCGCTGCCATGACGGCGGCGCGCCAGGCCGGCACCAGGGTGGCGTTTGACACCAACCTGCGGCTTAAGCTGTGGCCGCTGGAACAGGCGCGCACGGAAACCCACCGGGCGGCGAAGCTGGCCGATATCCTGCTGCCCAGCCTGGAGGATGCCCGCGCGCTTTCCGGCCTGGACCAGCCCGAAGCGATCCTGGATTTTTATCGCGGCCTGGGTGTGCCGCTGGTGGTGCTGAAATGCGGCGCCGCCGGTGTGCTGCTCGGCACCCCGGATGGCGCACGCTGGCGCGTGCCGGGGCATAGCGTGCCGAGCGTGGATGCCACCGGCGCCGGCGATTGTTTCGACGGCGCCTTCCTGGCCGAGATTGCCCGTGGCGCCGCCCCCACCGAGGCCGCCGCCTATGCCAACACTGCCGCCGCGCTCACCACCATCGGCTATGGCGCAGTGGGGCCAATCCCGCGCCGCGCCGCCGTGGAAGCATTTTTCCGCTCGGTTGGCAGCCCCAAGCCGGCAGCGTTTTAGACTTTACGCTTTCGGCTGGATCGCCAGGGTTTCCGGGGCCAGATGCTGCGGCCGGAATTTGTTGACCACATCTTCGGCCGGGTAGCCCACAGCGATGCCACAGAGCAGCTTGTAGCCTTCCGGCACATCAAAAAACGGCGTCACGGCATCGGGCCAGGTGGCAAGCGCGGCCTGGGCACAGGTGCCTAAGCCCTCATCCAGCGCCGCCAGCATCAGCGACTGCATATAAGCGCCGGCATCCAGCGCGGCATAGGCGCCGAGCGCGCCATGGGCATAGATGAACAGGCCAACCGGCGCGTCGAAGAAATGGAAATTGCGCCGCATCTGCATGGCGCGAGCCGCCATATCCTGGCGCTCGATGCCCAGCGCGCCGTAAAGCCCATAGCCGCAGGCGGCGCGACGTGCCTGCAATTCGGCCGGATATTTATCCGGCACATCATATTCGCGGCCCCGGCCATGCTCGATCTGACCATCAAACCGGCCGCAGAGTTCGGCGGCGATGCGGTCACGCAATTCGCCCTGCGCCACGGCGACACGAAATGGCTGGGTGTTGCTCCAGCTTGGTGCTTCCACGCCTGCCGCAAGCAGGCGTTGCACCACATCGGCCGGCACCGGATCAGGCTTGAAGGCGCGGATGCTGCTGCGCTGGCGCAGGTAATCCAGGATCGTCTGGCTCATTCTCTTAATTATCCTCTTCCCGGGGAGTCTGACGGGGCAATGTTATGCAAGCGCCTTGAGCGCCGCCAGTGCCGCCTCGCGGCCGGAAAGCCAGGCGCCGGGCAATTGGCTGACCCATTCCGGCGGCGCCACATGCTCGCCGGCAAAAAACACCCGGCCCATCGGCTGGGCCAGACTACGCCGTGCTGCCGCTGCGCCGGGCCGGGTTACCGAATGGCTGCCCAGGCTGTAGGGATCGCTGCCCCAGGATGACGCCAGACCCTCGACAAAGCCGGCCTCGATGCCCGGCCCGAGCAGCCGCGCCAGCCGGCCACGCGCCGCATCCACCATCGCCGCCTCGCCGGCGCGCAGCACGTCGCGCGCATAGCTGCCGCCGATACTGGCCAGCACCACCGGCTGGCCCAGGGCATTGAGCCGGAACTGCATCGCCTGGCGCGCCACATCGATATCGCTGCTAGGCCCGGGGCCATAAAGCTGCGTGCTGGCCGGCGCCTCAATACTGCCGGGGCGGAAACGCAGCGCGATGCGTTCGATCACACCAACCTGCACGCGCCCAAGGGCTTCGCGTTTCGGCGCTGGCCAATCCGGCTTGAAACTGACGCCGCCGGTGGCCAGCACGCCCAGCGGCAGTGTGACGATGCAGGCCCGCGCCTCCAGCACACCGCCGGCATGGCTGATGCTGACGCCACGTTCGCTCCATTCGATGCCATGCACCGGCAGGCTGCGGAAAACCGGCAGGCCGGCGCCCAGGCTGGCGACCCAGGCGCCCAGGCCGCCATTGAGCCACAGATCATTGCCGGTGCCGGCCAGGCGCGGCGCATCCAGGGCTGAAAGCTGGGCGAATTCGAGGCCAACATGCAGCGGCCCGGCCAAAGCCTTGGCCGGTTCAGCCCAGCGTGTGTCCAGCGCCGGCACCAGGCTGGCCAGGGCGCGATCCTGGCGCGCCGACTTGGCATCGTTGAGCGCGTCGTCGATACGGTCGAGCGCCGCGCCCAGCGCATCATAATCGCCGGCAGCGGCTTCGCGGCCCGGCTCATAGAGCCAGAAATCACCATCTTCCACCTGCGAGGCGGCACGGCTCTGGCGCACCAGGCTGCTTAACGGATTGACCTCCAGCGAGCGCAGATGCAGCGCGCCGAGATCAACCGGAAAGCCGAAGCGATTATC
>NZ_JAGOLP010000016.1 GCF_017994015.1 Ferrovibrio sp. | reverse complement strand
CCAACCAGCAGCCCAACACCCTGCTCAGCCTGTTCCGTTAATAGCGGTATACGCAAAACATATTCCCGGCTGTGGCCGGGTCGGAAAGGGGCCGCAAGGCCCCTTTCTTTTTCGGGTGAGGGCCGCAAGGCGCCTTTCTTGTTCAGGCAACGCCAGGCCATTTCCCTTTTAGCCGCTGAAAATCGGCGCAGCGCTTCCATATCGGCAGACAATGTTCTAGCGTCGTTTGCAAAGGCGTTAGGCTGTTGCAGTCATCGCCTGTCTGGTGTCGTTCAAACAGAGGGCCGGGCCGTTATGGCGGTTCCGGTAAGTGTCCGTGCCGCTCATCATCACACTGAAAGCAGGCGAAAAGTTCATTCTGAACCGGGCAGTGCTGAGCCTGTCCAAGTCGGCCAGTATTGTGATCGAGAACAAAGCATCCTTTTTGCGCGAAAAACATATCATGCGCCCCGAGGATGCCGATTCGCCGGCAAAACGCATCTACTACCTTTGCCAGCTTACTTATCTCTGGGAAGAGCGTTTCGACGAGTATTATCCGCAAATCAAGGCCGCATGTTTGGAGTTCGTTAAGGCGGCTCCGAGTACCAATGCTTTGATCGCGAGTATCGGTGCGGCGCTGGCGCAGCAGGATTTTTTCCGCCTGCTGAAACATGCCCGTCGGCTGATCGAAGTGGAAAGGAGATTGCTCGATGTCCGGAACAAACCCCTACACCAAGGCACAGAACGCCCTTGAGACGCCGAGGCAGATCGAGTACCGGCTGTTTTCGTCGGTCACTCGGGCCTTGATGGATGTGCGGCCGCTGATGCTCAGCAAGGTGCCGGCAGATACAAGCAAGATTGCCTATGCCATCGGCTGGAACCGCGACATGTGGAACCACCTGATGCCGGAAGTGCTTGACGAAAAAAATCCAATGAGCCGGGACCTCAAACTCTCGCTGATCAACATCTGCCTGTTCGTGAACAAGCGAACCGACGAGATCACGCAAGGCAAATCGACCGATATCGAGCCGCTGATTGCGATCAACCGCAACATCATGGAAGGCCTGAAATAGGGCCGTCCAGCCGGCAGCAGCCTGCGGTTGTCGAGCCGGCCGGGGCATGAAGCGTCCACCGCGCAAGGTGAAGAATTCCCGTGCTTTTTTTATGATTTCCAGGCCTGAAACGCCGCATTAACTCGCAATTGAATAGATTTCCGCCGCCAAAAGCGTAAAGCTATTTACCTTCGATCAACCACTTTATGGGATGAAGGCTATGTCAGCCTCCATCCGAGGCCGGGTCGAATAACATAGAGGGGGCGATGCCCATGGCGATGTCGGAAGAGGAACAGAGCAAGGTGACGCGCGAGGCGTTTGTCGCTTCGTGGGAGGCGCTGGTGAATGGCGGCGTGTCGCGTGAGATCGTGGCGGCGATTGCCATGAGCATGGCGCTGGCCGAGCTTACGGCGATCTTCGGCAAGGCGGTAACTGCGCATGGCTTGGAGAAGTTGCCCGATACCATCCGCTCGGGCGCGTTCGACGCCGGCTAATCCCGCCGGATAGCAACAATTCAAAACGGCATCGGCGCTTCAAATCGCCGGTGCCGTTTTTTTTCAACGCTGTTTTTTACTGCTTGCCGCGCTGAGCGGGCAGCAAATGTGGTTCAGGCAGACACGTCAACCTGGCCGCCAACACCCTGCGGCAGCGGCGCAGCTGCCTGGCTGGAACCGCCCTGATTGGCGGCAGCGGTGATCTGTTTGATATTCTCAAGGCCGGCTGCAACCGCGCTCAACATGGTGAGCTGGGTATCACGGGCAACTTTCATCCCGACGAATTGTAATTCCTGGGCAATGGCCGACATTACAGCCTCCTTCTGAAGCGGTGAAATATGATTACGCCAAGAATGCCGCTTCGGCAAGCCGCAAGTGGGGCTTTCCAGTAGCGGCTGTCACCCCTATAATAGTTTCAAATGTAACAATATCGCGATGGGAGGGGGGGATGTCGGCAATTCCGGCGGTCGAAATCCGTTTTGGTGCCTCGCCGCGCCCCGAACTGCCGCCAGGCGGCCTGGAGCATAAACCTGTGGTGATTGTCGGTGGTGGCCCGGTTGGCCTCACTGCCGCGCTTGACCTGGCCGGCCAGGGCATTGCCGTGCTGCTGCTGGATGATGACGACACGGTCAGCACCGGCAGCCGCGCCATCTGCTATGCCAAGCGCACGCTGGAAATATGGGATCGCCTCCATGTTGGTGAAAGCATGCTGGAACGCGGCGTCACCTGGCAGGTCGGCAAGGTGTTCCACGGTGCCGAGCAGCTTTACCGTTTCGACCTGCTGCCCGAGAGCGGGCATCGTTTCCCGGCCTTCATCAATCTCCAGCAATACCATGCTGAAGCCGCGCTGGTGGCTGCAGCACAGCAGCAGCCGCTGATCGAGTTGCGCTGGTGCCACAAGGCCGTTGCCGTGCGTAACCATGCCGAGGCGGTGGAACTGGATATCGAGACCGGGCAGGGCACCTATACGATCCGGGCCGATTACGTGCTGGCCGCAGATGGCGCGCGGTCCAGCCTGCGACGCAGTTTGGGGCTGGATTTCCGGGGCCAGGTCTTTGAAGACCGCTTCCTGATTGCCGATGTGAAGATGCGGGCGGCGTTTCCTACCGAACGCTGGTTCTGGTTTGAGCCGCCGTTCCATGGCGGCGGCTCGGCCCTGCTGCACAAACAGCCCGATGATGTGTGGCGTATTGATTTGCAGCTCGGCCCGGATGCTGATCCGGAGGCCGAGCGCCAGCCGGAGCGTGTGCTGCCGCGCCTGCGCCAGATGCTTGGGCCGGAAGCCGATTTTGAACTGGAATGGGTCAGCGTCTACACATTTCAATGCCGCCGGCTTGATCGTTTCCACCATGGCCGGCTGTTCTTCATCGGCGATGCGGCACATCAGGTGTCGCCTTTTGGTGCGCGCGGTGCCAATTCGGGTGTGCAGGATGCCGATAATCTGGCCTGGAAGCTGGCCGCCTGCCTGCGTGGCGAGGCCGGGCCGGCTTTGCTGGAAAGTTATGATACCGAGCGGCTGGCCGCCGCCGACGAGAATATCCTCAATTCCACCCGCAGCACCGATTTCATCGCGCCCAAGGGCGAGGCGGCACGGCTGATGCGCGATGCCGTGCTGGAACTGGCCGGGCAGTTTGGTTTTGCCCGCCGGCTGGTCAATTCCGGCCGCCTGTCGCTGCCCAGCCACTACCATGACACACCGCTCAACAGCCCGGACGACCCAGCTTTGGCCGTTTCGGCGCCGGCCCTGGCGCCAGGCGCCCCGGCGCAGGATGCCCCTTTGCCTGAGGGTGACTGGCTGTTGCGCCGCTGCCAGCAGGGCGGCTTCACCTTATTGGGTTTTGGTGACGCGCCGGTCAATCCGCTGCCGCAGCAGATTGCCGTTGTAACCCTGCCAGCCATGGGCCAGGCCGCCGAGCGCTATGGCGCGGTGGCGGGCAGTGTCTATTTGTTGCGACCGGATCAGCATGTGGCAGCGCGCTGGCATAGGGCGCCGAAACCGGAACAGGTGTTGACCGCTTATCGCACAGCCTTGGGTTTCCCCGCCATACAGGCTTGACTCCAGCGGGTGGCCGTCTATCACTGGCGCCGGTTTTTAGCGGCAAGGAGTCTGTTCTGATGACACGCGCCTATTTATTCCCCGGCCAGGGCAGCCAGGCGGTTGGCATGGGCAAGGAACTGGCGGGGGCTTTTGCGCCGGCCCGGCTGGTATTCCAGGAAGTCGATGATGCGTTGTCGCAGAAGCTGAGCAGCCTGATGTTCGAAGGGCCGGAAACCGAGCTGATCCTGACCGAAAATGCCCAACCGGCGCTGATGGCGGTGAGCCTGGCAGTGGTGCGGGTGCTGGAGCAGGAATTTGGTGTTGATCTGGTGGCCAAGGCCAGCTACGCCGCCGGCCACAGCCTGGGCGAATATTCGGCGCTCTGTGCCATGGGGTCGCTCACCCTGGCCGATACCGCGCGGCTGCTGAAACTGCGCGGCCAGGCGATGCAGAAGGCCGTGCCGGTGGGCGAGGGTGCCATGGCCGCGCTGCTTGGTGTTGATCTGGATGTGGCCCAGGCGGTGGTGGAAGAAGCCGCCCAGGGCGAGGTGGTGAGCTGCGCCAATGATAATGGCCCGGGCCAGGTGGTGATTTCCGGCAAGCGCACCGCCGTGGAGCGGGCGCTGGAAGTGGCCAAGGCCAAGGGCGGCAAGCGCGCGATGCTGCTGCCGGTGAGCGCGCCCTTCCATTGCGCCCTGATGCAGCCGGCCGCCGATGCGATGCAGGCGGCACTGGCCGATGTTACTTTGCTGGCGCCGAAGCTGCCGGTGGTGTCGAATGTCACTGCCAAGGGCGAGTCGAACCCGGCTGATATCAAGAAGTTGCTGGTGGCACAGGTCACCGGTCTGGTGCGCTGGCGCGAGCTGACCCTGTGGCTCAAGGAGCAGGATGTGGCCCAGGCGGTGGAACTGGGCTCGGGCAAGGTGCTGGCCGGCCTGGTCAAGCGGATCGACAAGAGCATCGAAGCGACCAGCCTCAACTCCCCGGCGGAACTGGAAGCCTGGGCCAAATCGGTTTGAAGGAGACAACACCCATGTTCGACCTGACCGGCAAGACTGCTCTGGTTACCGGCGCCACCGGCGGCATCGGCGGCGCCATCGCCGAGGCCCTGCATGCCCAGGGCGCCACTGTTGCTCTGTCTGGCACCCGCGAGGCCGTGTTGCAGGAAGCCGCTGCGAAGCTGGGTTCTCGTGCTCATGTGCTGCCCTGCAACCTGTCGGACGCGGCGGCAGTGGATGCGCTGATCGGCCAGGCCGAGGCGGCGATGGGCCAGGTTGATATCCTGGTCAACAATGCCGGCATCACCCGCGATGGCCTGGCGATGCGGATGAAGGATGACGACTGGCAGAGTGTGCTGGATGTGAACCTGACCGCTGCCTTCCGGCTCAGCCGGGCCGCCTTGAAGGGCATGATGAAGCGCCGCTGGGGCCGTATTGTCTCGATCACGTCAGTGGTCGGCACCACCGGCAATCCGGGCCAGATCAATTATGCGGCGGCCAAGGCCGGCCTGGTTGGCCTGTCGAAATCGCTGGCGCAGGAAGTTGCCTCGCGCAATATCACGGTCAACTGCGTCGCCCCCGGTTTTATCGAAACCGCCATGACCGACGCCTTGAACGAGCAGCAGAAGACTACGATTCTGACCAAAGTTCCGGCCGGCCGGCTGGGCCAGAGCCCGGAAATCGCGGCGGCCGTGGTCTACCTGGCGTCGCTGGAAGCTGCGTATGTCACCGGCCAGACCTTGCATGTCAACGGCGGCATGGCCATGATTTAAACCGGTATAGGCCGGGGAGCAGGGCATCCCAGAGGATGCTTGGAAGCCCCCGCGTTCTATGCTAAGGGAGGCCCCCAACTGCCGGTCGGCTCTCTGGATGAGCCGGATTGGGCAGCAACGAACCACAAGGATTTGACACTATGAGCGACATTGGTGAGCGCGTTAAGAAGATCGTCGTCGAGCATCTCGGCGTTGAGGCCGAGAAGGTCACCGAAAACGCGAGCTTCATCGACGATCTCGGCGCGGACAGCCTCGACACTGTCGAGCTGGTGATGGCGTTCGAGGAAGAATTCGGCGTTGAAATTCCGGACGATGCGGCCGAGAAGATCCTGACCGTGAAGGACGCGATCGACTTCATCACCGAGAAGTCGCCCTCCTGATCACGGCGGCGCCGGTTGGCATTTCGTCAATCGACCGAGCCGGCGCGGTAAATCCGCGCCGGTTTCCACATTTCCAGCATTTGTTGAATGAGGCTCCGCCATGCGTCGTGTCGTCGTAACCGGCCTAGGCTTGGTCACGCCGCTGGCCTGCGGCGTTGAAGCCACCTGGACCCGTCTGATTAATGGCGAGTCGGGTCTTGGTCCGATCACCCGTTTTCCCATTGGCGAGATGCCGGCCCGCATTGCCGGTCAGGTGCCGCTGAAGGCGGATCACCCTGAACGCGACGATGCCTTCGATCCCGACCAGTGGATGGAAGCCAAGGAACGCAAGCGGGTTGATGATTTCATCGTCTATGGCCTTGCCGCTGCCAAGCAGGCGGTGGTCGATTCCGGCTGGGTGCCGGCCGATGAGGAACAGCGCTGCCGCACCGGCGTGCTGATCGGCTCGGGCATCGGTGGCCTGAACGGCATCGAAGAAGCCGCCATCACACTGAAGGAGAAGGGGCATCGCCGCATCAGCCCATTCTTTGTGCCTGGCCGCCTGATCAACCTGGTTTCCGGCCATGTTTCCATCGAATACGGCTTCAAGGGTCCGAACCATGCAGTGGTGACGGCCTGTTCCACCGGCGCACATGCCATTGGCGATGCCGCGCGGCTGATCATGCTGGATGATGCCGATGTGATGGTGGCAGGCGGTGCCGAAGCCACCATCGGCCCGCTTGGTGTGGCCGGCTTTGCCGCAGCGCGTGCGCTGTCCACCGGCTATAACGACAACCCCACTGCCGGTTCGCGCCCCTGGGATAAGGGCCGCGATGGTTTTGTGATGGGCGAGGGTGCCGGCGTGGTAGTGCTCGAGGAGCTGGAGCATGCCAAGGCGCGTGGCGCCAAGATTTATGCCGAAGTGGTTGGCTATGGCCTGTCGGGCGATGCCTATCACATCACTGCGCCGCATGAGAGCGGTGACGGCGCCTTCCGCTGCATGCAGATGGCGCTCAAGCGTGCTGGCATGACCCCGGGCGATATCGATTATATCAATGCTCACGGCACCTCGACGCCGCTCGGCGACGAGATTGAGCTGAAGGCGGTTAAGCGGCTGTTTGGCAATGCCGTGGCCAGCCTGTCAATGTCATCCACCAAGTCGGCCATCGGCCATCTGCTTGGCGCGGCCGGTGCGGTGGAGGCGATCTTCTCGGTGCTGGCGATCAAGCATGGCATTGTGCCGCCGACGCTGAACCTGGATGATCCCTGCGATGGCGCAGAGGGTATGGACCTGGTGCCGAAGCAGGCCAAGAAGCGCGAGGTGCGCGCGGCGTTGTCGAATTCATTCGGCTTCGGCGGCACCAACGCCTCGCTGGTGCTGAAGCGCTACGACGCCTGACCATGCGCGCCCTGGCCCGCTGGCTGCTGGCTTTGCTGCTGGTGGCCGGCGCCGGCACGGGGAGCGCTGCTTTCTGGTTTCAATCCTGGCTCGATAAGCCCGGGCCGCTGACCAAGCCTGCGCTGGTGCTGCTGCCACGCGGCAGCGGCGTAGAGGGCATTGCGCAGCGCCTGGAAGCGGCAGGCGCGATAGAAGATCACCGGCTGTTGCGACTGGCTGCGGCCTGGACCGGCAAAGCGGCTCAGCTCAAGGCCGGCGAATATGCTCTGGAGCCGGGCGACACGCCGCGTGCCTTGCTGGAGAGAATTGCCGCCGGCAAGGTGCATTTCCGCAAATTCACCATGCCCGAAGGCTGGAGCAGCGGCGAATTGCTGCGCGCCCTGGCGCAGGCCGAAGCGATGACCGGTGCTGTGCCGACGCGGCTGGCGGAAGGCAGCTTGCTGCCGGAAACCTATCTCTACAGCCATGGCGATGCGCGGGCTGATTTGCTGCAACGTATGGCGCGCGCACGTGATGAAATGCTGGCCCGGCTTTGGGCCCAGCGCAGCGCCGAATTGCCGCTGCAAAATCCGGAACAGGCTGTGATCCTGGCTTCCATCGTGGAAGCGGAAACACCGCTGGCCGAGGAGCGGCCGCAGGTGGCCGGGGTATTCATCAACCGGCTGCGACGCGGCATGAAGCTGCAATCCGACCCCACCGTGATCTATGGCATCACTCTGGGCGAGCGCGAACTGGAGCGGCCGCTTAGTCGCGCCGATCTGGCCCAGCCAACGCCGTGGAATACCTATAGCATCGATGCGCTGCCGCCGACGCCGATCAACCATCCGGGCCGCGCCAGCCTGGCCGCCGTTCTTAACCCGGCCAGCACCAGGGCGCTGTATTTTGTCGCCGATGGCAAGAGCGGCCATGTCTTTGCCGAAACCTATGAACAGCATCTGCGCAATGTGGCGGCCTATCGCGCCAGCCAGGGGCGTTGAAACTCAGTCTTTCGCGGGCGCGCGGCGCAGCAGCCATGCGGTGAGCGGGTAGGGCAGCGTTTCCAGCAGCCGCATCAGCGCCAGCATGCGCCAGGGAAAGGCGATGCGGCCCTGGTTGCGCGCCAGGCCACGCGCGATGATGCCGGCGGCGCGCTCGGCATCCATCAGGAACGGCATCGGGAAACGGTTCTTCGCCGTCATCCGGCTGACCACAAAACCGGGGCAGATGGCAGAAACACGCACATTGTGCTTGGCCAATTGGCCGCGCAGCCCTTCGGCATAGAGGCGGGCAAAAGCCTTTGAGGCCGAATAGATCGCCGCACCGGGCAGGGCGACAAAACTGGCCATTGAAGCCACCACGGCAATCTGGCCATGGCCCTGGCGCACCATGAATTGCGCGGCCGGGTTCACCGTGTTGAACACGCCATCGATATTCACCGCTGCAATTTCACGCACATGGGGGTCGAATTCGTCCCAGTTTTTGAAACCGCCGGAAATGCCGGCATTGGCTACCACCAGATCAAGCGGCAGGCTGGCTTCGATAAGCTGTGCCATTGCACCTGCATCCGTGACCGGCACCGCATGGCCCGAGGCCGTGGCGCCCTTGGCGCGGCAGGCGGCCACCACTTGTTCCAGCCGTCCGCTATCGCGCCCGGTCAGCACCAGGGAAATGCCCGGGGCGGCGTAATGCAGCGCCAGCGCCTCGCCGATGCCGCTGGAGGCGCCGGTGATCAGGATGTTGCGTGGTGCCGATTCGGCCATGGCTTCGCCTCGATTCCCTGCGGTATAATGTGAAATCACAGTAGCAAGGAGAGTATCGCGTGTCGCTGCAAAGCATGACCGGCTTCGCCCGTGCCGATGGTCGCATCGAGGCCGGCAGGGCCTGGATTTGGGAGCTGAAGTCGGTCAATGGCCGTGGGCTGGAATTACGTTTCCGGCTGCCATCCGGCTTTGAGGCCGTGGAAGCGGAAATCCGCAGCCAGGCGCAGCAGAAGCTTGGACGTGGCAATATCACGCTCAATCTGAATTTTCTCGATGATGAGAATGCCGCGCCGCGCTATCGCCTGAACGAAGCCTTGCTGGAGCAATTGCTTGCCCTGGCTGGCCGGTTGGAAGCACGCGGCATCGGCGCGCCGCGCCTGGATGGGCTGCTGGCGGTGCGTGGCGTGGTGGAACCGGTGGCTGATGCTGCTGATCCGGCAAGCCAGGTGGTGCTTGAAGCTGCGCTGAAACGCAGCTTTGTTGAGGCTTTGGATCGCCTGGTGGCCAGCCGGGCGGCCGAGGGTGGCAAGCTGAAAGCCTTGCTGGACAGCTTGCTTGACGAGATTGAAACCCTGGTGGCGCAGGCCGCCGAAACCGCAGCGGCACGGCCCGATGGCTTGCGGCGCCGTTTGCAGCAGCAGCTTGAAGACCTGCTCGGCATCAACCCGCCGGTGGCGCCCGAGCGGCTGGCGCAGGAACTGGCGATGCAGATCACGCGCCTGGATGTGCGCGAGGAACTGGACCGGCTGCGCACCCATATCCAGGCAGCCCGTGGCCTGCTGGATGGCAAGGATGCCAAGGGCGTGGGCCGCAAGCTGGATTTTCTGGCGCAGGAATTCAATCGTGAAGCCAATACGCTGTGCTCCAAGGCCTTCGACCCGGCCCTGACCCGGATCGGGCTTGATCTGAAGTTGGTGGTGGATCGTCTGCGCGAGCAGGCGCAGAACGTGGAATAAGGGCGGCAGCGCCATGCGTGATGAAATAAAGCTCGAACGCCGCGGCCTGATGCTGGTGCTGTCGTCGCCTTCAGGCGCAGGCAAGACCACAATCTCGCGCCGCCTGCTGCAAGCCGAACCGGAGCTGCATCTCTCCATTTCAGTCACCACGCGGCAGCGCCGCCCGGGCGAGGTGGATGGGCGCGACTATCATTTCATCGACAACGAAAGCTTCGGCCTGATGATCAACCGGCATGAATTGCTGGAACATGCCAAGGTGTTCGACAATTACTACGGCACGCCGCGCGAGGCGGTGGAGCATCGCCTGTCACGCGGCCAGGACATCCTGTTTGATATCGACTGGCAGGGCACGCAGCAATTGCGTCAGCATGCCGAGAAGGACTTGGTCAGCGTTTTTATCCTGCCGCCTTCTACCCGCGATCTGGAGAAGCGCCTGCATACCCGGGCGCAGGATTCCGCCGAAGTGGTGGCCAAGCGTATGGCCAAGGCGGCCGACGAGATCAGCCATTGGGCGGAATATGATTACATTGTCATCAATGACAATATGGAGCGCTGCCTGGCCGAAGTGACCGCCATCCTGCATGCCGAGCGGCTCAAGCGCCATCGCGGTACGGGCCTGGTCGATTTCGTCAAGCTGCTGCGCGAGGGCCAGTAGGGCTTATAACGCCCGCGCCAGGGCGCAGAATTCCTCGATATTGAGTGTCTCGGCCCGTCGTGTCGGCTCGATACCCAGCGCCGAGAGGCGTGCTTCCGCATCCGGCCACAGGCTTTTCAGCGCCGATCGCAACATCTTGCGGCGCTGACCAAAGGCGGCAGCGGTGACACGTTCCAGCTTGCCGGTTTCGGCCTCGGCCAGCGGCGTTGCACGCGGCACCAACTCCACCAGCGTGGAGGTGACTTTCGGCGGCGGCACAAAAGCCTTCGGGCCGATATCAAACAGCAGCCGCACTTCGGCGCACCATTGCATGATCACCGAGAGCCGGCCATAGGCGTCGCTGCCGGCGGGTGCCGCAATGCGCTCCGCCACTTCCTTCTGCACCAGTACGGTCAGCCGGCGCGGCGGCTGCGGCGCCAGCAGCCAGCGCAGCAGCAACGGCGTGGCGATATTGTAGGGCAGGTTGGCGACAATCTGATAGGGCGTGCCCTCGCACAAGGCTGCCAGATCGGTTTCCAGTGCATCGCCGGCCTGCAATGTCAGCCGTCCGGCAGCCGCCTGCACCACGGGCGCCAGCGCCGCCAGGCAACGCTCATCGCGCTCCACGGCAATTACCTGGGCTGCGTCTTCCAGCAGCAGTGCCCGCGTCAGGCCGCCAGGGCCAGGGCCGATCTCAACGACCTTCTCCGCCGCCCATTGTCCCCCAGCCGCCTTGCCGGCCCGGGCGATCTTGCGCGTCAGATTGAGGTCTAGCAGGAAATTCTGCCCCAGCGCTTTCTTTGCCGCCAGCTCATGTTCGGCAATCACTTCGCGCAGCGGCGGCAATGCTTCGATGGCGGTGTTATCCATTGCGGCGCTGCCGGGCCATGTCGCCGGCCATCTGCAACGCGGCAATCAGGCTGTCCGGCTTGGCCTGGCCGCTGCCGGCGATGTCAAAGGCGGTGCCGTGGTCGGGCGAGGTGCGGATGATCGGCAGGCCGAGCGTGATGTTGACGCCCCGGTCAAAATCCAGCGTCTTGAGCGGGATCAGGCCCTGGTCGTGATACATGCAGATGGCGGCATCATAGCCGGCGCGGGCTTCGGCATGAAACATGGTGTCTGGTGGCAACGGGCCAAAGGCATCGATGCCTTCGGCGCGCAGTTGCGCCACGGCTGGCGCCACGATGGCGGCATCCTCATGCCCCATGCTGCCGGCCTCGCCGGCATGCGGATTGAGGCCGGCAATGCCGAGGCGCGGCCTGGCTATGCCGAAGTCACGCTGCAATGCCCTGGCCGCGATGCGGGCAATATGCAGAATGCCATCGCTGGTCAGCGTTTCGATGGCCTGGCGCAGCGAAACATGGATCGAAACCAGCACCACGCGCAATTGCGGCGACGCCAGCATCATCGCCACTTCGGCATTGCCACAAAGCGCGGCAACAAATTCGGTATGGCCGGGATATTTGAAGCCGGCGCCATATAACGCGGCTTTGTGGATCGGATTGGTCACCACGGCGCCGGCAGCGCCGGATTGTGCCAGCGCCACGGCCTGTTCGATGGCGGCGATCACCATTGGCGCATTGGCGTCATCCGGGCGGCCGGCGTGCACTGGCGCGGCCAAAGCCAGCGGCAATACCGGCAGGGCCTGGTCAAACAAGATGCTGGCCTGATCCGGTGTGTCGATTACCACCAGCGGCACATTCCAGCCAAGCTGCGTCGCCAGTGCTTTTAGCCGCGTCGGATCGTCGAGCACAAAAAAGGGCGAAAGCCTGGCATGGTGGCGTTGCTGCCAAGCCTTCAGCGTAATTTCGCCGCCGATGCCGGCCGGCTCGCCCATGGTAAGGGCGAGCGGCGCTGCCGGGTCAGCGGAACTCGATTGTGGCGTCACGGCGCAAATCCTGCAAATAGCGCTGGCTCATCAGCGCAATGCGCTGCTGCGCGATGCTGTTGCGCACCTGGGTGCGATCGATGCCGCTTTTCGGCTCATCGCGCTCACAAACGGTGAAGATATGCACGGCGCGTGGCGTTGCCACCGGCTGCGAGGTCTGGTTCGGCTGCACATCCTTCACTGCATTGCGAAAATTCTCCGGCAGATCTGCCAGCCGCACGGTGCCGAGGCTGCCCGAACCCTGGGCTTTTAATTCCTTTGCCAGCGGTTCCACATCTTCGCATTTGCTAATGCTTTCACGCACCGTGCGGGCCAGCGCCATCGCGGTTTCCACTTCTGCCGCCTGCGCATTGGGCGCCAGGCCGATCATGATCTGGCTCAAGGTAAGTTTGATATCCTGCGCCGCAGCTTCCGCCACGCGGCGGCGGTCGCGCAGGCCGAAGATATAATAGCCGCCGGTGGAACGCACGGGGTCGGTGAAGGTGTTGCGTTCCAGCTTGGCCAAAGCCTCCTCCTGCTCGTCCGGCAGTGTGCCGCGTGCCACCCAGCCGATATCACCGCCATTGGCAGCCGTCGGACCACGGCTGAACTGTCGTGCCAGGGCCGCGAAATTGCTGCCGCGCCCGCGCAATTGCTCCACTACCTGGAGCGCTGTCTGCTTGGCGCTGTCTTCCTGGTCCGGGCCATCGACCGGGATAAGAATTTCAGACACAAGATCCTCAGTCTGGCCGGCACGGGCGCGCAGCCGTTCCACAGCTTCATCCACTTCCTGCTCGGTAATCGTATTCGTCGAAAAGAAGCGGGCGCGCACCAAACGTCCCCAGGTCAGATTGGCCCGGATATTCTCGATGAAGGCTTTCGGATCCAGGCCCATCTGTACTGCCGCCTGCTCAAAGCGACCCGCTGGAATGTTCATCTGCCGCTCGATATTCTCCACGGCGCGGTCGATCTCTTCCTGCGGCAAAGTAAAGTTGCGCCTTTTGGCTTCCTGCATGTAAAGCCGTTCATCAACCAACACGCGTAGTGCCTGTTCGCGCAATTGACGTTGGATTTCCGGTGTATTCGGAATGCCGGTGGTGAGCAGCGTCATGCGCATGCGCTCCACCACATCGCGCACCGAAACCACCTCGTCATTTACAATGGCGACAATGCGCAAGCTGCCATCTTGTGCCCGGGCCGGCTGCAATGTTTGGGCAAGGCCTAGCTGGGCAATGGCGAGAAGGAGTATGGCGATTAATCGGCACATCTTTGCTTCCGGCTCAATTGAAGTTTGCGAGGGTGAAGCGCATGCCCAC
Source organism: Ferrovibrio sp. (assembly GCF_017994015.1). GTDB lineage: Bacteria > Pseudomonadota > Alphaproteobacteria > Ferrovibrionales > Ferrovibrionaceae > Ferrovibrio. The sequence goes on along the minus strand of NZ_JAGOLP010000016.1, from coordinate 61,052 downwards.
CGTGGTGGCGGGCTGAATGTCGCGGTTCACCGTGAAGGTGCGTTCGGCGAACAGCATGATATCAAAGCATTCGTCAGTATAGCGCAATCCGAGGAAGTTCAGTAGTGAGCCGCCGCGCTCGCCCAGGTCGCGGATATGCCGGCCCTCCACGCTCCAGTATTGACCCAACTGGGCCTTGAGCACGGCACTTACCGCTTCTCGTTCGCCCAAAGCGCTGTCGAATGACGAATTTGCCAAGTCCGCATAGGTCAGGCTCAACCGCAATGCCTGCGGGCCGGCTGTCATGCTGATTTCCTGGCGCTGGATGTCGGATTTGCTGTTGGGAGACAGGCGCAGACGATTGGAAAAAGAGAAATTCTCGTTGGGCGATATTGTTATGCGGGCGACTACATCGGAAAGCTGATCGCTCACTCCGGTGCCGGGGCCGAATGTATCGTCGCTACGGGCGCGCAGTGATTGCCCAATCAGCACTTCTGAATAACCGCCGCGGCTGCCATAGACAGCGGTGCGAAAACCGTAATTCAGCTTAGGCCCGCCATCGACGCGATCAGTGCCTGGAAAACGATTGAAGCTGAACAGGTTGGTCTCGTCGAATTCAAAACTGAGCGAATCCTCGTTCGGGATTGCTCGCGGATTGCCGCCATAGGGCGTCAGTACAACGCCGACAATGGGTTCAATAAGCTGCCGGATTGTACCGGTGTCGCGCACCAGCGGATAGCGCCAATCCAGCGCCACCAAGGGGATCACGCGACCACTGAATCGGGTATCTTCCTCGCCGGTGAGCAGGAAGGGGCGGTCCTGCAATTCGTTGAGCCAATAGCCATCGGCTTTGAGCTGCGCCGTGGCGGTATAGACCTCGCCTGACGGGGCGAAATAAGGCTGCGACCAGGAGAAGGTGGTGGACAGGCGCCGGCTGTCAGTGCCGCCGGGCCGGTAAAGGGCTGCCAGGCTGGCATCCATGGCCCAGCGTCCGCCATAGGCACCAGGCTGGCCGACCATGGAATAGTCCAGCAGCGGCAGCACAGTGGGGCTGAGGCCAGGCACATCGGTGGAGCGCAGGCCCTGGAAGCTGTAGGCATTGGCGGCGAGGAAATTGCGGTTGCTGATGTTCTCTGCGAACAATCGGCTGGTCAGCGTGTTGTTGCCGCGATCCGGAATCTGATAGCGCGACAGATAGGTATCATCTGAACTCCGGAAAAGGTTAAAACCGTAGGTCAGATCGGCAGCGTTGCGGAATGCCGCATCGGCCCGCACATGGCCACGGAAATATTCGTCATCGGCGCGATTGCCAAAGGCATCGCGCTCGTGGCTGCGGGTGACTGAAGCATCCATGCGCATTTCGCCGCGTGCCGTGCGCTGGCGGTATTCGCCCATCAGGAATGGGCCTTCCTTGCGCGAATATTGTGGCGTCAGGGTCAGGTCGGCACTGTCGTCGATAACGTAATAGTAGGGCGTGCGCAGCAGGCCGCCGAAATAATTGTTGGTGCTGATGCTTGGCGCCAGGAAACCGCTTTTGCGGCTCACGGTCGGGTCAGGATGGCTGAAATATGGCGTGTACAGGATCGGCACGCCAAATAGCTCCAGCGTAGCGTCACGATAGGTGATTTCCTGAGCCGCCTCGTCATGCTCCACCCGCTCACCTTTGAGCTGCCATAGTGGCGCCCGGGTCGGGTCGGCGGCACAAAGCGAACAGGACGTGTAGACTGCCTTGTTCATCACAATCTTGTTGCCGCCGGTACGGGTGGCGCTGGCGGCGGCAGCGCGCGAATTGTCGCTCAGCAGCAGGCTGATATCGCGGATAAAGCCGTTGCGCAGGCTGTCGGTCAGTTCCAGGTAATCGGCAAACAGCACAGTGCCATCGGCATCCATGATGCTGACATTGCCCGAGGCCGTTACCTTGCCGTCGCGTTCGGAATAGCTCACCAGGTTGGCCAGCAATGTGCGGCCATCCTGCGCCATTTCGACATTGCCCTCGGCGGTGACGATGCCCAGATTCTGATCGTAGCGCAGGTTATTGGCGGTCAGCAGCACCGGGTCTTTGGGGTTTACAGCCAATTGCTGCGCCATGGCGGGCATGACAAGGCCGGCCATCAGCGTCAGGCCTAGTCCAATTAAGAGCAACGGGCGGCAAAAGGACATCAGGCTCAACCGTCTTCCAGATGGAACAGCATGGACAGGCCCAGCATCAGGCAGATGCCGGTGGGCGCCCAGGCAGCCAGCGGCACCGGTAACGTGCCATTGAGGCCAAAAGGCTGCACCAGTTCGATGGTGAAATAGAGCAGGAAGCCAACGCCAACCCCGAGGCCCAGCATCATGCCGACACCACCGCGCCTGGTCAGGCGTAGTGAAAAGCTGGCGGCAATCAGCAGCATGGCGCAAAGCAGAAAAGGTGCTGCCAGCAATGTGTGGAAATGCAGCCGGTGGCGCAGGGCCGAGAAGCCGGCATGTTCCAGCGTGGCGATGAAGGCAGGCAATTGCCAGAACGGGATCGTGTTGGGCGAGGCGAAGCTGTCCTGAATGCGGTCGAAGGTCAGTGTGGTTGGCACATGCAGGATATCATCAAAGCTGCCGGCGCGGTCGGTATAGCTGGTGGTGGCGTTCTTCAATTCCCAATAGCCATTGCGCAGATAGGCTTCGCTGGCATCAACCCGCTTCACAAAGCGATCCGTGCCTTCATAGTAGAACAGGATCACATCGCGTAATTCCACGCCTTGCTGCGCCACGCGCAGCGCATGTACCACAATCTGGCCTTGGGCATCGGCCTCGCGCAGCCACAATCCGGTATTGGATACCGCCATCATGCTGGCGCGGCCGCGCAACACGCGCGCCTCTATCGCCTCATAGCGTGATAGCAGGGCAGCCGAAAGCGGATTGTAGATGGTGATGACAAAGCTGCCGATCAGCATCGCCAGCACCAATGCCGGTGCCAGAAACTGCCACACCGATACGCCGGCAGCGCGGGTGACGGTCAGTTCCTGACTGCGTGTCAGCCGGCTAAGCGCCAGCATGCCGCCAAACAGCGCGGCAAACGGGATCAGCTTGATCGACAGGTTGGGCAGCCGCAGCAACGACATGGCGAATACTGTATCTATGCCGGCTTCAGCGCGATTGGCCGAACGGCGCAGCAATTCCACCGTATCGAAACTGTAGGCCAGCACCACCAGCACGGCAAACACCACGGCGATGGCCGCGAGGTAATGGCGACCGAGATAAAGTGCCAGAGTCCAGGAAATCCGCATCAGGCAGCACCTGCCGCAGCAGTCGTTTCCGCATTGGATGCAGCCGTAAACGGTTCACGCAGCAGCCACAGGGCGCAGCCCAGAAACAGCAGCGGCGCCAGATACATCAGCGGGATCAACAGCGGGCTGCGTGCCGCCGCCTGTGCCACGCCCAGACTGACTAATTGAACCAGGATGGCGGCACCGGCAGCGCCAAGCAGGCGCAGGCCCTGGCCTCGCCGGTTGAAGCGGCCGCCGATCACGCCGGCAATGGCGATCATCATCAGTGCCGGTGTGTATAGCGGGGTTACCAACCGGCGATGACCTTCGGAAAACAGCTTGTTGCGGTTGGCCACATCGTCGGGGTCGTTCAGGTTGGGCCAGAATAATTCGTGCAAATACCGCTCTGATGGCTCGCGCCAACCTTCGGTTTCCTGCTTGGCATAGGCGTTGAGGTCGAGGCTGTAGGTATCGAAATACAGAATGCTAAGCGAGCGCCGGCCGGCCTCCACCTGCTGGCGATTGCCATTCGCCATCACCAGCCGTGGCCCTTGCGGCGTCAACACCAGCATGGCCTGTTCCGCCATCATGGTTACCGGCCGCGCGGTGTCGCGGCTGTCATGCACCAGGATGCCCTTCATTTCACCAACGGAATTGCGTTCGCGCACATAGACCGTGAGGTTGTTTGACAGCGTGTTGAACACGCCTTCCATGATCACCATGCCGGCCAATGCCGTGCGGAATTCAAATTGCGTAGTGCGCAGGGTGCGGGCGCTGAGCGGCCCCAGAAACAGTCCGATGACATAAAGCACCACCAGCAGGCCGCCGGCGATTATCCAGGCCGGCCGGGTCAGGCTGAGGCGGCTGAAACCGGCGCCAGACAGCACAATCAGTTCGGAATCGCCAGCCATGCGGTTATAGGCGTAGAGCGTGGCGCAGAAGGCCGCGATGGGCAGGATGATGGCGGTAACGCCGGGTAGAACCAGCATGGTGAGATAGAAAAACGACCCGATCGACAGGTTGTTGTTCACGATGCGATCAATGAAGCGCAAAGACTGCGTTAGCCAGATCACCCCGGCCAGGGTGAGCGTCGCAAATAGCAGCGGCCAGGCGATCTGGCGCATGATATATTGGGTGATGCCCCGCATGGCCCGGGAGTATAGCCATTTCCGGTGCTTACGCCACCTTCCGCGACCCCGGAAGGGGGCCGGCACGCGATTGATCCGGCTGCCCCGCCGCCGCTATACTGCGGGCTGTTATCCTCTGACTCGCTGTTGGGAAAATCCATGAAAATCGACTTTGCCGCTCTTGCCCGCCCGAAGCAGGGTGCCCTGGTTGTGCTGGCCGCCGACGAGGCCAAGCTGAGCCCGTTCGGCACCGCTCTGGACAAGGCGCTGGGCGGCGCCCTGGCGCGCGCCCTTGCCGGTGCGCCGCGCTTCAAGGGCAGTGCGGGGCAATGGCTTGAACTGGTGGGGCCGGGCGGTGGTTTCAGCCGGGTGCTGATTGCCGGCCTTGGCAAAGCAGCCGACATCAAGGCCGAGGCGCTGGAAGCCGTGGCCGGCGAAGCCGTCAAACGCATCACGGCAACCGGCGAAACCGCGCTGTTTATCGCCGCCGACCTGCCAACGGGCGCCAAGGCCGAGGCGGCAGAGGCAGCGGCGCGGGCAGCTTTGGGCGCCCGGCTTGGCGGCTACCGTTTCGACAAATACCGCACCACCCGCAAGGAGCATGAAAAGCCCTCTCTGAAGACGGTGACGGTGCTGAGCGAGGCATTGGCTGCGGCCAAGAAGGCCTATCAGCCGCTGGCGGCCCTGGCCGATGGTGTCACGCTGACCCGCGACCTGGTGAGCGAGCCGGCCAACGTGATCTACCCGGAAACCCTGGCCGCCGAATGCCGCAAGCTGGCCAAGCTGGGCGTGAAGGTGGAAGTGCTGGGCGAAAAGCAGATGCAGAAGCTTGGCATGGGGGCGCTGCTCGGCGTCGGCCAGGGTTCGGTGCGCGAATCGCAGCTGGTGGTGATGCAGTGGCAGGGCGGCAAGAAGGCCGACAAGCCGGTGGCCTTTGTTGGCAAGGGGGTCTGCTTTGATACCGGCGGCATCTCGATCAAGCCCTCGGCCGGCATGGAGGAGATGAAGTGGGATATGGGCGGCGCCGGCGCGGTGATCGGCGCCATGGCGGCGCTGGCTGGGCGCAAGGCCAAGGCCAATGTAATTGGCGTTGTGGCGCTGGTGGAGAATATGCCGGATGGCAATGCACAGCGCCCGGGCGACATCGTCACCTCGATGTCGGGACAGACCATCGAAGTGCTGAACACCGATGCGGAAGGCCGCCTGATCCTGTGCGATGCGCTGTGGTATTGCCAGCAGCGTTTCAAGCCGCAATTCATGGTCGATCTGGCCACGCTGACCGGCGCCATCATCATCGCCCTGGGCCATGAGCATGCCGGCCTGTTCGCCAATGACGACAAGTTGTCGGAGCAGTTGACCAAGGCCGGCAAGGCCGAGGGCGAACCGCTCTGGCGCCTGCCGCTGAGCGACAATTACGACAAGGCGATCAATTCCCCCATCGCCGACATGCAGAATATCGCCGGGCCGGGCGCGGGCGCTGGCTCGATCACTGCCGCGCAATTCCTGCAACGCTTTGTCAACAAGACACCCTGGGCGCATCTGGATATCGCCGGCACCGCCTGGAGCAAGGCCGACAAGCCGACCGTGCCGAAGGGCGCCACGGCTTTCGGCGTGCGCCTGCTCAATCGTCTGGTACAGGATAATTACGAGGGCTGACAGCCCATTCGTCACCCTCGGGCTTGACCCGAGGGTCCCTTGATCCTGGGCTGTGAGGCGAGATTCGCGGGTCGAGCCCGCGAATGACGATGGAGGAGCTGGCGTTCGTGACCGAAATGCTGTTTTACCACCTGACCCGCCGGCGGCTGCAGGACGTGTTGCCGGACCTGCTCGGCCGCTCGTTGCAGCGCGGCTGGCGGGCCGTGGTGAAATGCGGCAATGCCGAGCGGGTTGAGCCGCTCTGCGATGAGCTCTGGACCTATGACAAGGCGGCCTTCCTGCCGCATGGCAGCAAGCTGGATGGCCATGCTGAACGCCAGCCGATCTGGCTCACCGCTCAGGACGAGCGCCCCAACCAGGCCGAAGTGCTGTTTCTGGTCGATGGCGCCGACACGGCAATCCACGCGGATTTCATCCGCGTTTGCGATCTGTTTGACGGCAACGATCCGGAAGCCGTGCAGGCCGCCCGCCAGCGCTGGAAGGCCGCCAAAACGGCCGGCCACAAGCTGACCTACTGGCAGCAGAACGAAAACGGCTGGGTCAAGGCCGCAGAAGGCTAAGCCGCGTCTGCCGCCTGGGCCTGTTCCAGCGCCGCTTCGGCGGCCATCCAGGCTTCTTCCTGGTCTTCGATGCGCTTCTGCAATTCGCCGTGGCGCTTCTGCAACTCGGCCACCTTGGCCGGGCTGAGCTTGGTGTAGGTTTCCGGATCGGCCAATTGCGCATCCAGCATCATGCGCTCGGCGCTCAGCTTGGCATGCTGGCTTTCGGCATCCTTCACCGCCTTGCGCAGCGGCGCCAGGGCGCGGCGGGCTTCTGCCGCATTGCGCCGGTCGGCCTTGCGGTCGGTTTTCGAGAGCGGCTCGCCGGCAGCCTCGCGTGCCGCTTCCTTCACGCCCTTGCGGCGATCCGCCAGCAGCTTGGCGTAATCGTCCAAAGTGCCGTCAAACGGCGTCACGCTGCCATCGGCCACCAGCCAGAAACGGTCAACGCAGGCTTCCGCCAGATGGCGATCATGGCTCACCAGCAGCACCGCGCCGGAATATTCGTTGAGTGCCTGCACCAGTGCGTCGCGGGTGTCGATATCCAGGTGGTTGGTCGGCTCGTCGAGGATCAGCAGATGCGGCTTGTGATGCGTCACCATGGCAAACAGCAGCCGGGCGCGCTCGCCGCCCGATAGTTTGCCCGAGGGTGTCTCGGCCTTGCTCTGGGTCAGGCCGAAACCGCCGAGCCGGGCGCGCACCTGCATCGGCGGCAGGTTGGGCAGCAAATCCTGTAGATGCTCAATCGGCGTGCGTGCCGGGTCCAGCACATCTTCCTGATCCTGGGCGAAATAACCGATACGTAGCTTGCCGGCTTTGAACAGCTTGCCGCCCTGCACCGCCAATTCGCCGGCCAGCATCTTGGCCAGCGTCGATTTGCCATTGCCATTGGCACCCAGGAAGGCGATGCGGTCTTCCATATCGATACGCAGGTCGAGCTTGCGCAGCACCGGCTTGCCCGGCTGGTAGCCGACGCTAACCCCATCCAGGGTAATGATCGGCGGCGCCAGTTCCTCCGGATCGGGCAGCTTGAAGATCACCGTCGGGTCTTCAAGTGCGGCCGAGATCGGCTCCATCTTGGCCAGCATTTTCAAGCGGCTCTGCGCCTGGCTGGCTTTGCTGGCCTTGGCGCGGAAGCGGGCGACGAAGGCTTCCAGATGTTTGCGCGCGGCATCCTGGCGCTGCGCCATGGCGGTCTGGCGCGTCATGTTGGCGCGCCGCTCGGCTTCGAAACTGTCGTAATTGCCGCGATACAGCACCAGCTTGCCGCGGTCGATATGCAGGATATGCTCCACCGCGTTGTTCAGAAAATGCCGGTCATGGCTGACCAAAAGAAACGTGCGCGGATAGCTGCGCAGATAACCTTCCAGCCATAAGGCCGCTTCCATATCGAGATGGTTGGTCGGCTCGTCGAGCAGCAGCAGGTCCGGCTCCACAAACAGCGTGGCGGCCAAAGCCACGCGCATGCGCCAGCCGCCCGAGAAGGTGTCAAGCGCTCGGTTCTGCATCGCCTCGTCAAAGCCCAGGCCGGCCAGGATCACCGCGGCGCGGGCCGGGGCGGCATGGGCCTCGATATCCACCAGCCGGGCGTGGATCAGCGCCACCCGCTCGGGATCGCTGGCGGTTTCGGCCTCGGCCAGCAGGGCGGCGCGCTCGGTATCGGCGGCCAGCACATAATCCAGCGGGCATTGTTCGCCGCCCGGCGGTTCCTGCGGCAATTTGGCGATGCGGGTGCGCTCGCCCAGTTCCACGCTGCCGCTTTCCAGGCCGATTTCCCCGCAAATTATCTTCAGCAAGGTGGATTTGCCGGTGCCGTTGCGCCCCACCAGGCCGACTTTGTGGCCGTCCGGAATGGTGGCCGAGGCGCCCTCGATCAGGGTGCGGCCGGCAATCCGGCAGGTGATGTCGCGAAAAAGCAGCATTTGACGTGTTTTCTGGGGGCTGATGGACGGTTGCAGGGCGAAAAAGAAGCCTCTATATAGCCGCGACCGTATTCCGGGCCAATCCCGGGGCCTCACATTTCATGCAAGGACCAGCACCATGGCCATCGAACGCACTTTTTCCATCATCAAGCCGGATGCCACCCGCCGCAACCTGACCGGCGCCATCAACGCCAAGATCGAGGCCGCCGGCCTGCGCATCGTGGCGCAGAAGCGCATCCAGCTCAGCCAGGCCCAGGCCGAGACCTTCTACGGCGTGCACAAGGAGCGCTCCTTTTTCAAGGATCTGGTTGGCTTCATGATCTCCGGCCCGGTTGTTGTGCAGGTGCTGGAAGGTGAGGGCGCCATTGCCAAGTATCGTGAAGTGATGGGCGCCACCAACCCGGCCAATGCCGCCGCCGGCACCATCCGCAAGGAATTCGCCGAAAGCATCGAAGCCAATTCCGTGCATGGCTCGGACGCACCGGAAACCGCCGCCGTGGAAATCGCCTATTTCTTCTCGGGCCTGGAACTGGTCGGCTAATCGCCGCTTTTCCAGTCTTTCTGACTATGGCATGGCCGGGCTCGTCCCGGCCATGTTCGTTTTGGCCGCCGCTGGTATTCGCTCATGTTCGTGAGCTTTAATTTTTTTACGGCCCATTACGTGCTCGGTTGTGATTGTGGCGGATGTTGTGTCTTTTGATTGATAATTGACTGGCTGTGATTTATAAGCTACAAAATGGATATAGAGGTCCGACTTACCGAAACATTTGAGCAATGGCTAGATCGGCTGCGTGACCGGCAAGCACGTGCCAGAATCTCAGCCCGGCTGGCTCGGCTTCAGATTGGTAATTTTGGGGATGTGAAGTATTTCGAAGGCATCGGAGAGCTGCGCATCCCCTATGGGCCAGGCTATCGATTATACTTTGTGCGGCAAGGCGCCGTGCTGGTCGTGTTGCTTTGTGGTGGCGACAAGAACACTCAGTCGCGGGACATAGACCGCGCCAAACGAATGGCCAAGGAAATGGAGGTGCAGAATGGTCAAGACCGTGCCATTTGACGCAGCCAAATATCTCACGGAACCAGAAGACCAGATTGCATTCTTGGAAGAAGCGTTCGAGAGCGGCGATCCGAAATTTGTGGCACATGCACTTGGGATTATCGCGCGCGCACGCGGAATTTCCAGTGTGGCGCAAGAAACCGGATTAAGCCGGGAAGCGCTTTACAGGTCGCTGAGCAGCGAAGGCAATCCAACGATCACAACAGTGATGGATGTAATGCGTGCGCTCGGTCTCAAACTATCGCCCCATAAAGCGGCTGCCTAGCGCAATCTGTGGCTAGACTGACGCGCAGGGCTAATTGCCATCTGCATGCCGCACCCGGTTGCCTTCAACCCGCAGCCGGCCTTCTGCCAGCAGCCTAAGCGCCAGCGGATATAGCCGGTGTTCCTCGGTCAGCACCAGTTCGGCCAGGGTATCGGGCGTGGCATCATCCGGCACGGCGATGGCGGCTTGCAGGATGATCGGGCCTTCATCCATTTCCGGCACCACAAAATGCACCGTGCAGCCGGTGAAGCGCGCGCCGCTTTCGATCACGCGCTCATGCACCTGGGTGCCGCGAAAGGCCGGCAGCAGCGAGGGGTGGATATTGAGCAGCCGGCCGCGCCAGCTTTCGACAAAGCCGGCAGTGAGCAGGCGCATGAAACCGGCAAGGCAGACAATCTCGACACCATGCTGGCGCAAGGCGGCATCCAGTTCGCCGTCAAAAACCTCGCGGCTTTTGCCCTTGCTGGGGATCACGGCGGTGGCGATGCCCTGGGCCCGGGCATAATCCAGCCCCTCGGCTTCCGCCTTGTTGGCAATCACCACGGCAATGCGAGCCGGAAAATCCGCCGCCTGGGCGGCTTGCACCAGGGCGCGCATATTGCTGCCGCGCCCGGAAATCAGGATCCCGACGGCTTTGGTGGCGCCAGACTGACTCATGGTCAGTTCCAGGCACCCGCCATGTTAATCATGGCAGTGAAGGGCTCGGCGGCGGCATCATCCAGCGTCTCGATATGGCCGATGCGATGCACAATCTCGCCGGCAGCGCACAGCCGCGCGGCCACGGCTTCGGCCTCTGCCGCATCCACCGCCAGCACCAGGCCGATGCCGCAATTGAAGGCGCGGGCCATTTCGGCATCGCTGATCCGGCCCGCTGCCTTGAGCCATTTGAACACCGGCGGCAAATCCCAGGCTGCGGCATCAATCACTGCCTTGGTGCCATCGGGCAGCACGCGCGGGATATTCTCGGTCAGGCCGCCGCCAGTGATATGCGCCATCGCCTTGATCTGGCCATCGCGCACCAGCGGCATGCAGCTCTTGATATAGATGCGGGTCGGCTGCATCAGGATTTCGGCCAGCGGCTTGTCGGTCGAGAACGGCGCCGGGCTGTCAAAATGCAGGCCGTTATCGGCAATCACCTTGCGCACCAGCGAAAAGCCGTTGGAATGCACGCCGGAAGAGGCGAGGCCAAGCAGCACATCGCCGGGCTTCACATCCAGCGGCAGCAACCGGCCACGTTCGGCGGCGCCAACGGCAAAGCCGGCCAGATCATAATCCTTGGCGGCATACATGCCCGGCATTTCGGCGGTTTCGCCGCCGATCAGGGCGCAGCCGGCCTGGCGGCAGCCTTCGGCAATGCCGGCCACCACGCGCTTGGCCACTTCAACTTCCAGCTTGCCGGTGGCGAAGTAATCCAGGAAAAACAGCGGCTCGGCACCCTGCACCAGGATGTCGTTCACCACCATCGCCACCAGATCGATGCCGACGCCATCATGGCGCCCGGTTTCGATGGCGATTTTCAGCTTGGTGCCCACACCATCGGTGGATGACACCAGGATCGGATCGCTGAAACCCGCAGCCTTGAGATCAAACAACGCGCCAAAACCGCCCAGAGACGCATCGGCACCCGTGCGACGGGTGGAAGCGGCGAGCGGTTTAATCGCATCGACAAGAGCCTCACCGGCATCTATATCGACACCAGCGGCTTTATAAAGCGGCGACGTGTTGATGGCGCCCTCACGTATCGGCTAGAATTTGACGGCGCCACCATATCCATTCCGGCCTCATTTGCAATGCCCCCACGCACCGCCCCAGCCTATATGATTCTTGCCCTGTTCCTCGGGCTGGCGCTGCTTGTCGCCAGCGGCGGGGGCCAGGCCCAGCCGGCCAATGCCGGCCGCACGGCTGCCGCCGGGCTGGGCAATCCGGTTTTTGTGGTGAGCAATGTGGCGGTGGATGCCAATGCCGATAGCAGCGCCGCGGCGCGGCCGATTGCCTTGCAGGATGGCCAGCGCCGCGCCTTCACGCTTTTGCTGCGCCGCCTGACCCTGCCCGAGGATCGTGCCCGCCTGCCACAGCCGAGCGAGGCTTTGCTGAATGATACCATCGCCGGTTTTGAGATTGACGAGGAACGCACCTCGGCCACGCGCTATCTCGGCCGCATAACGGTGCGCTTCCGGCCCGATGCGGTGCGCGCCCTGCTGCAAAACCTGAAACTGGGTTATGCCGAGGTGATGAGCCGGCCGTTGCTGCTGTTGCCGGTATGGCAGACACCGGAAGGCGCCCGCCTGTGGGAAGCCGATAATCCGTGGCGTGAAGCCCTGCGCCGCCGGCCGGAAACTGATGGCATGGTGCCGTTGCTGCTGGCCGAACCTGCCAGCGGCCCGGACGCGCTGCCGGTGGATCGCCTGTTGGCCGATCCGGGCCAGTTGCAGGCTTTGGCCAACCGGCGCCAGGCCGGCAATGCGCTGGTGGTGGCGGCCAGCCTGGTGGCCCAGGAAGGCAGCGGCGTGCGGCTGGAAATCCTGCCTTATTATGCCGCCAATGATGCCAGCCCGGATCATATCGAAGCCTTTGTCAGTGCCGGCGCCACGCTGGATGAAGCCCTGAATGCCGCCGCCAATGAATTGGTGCGCCGCATCGAAAGCCGCTGGAAACGCGCCACGCGGCTGGACCTCGACAAGCCGGGCCAGCTTAGCGCCGCTGCCGGTTTCCGCTCATTGGCGGATTGGATCCGGCTGCGCGACCGGCTGGCCGAAGTGCCGGCAATCCGCCGCACCGATGTGCTGCGGCTGACCCATCGCGATGCCCAGATTCAGCTCGATTTTTATGGCGAGCCGGCGCAATTGGCGGTCGCTCTGGCGCAGAAGGAGGTTGACCTGCGGCAACGCGAGGGCTTCTGGGAATTGAGCCTCAAGCCGGCGGCCAAGCGGTGAGCCGGCAACAGCATATCGTCATCTGGGCGCTGCTTGTTGCTCTGCTGGTGCTGGCGCTGATGGTCCTGAGTTCTGTGCTGCTGCCTTTTGTGGCGGCCATGGCGGTGGCCTATCTGCTCGATCCGGTGGCCGACCGGCTGGAAGCGCGCGGCATGAGCCGCACAATCGCCACATCCCTCATCACGGCGGTGTTTTTCCTGCTGCTGGTGCTGCTGGTGTTGCTGCTGGTGCCGGTGTTGATCAGCCAGTTGACTGGCTTTATCGGCCGCCTGCCGGGCTATATCGACAGCTTCCGCGAAAACCTGCTGCCCAACCTGCTTGAACTGGCGCGTGATCTGGGCTTTCCGCTGCGGGTCGATGTGAAGGCGGCGCTGGGCCAGTATGGCGGCGAGGCAGCCGCAGTGCTCAGCAAGTTGGTAGGTGGTCTGCTGGGCGGCGGCCAGGCCGTGCTGAGCCTGATGTCGCTGCTGGTGGTGACGCCGGTCGTGTCGTTTTATCTGCTGCGTGACTGGGATGGCATGGTGGCTACGGTGGATCAGAACCTGCCGCGTCGCCAGGCCGAGTTGATCCGCCAGCAGGCGCACAAGATTGATGGTGTGCTGGCAGGTTTTGTGCGCGGACAGATGATGGTCTGCCTGGCTTTGGGCAGCTTCTACGGTCTGGGCCTGTCGCTGGTCGGTCTGGATTTTGGCCTGGTGATTGGGCTTGGCGCCGGCATGATCTCGTTCATACCCTATGTCGGCACCATTCTCGGCTTTGTGGTCAGCATGGCGGTGGCGCTGGTGCAGTTCTGGCCGGATTGGCCGTGGATTGCCGCTGTTGGCGCGGTTTTTGCCATCGGGCAATTTATTGAAGGCAATTTCCTCACCCCCAAACTGGTCGGCGACCGGGTTGGCCTGCATCCGGTGTGGATCATGTTTGCGCTATTTGCCGGCGGTGCGCTGTTCGGCTTTGTCGGCATGCTGATTGCCGTGCCGGTCTGTGCCGTGATCGGCGTGCTGGCCCGCTTCACGCTGGAACGCTATCGGCAGAGTGCGCTGTATCATGGCGGCGAACCGCCACAAGACACGCCGGCCTGAATGAGCAACGCGCAATTGACGTTGGGCCTGGCACTGCCGGTTTCCTGGGCGCGTGAGGATTTTCTGGTTGCGCCCGGCAATCAAACCGCGCTGGCCTGGCTGGATCGCTGGCCGGATTGGCCCAATGGCAGCCTGCTGCTGCACGGCCCGGCGGGCAGCGGCAAAACCCATCTGGGCCATATCTGGGCCGCCGCCAGCGGCGCGGTTTTTGTGGCGCCGGCAGCGGTGCAGGTGGCGGCCATTGATGCCCTGGCGCAAACACACCTGGTGCTGGATGAGGCCCAGGCCGTCGCCGATCCGGCGGCGTTGTTCCATCTCATCAACCTGATGCGCGAACGCGGCCACGGCCTGCTGTTGCTGGCCGCAGCACCGCCCGCCGCCTGGGGTGTGACGTTGCCCGACCTGGCCTCGCGGCTCAAGGCGATGGCAGCGGCGGCCATCGCCGAGCCGGATGATGCCCTGCTCGGCGCCGTGCTGGTGAAACTGTTTGCCGACCGCCAGTTGATTATTGGCCAGGGCGTTATCGCCTATCTGCTGCCGCGCATCGAACGCTCGTTCCATGCCGCCCGGCATTGGGTGGCGCGGCTGGATGCAGCGGCCTTGGCCGAACAGCGCGCCGTCACCGTGGCCCTGGTGCGCAAGTTGATGGATGAGGCAGAAGCCTAACGCCGGATCAGTGCCAGGCCACCGGCCACGATCAGCGCTGTGCCGGCCCAGGTCGCCAGGCTGGGCAGGTCGCCGAAGGCCACCCAGCCGATCAGCGCCGAAAACGCCACCGAACTGTAGCCGAACGGCGCCAGGAAGGCGGCATCGGCCAGGCGATAGGCGCGCACATTGCACATCTGGCCCACAATCGCCATCGGCCCGAGCAGGCAGAGTGCCGCCAGAACCGGCCAGGGCGCCGCCTGCCACAGCCACAGCACCGGCAGCGCAAACAGCAGGGCGGCGATGCCGTTCACATGCAGCAGCATCGACAGCATACTTTCATCACGCGACAGAATTTTGATCAGGATGATCTCGCTGGCAGTCAGCAAAGCGCCCAGCATCACCGCATAGGGCGCCAGCCCGGCCAGGGCAAAGCCACCGCCGCCGCTATCGCCGCGCACGATCACAAATGCACCGCCCAGGCAGAGCAGGGCGGCCAGCATCTGGGCCAGCCTAAGCCTTTCGCCCAGCAGAAGCACCGCCAGGATCATCACGAACACGCCTTGCAGCAGAGCCAGCGCGGCGGCATCGGCCAGCGGCATATGGGTGGCGCCATAGATTGAGCAGGCGCCGCCGAAAATGCCGCAGCAGGCGCGCAGCAGATGCAGATGGCGCCGCCGGGTTTCCAGCAACTGGCGCAGCCTCACTCGCCGCGCGGCGGCAATGCCACCCACTGTAACGAAGCCACTGACATAGCGGATCCACACGATCTGCAACGCCGGCACCAGGCCGCCGCTCAGCTTGCCCGAGGCATAAAGCAGCGCGAAGGCGAAGGATGCGCCCAGCACCCACAGCGCGGCAGCAAGTTTTGGCTCCAGGGCGCCGCTTTTTCCAACCAGCTTGTTCTGCATGCCGGTTTCCTACGCCAGATCGCATCACAGCACCAGCAGCATCACAATCAACGGTGGTGAATTTGCCCTGAAATAAAGGCTTTTCTGACATTCTGCGGCCTTATTCCGGCGGCCTGTTCGAACCAGCCCTAAAGCTGGATGGTTTTCATGCCACGATCACATTTGCTGCTTTGTGTCTTGCTCTTCGCTTGGCTGCCGCAGGCGAGGGCGCAGGAATTTGTGCGCCTGCCGGTGCAGGTGGATAATGAAACCGTTCGCCTTGTGACGCAGATATATAAACCCGCTGGGCCGGGACCATTCCCCACGCTGATTTTCCATCATGGCTCCACGCAGAACGGCATTTCGGAGCAATTCTCAGAGGTGTTCAGTCCTGAGCCGTTGACCGATTGGTTTGTGGCGCGCGGCTGGGCCGTGGTGCTGCCATCCCGGCGTGGTCGTGGCGGATCGGAGGGGCGCTATGACGAAGGCTTCTCCATCCCGCGTGTTCAGGGCTATAGCTGCGAGCCAAACCTGTCGATCCCGGGGGCTGAACGTGCCTTGCGCGATGTAACGGCGGCGACGGCGGCAATCATGGCGCTGCCTTTTGTGGACCACAGCCGCCTGATGGTTGGCGGGCAATCACGCGGCGGTGTGCTCAGCGTTGCCCATGCCGGCATGAACCCGGGTTTGTATCGCGGCGTGCTCAATTTTGTCGGCGTCTGGGTTTATGAGAAATGCCAGGAGTTTTTCGATAGATCGGCGATCTACATCAACCGCCTGCTGCTGGGGCGCGGCACCACCACCACGCTGCCCATGCTGTGGCTTTATGCCGCCGGGGATTCATATGCTTCGTTGCGGCATAGCCAGAACAATTTTGCCGATTTCCAAATGGCCGGGGGGCGGGGTGAATTTCACGCCTTGCCCAGGCCGGCCGATAGCGATGGGCATGCCCTGGTGGTTTTCCCCAAATTGTGGGCGCCAGCGGTGGAGCGCTACCTGGCGGAACGTAATCTGCCAACCCGCGCCGGCGTTTTGGCGGAAGTGTTTTAGTCCAGTTTCTTGCCGTCGATTTCGCGGCGGGCGCGTTCGGCCTGCTGGCGTTCGGCATCGCGCTCGGCCTTGCTGCGGCCGAACTGGGCGCGGTTCAGGCTGGCCTGTTCGGCCTTGTGCTGCCGCGCCTTGGCCTTGCGCGCCTTGTTCAGATTGACAATCTCAGCCATGGCCTGTGCGCCCCTGAAACAAGGCGCCAGGATAAAGCCTAATCGGTCTCGCTATCCAGCATTGCCGGGGTGACAAAACTGGCCAGGAACCCGCTTTTGGGCGAGAGATCGGCCCAGCGTTTGAGCGGAAAGTTAATTTCGGCCAGCCCGCCGGTGGGGTATTTGCCCCGCAGCCGCTCCAGGGCATCGCCGGCAGCCGAGCCTGCCAGCCGCTCGGCCAAGTCTTCCAGGCCCGGATTATGGCCGATCAGCATCAATTCGCGGCAATTGGTTGGCGTGGTGCGTAAAATAGCCAGCAGGGCATTGGCTTCGGCTAGGTAAAGCCCCTGGTCGAAGCGGGCTTCGATATCGCCCCCCATGCCGCTGCTCAGGCGCTTGGCCAGTCTTTCCCAGGTCTGCCTTGTGCGCTGGGCCGGCGAGCATAACACCAGATCGGGCCGCACTGCGCGTTCGGCCAGATGGCGCGCCAGGCGGCGGCAGGCTTTTTTGCCGCGCGGCGCCAGGCTGCGGGCGAAATCGTCCAGGCCCGGATCATCCCAGGCGGATTTTGCGTGCCGCAGCAGCCAAAGACGCAACATACTGACCTCCAAAGCTATTTACTGTAAATCAGACGGCCATTGTCGCCGCTTTGACATATTCCGCCGTTACACCTATACCCGAACCGGGCCCAGGCATATCGCCGCTGGGCCGGTCGGACAAGGCAGGATATTCCGACATGCCGTTGAGCACGCAAGCAGCGCTGGAAAAGCTCGCCCCGGGTGGTCTGGTGCAGGCTGAAACCTATACCCCGCCCGCCTTGGTGGCGGCGGTAAGCCCGCGCGACCGCTATATCAATCGTGAACTTTCCTGGCTCGCTTTCAATCTGCGGGTCATGGAAGAAGCCAATAATCTGCGCTACCCGCTGCTGGAGCGGCTGCGTTTCCTGTCGATCTCGGCCAACAACCTGGACGAATTCTTCATGGTGCGCGTCGCCGGCCTGCATGGTCAGGTCAAGGCCGGCATCGAGGAGCCGAGCCAGGACGGCTTGACGCCGGCGCAGCAGCTCAGCCGCATCAACGACGATGCCGCCGACCTGATGGCGAAGCAGCAGGCCTGCTGGCGCCGGTTGTGCGGCGAACTGGATCAGGCCGGCATTGCCGTGCTGGAGCCGGAGCAGCTTACCGACGACGAGCGCAAATGGCTGGAGGATTATTTCCTCGCCCATGTTTTTCCTGTGCTGACGCCGCTCGCCATTGATCCGGCGCATCCGTTTCCGTTCATACCCAATCTCGGTTTCGCGATGGTTATGCAAATGCGACGGATTCGTGACGGTCGCAGCCTGAATGCCTTGCTGCCGTTGCCAAGCCAGGTGGATCGTTTCACCCGCCTGCCGGGCGAGAAAATCCGCTTCCTGTCGCTGGAGAACCTGGTCGGCCTGTTCATGCACAAGCTGTTTCCAGGCTATGAGAGCATCGGCCGCGGCCTGTTCCGCGTCACACGCGACAGCGATATTGAAATCGAAGAAGAAGCCGAAGACCTAGTGCGGTTGTTCGAGACCGCGCTGAAGCGGCGCCGGCGCGGCAACGTGATCCGCCTCAAGATCAATGCCGACATGCCGGACGATCTGCGCCGCTTTGTCTGCGAGGAACTGGAAGTCAGCCCGCAGGCGGTGGTGCCGGTGGAGGGCCTGCTCGGCCTGGCGGATACCAAGCGGTTGATCGTGGATGATCTGCCGGAATTGAAATTTCCGCCCTTCAGCCCGCGTTTCCCCGAGCGTATCCGCGATTTTGCCGGTGATTGTTTCGCTGCGATCCGGCACAAGGATCTGGTGGTGCATCACCCGTATGAGAGTTTCGACGTGGTGGTGCAGTTTCTGCATCAGGCAGCGGCCGATCCGCAGGTGGTGGCGATCAAGCAGACGCTGTATCGCACATCGGATGACAGCCCGATCGTCAAGGCACTGATCGAGGCGGCCGAAGCCGGCAAGTCGGTCACGGCGCTGGTGGAGTTGAAGGCGCGGTTTGACGAGGCGGCGAATATCAAATGGGCGCGCGATCTGGAACGCGCTGGCGTGCAGGTGGTGTTCGGCTTCATCGAACTCAAGACCCATGCCAAGATTTCGCTGGTGGTGCGGCGCGAAGGCGGCGTGCTCAACACCTATGTGCATTTCGGCACCGGCAACTACCATCCGATCACCGCCAAGGTTTACACCGATCTCAGCTTCTTCACCGACGATGCCGAGCTGTGCCACGACGCCACCTGCCTGTTCAACTTCCTCACCGGCTATGCCGCGCCCGAACAGTTGAAGCAGATTGCGATTTCGCCCTACACGTTGCGGCCGCGGCTGCTGGAACTGATCCAGGACGAGATCAAACATGCCAAGGCCGGCCGCCCGGCGGCGATCTGGGCCAAGATGAACAGCCTGGTTGATCCGGCCGCCATTGATGCGCTGTATGTTGCCAGCCAGGCCGGTGTGCAGATTGATCTGGTGGTGCGTGGCATCTGCTGCCTGCGCCCGGGCGTGCCCGGCCTGTCGGAGAATATCCGGGTCAAGAGCCTGATCGGCCGTTTCCTGGAGCATTCACGCATTGTCTGCTTCGGCGCCGGGCATGGCCTGCCGTCGCAGCAATCCAAGGTCTATATTTCCTCGGCCGACTGGATGCCGCGCAATTTTGATCGTCGGGTGGAAGTGTTGATCCCGGTCACAAATTCCACTGTGCGCGAGCAGATACTGGATCAAATCCTGGTGGCCAACTTGAAGGACGAGGCGCAAAGCTGGTATCTCGGCGCTGATGACAAATACACCCGCGCCAGTTCCAACGCCGATGTCGAAGCCTTCAGCGCGCATACCTATTTCATGACCAATCCGTCGCTTTCCGGCCGTGGCAAGGCGCTCAAGTCGCCACAGGCGATTCCGCGTCTCAAACTGAAATCCGGCTAGGTATGACGGCGATCCATTTCTCGCCATCAGCCCTGGCCGCGCGCGGCAAGGCCGCAGAGCTCTTGCCGCTCGGCGTCATCGATATCGGTTCCACCTCGGTGCGCCTGGTGGTGTTCGACGAGCCGTTGCGGCTGCCGACACCACGCTTCAACGAAAAGGTGCTGTGCGGCCTGGGCCGTGGCCTGGGTGAAACCGGCAAGCTGGATGAAGCCGGCGTGGTGCTGGCCCTGGCCACCATTCGCCGCTTTGTGACGCTGGCGCGTTACATGCAGGTAAAGCAGTTGCAGGTGGTGGCCACTGCCGCGGCGCGCGATGCCAGCAATGGTCCGGATTTTATCGCCCGTATCGAACGCGAAACCGGCGTCACTGTGCGGCTGTTGTCCGGCACCGAGGAGGCGCAATTCTCCGCCTTCGGTGTGCTATCCGGCATCCCCGAGGCCGAGGGGGTGATGGGCGACCTGGGCGGCGGCAGCCTGGAACTGGTGGCCATCGACAAGCGCCGGGTGGGCGACAGCGTCACCCTGCCGCTCGGGCCGCTGCGGCTCGGCGGCATCGGCGGCTATAATCAGCTCAAGAGTTTCATCGATGCGCGCTATGCCGAGGTGGCGTGGCTGAAACGCTGGCAGGGCAAGCCGCTTTATGCCGTGGGCGGTGCCTGGCGCGCCATTGCCCGCGTGCATATGGCGCAGACCAAAAGCCCGCTGCACATCATTCACGAATACACGATGGGGCGCGACGAGGCGCTGGATTTCACCCGGCTGCTGGCGCGCCAGGGCAAGGAATCGGTCAGCCGCATGGAAGGTGTGCCGCGTCGGCGCCAGGATGCCTTGCCGGTGGCCGCCCTGGTGATGCGCCGTCTGCTGCGTGTGTTGCAGCCCAGCCAGGTGGTGTTTTCGGCGCATGGCCTGCGCGAGGGCCTGGCTTATGCCATGCTGGATGATGCCACGCGCGCGCTTGATCCGCTGCTCAGCTATTGCGCCCATATGGCGGCGCGTGAAGGCCGCTATGCCGAGCATGGCGCCGAACTGGATCGTTTCATCGCGCCGCTGTTTGAGAAGGAAAGCATCGCCGAAAAGCGCCTGCGCCTGGCTGCCGCCATGCTGGCAGACATCGCCTGGCGCGTGCATCCGGATTATCGCGGCGAGCAGGCTCTGGGCCTGATCCTGCATGCGCCGTTTGGCGGCATCAGCCAGCGTGAACGTGCCTTGCTTGGCCTGGCGGTGTTTGCCCGCTATGCCGGCACGGTGAGCGATCCGGTGGCGGCGCCGGCCTGGCAGATGCTGGAAACCCGCCAGGCGGATTATGCCCTGGTGATCGGCCTTGGCTTGCGCCTCGGCCAGACCTTGTCGGGTGGTGTGCCGGGCCTGCTGCGTGATTGCCGGCTGCGTTTCCAGAGCGGCAATCTGGTGCTGGAATTATCCCAGGCCCTGGCGGTGCTGGATGGCGAGCAGGTGCAGCGCCGGGTGGAGACGCTGGCCAAGGCACTCAATCGCGGCTGGGAAGTGCGAGTTGTGAAGGGCTGATTTTTCAGCCCTTGTTCAATTCCACCAGCTTGATGCGGTTGCCGTTCACGGCCAGCGCCACTTCGCCGCGCTTGAGGCGCAGCGCATCATTGCCAAACAATTCACGGCGCCAGCCTTGCAGGGCGGCCACATCGGCATTGTCATCGGCGGCGATCCTGTCGAGATCGGACGATGAGGCAACCAGCTTCTGTGCCACGTCATGCTCGTCGCATTTCTGCTTCAGCAGCACTTTCAGCAATTCCACAATCGGGCCGATGCCGCGCGGCAAATCCGCCTCGCGCTCGATCTGCGGCCAGCTTTCGCGCGGCTCTTCCAGCCGGGCAGTGATGGCGGCCAGCAGGCCCTGGCCCATCTTGCCCTCGGCAAAACCTTTGGAGAGGCCACGGATATGGCCAATATCCTCGGCATTCTTCGGTGGATGCGCGGCGATTTCCATCGCCGCCTCGTCGCGCAGGATACGCTGGCGCGGGATGTCGCGCTGGCGCGCTTCCAATTCGCGCCAGGCCGCCACGGCTTGCAGCACGGCCAGGTATTCCGGCCGGGTGACGCGCGGCTTGAGCCGGCGCCAGGCTTCCATCGGCGGCAGGTCATAGGTGGCGGGATCGTTCAGCGTTGCCATCTCGGCATCCAGCCAGCTTGCCCGGCCACTCTTTTGCAGCCGCTGGCTCAGCTTTTCGTAGCAGACGCGCAGATGCGTCACGTCCGACAGCGCATAGAGTATCTGCTTTGGCGTCAGCGGGCGGCGCGCCCAGTCGGTGAAACGCGAGCTTTTGTCGATCTGCGCATTGGCCAGCTTGCTGGCGAGATTTTCATAGGAAACCTGGTCGCCGAAGCCACAGACCATGGCCGCCACCTGGGTATCGAATAGCGGCATCGGCACGGCGCCGGCCTGGCGCACAAAAATTTCCAGATCCTGCCGCGCCGCATGGAACACTTTCAGAACATTCTGATTGCTGAACAATTCAAAAAGTGGCGCCAGATCAAGCCCATCGGCCAGCGGGTCAATCACCCGGGCTTCTTCCGGGCCGGCCACCTGGATCAGGCAGACTTTGGGCCAGAAGGTGGTTTCCCGCATGAATTCGGTGTCGACAGTGACGAATTCCGTTGTGGCCAGCGAGGCGCAGAAACGGGCAAGTTCGTCGGTGGTGGTGATCGGAGTCGGATTTGCGTTCATATCCTGGCCCTCATAACACGCCCACGCTGCAACCCCAACCCGGCTGTGCGGGAAAATGCATGTTCTAATCGCTTGACTTTCGTGGGCGTTTCGCGACTGTTCCGGTTCGTTTTCACCGATTTTGCCCAGGATTCTCCGATGTCCCGTTACCGCACCCATCATTGTGGCCAATTGCGCGCCGAGCAAGTCGGCGAAACGGTCAAGCTCGCCGGCTGGGTGCATCGCCGCCGCGACCATGGCAACCTGCTGTTCATTGATCTGCGTGACCATTTCGGCGTTACGCAATGCGTCGCCGAAAGCGGCTCGGCCGCCTTCGCCCAGCTTGAAAAGCTGCGCTCGGAATTTGTCGTGTCGGTCAGCGGCAAGGTGGTGGCGCGTTCGCCCGAGACGGTGAATGCCAATCTGCCCACCGGCGGTGTTGAACTGGTGGTAAGCGATGTGGAAATTCTGGGCGAGGCCCAGGAATTGCCGATGCCGGTGTTTGGCGAGCAGGAATATCCCGAGGATATCCGCCTCAAATATCGTTTCCTTGATCTGCGCCGCGACCGGCTGCACAAGAATATCGTGCTGCGCAGCCAGGTGATCTCGTCGATCCGCCGCCGCATGATCGATCAGGGTTTCATGGAATTTCAAACCCCGATCCTGACCGCTTCATCGCCGGAAGGCGCACGCGACTTCCTGGTGCCGAGCCGTATCCATCCGGGCAAGTTCTATGCCCTGCCGCAGGCGCCGCAGCAATTCAAGCAGCTCATCATGGTGTCGGGCTTTGATCGCTATTTCCAGATCGCGCCCTGCTTCCGCGACGAGGATGCGCGCAAGGATCGTAGCCCTGGCGAATTCTACCAGCTCGATCTTGAGATGAGCTTTGTCGAGCAGGATGACGTATTTGCCGCCGTGGAGCCGGTGATCCATGGTGTGTTCCAGGAATTCGCCAATGGCCGCGATTGCGGCCCGGCACAATTCCCGCGCATTCCATATCGCGAGGCGATGCTGAAATATGGCGTCGACAAGCCCGACCTGCGCAACCCGATTGTGCTGGCCGATGTGACCGAAGCCTTCCGCGGTTCGGGCTTTGGCGTGTTTGCCCGCGCCATCGAAAACGGCGCCGTGGTGCGTGCGATTCCGGCGCCGGGTGCCGGCTCACGGCCACGCAGCTTCTTCGACAAGCTGAATGACTGGGCGCGCTCGGAAGGCGCCGCCGGCCTGGGCTACATCATCCTGGAAAATGGCGAGGCCAAGGGGCCGATTGCCAAATTCCTCAATGCCGAACGGATTGCCATGCTGAAGCAGCTTGCCGGCGTGACAGACGGCGATGCGCTGTTCTTCGCTTGCGACAAGGAAGCCGCAGCCGCCAAGCTGGCCGGTGCGGCGCGCATCCGCATCGGCGACGATCTCGGCATTTGCGAGAAGGGCGTGTTCAAATTCTGCTGGATCGTCGATTTCCCGATGTTCGAGTGGAATGAGGACGAGAAGAAGGTGGATTTCTCGCATAACCCGTTCTCGATGCCTCAGGGCGGCCTGGAAGCGCTCAACAGCATGGACCCGCTGGAGATCAAGGCCTACCAGTATGACATCGTGTGCAACGGCGTGGAGCTTTCCTCGGGCGCGATCCGTAACCACAAGCCCGAGATCATGTATCGCGCCTTCGAGATTGCCGGTTATGGCAAAGAAGTGGTGGAAGGCAAATTCGGCGGCATGCTGAATGCGTTCAAATATGGCGCCCCGCCGCATGGCGGCATCGCGCCGGGCATTGATCGTATCGTGATGCTGATTGCCGACGAGCCGAATATCCGCGAAGTGATCCTGTTCCCGATGAACCAGCAGGCGCAGGATCTGATGATGCAGGCCCCCAGCGAAGTGACGCCGAAGCAATTGCGCGAATTGCATATCCGCAGTGTTCTGCCGGAGGCAGACAACAAGTAACTGCCAGGGGAAGGGCGGCGCAGCGATGCTCGATCATCTCGAATATGTCCGCTACGCCGTCACCCTGTTTTCCATCCTTGATCCATTCGCGGCGATCCCGCTTTTTCTGCTGCTGATGGAAGGCCGCTCGCAGGCCGAAAAGGCCGGCACAGCGCGCACTGCCTCGATTGCGGTATTCGGTGTTCTGGTGATCTCGGCGCTGTCTGGCGATCTGATCCTGCGCCTGCTCGGCACCAGCCTGGCTGCGTTCCAGGTTGGCGGCGGCATTGTGTTGTTTCTGATGGCGCTGAGCATGGTCAACGCCCAGATGAGCCCGCAGCACCAGACCCCGGAAGAAGCCGAGGAAGCCGGCTCGCGCAATGCGGTGGGCGTGGTGCCGATTGCCATGCCTTTGCTGGTTGGCCCCGGCTCAATCTCAGCCACTATCATCACCATGCAGCGCGGCCAGGGCTTTGTGCATGAAGCCATCGTGATCGGCTGCATTGCCGTGGTATGCTGCGGTGTGTGGGTGGTGCTGCGGTTGGCGGTGCCGATTGGTCAGCGCCTGGGGCGTACCGGATTGAATATCCTCAACCGCATTTTCGGCTTGCTGCTGGCCGCCGTTGCGGTGCAGATTTTTGCCAATGGCCTGCGTGGCCTGTTCCCCGGCTTGCAATGACACTTGATGCAAAGTGAGAACAACATGCTTGATCCCGAAGCCCAGCGCTTGCTCGATCTGGTTGCGGCTGCCAACCGCCCGACTTTTGAAGCCATCGGCGCCGAGGCGGCGCGTAAGCTGTATAAGGAAACCCGCGCCGCGGTGACCCCGGATGCGCCCGACGTGTCCAAGGCGCTCAACCTGGCGGCACCCGGCCCGCATGGTCCGATTCCGCTGCGTTATTACCGGCCGCTGGGTGCCGACAAGAAGCAGGCTTTGCCGGTGCTGCTGTTTTATCATGGCGGCGGCTGGGTAGTGGGCGACCTGGATACCCATGATGTGGTGTGCCGCACCCTGGCCAACACTGCCGGCTGCGCCGTGGTCAGCGTGGATTACCGCATGGGGCCGGAGCATAAATTCCCCGCCGCCGTGGATGATGCCTTTGCCGCCCTGCTCTGGGTGGTGGAGGAAGCCAAGGAATTGCATATCGATGCCAGCCGCGTTGCGGTGGGCGGCGATAGTGCCGGCGGCAACCTTGCCGCCGTGGTGGCCCTGCTGGCGCGCGATGCCGGCGGGCCGGCGCTGAAGCGCCAGGCGCTGATCTATCCGGCCACCAACATGGTGATGGACACCCAGTCGCATCGCAGCTTTGCCGAGGGTTATCTGCTCACCCATAGCAGCATGACCTGGTTTCAACTCATGTATCTCAATGGTGCGCAGGACCGCGAAGACTGGCGCGCCTCGCCGCTCAAGGCGCCGTCGCTGGCCGGCCTGCCGCCGGCCCTGGTGATCGTGGCCGGCCATGATCCTTTGCGCGATGAAGGCGAGGCCTATGCCAAGGCCTTGCAGGCGGCCGGCAACGAAGTGACCTTCCGCGAATTCGCCGGCAGCATCCACGGCTTCATCACCATGGGCCGCGTGCTGCCCCAGGCCAACGAGGCTTTGGCGGAGATCGGCGCGCTGCTGAAGGCGGATTTCGCCGGCTGAGGCTCACATACTGCCAACAGGCATGAAGCCGTAGGCCTGATCGAGCATGGCGCCGCGAAAGTCGGCGTCCTTGATATCGGCGGCGCTGAGATTGGCGCCGCGCAGGTCGGCGCAGATCAGCCGGGCGCCGCGCAAGCTGCACCGTGCCATGTTGGCATTGCGCAGGTCGGCGCCGGAAAGCTCGGCGCCATCGAGATTGAGGCCGACCAGGTTCCAGCCGCCCAGTTCGGCGCGTTTGCCCACCTTGCCGTCGCTGGCAACCCAGGAGGCGTGGTTTTCCAGCGCCAGATAGACGGTGGCGGGTTTGGATGCCTTGGGCACCTTGCCGCCGGCGGCGATGATCTGCTCGCCGAAATCGCCCGGCAGGTCGGCCATCGAGAAATCCGCGCCGCGCAGGTCGGCACCTTTCAGCGACATGCCGTTGATATTGGCATAGGCGAAATTGGCATCCTGCAAATTGGCCTTGTCAAACACGGTATCATTCAGCGTTGCCGCCACAAAGGAAGCGCCGCGCGCCGAGGCGCTGCCAATGCGGCTGGACATGGTTTCGTTCAGGCTGTCGGGCGGTGTGAAGGGGCGGAAATCGGCGCCATCAAAGCGCGTGCCGTTGAGGATGGCGCGGCTCAGGTTGACGCCGCGCATCATGGCCTGGGAAAAATTGCCTTCCGAAAGATCGGCGGCGGTCATGTCGCAGCCGTTGAATTCGCCTTCCACCGCATCCACGCCGCGCAGGTCGGTGCAGAACAGCTTGCATTGCTGTAATTGCACGCGGCGCAGGTTGCGCCTTGTCAGCTTGGTGGAGCCGAGATCGGTGCGGGTCAGCTTCATCTGCCGGCCAACCTTCACCGAGGTGCCGATTGAGAGCGTGAAGCGCGAATGCGATTCCAGCCGATCCAGCAGGTCGGCGGGGCAGGGGTTGTATTCGAAGGCACCAGTCATGGTGCCTAACTATACGCAGCGGATTGCGGATTGGTAAACGCCGATCAAATCCGACGGCCCAATACCAGCACCCAGAGTATTTGCCCGTTCAACTGGCCCAGACCAAGGCCGGCTTCACGCAGATCGGGCCGCAGCAGGTTGGCGCGATGGCCCGGGCTGTTGAGCCAGGCCGCCAGCGTGGCGGCAGCATCCGGTGTGCCGAGCGCGATATTCTCCGCAGCTTGGGCAAAAGCATAGCTGGCGCGGCGCAGGCGCTGGCGCAGGTCGCTGTCATCGCAGCCGTCATGGCTCAGGCGGCCGCAGAGCGGCAGGTCGTCGGCATGGGCCTGGGCGGCCTGGCGCAATTGCGCATCGGCTTGCAGCAGCGCCAGGCCGTGATTGGCCCGTTCGGCATTCACTGCGCGCAGTAGGTCAGCCTCTCCGGCCTGGGCCGGCTGCGCCAGCAGCAGGCCCAGGAGCAGCAGCAGGCGCCTTATGAGCAACCCGTGGTGCCGCCGCAGGAATCGCATTTCATACAGGTGCCGTTGCGCAGCAGGGTGAAATTGCCGCATTCCGGGCAGGCATCGCCTTCATAGCCCTTCATGCGCGCTTCCATGATGCGGCTGGAGCGGCTGGCGCCGGCCGGCTGCTCCTGGCTCAGCACATTGATCGCCGCCGCAAGATTGAGGCCAGGGCCATCGGTGCCGGTCGCCTGTAATTGCGCCGTGGTCTCGATCTGCGCCACCGCCCCAGCCTGCTGCTTCAGCACGTAGAGGTTGGAGCGGATATAGCCATTGGAAGCCAGTTGCATGTCGGCAGCCACTGCGGCGGCGGTGGTCTTGGCCGCGACAGGCTGTGCCGTGGTGTGGTCTTCCTTGCCGCCGAGCGTATCCGGCAGCAGATCCTCGGGCTGCACATGCGCCAGATCGGTGCGGCCAAGATAGCTCACCGCCAGTTCGCGGAACACGTAATCCAGGATCGACGTAGCCATCTTGATCACATCGTTGCCTTCCACCATGCCTGAAGGCTCGAAGCGGGTGAAGGTGAAGGCATCAACAAATTCCTCCAGCGGCACGCCATATTGCAGGCCGATGGAAATGGCGATGGCGAAATTATTCATCAGGCTGCGGAAGGCGGCGCCTTCCTTGTGCATGTCGATGAAGATTTCGCCGATCTTGCCATCATCATATTCGCCGGTGCGCAGATACACTTTATGCCCGCCCACCACGGCCTTCTGGGTATAACCCTTGCGGCGCAACGGCAGTCGCTGGCGGCCGGCGATATATTTCTCCACGATGCGCTCGGCCACAATCTGGGCGCGTGCGGCGGCCGGCGCTTCCACAATACGCTCCACCACATCGTCATCCGCATCGCTGGCATCATCCAGCAATTGCGATTGCAAAGGCTGGCTCAGCTTGGAACCATCGCGGTAGAGCGCAATCGCCTTGCAGCCCAGCTTCCAGGCCGCCAGATAGGCCTGGGTGCATTCCTCCACGCTGGCGCTGTTGGGCATGTTGATGGTTTTGGAAATTGCGCCGGTGATGAAGGGCTGTGCCGCCGCCATCATGCGGATATGGCTTTCGGCCGAGAGGAAGCGGGTGCCTTCCTTGCCGCAGGGATTGGCGCAATCAAAAACCGGCAGGTGTTCGTCCTTGAGATAGGGCGCGCCTTCCAGGGTCATGGCGCCGCAGCAATGCAGATTGGCGGCGGCGATATCGTCGGCGCTGAAACCCAGCGCGGTCAGCAGATCAAAATCCGGCGCATTCAGCCGCGCTTCCGAAATGCCGAGCGCGTTGATGCAGAAGCCGGTGCCGAGCGTGAAGCGGTTGATCACGAACTTGATGTCGAAGGCGGTGCGCAGGCCAGCTTCCACCTTGGCAATGGCTTCCGGCGTGAAACCCTTGGCCTTCAATGCCGAATGGTTGACGCCCGGGGCGCCGCGCAGGCTGCCATGGCCCACGGCATAGTCGATGATGGCGCGGATTTCGCCTTCGCTGTAGCCCAGCGTGCGCAAGGCCAGCGGCACGGTGCGGTTGATGATCTTGAAATAGCCGCCGCCGGCCAGCTTCTTGAATTTCACCAGCGCGAAATCCGGCTCGATCCCGGTGGTGTCGCAATCCATCACCAGGCCGATAGTGCCGGTGGGCGCGATCACACTGACCTGGGCATTGCGGAAACCGTATTGCTCGCCCAGCGCCAGGGCGCAATCCCAGCTGGTCTGCGCCGCCGCCAGCAGGTCGGCATCGGCGCAATTGGCCGCGTCCAGCGGCAGCGGCAGGGTGCTGAGTGCCTCATAGCCGATACGCTCGCCCAAAGCTGCGCGGCGATGGTTGCGGATCACCCGCAGCATCGCCTCGGCATTGCGGGCATGGCCGGGGAAGGCGCCCAGTTCAGCCGCCATCTCGGCCGACGTGGCATAGGCAGTGCCGGTCATCAGCGCCGTGATGGCGCCACACATGGCGCGGCCGGCATCCGAATCGTAGGACAGGCCGCAGCTCATCAACAGGGCGCCGAGATTGGCATAACCCAGGCCCAGGGTGCGGAATTCATACGAAAGCTTGGCAATCTCGCGGCTGGGGAATTGCGCCATCAGCACGCTGATTTCCAGCGTGATGGTCCACAATCGGCAGGCATGGGCAAAACCATCGGCATCGAAGCGGCCATCGGCGCGACGGAAGCACATCAGGTTCAGCGAGGCCAGGTTGCAGGCCGTATCGTCCAGGAACATGTATTCGGAACAGGGGTTGGACGCATTGATGCGGCCATCCTCGGGGCAGGTATGCCAGTCGTTGATCGTGCTGTCATATTGCAGGCCGGGATCGGCCGAAGCCCAGGCGGCCTGGCCGATCTTGTCCCACAAAGCCCGGGCCGGCAGGGTCTTGGCCGGCTTGCCATCGGTGCGGCGGGTCAGGGTCCAATCTGCATCCATTTCCACGGCGCGCAGGAAATCGTCGCCCACGCGCACGGAATTGTTGGAATTCTGCCCCGAGACAGTGAGATAAGCCTCGCCATCCCAATCCGTGTCATAGGCGCGGAAATCAATCTCGGTATAGCCCTGCTGGGCGAACTGGATCACGCGCTGCACATAGTTTTCCGGAATCATCGCGGCGCGGGCGGCGCGGATTTCGCGGCGCAGGGCGGCATTCTGCTTCGGATCGGTGCCTTCGCCGCAGGCTTTCAGCACCAGATTGAGATGCTTCCGCGCCAGTTTCGAGCCGGCCACCAAAGCGGCCACCTTCTGCTCCTCGATCACCTTCCAGTCGATGAAGGCTTCGATATCCGGATGGTCGATGTCGCAGATCACCATCTTGGCGGCGCGGCGCGTGGTGCCGCCGGATTTGATCGCGCCGGCAGCGCGGTCGCCGATCTTGAGGAAACTCATCAGGCCGGAGGATTTGCCGCCGCCGGCCAGCTTTTCATTCTCGCCGCGCACGCGCGAGAAATTCGAGCCGGTGCCGGAGCCGTATTTGAACAGCCGCGCCTCGCGGGTCCACAAATCCATGATGCCGCCCTCGTTCACGAGGTCGTCGGCCACCGACTGGATGAAGCAGGCATGCGGCTGCGGATGCTCATAGGCCGAACTGGATTTCACCAATTCGCCGGTGCGGTAATCCACATAATGATGGCCCTGGGCCGGGCCGTCGATGCCATAGGCCCAATGCAGACCGGTGTTGAACCATTGCGGCGAATTCGGCGCGCCGACCTGGGCCGCCAGCATGTAGCGCATTTCATCGAAATAAGCGCGGGCATCGTCTTCCGAATCGAAATAGCCGCCCTTCCAGCCCCAATAGGTCCAGGTGCCGGCCAGCCGGTCAAAAACCTGGCGGGCCGAGGTTTCCTCGCCGAAGCGTTCGGCTTCGGGCAGCTTGGCCAGCGCCGCATCGTCCGGCTGCTGGCGCCACAGCCAGGCCGGCACATCCGGTTCCTGCACCGGCTTCAGCGCGGCCGGCACCCCGGCGCGGCGGAAATATTTCTGCGCCAACACATCGGCGGCCACCTGCGACCAGCCGGCGGGCACTTCCAGTTTGTCGAGCCGGAACACCACAGAGCCATCCGGATTGCGGATTTCGCTGGTGGTGAGGCGGAATTCGATCCCGTCATAAGCCGAGGCGCCCTGATTGGTGAAATGCCTTTGAATGCGCATCCAGTAACGCTCCCCGACTCGAAAATATGTCCACGGAATCAAGCACTTGAGGTCAACCAAAACACTATATCTGGTGGCCCGCCAGCTCGCTTGGCCTAAATCTAGGGGATGGCTCGGGCGTGGGTCAATCCGCTATTGGAACGATAACGCCATATTTTCGCCTTGCCGGTCATGCTATTCTGTCGCCATGCGCCGCTTCATTCCCCTGCTGCTGATAGTGTTCCTGGCTGTTCCCCTCTGGACCCCAGGGGGCGACCCAGGTTTTGTGCCTGCGGCCCAGGCCGCGGTGCCTGACAAGGCGACCCGTCAGGCCGCCGACCGGCTGATGGACACGCTGGGTCTGGAAAAGCGCGTCGATTCGATTTTGCAGCTTTATCTGCAATTCATGCCCCAGGGCACGCAGGAAGAGCAGATGAAGGCCCGGCTACTCCGCGAGCGGGCGCCGGGGGCAGGGGCGCGCTTCCGCGGCGCGGTGGCCAATGCCGCGCTGGCGCATTACAGCCGCAGCGAATTGCTGGCCTTGAACGATTATTTTGCCAGTGATGATGGCCAGCGGCTGATTGCCACAGCGGTGGGCCGGGCGCTGCTGAGTGTCGGCCGCGGCGGTAATGTGAAGGCCGGCGACCTGCTGCGGGCCGAGGATTTTGCCGGTCGGCCCGGCCTGGAAAAGGTGATGACCAAATATCCGGGCTTCGAGCGCAGCGCGCAGGCCGAATTAGGCCGTGAATTTGCCACCGAAATCGGCCTTCTGGTGATGAAATAGATAGCCCTATAGGGGCTTTACGCTTTTGCGAACGGATGCCATAGTCCGCCCGAAATTCGGCGCACCAGCAGCGCGGGGAAGCAAGATCATGAGTCTGTTCGGCACAAAGCTCTATACTTGGTGGAAAGGCGAGGCGGTCGGTAGCGACAGTTTCGGCAACAAGTATTTCCGCGAGCGCAGCGGCCGCCGGCGCTGGGTGATCTTCAACGGCCTGCCGGAAGCATCCAAAGTGCCGCCGGAATGGCATGCCTGGCTGCACCACACTGTGGATGATGCGCCTGTTGATGGCGTGCCCCACCATAAATGGGAAAAAGAGCATCTGCCGAATCTGACCGGCACGCCCTATGCGTATCATCCGGCCGGCCAGGGCGGCGGCGAACGCCCCAAGGCCACCGGCGATTATGAAGCCTGGCGGCCCGAATAGGCGGGGCTGAACATGCAAGGTAATCTGGTTGAAACTCTGATTGGCGCCGTGGTGCTTGCCGTGGCCGGCTTTTTCCTGGCTTTTGCCTATAGCACCGCCGGGGTTGGCGGCGGCGTCACCGGCTATGAATTGAAGGCGCATTTCAATCGTGCCGACGGCCTCAATATCGGCAGCGATGTGCGGCTTTCGGGGATCAAGATCGGCACCATCACCGGGCAGACGCTCGATCCCAAAACTTATGATGCGGTGGTCACCTTCACGGTGGATGGCCGCTACAAGCTGCCGGATGATTCGGCGGCCAAGATCGCGTCTGAAAGCCTGCTCGGCGGCAATTACCTGTCGATTGAGCCGGGCGGCAGCGATGCCATGCTGAAGGCGGGCGAGAAAATCAAATTCACCCAGGGTTCGGTGAGCCTTATGGACCTGATTGGCCAGGCGATTTTCAGCGCCACCGCCAGCAGTGGCGGCGACAAGGCCAAGGCGCAGTAACACGGCATGCGCCACTCCCTGGCATCATGGCGGGCATTATCCTGCGGGCTGCTGGCCGGCATGCTGCTAAGCTGGGCGACCTTGCCGGCAGCGGCGCAGCCGGCGCCGTCGCTTGCGGCGCCCAATGATGCGCTGCCCAGCAATCCGATGCCGCTGGCAGTGTTGCAGGGGTTGGACAAGATCACCGCCCGTATCATCACCTTCGAAGTGGCGATCGACCAGACTATCGGCTTTGGCACATTGAAGGTAACGCCGCGTGTCTGCCGCAAGCGGCCGCCGGAATATCCGCCGGAAAGTGCGGCCTATCTTGAAATCGTTGAAGAGCGCCCGGGCGAAACCCCGGTGCAGCGTTTTGCCGGCTGGATGTTTGCGTCCAGCCCGGCGCTCAATCCGCTGGAACACCCGGTCTATGATGTGTGGGTGGTGGATTGCCGCGCCAAGCCGCGCTGAGCACGTTTTGCTCTAATCTCAGCGACCGCGAACACCATCCAGCAATGCGCCAAACGCCGCCCAGGTGAAGCCCGGCCGCTCGGATAGCCTTTCGGGTGTACCGCTCAGCCTGCCCTCGGGATCAACACGGAAGCGCAGGCCCCAGAAACCCAGAATGCTTTCGCCCGGCATGCCATAACGGTAGTCGCGGGCTTCGACGATGGTTGTGGCGCCAGAAGCCTGCACCGTCCAATGCAGATGATCGCTGGAAAACCAGCGGAAGACCTGGGCTTCATGGCTTGCTTGCACGGCATCCAGCGCGGCGCTGGCCGGCAGGCGTGGAAAACGCTGCCAGGCAATGGGCTTGGCGCTTAAGGGTGAAACGAAGCCGATCAGGATTTCATCCGGCCGATCAACAACGATGCGGCGCCACCAGGGCTGGAAAATCACCGGAAAGGCGCTGATCCGCGCCATGGCCGCGCCGGGTGCGTTTGCTGCCAGTTGGTTGCGCGCGCGCTGCTCCAGATGCAGGCCGATGCCCCAGGCCATCGTGGTGTACAAAAAGACATAGACCAGGGCCAGTTGCGCGGCGCGCTGTGCTGCATCGGCCAGTCGTCGGCTGGTCAGCGCAAACAGAAACACCAGCAGCAGCGGCAGCGAATAGAGCGGATCGATAATCGGCATCGCGTTGATGGCGAAACGCACATCGCTGAATGGCGCCAGCAATTGTGTGCCATAGGCGGTGAACAGGTCGAGCATCGGATGGGTGACGGCGCAGAGGGTGCCAAGCCACATCCACTGGCCGCGTCGGGCCGTATCCATCTCGGCTTCAAGCTGCGGGCGGCGCAGACGGCCGGCTTTCCAGATCAGCCAGCCGATGGCGGCGCCATAAACCAGCGTGGCCGGAAAGGAATGGCTGATGGCGCGGTGATGCTGCCAGCTATCCACCACGCTCGGCTGACCGATCAGGCCGGAAAGCACATCCAGATCGGGCAGGGTGGCGATCAGCCCGCCGGCCGCCACGGCGCGGCGCCCCAGGCTTTTGCGAAATCCGGCCGCTGCCAGCACGCCGCCAAACAAAAGCTGAGTCACGCTATCCATGCGATGTCCTTTTGGGCAAGGCTGCCAGCACTTCGTCTGGCGCGGGCTCTGGCGCCATGCGTCGGAAATCGGCCCGCACCGCCAACGCTGCCTGCAGGCGATGCAGATACTCGGCGCGCGGAATCTCCTCGGTGCCGAAGCGGGCCAGATGCGGGGTTTGGAACTGGGTATCGAGCAGCAGGAAACCGCCCAGCCGCAGCCGCGCCACCAGATAGGCCAGCGCCAGCTTGGAAGCATCGGTGGCGCGGCTGAACATGCTCTCGCCAAAGAAGGCGCCATTCAGCCGCACGCCATAAAGCCCGCCGACCAGCCTGTCGCCGACATCGTAGCATTCCACGCTATGGGCAAAACCGCGCCGATGCAGTTCGATGTAAGCCGCGCGGATCGGCTGGTTGATCCAGGTGTTGCGCCGCATATCCAGCGGATCGGGCGAGGGTTCGGCGCAGGCCGCAATCACCGCCGGAAAATCATGATCCACCCGCACCCGGAACGGGCCGCGCCGTAATGTCTTGGCCAGCGAACGCGGCAGGTGGAAATGATCCAGCGGGATCACGCCGCGCCGCTCAGGGTATACCCAGTAATAACCCGGATCGTCGGCGCTGTCGGCCATCGGAAAATAGCCGCTGGCATAGGCATGCAGCAGCAGGTCGGTGGTCAGCGGTTCCGGGTTCTGCGGCATGTTCCGATGACCTGCGCGCTCGGCCTAGCCCTGGCGGGCGATGAACTCCTCCAGCCAGTGGATGTCATAGGCGCCATTGACAAAATCCGGGTCGCGGATCAGCGCCAGATGCAGCGGGATGGTGGTTTCCAGCCCGCCGATGACATATTCCTCCAGCGAGCGACGCAGCCGCATCAGGCATTCGTTGCGGCTGGTGCCATGCACGATCAGCTTGCCGATCAGGCTGTCGTAATGCGGCGGAATTTGGTAGCCGGTGTAAAGCGCGCTATCAACCCGCACGCCCAGGCCACCCGGCACATGGTAATCGGTGACACGGCCGGGCGAAGGCGCAAAGGTGCGCGGATTTTCGGCGTTGATCCGGCATTCGATGGCATGGCCGTTGAACTTGATGTCGTCCTGGGTATAGCCCAGCGGCGCACCGGCGGCGATGCGGATCTGCTCGCGCACCAGATCAAGCCCAGTGATCATCTCGGTCACTGGATGCTCCACCTGGAGGCGGGTATTCATCTCGATGAAATAGAATTGCCCATTCTCGAACAGGAATTCGATGGTGCCGGCGCCGCGATAGCCCAGCTTGGCGATGGCATTGGCGGCGATGGCGCCGATATGATTGCGCTGATCGTCGTTCAAGGCCGGCGAACGGGCTTCTTCCAGCACCTTCTGGTGGCGCCGCTGCAACGAGCAGTCACGCTCGCCGAGATGCACGGCATTGCCATGGCTGTCGCCAAAAATCTGCATTTCGATATGGCGCGGCCGGGTCAGGTATTTCTCGACATACACCGCGTCATTGCCGAAGGCGGCGCGCGCCTCTGCCTTGGCCTGGGCCAGGGCGGGGCCGAATTCCTCAGGGCTGCGCACCACTTTCATGCCGCGCCCGCCGCCGCCGGCGGTGGCCTTGATCAGCACCGGGTAGCCCATGCTGTCAGCCAGCTTGCGGCCTTCGATTTCATCCGCGATGGCGCCATCCGAACCCGGCACGCAGGGAATACCCAGCGCTTTGGCGGCTTCCTTGGCGGCGATCTTGTCGCCCATCAGGCGGATATGTTCGGGCGTCGGGCCGATGAAGGTGATGCCATGCGCCTCAACGATCTCGGCGAATTTGGCGTTTTCCGACAGGAAGCCATAACCCGGATGGATGGCATCGGCGCCGGTGATTTCGGCAGCCGAAATGATCGCCGGGATATTGAGGTAGCTCTGGCCGGAAGGCGGCGGCCCGATGCAGACGGATTCATCGGCGATCCGCACATGCATGGCATCGGCATCGGCGGTGGAATGCACCGCCACGGTATGGATGCCCATTTCCTTGCAGGCGCGATGGATGCGCAAGGCAATCTCGCCGCGATTGGCGATCAGCACTTTGTCGAACATCGGGCGATCCGGCCGGCTTATTCGATCACCAGCAGAACCTGGCCGAATTCGACAGGCTGCTGGTTCTCGATCAGGATCCGGGCCACCCGGCCGCCCTTGGGCGCGGTGATCGGATTCATGGTTTTCATCGCTTCCACGATCAGCAGGGTCTGGCCGGCATTGACCACGCTGCCAACGCTGACGAAGGGCGCTGAATTGGGGTCTGGCGACACATAAACCGTGCCGACCATCGGCGACTTCACCGCGCCGGGATGGCTGGCGGCATCATCGGCGCCTGCGCTGGCGCCGGCAGGCAAAGCGGCGCCAATGGCAGGGGCGGCCGGTGCAGCGGCATAAACCGGGGCACTCACGGCTGGCGCGGTTTTGGCCACACGCACTTTCAGCGAGCCTTCATTCCATTCGATCTCGGTCAGGCCGGTTTCGTTCAGCAGACCCGCCAGATCGCGGATCATCTGCTGGTCGATGCGGCTATCCTTTTTGTCCTTGGCAGGCGTCGACGCCATCCTGGAATCCTCTTTTTTGCTATAGCTCAGGCAATGATATCGGCAAGCGCTTCCAGCGCCAGGGCATAACCCTTGGGGCCGAGGCCGAAGATGCCGCCGCGCGCGGCGGGCGACACATAGGAATGATGCCGAAAGGCTTCGCGCTTGAAGATATTGGAGAGATGCACCTCGATCACCGGCTTGTCGACCGCATTCAGCGCGTCGAGCATGGCCACCGAGGTATGGGTGAAGGCGCCGGCATTGATGACGATCCCGGCCGCCTTGAGGCGCGCCTCCTGGATCGAATCGATCAGCACACCTTCATGGTTGGTCTGGCGGAAATCCAAATCCAGGCCGAGCCGGTCGGCGGTGAAACGGCACAGCGTTTCCACATCATCCAGCGTGTCGCGGCCATAAATTTCCGGCTGGCGCACGCCGAGCAGATTCAGGTTCGGGCCATTCAGCACAAAGATCAGCGGCTTGGCTGCTGCCTTGCCGCGCCCGCTGCCCGTGGTTTTGCCTGTCTGCGCCATCGGCTCTGGCTCCTGGGGTGAAATCCGAAGGATTGGCCTACACCATTCCGCCCCGCCAGGGCAACTACCGGGAGGGTATCGGCGGGCAGGGGTTGGCCTCTGCACGGGTAGATGGGGTGTGCCGGGGGTGGCAACAAGGCCGCAGATTTGCGATAACCCGGCCATGACGACCAAGCCGCCGCTCCAGATCGAAATTCTGCCTGTTACACCCTTTCAGCAGAATTGCAGCCTATTATGGTGTACCGCCACCATGCGCGGGGCTCTGGTGGATGCCGGCGGCGAGCCGGAAAAGCTGCTGGCGGCGGTGAAAAAACACGGCGTGACGCTGGAAAAGCTGCTGGTGACGCATGGTCATCTCGACCATGCCGGCGCGGTGATGCAGCTGGCCGAACAGCTCAACCTGCCAATCGAGGGGCCGCAGCAGGACGATAAATTCTGGATCGACGGCATGCCGCAGGCGGCGCAGCAATATGGTTTTCCGCCCAGCCGTGCCTTCACCCCGGATCGCTGGTTGCAGCAGGGCGATAGCGTCACCCTCGGCAACCTGACGTTGGACGTGTATCACTGCCCGGGCCACACGCCGGGCCATGTGGTGTTTGTGCATGGCCCTAGCCGCGTGGCGCTGGTGGGCGACGTGTTGTTCCGTGGCTCGATTGGCCGCACGGATTTTCCGCGCGGCAACCACGAAGACCTGATCCGCTCGATCCGCGAACGGCTGTTTCCGCTCGGCGACGACATCACCTTTGTACCCGGCCATGGCCCGCTTTCCACCTTCGGCGCCGAGCGCAAAAGCAACCCGTTTGTCTCCGATATTGCCCTTGGCCTTGACTAACCCTTAGTTGTTAAAGGCTTATTTACCCTTTTTAACGTGCGTGCCGGCGCCAAACATGGTAAATATTAACCATGGTGCAGTCGGTTTCGGGCAGATATCTGCCCGCAGTCTTTCCTGGCTCAGCCGCGGCGCGCAATCTGGCCCAACAGAATTTGGTCCTGCCGTCCCCGTTGTCCTCGCCTGAGCAGCAGGCGCAGCAGCGGGCATCCGCGATTCTGCGTTTCAATGCCCCCACCTTGAGCAGCGCCACACTAGCCAACCTACAGGATAGTGCGTTGCGGTCTCAGGTGGCGCCCGAGAGTGAAACCGGCCAGAGCCGTACAGACCAGAGCCGCGCCGATGATGCCAGCCGGGCGGCGCAGGCCTATGCCAGTGCCGCCCAGTCGCTGCAACCGCTGATCGCTCTCGGCACGCCGCCGCCCAGCGTGCCGAACCTGCAAGTGCTGGTGCCCGGTGCTGCCGGCAGCGCTGAAGACGAGCGCAGGCCAGAAGAGCGCAAGGCTGAGCGCAGCGATAGCGATGAACGGCGCCAGAATCGCAATGGCCGCGATGCCGTTGCCCGTGATCCGGCGCGGGAAAACCCGCTGCGGCCTGAGCCAAGGCAGAATTTCCCAGCCCTTGGCCCAGGCATTGGTTCCGGCATTGCCCCGGTCGCCAGCCCGGCCGTGGCACCCAGCCTGCCGGCCGCTGCCGGCAGCAGCGGCGCAAATCTTGGCCTGCGAGTCGATTTCGGCGCCTGATCCAGCTATGCGGTAAGACCCGATTATGCCATGCTGCATTGCAGCATGCGGATGGGGTGGCATCCACGGCGCCTCATTTTGGAAAGTTATGCCATGAAGGCGAAAACCCTCATTCTCGGCCCGGTTCTGGGCCTGCTGGCGGCTGTATTGCTGCCGGACTTTACCGTGATCACCAGCAAGCCGGCCCTGCATCTTACCCGGCCGGCCCAGGCCAACGACCTGCTGGACGCCGCCTTGCGCAAGCTGCGCGGCACCAAGCTGCCAATCGGCTTTGCCAGCGCCAATGGCCGGCTGGAGGCGGAGTATGTTGAGATCGCCAGCAAGCTGCCCGGGCGGGTGGCGGAAATGCTGGTGGAAGAGGGCGCCATGGTGCGCGCCGGCAGCGTGGTGGCACGGCTGGATGCCAGCGAGATCGAAGCCCAGTTGCGCGCCGCGGAAGCCCAGGTGCGGCGTGCCGAGCGGCTGCGCGAGCAGGCCCAGGCCAATGTGGCATTGCGGGTCAGCGAACGCACCTTGGCGCGGCAGGAGTTGGAGCGCGCCAGCACATTGCAGCAGCGCGGCTTTGGCACTGATCAGCTGCGCGACCAGCGCCAGAGCCAGTTGCGCGCCGCCGAAGCGGCGCATACCGCTGCGCTGGCAGCAGTGGAAGAGGCGCGCGCCGCCATCGATGCCGCCAATGCCGATGTGGACCGGCTCAAGACAGTGCTGAAGGATACCGTGCTGCTGGCACCCAGTGATGGCCGGGTGCAATACAAGCTGGTGCGGGCTGGCGAAGTGGTGGCGGCCGGGGCGCGGCTGGCAACGCTGATTGACCTGTCGGATATCTACATGACGGTTTTCCTGCCCGCCCGCGAAGCTGGCCGGCTGAATATCGGCGACGATGCCCGTCTGGTGCTGGACCCGTTTCCCACTTATGTGATTCCGGCCACGGTGAGTTTTGTGGCCAGTGATGCGCAATTCACGCCCAAATCAGTGGAGACCAGGGACGAGCGCGAAAAACTGGTCTTCCGGGTCAAGCTGCGGATTGATGCCGATCTGCTCAAGCGCCATGAAGGCTTGGCCAAGAGTGGCATCCGCGGCATCGGCTATGTGCGCACGCGCAGCGACGTGGTGTGGCCTGAACACCTGGCGCTAAACCTGCCGCAATGAATCCGCTCGAAGCCGGCGCAGCAGCAGCAAGGGCAGGGGATGATTGCGCCGTAAGGCTGCATGGCGTGGGACATGCCTTCGGCGCCAAGGTTGCCCTGGCCGATATCGCGCTGGCGATACCGGCCGGCCGTATGTGCGGCCTGATCGGCCCGGATGGCGTGGGTAAATCCACTCTGCTGTCACTGATCGCGGGGGTGCGGCGGATACAGCAGGGCGAGGTCTCGGCCTTGGGCGGTGACATGCGCGACGCGGCGCATCGGCGCCGGTCATGCGCGCGGCTGGCTTATATGCCGCAGGGCCTGGGGCGCAATCTCTATCCCACGCTCAGCGTGCGCGAGAATCTGGATTTTTTTGGCCGCCTGTTTGGCCAGGGCGCGGCTGAGCGCACGGCGCGCATCGACATGCTGCTGCATGCCACCGGGCTGGACCCGTTTCCTGACCGCCCGGCTGGCAAGCTTTCCGGCGGCATGAAACAGAAGCTGAGCTTGTGCTGCGCGCTGATCCACGATCCTGACCTGCTGCTGCTGGACGAGCCGACCACGGGCGTTGATCCGCTGTCGCGCCGGCAATTCTGGGAGTTGATCGACCGGCTGCGGCGCCAGCGCCCGGGCATGAGCGTGATCGTGGCCACCGCCTATATGGAGGAGGCCGAGCGTTTCGACTGGCTCGCGGCGCTGGATGACGGGCGGATCACCGCCAGCGGCAGCCCGGCCGAGATCAAGGCGCAAAGCGGCCAGAGCACATTGGAAGCCGCCTTCGTGGCGCTGCTGCCGGAAGGCAAGCGCGATGGCTATCGTCCGTTGGCTTTGCCGCCGCACCAGCCGGTGGCCGGCGCTGCCGCCATCGAGGCTGAGGGCCTGACCTGCCGCTTTGGTGATTTCACTGCCGTCGACAATGTCAGCTTCCGCATCGGGCGCGGCGAGATATTCGGCTTTCTCGGCTCGAATGGTTGCGGCAAGACCACCACGATGAAGATGCTGACCGGTTTGCTGCCGGCCAGTGCCGGCAGCGTGCGGCTGTTTGGCGAACCGCTGGCGGCGAGCGACATGGCAGTGCGCCGCCGCGTCGGCTACATGTCGCAGAGTTTTTCGCTCTATAGCGAATTGACCGTGTGGCAGAATCTGGCCTTGCACGCCAAGCTGTTTCGGTTGCCGGCGCAAAGCATCGCGGCCCGCCTGGATGAATTGCTGGCGCGCTTCGATCTGGCGGCGGTGGCCGATACCCGGCCGGAAGCTTTGCCGCTCGGCGTGCGGCAGCGGCTGCAACTTGCCGTGGCGGTGCTGCATGCGCCGGAGATTCTGATCCTCGACGAGCCGACTTCCGGCGTTGATCCGGTGGCACGCGAAAGCTTCTGGCATTACTTGCAGGAATTGTCGCGCCGCGATGGTGTGACCATCTTCCTTTCAACGCATTTCATGAATGAGGCCGAGCGTTGCGACCGGGTGTCGCTGATGCATGCCGGCAGGGTGCTGGCAGTGGGTACGCCCGGTGAACTGGCGGTGCAGCATGGTGGCCATAATCTGGAAGAGGCTTTCATCACCTGCCTCAAGGCGGCGATGCCGGAAGCGGCTCCGGTGCCAGATCCGGCACCAGAGCCGGTCGGGAATGCGCCGCACCAGAATGTGGCGAGCCAAGGCGGGCGGCGTTTTGATCCGCGGCGGGCCTGGGCCTATGCACGGCGCGAGGCGACGGAAATCCTGCGTGACCCGCTGCGGCTGGCCTTTGCGCTGCTGGGGCCGCTGATTCTGATGCTCACTTTCGGCTATGGCATCTCGTTTGATGTCGAGCATCTCACCTATGCGGTCTATGACCAGGATCAGACCCGCGAAAGCCGCGATTTCACCGAGAGTTTTGCCGGCACCGCGATTTTCAAGGAACAGGCCGCGTTGGGCAGCGCGGCCGAAATGGATCGCCGCCTGGCCGGCGGCGGCCTCACCATTGCGATAGAGATTCCACCCAATTTTGGCCAGGATATGATGCAGGGCCGGCGGCCGGAAATTGCCGTGTGGCTGGATGGCGCCATGCCGTTCCGCGCCGATACGGCGCGCGGCTATATTGAGGCGACGGTGCTGGCCTATGCTGCCGAGCAATATCGCCGCCGCCATGGCAGCACGCCGCAAATCCTGCCCATCGGCATCGAAACCCGCTTCCGCTACAATCAGGCATTCAAGAGCATCTATGCAATTGCGCCCGGCATTCTGATGCTGATGCTGGCGCTGATCCCGGCGATGCTGACGGCGGTGGGCGTGGTGCGTGAGAAGGAAACCGGCGCCATTGCCAATTTCCGCGCCGCCCCGGTCAACGGCCTGGAATTCCTGCTCGGCAAGCAGCTGCCTTATATCGGTATCGCCCTGCTCAGCTTCGTGTCGTTGCTGCTGCTGATCGTGACCGTGTTCGGTGTGCCGATCCGCGGATCGCTGGCGGTGCTGGTGCTGGGGGCGCTGCTCTATGTTTGCGGCACCACCGGCTTCGGCGTGCTGATTTCTTCTTTCACTCGCAGCCAGGTGGCGGCGATTTTCGCCACCGCGATCATCACCATCATTCCGGCGGTGAATTTCTCCGGCCTGCTGGTGCCGGTCTCCTCACTCACCGGCTCCGGCCGTCTGCTCGGCTTAGCCTTTCCGGCATCCTGGTTTCAGCAGATCAGTATCGGCACCATCACCAAGGGCCTTGGTTTCAATGCCCTGTGGCATGATCTGCTGATGCTGGCCGGATTCTCGGTGCTGTTTCTGGCTATCGCCGTGCTGGCGATGCGCAAGCAGGAGGATTAGATGCTGCGGGCGCTTGGCAATATCTGGCATCTCGGCGTCAAGGAATTGCGCAGCCTGCGCACTGATCCGATCCTGATCGGGCTGATCCTCTACACCTTCACCGTGGCGGTCTATTCGGTGTCCACCGGTGTGCGGTTCGAGGTTGAACGCGCCGCTGTGGCGATTGTGGACGAGGATCGTTCCGGCCTGTCGCGGCGCATCGCCGAGGCGGTACAGGAGCCGTATTTCCGGCCGCCGCAACTGATTGCCGCCGATGCCATCGACCGCGTGATGGATGATGGCGCTTATGTCTTCGTGCTGGAAATCCCGCCACGTTTTGAGGCCGATTTGCTGGCCGGTCGTCGGCCGGCCTTGCAGATCAATATTGATGCCACAGCGATGGCAACGGCAGGTAATGGCGCCACCTATCTCACCAGTATCATCGGCACTGAAATCTTGACCTGGCTCGGCCGCAGTGATGCGGCCAAGACGCTGCCGGCCAATGTGGTGGTGCGCGCCCGCTTCAATCCCAATGGTCAGTCGGCCTGGTTCATGGCGGTGATGCAGGTGATCAACAATATCACCATCCTGGCGGTGATCCTGACCGGCGCGGCGCTGATCCGCGAGCGCGAGCATGGCACGGTGGAGCATCTGCTGGTGATGCCGGTGGCGCCGCTGGAAATCATGCTGGCGAAAATCTGGGCCAACGGCCTGGTCATTCTGGTTGCCGCCAGCCTGTCGCTCAGCCTGGTGGTGCAATGGCTGCTCGGCATTCCGATTGCTGGCTCGATCAGCCTGTTCATCCTCGGCGCCACGATCTACATGTTTTCAGTGGCGGCGCTCGGCATCCTGATCGCAACCTTCTCGGGTTCGATGCCGCAATTCGGCTTGCTCTCGATGCCGATCCTGATCGTGCTCAACCTGCTTTCCGGCAGCACCACGCCGCTGGAAAGCATGCCGGGATGGCTGCAGATTGCCGTGCAGCTTTCACCTGCCACACAATTCGTCGCCTTTTCGCAAGGCGTGCTGTATCGCGGCGCCGGGCTGGAAATAGCCTGGCCCTACCTGCTCAGTCTGGCTGGTATTGGCGTCGGCTATTTCCTGATAGCCCTGCTGCGCTTCAAGCGCATGCTGGCGCAGATCAACTAGCCGGCGGCGTATATTTTACCACCGTCTGGTCGATGGCGCCGAAGATGCTGCGGCCGGCTTTATCCAGCATTTCGATATGCACGCGGTCGCCGAATTTCATGAACGGGGTTTTCGGTTTGCCCTCGTTGATGGTTTCGATCATGCGGATCTCCGCCAGGCAGGAAAAGCCGCGCGAGGCATCGCGGTTGGATACAGTGCCGGAGCCGACGATGCAGCCGGCGCGCAGGTTGCGGGTCTTGGCGGCATGGGCGATCAGGTCGGCGAGGCTGAACTGCATGTCGTCACCGGCCTGCGGCGCGCCGAATTTCACGCCATTGATATGGCTCACCAGCGGCAGGTGAATCTTGTTGTCGCGCCAGGCATCACCCAGTTCATCCGGGGTCACGGCCAGCGGCGAGAAAGTGGTGGCGGGCTTGCCGTGGAAAAAGCCGAAACCCTTGGCCAGTTCGTTCGGGATCAGGTTGCGCAAAGACACATCATTCACCAGCATCAGCAGCTTGATATGGCCGGCGGCGGCGGCGGGTGAAATCCCCATCGGCACATCATCGGTGATGGCCGCCACTTCGCCCTCAAGATCAATGCCATAGGCTTCATCGGCCACCAGGATATCGGCGGTGGGCGGGGTGAAATCATCCGAGCCGCCCTGATACATCAGCGGATCATGCAGGAATTCCGGCGGCATCTGCGCGCCGCGCGCCTTGCGCACCAGTTCCACATGATTGAGATAAGCCGAGCCGTCGCACCATTGATAGGCACGCGGCAAAGGCGCCGCCAGCTTGGTGGGATCATAAGGCAGGGCGGCGCCGGCCTGGCCGGCATTCAGCGCGTCATAGGCCGCTTGCAGCTTGGGCGCCGCAACAACCCAGGAATCGAGTGCCAGTTGCAGCGTCGGGATCAGGTTGTCCACCGGCAGCATATGGGCCAGGTCGCGGCTGACCAGACAGAGGCGGCCATCGCGGCCATGCTTGAGCGATGCAAGTTTCATAATCAATCAACTCCAGAGAAACAGATTTATTCAGCGGCCTGGCGGAAACCCTGCGGGTTCCAGGTGCCGACATAGCCGGTGAATTCCACACTCTCGGCAGCCGGGGCCACATCCAGCGCATCGCGTGTATCCAGCATCACCGCCACTTCATCCAGCATGCGCGGCTGTGTTGTGTCGGTGGCGCGGGCCGCCAACTGGAACGCTTTCGGATGCGGGCCATGCGGGAAGCCGCAGGGATGCAGTGTGATCATGCCGGGATGGATATTGTCACGGCTGAAGAACTGGCCGTGGTGATAGAAGATCACCTCGTCGTAATCATCATTGTTGTG
Organism: Ferrovibrio sp.; assembly: GCF_017994015.1. Classification (GTDB taxonomy): domain Bacteria; phylum Pseudomonadota; class Alphaproteobacteria; order Ferrovibrionales; family Ferrovibrionaceae; genus Ferrovibrio. The sequence continues at coordinate 16,073 of NZ_JAGOLP010000016.1, read as the reverse complement.
GAAGAAGGGCAGTTTCAGTGCCTCCGGATCGCTTTCCGCCGGGCGCGGCACAAAGGTGCAGACCACGAAGCGGTTGGCCAGGAAGGTGGTATGCGCCGAGGGCGGCAAATGGTAGCGATGGCTCATCAGCGGCCGGATGTCGCGCCAGTTCAGCTTCACTACGCTAAGATCGCCCTTCCAGCCCACGGCATCCAGCGGGTTGAACGGGTAGGTGACGGTGGAGAGTTGGTCGCGCCGCTTGATCACCACGCGCCAGGTTTGCGTATTGCTCTGCTGCGCCTTGAAGGCTTCGTCCATGGCCGGAATGCCAAGCACGCCGGGATCAAAGATGGCATGCGGGCCAAGCAGGCCCTTTTCCGGCAGGCGGTAGCTGTCATTGGTCGCCTCGATCAGCAACAGCTTGGTTGCTTCGGCCGGCTCCAGGCGCCACATCGTGCCGCGCGGCAGCATGATGTAATCGCCTTCGCTGTAGGTCAGGTGGCCAAAATCGCAGAACAGCGAACCGCTGCCGGCATGCACAAACAGCAATTCGTCGCCATCGCCATTACGCACCAGATGATCCATCTTCTGCGCGATGCTGTGATGACGATATTTCACATGGGCATTGCCGAGCAGCAGCTTGGCAGCCCAGGGCGAGGTATCGCCGGGGCTGAATTTGGTCGTATCGAAGGCGCGCGGTTTCAGCGGGCCATCCCAGTCAATCCAGCCGGTGGGCGGATTGGCATGGTAAAAATGTGCTGCCGGGCCGAAAAAGCCTTCCTTGCCCATCTCGCGCTCAAAGCTGCCTTCCGGCAGCGCCACATGGGCCTGGCGCGAAGCGGTGCCGGCAGAATGCATCATCGGTATCCAGGTCTTGGCCATGGCGTTTCCTCCACTACTGATTACTAAACTCAGGCATTGGCTTTCAGCACGCCGCGCTTGATCTGGTCCAGTTCGATTGATTCGAACAGAGCCTTGAAATTGCCTTCGCCAAAGCCGTCATTGCCCTTGCGCTGGATGATCTCGAAAAAGATCGGGCCGATCACCGTGTCGGTGAAGATTTGCAGCAGCAGGCCCTGGCCTTCGGTGGGCGCGCCATCAATCAGGATGCGCAATTCGCGCAAGCGGGCCAGGTCTTCGCCGTGATTCGGCACGCGCTTGTCCACGCCGTCGTAATAGGTTTCCAGCGTGTCCTGGAACGGCACGTCGCGGCCGCGCATGCGGCTCACCGTGTCGTAGATGTCGTCGCTGCCCAGGGCCACATGCTGGATGCCTTCGCCATGATAGGCATGCAGGTATTCCATGATCTGCGACTTGTCGTCGGAGCTTTCGTTGATCGGAATGCGGATCTTGCCGCAGGGGCTGGTCATGGCCTTGGATTTCAGCCCGGTCAGCTTGCCTTCAATGTCGAAATACTTGATCTCGCGGAAGCCGAACAGGCGCTCGTAGAAATCCGCCCATTCGCCCATGCGGCCACGATGCACATTATGGGTCAGGTGATCGATATAGGTCAGGCCGCAGCCGGGCGGATTGCGTTCGGCGCCCGGGATCGGCATGAAATCCACGTCATAGATGGTGCCGCGTTCGCCATAGCGGTCCACCAGATAGATCAGGCTGTCGCCGATGCCCTTGATCGCCGGGATGTTGAGTTCCATCGGCCCGGCCTTGCCTTCCACGCCCCAGGCGCCCAGCGAAACGGCGCGCTTATAGGCGAAGGCGGCATCCTTGACCCGGAAGGCGATGGCGCAGATGCAGGGGCCGTGGATGCGGGCAAAACTCTGCGCGAAGCTCGATGGCTCGGCATTGAGGATGAAATTCACATCGCCCTGGCGATAGAGTGTGACATTCTTTGAGCGATGCTTGGCCACCGCCACAAAGCCCATGCGCTCAAACAGCGCGGCCAGCTTTTCCGGCTCCGGTGCGGCATATTCCACGAATTCGAAGCCATCGGTGCCCATTGGATTGTCCCAAAGGTCGGCCATTGCGTATCCTCCCGGATGGAAATTGCATCTGGCGCGCATAATAGTTACATTTGTAACTAAATCAAGAGGGAGTCCGATCCGTGGCCAAAGCCGAGCAAACCGCGCGCCTGGTGCTGGAGACATTCCTGCCTTACCGGCTCTCGGTGATGACCAACCGGATCAGCGGCGCGCTGTCGCGGCATTATGCCGAGCGTTTTGGCATCGGCATCCCGGAATGGCGTGTGATCGCCAATCTCGGCCGCCAGCCGGAAATGAGCGCCAATGAGGTGGTGGAGCGTTCGGCGATGGACAAGGTGACGGTAAGCCGCGCCGTGGCGGCGCTTGAGCAGAAGGGGCTGCTGCTTCGCAGCCGTGATAGCGGCGACAAGCGCAAAAGCCAGTTGCGCCTGTCGCCACGTGGCGAGGCGGTTTATGCCGAGATCGTGCCGCTGGCGCTGGGCTTCGAGCGCGACCTGCTGGCACAGTTGACGCCAGAGGAACGCGCCGTGCTGGAGCGTGTCATCGACAAGTTGACCGGCGCGGCCTGAGGCATCAGCTCCGCGCCACATTGCGGAAAGCGGCCGCAAGCGCGGCCAATGCTGCGCCCGGCTTGCCGCCACGCAGCCGTGTATGTAGCAACACCGGCAGGCGCGGCAATGCCGGCAACCGCAGCCGCGGGCCGATATCGATGGCGCCGAAAGGCAGCATACGTGGAGCCAGGGCGCTGATGCCGATGCCGGCCATCACCGCTGCCACCACCGCCGTCACGCCGCCACCGACAAACACTTCGTTCCAGACAATGCCGGCTTCGTCCAGCAACTGACCAGCAAGCACGCGCACGCCGCAAGGCTCCGCCATGGTGGCCAGCGGTAGCGGTTCGCCAGGGCGATGCTGCCAGTGCGGCGCGGCAAACCAGCCGAATTTTTCCTCGGCCAGCAATACGCCATCATTGCGCCCGGCATGCAGGCGAACGATGACGGTATCCAATTCGCGCCGATCAAATCGCTGCAACAGCTCGGCCGAAGAACCGATGCGGATTTCGATCAGCAAATCCGGGTCCTGGGCGTTCATGCGGGCGATCAGCGCCGGCAGTTCCGGCCCCGCCACATGGTCGCTGATACCGATGCTGAGGCGCTGCCGCGCGCCGGCAAAGCCGGCCAGGGCACGGTCATGCACGGCCAGCAGGTCGCGGGCATGGTCCAGGAAACTGGCACCGCGTGGTGAAAGTTCCAGATGGCGGGGCGTCCGTTCCAGCAGCCGGCAGCCAAGCCGCTTTTCCAGCCGTTGCAGCTTCAGGCTGACCGCGCCCTGGGTGGTTTGCAGGGCTTCCGCCGCGCGGGTGAAGCTGCCGAGTTCGGCGATGCGGATAAAGGCCCGCACCGCATCCAGATCAAGGGGTGGTTCAGTCATTTGCAATGAAAATAGCTGAAATCAGTATCAATGCCATATGAAAATAACTGGCGGTGTCCGAGTTTTGGCGCGGTCAACAACGGAAAGGGACCAAACGATGCCGCTGCTGCATGTTTCAATGCGGGCCGGAAAGCCGGAAGCCTACCGGCAGGCAATTCTGGATGGTTTGTATCTGGCGTTGCGCGAAGCGCTCGATGTGCCGGAAGACGACCAGTTCATGACCATCTCCGAACATTCGGCGGCGAATTTCCGTAAGGGCAACGCCTTCGGCATCAGCCGCAGCGACGATCTGGTCTATATCCAGGTCACTGTATTCAGCAGCCGTACGGCCGAACAGAAACGCGCGCTGTTCCGTTGCATTGCCGCGCAGCTCGGCGCCAATCCCGGCATCCGCCCGGAGGATGTGTTTATCAACATCCTGGACGCGCCGAAGGAAAACTGGTCGGTCGGCCACGGCCAGGCGCAGTTCACCTGACCGCGTAGTACAAGCTCAGCTGCTCAATCCACCTTGGTTTCGGGCAGCTTGGCCTGTTCGGCGGCCTGCTGTTCGGCGATCTTACGCTCGAAATTGGCTTTGCCACGCCGATGCACCAGGAACAGGATCAGGCCAACCAGCGCGAAGACGCAGAGCATGATCAGGCCAAAATCCTTGGCGATATCGCCCAGCACAGCCTCGAAGGTCTTGCCCAGCAGATACCCGGCCCAGGCAAAGGCATTGGCCCAGACAAAGGCGGCAATGAAATTCAGGGCGGCAAAACGCGGCCAGCCAATCGGGCTCATGCCCATGGCAAAGGACGAGAAATTGCGCACGCCGTAGATGAAGCGGAAGGAGAGGATGAAGCCGACATGGTATTTATGCAGCATGCCGAGCGCCACGTTGACGCCGCCCTGCATTTTCGGGAAACGCTTCAACAGGCGATGGCCATAGCGGCGGCCGATCCAGAAATAGAGCTGATCGCCGCAGAAGCTGCCAAGCCAGGCGGCGGCAATCAGCATATACTGGTTCAACATCCCCTGACTGGCGGCAGCGCCGGCGAAGATCACGAAGGTTTCACCCTCGAGAAACGCCCAGACAAAAGTGATGATGTAGAACAGGTCTTCGTATTCTTCGATCAGCTTATAGATGTCGAGGTCCACGGCGGGGCCTTTGCGCTACAGGGTCAAATCAGGCCCGCGAGGGGGGATGAAGGATCGGCATAGCGCTTTTTCGGCATGCGCCCTGCCCGATAGGCGAGGCGGCCGGCTTCCACTGCCAGCCGCATGGCATGCGCCATGCGGATCGGGTCTTTCGCTTCGGCGATGGCAGTGTTCATCAACACGCCGTCGCAGCCCAGTTCCATGGCGATGGCGGCATCCGAGGCGGTGCCAACACCGGCATCGACCAGCACCGGCACACGGGCATTTTCCTTGATAATGCGAATCTGCACCGGATTCTGCACCCCCAGGCCGGAGCCGATCGGCGCCGCCAGCGGCATGATGGCGCAGGCGCCAAGGTCTTCCAGCTTGCGGGCGGCGATCGGATCATCGGCGCAATACACCATCACGTCGAAGCCCTCGGCCACCAGGATTTTGGTGGCAGCCAGGGTCTGCTCCATGTCGGGATACAGCGTCTGCTTGTCGCCCAGCACTTCCAGCTTCACCAGCTTCCAGCCACCGGCCTCGCGCGCCAGCCGCAGGGTGCGCAGGGCTTCCTCGGCAGTGAAGCAGCCGGCAGTGTTGGGCAGGTAGGTGTATTTCTTCGGGTCGACATAATCCATCAGCATCGGCTGCTTCGGATCGGTCACATTCACCCGGCGCACGGCCACGGTAACGATCTCGGCTCCCGAAGCCTCGATGGCTGCCTTGGTTTCGGCCAGATCCTTGTACTTGCCGGTGCCAACCAGCAGGCGCGAGCGGAAACGCTGGCCGGCCACTTCAAAGTAATCGTCATCCGGGTGCTGGGCGGCATTGCCGCCGCCAATGAAATGCACGATCTCGATGGCATCGCCATCCTTCAGCGCGGTGGCGCCATAGGCAGAGCGCGGCACGATCTCCCGGTTCAACTCGATGGCAATCTTGCGCGCATCCAGGTCCAGTTGTGTCAACAAATCGGCGACACTGGCCGCCTGGCCCAGGTCGCGGGTTTCTCCATTGATCGACAGCCGCATACTTCCTGCTCTTTCCCAGTCTTGGCCGGCCCCGCTTTTATAGATGGGGGCTCCTGGCGCAGCGACAATAGAATGTGGCGCATCCAGGGGCAACCACCCTGCTTGGCGGATACCGGCTGGCAACACCATACTACCTCTTTGTTACATCCTGGCTGTGGTTTACAGTTGGTTCAGGCAAGGAGATTGGGCATATGCGGCTTTATGGGTATTTTCGATCATCGGCAGCGTATCGCGTGCGAATCGCGCTTAATCTGAAGGGGCTGGATTACGATCTGGTGCCGCTGCACTTGCAGAAGAACGAACATCTGTCGGCGGATTATGCCCGGCTCAACCCGCAGAAGCTGCTGCCGGCCTTGCAGGTGGGCGACGAGATCATCACCCAGTCGCTCGCCATTGCGGAATATCTCGACGAAATGCATCCCACGCCGGCCCTGCTGCCCCAGGCGCCGTTGCTGCGCGCCCAGGTGCGTGCCATGGCGCTGGCGATTGCTTGTGATATCCATCCGGTCAACAACCTGCGCGTGCTGCGTTATCTGGTGCACGATATGGGCTTGTCGGAAGACAAGAAAAACCAGTGGTATCGCCATTGGGTGGAAACCGGCCTGGGCGCCGTGGAGCAGACCCTGACGAATAGTCCGCATACAGGTGTTTTCTGTTTTGGTGACGCGCCCAGCCTGGCGGATATCTGCCTGGTGCCGCAGGTGTATAATGCCCGGCGCTTCAACAGCGATCTTTCCGGCTGCCCCACGGTGGTGCGCATCGCCGATCACTGCGCCACGCTGGATGCTTTTGCCCGCGCCGCACCAGACAAGCAGCCCGACGCGGAGTAGGCGATGTTGGCAAGGCGCCTGCTGCTGGGATTGCTGACTGCGCTAGTGCTGGCGGTGGTGCCTGCTCCGGTGCAGGCCCAGGCCAGTGCGGCGCCGGCCGGCAAAGCTGTCGCCATGCCAACCTTTTTCCGTATCGCCACCGGCGGTAGTGCCGGGGTGTATTTCCCGCTGGGCAACCTGATTGCCCGGGCGGTGGCGGAAAGCAGCGGCCTGCCGGATTGCCCGGCGCCCTTGCCACAGCCCTGCGGCGTGCCGGGCCTGCTGGCAGTAGCGCAGAATTCCAATGGCTCGGTGGCCAATGTGCAGGCGATCCAGGCCGGCGCGGTGGAGGCTGCGCTGGTGCAATCCGATATCGCCTATTGGGCCTATAGCGGCAGCGGCATCTTTGCCGGCAAGCTGCCGGCCACACAACTCAGCTTTCTCGCCCGGCTATATCCCGAGGCGGTGCATGTGGTGGTGCGGCGTGGTGCCGACATCCGGAATATTGCCGATCTGGCCGGGCGGCGTGTCAGCCTGGACGAGCCGGGTTCCGGCACGCTGGCAATGGCGCGCACCCTGCTGGCTGCGCATGGCCTGACGGAAGCACGTTTGCAGGCCGAATATATCAAGCCGGAACTGGCCGGGCCGCGCCTGATGGCAGGTGAACTGGATGCTTTCCTGTTTGTTGGCGGCTGGCCTTTGCGTGATGTGGCGCAACTGGCCGCAGAAGGCCGCATCATTCTGCTGCCGATCACCGGGGCGGCGGCGGCAGACCTGCTGGCGCGCAATCGTTTTCTCAGCCGCACCACTATCCCGGCCGGTGTCTATCCGGGCCAGGATGCGGTAGAGACGCTGACGGTGACAGCGCAATTGCTGGCCCGGGCCGATCTGCCGGAAAATTTGGTGGAAGCCGCGTTGCGCCAGCTTTGGAGCCGGCGCGGCCAGGATTTGGTGCGGGCCGGCCATCCGCGCGGTGTTGATCTGTCCCTGCAACTGGCGCTGGAAGGGCAGGCGATCCCGCTGCATCCCGGCGCGGCGCGTTTCTATCGCGCGGCGGGTATTGCAGAAAGCGCCAGGCCCTGATGCCGAAACCCTTTGCGCAATGGGGCTTTGGCCGGCGCCAGATCAGTATCGCCATCGTGGCGGTGGTGGCGCTGGCGATGGTGATCGGCGTTTATATACAGCAAAGCCTCAGCTCCATCGCGCGTGATCTGCCGGTTACCCTGCTTGATCAGGAACGGGATGCCGAAGTGCTGATCCGTGAAATGGCCAATCTGGCCTGGGCGATAGAATTCTGGCGCAGTGAGCCGGGCGAGACCAACCGCGAGCGGGTGCGCCAGCGGCTGGGTGTGGCGACACAGCGCGCCGAGTATCTGCGCACCAACTATAATCTCGATAATCTGGTAGGCGCTGCCGGCATGTATGCGGTGGCACGGCCGGCCTTGCAGGATTTGGAACGCTGGTTTGAGGACGGCGCCATGGGCCATGCCGCCGGCTCGGCCTCAGCCATGTGGCTGATGCAGTCTCGCGCCCGTGATGCCGAAGTCCGGCTCATCGCCCTGCTGGGCGAAGGCCGTGACAGCGCCCGCGCCCTGTTGCGGGCGCAGGAGGCGCGGCTGGATCGTTTTTCGCTTGGTGTGGCGGTGCTGACCGCTTTCGCCGCCATGCTGGTGCTGGGTCTGGTGCTGCTGCTGTTTCGCCAGCGACATATTCTGGAATTGAAGGAAGATGCTGAAACCACCCTGGTCGCCGCCAAGCGCACCGCCGAGGAGGCCAATCGCGCCAAGAGTGATTTCCTGGCCAATATGAGCCACGAATTGCGCACGCCGCTGAATGCCATCATCGGCTTTTCCACCATGATCAAGGATGAAATGCTGGGGCCGGTGGGCCAGCCGCGCTACCGCGATTATGCCGGTGATATCCATGCCAGCGGCGAACATCTGCTGTCGATCATCAGCGATATCCTGGACCTTTCCAAGGTGGAAGCCGGCAAGCTGGAACTGGCCGATGATGAATTTGAGGCCGACGAAGTGATGCGCGCCGCGATCCGGCTGGTGCGCGAAAAGGCCGAGGCCAACCGGCTAAGCCTGATCCTGCGGCCGCTGGATCAGCGTGTGCGGCTCTATGCTGATCGCCGCGCCATTTTGCAGATTGTTATCAACCTGCTCAGCAATGCGGTGAAATTCACCGAGCGCGGCTCGGTGGAGTTGAGCGGCGGGCTGACCCCTGAAGGCGGCTTTATCCTTCGCGTGCGGGATACCGGCATCGGCATGACACCAGCCCAGTTGGCCAAGGTGCTGGAGCCGTTCTATCAGGTGCAGAATGCGCTGACCCGCGAACAACCCGGCACCGGCCTGGGCCTGCCGCTGGTGGATCGCCTGGTGCGGCTGCATGACGGCCAGTTGCGCATCGAAAGCCAGCAGGGTTTCGGCACCACCGCCAGCGTGGAATTGCCGGCCAGCCGCGTGATGCGTAATGGATGATAGTTTCCGATTAAGTCTCGCGAGGCGGCTCCGCGCTGCCGCTATCGCGTCATACCCGTTTCATCTGGTGCTGCGGACCATCACCGGGCAGATGGCAACATTTATAACGCCAAGCGGGTCGTCTGCCAAGTTCAGGCCCCAAGCGCGTTGAGCGCGGCGCGCAACTCATCAAAATGATCGATCAGGCGGTCGGCGCCAAGTTCGTGCGGCGGGATGCGGGTATAGCCGAAACTCACCACCACGCTGGGCAGGCCGGCGGCTTTGGCGGCGTTGATGTCATTGGCCGAATCGCCCACCATGGCGGCCCAGCTTGCAGCAGCACCCGCGGTGGCGCGGTCGATGGTGCCGGTGAGATGGCCCGGATCGGGTTTTTTCACCGAGAAGCTATCGCCGCCCACGATGGCGTCAAAATGCCGCGTCAGATCAAGCTGATCCAGCAAGGGCCGGGTGAATTGCTCGGTTTTGTTGGTGCAGACGGCGAGGCGATAGCCATCGCGGCGCAGGCCCTCAAGGCAGGCAACCACTCCGGGAAATGGCCGGCTGGTGGCGGCGAGGTTGGCCCCGTAGTAAACAAAGAAGGCATCAACGGCGGCCTTGAACTGTGTCGGCGAGGTGATGCCGCCGGTGGCTTCCAGGCCGCGCTCCACCAAAGCTACGGCGCCATCGCCCACCATGTGGCGCACGGCATCCAGGCCAACTGCTGGGCGGCCCTGGCTCTGCAAGGCATGGTCGAGGGCGCCGGCAAGGTCGGGCGCAGTATCCACCAAGGTGCCGTCGAGATCGAACAGGATAACTTTCATGATCGCTGTAACACTCGGAAAAACCTTGAAACAGTCGGAAAAACCTTTTGATTTCCGGCATAGCCCAAGGATATGAGACAACCAATCCCGGCCCAGGCTGACCCGCCCGCGCCGATCTTTATCTGTTTCTCAGTTTTAAACGGCATTGCATCATGGCGAAACACTCTTTGGCGGTAATTGTGCTGGCGGCGGGGCAGGGCACGCGGATGCGGTCGGCCTTGCCCAAGGTGCTGCATCCGGTGGCGGGCCTGCCGATGGTGCGGCATGTGCTGAATGCTGCTGCCATGCTCAAGCCGGAACGCAGCATTGTGGTGCTGGCGCCGGGCATGGAGCAGGTAGCCAAGGCGGTGGCGCCAGCAACCATCGCCATCCAGCAACAGCCGCTCGGCACCGGCCATGCGGTGCAGGCAGCGCTGCCGGCCTTGAAAGGCTTCACGGGTGATGTGCTGGTGTTGTTTGGCGACACACCGATGCTGACCACCGCCACCTTGAAGGCGATGCTGGCGGCACGGCGTAGCAAGTCGCGTTCAGGCGGAGACGGGCCGGCCGTGGTGGTGAGCGGCTTCCGCCCGGCCGATGCGGCGGCCTATGGGCGGCTGGTGCTGGATGCCAAGGGCGAGCTGGAAGCCATCGTGGAATACAAGGATGCCACGCCGGAGCAGCGCGCCATCGGCTTCTGTAATGGCGGTGTGATGCTGCTGGACGGCGCTCGCCTGCCTGGCCTGCTGAAGCGGCTGGATAACAGCAATGCCAAGGGCGAATATTATCTCACCGATCTGGTGCAACTGGCGCGCGCCAAGGGCTGGGGCTGCCGCGCCGTCGAGGTTTCCGAGATCGACGTGATGGGCGTGAACAACCGCGCCGAACTGGCCCTGGCGGAAGCGTATATGCAGGCCAGGCTGCGCGCCGCAGCGCTGGAAGCCGGCGTCACCATGACCGCGCCGGAGACGGTGTATCTGCGCGCTGATACAAAGCTCGGCCGCGATGTCAGCATCGAGCCGCATGTAGTGTTTGGCGCCAATGTTGAGATCGGCGATAGCGTGACGATTCGCGCCTTCAGCCATATCGAGGGCGCGCGTGTGGCCGCTGGTGCCGTTCTTGGCCCCTATGCGCGGCTGCGGCCCGGCGCCGATATCGGGCCGGAGGCGCATATCGGCAATTTTGTCGAGATCAAGCAGGCGCGGGTGGAAGCCGGCGCCAAGGTGAACCACCTGACCTATATTGGCGATGCCCGCATCGGCGCCAAAGCCAATATCGGCGCCGGCACCATCACCTGCAATTATGATGGCTTCAACAAGAGCCACACCGATATCGGCGCCGGTGCCTTTATCGGCTCGAATTCTGCATTGGTGGCGCCGGTAACGATTGGCGATGGCGCCATCGTGGCGGCCGGCAGCACCATCACCGGCGATGTGCCCGCCGATGCCATGGCGCTGGCGCGTGGCCGGCAGGAAAACAAGCTCGGCCTGGCGGGGCGATTTCGCGCCCAGCAGGCCAAGAAAAAGCAGCAGAGCAAAAACCAATAGTCTCCCTCAGTTTTTTTCAGGAGTAGCCTCATGTGCGGAATAGTCGGCGTTCTCGGCAATCGCGACGTTGTGCCTTTGCTGGTCGACGGCCTGAAGCGGCTGGAATATCGCGGTTATGATTCAGCCGGGATTGCCACGCTGGTGGATGGCGCCATTGAACGCCGCCGCGCCGAAGGCAAGATCGCCCGGCTGGAAGCGCGGCTGGACGAGGCGCCGTTGCATGGCAATAGCGGTATCGCGCATACCCGCTGGGCCACCCATGGTGCGCCCAACGAAACCAACGCGCATCCGCATGCCACGGCGCGCGTGGCTTTGGTGCATAACGGCATCATCGAGAATTACCGCGAGATCGGCCAGGAACTGGCCGCCAAGGGCCATGTCTTTATCGGCCAGACCGATACCGAAGTGGCGGTGCATCTGATTGACGATAACCTGCAATCCGGCATGGAGCCGGAAGCCGCCGTGCTGGCGGCTTTGCAGCGCATGCGCGGTGCCTTTGCGCTTGGCATCCTGTTTCGCGGCGAGACCGATTTGCTGATCGGCGCCCGGCGCGGCGCTCCGCTGGCAGTGGGCTTCGGCAATGGTGAGATGTTCCTGGGCTCGGATGCGCTGGCGCTGGCGCCGCTGACCGACCGCATCGCCTATCTGGAAGAGGGTGATTGCGTGGTGCTGCGCCGCACCGGGGCGCGCTTCATCGATGCCGATGGCAATGTGGTTGAACGGACCATCCGGCCCACCGCGATCAGCGGCGCCATGATCGGCAAGGGCAATTACCGCCATTACATGCAGAAGGAAATCTACGAGCAGCCGGCGGTGCTGGGTGATACCATCAACAATGTGGTCAGCCCGATTGACCGCTCGATCCATCTGCCCGAATTGGGCCTTGATCTTGCCGCGCTGCGCCGTGTCACCATCATCGCCTGCGGCACATCATATTATGCCGGCCTGGTGGCGAAATACTGGCTGGAGCGCTATGCGCGGGTGAATGTGGAAGTGGATGTGGCTTCCGAATACCGCTATCGCGAAAGCCCGGTGGATGCCGATGGCTTGGCGATTTTCATCTCCCAATCCGGCGAAACCGCCGACACGCTGGCGGCCCTGCGGTATGTGAAGCAGCATGGCGGCCGCACGCTGGCCATTGTGAACGTGCCGGAAAGCAGCATGGCGCGTGAAGCCGATGCGATGCTGCAAACCAAGGCCGGGCCGGAAATCGGCGTGGCTTCCACCAAGGCTTTCACCTGCCAGCTTGGCACCCTGGCGGCGGTGGCGCTGGCGGTGGCGCAGGCGCGCGGCGCCTTGCCGGCCGATGAAGTGGCCCGTCTGGTGGGCGCGCTGACCGAGATTCCGTCGCGCATGTCGGAAGTGCTGAACCATGACGAGGCGCTGCATGCCCTGGCCGAGCGCATCATGGACAAGCGCGATGTGCTCTATATCGGCCGCGGTGCCTGCTATCCGCTGGCTATGGAGGGCGCGCTCAAGCTCAAGGAAATCTCCTACATCCATGCCGAGGGCTATGCTGCCGGCGAATTGAAGCATGGCCCGATTGCGCTGATCGACGAGAGCGTGCCGGTGATTGTGATTGCGCCGAGCGATGCGCTGTTCGAAAAGACCATTTCCAACATGCAGGAAGTGATGGCGCGGGGCGGCCAGGTGATTTTCCTGTCTGACCATGTTGGCATGGCGCATATCGATCCGGCGGCCGCAGCCACAGTGGAACTGCCACTGGTTGACCCCTTTGTGGCGCCGATCCTGTATGCTATTCCGGTTCAGTTGCTGGCCTATCATGTTGCGGTGCTGAAAGGCACCGATGTGGATCAGCCGCGTAATCTGGCCAAATCAGTCACGGTGGAATGATGAGCGCGCTCAAACTCGGTCTGCTGCCTTTTGAAGTCAGTGTCTGCGGCGTCAGCGAATTGCCCAATTTCGCCGGTCAGGTTTCGCATGTCATCGGCATCCTGGATCCCGGCACGGCGCGCCCGCCGGCCTATGCCGAGCTTGGCGCCGGGCATCACAGCGAATTCCGTTTCCACGATATCGTCACCCCCGATCCGCTTAAGCTGGCGCCAAGCCCGGCCGATGTGGCGGCGGTGATTGCCGCCTGCGAAGCCGTGCTTGATTCCGGCCCCGGCCATGTGCTGGTGCATTGCTGGGCCGGCATCTCGCGCTCCACCGCCACCGCCACGATCCTGATGGCGTTGCGCAACAAGGGCCGCGAGGCTGATATATTCGCGGCATTGGCGGCGATTCGGCCGCGCTCCTGGCCCAACAGCCTGATGATCCGTCAGGCGGATCGTATGCTGGGCCATGGCGGCGCCCTTGTCGCGGCAATGGAGGCGCACCATCTCTCCGTGGCCCGCCAGCATGCCGATATGCGTGACCTGATGTTTGCTGTCGGGCGCGGCCATGAAGTGCCGGCATCCCTGCAATAAGGCTTGAACCCGATGACCCAGTATGACGTAGACCTGTTTGTGATTGGTGGCGGCTCGGGCGGTGTGCGGGCCGGCCGCATTGCCGCCGGCCATGGCGCGCGGGTTGCCGTGGCCGAGGAATACCGCTACGGCGGCACCTGCGTCATCCGTGGCTGCGTGCCGAAGAAGCTGCTGGTCTATGCGTCTGAATATGCCCATGGTTTCCAGGATGCCGCCGGCTTCGGCTGGAGCGTCGGCGATACCAGTTTTGACTGGGCTAGGCTGATCGCCAACAAGGACAAGGAAATCGGCCGCCTGGAGCGCATCTATCGCGGCCTGTTCGAAAATGCCGGGGCCAAGACCTATGACGGCCGCGCCCGGCTGGTGGATGCCCATACCGTTGAAGTGGCGGGGCAGCAGATCACCGCCGGCACCATCCTGATTGCCACCGGCGGCACGCCGGTGAAGCCCGAGATTCCGGGCGCCGAACTGATGATCACCTCGAACGAGGCGTTTCATCTGCCCGAACAGCCGAAGCGCGTGGTGGTGCTGGGCGGCGGCTATATCGCGGTGGAATTTGCCGGCATCTTCAACGGCCTCGGCTCGCAGGTCAGCCTGGTTTATCGCGGTGAGCAGATTTTGCGCGGCTTCGACGATGATGTGCGCAACCATCTGGCAGCCGAGATCGTCAAGAGCGGCATCGACCTGCGCGTCAAAACCGATATCGTGAAGCTTGAGCAGGCCACCGATGGCAGCCTGCTTCTCCATCTTGGCGATGGCAGCAGCATTGCCTGCGATGCGGTGATGGCAGCCACCGGGCGCAAACCGAATACCCAGGGCCTGGGCCTGGAAGCCGTGGGCGTTGCGCTGGATGCCGATGGCGCGGTGCAGGTGGATGCCTGGTCGCAAAGCAGCGTGAAGCATATCTATGCCGTGGGCGATGTCACCAACCGGATCAACCTGACCCCGGTGGCGATCCGCGAGGGCCATGCCTTTGCCGACACCGTGTTTGGCAACCGGCCGCGCCAGGCCGATCATGCCGATGTGCCGTCTGCCGTGTTCAGCCAGCCGCCGGTGGGCAGTGTGGGCTTGACCGAGGCGCAGGCGCGGCAGCGTTACAGCGCGGTGGATATCTACCGCACCAGCTTCAAGCCGATGCGCCACACATTGTCGGGCCGCGACGAGCGCATCCTGATGAAGCTGGTGGTGGATGCCGCTTCCGACCGTGTGCTCGGCGCCCATATGGTGGGGCCGGAAGCCGGCGAGATCATCCAGGGTATTGCCATCGCCATCAAGGCCAAGGCCACCAAGGCGGATTTCGACGCCACCGTGGGCATCCATCCCACCGCCGCCGAGGAATTCGTTACCCTGCGCGAGAAGGTGAAGGCCTAGCCGCCATGCGCATCCTGCCGCTGCACGCGATCAATGCTGCCGAGCGCAGCCGGCTGTGCCATCGGTTTCATGCCGAAGTGGCGTTGGCGGCGTTTCCGATGGCAGCGGAACTGGAAACCGCCGAAGCCTGGCTCGACCGCATGACGCAGCCCGGTGCTGATAACCAGCCGATTCTGCATATGCATCTGGCGCTCGACGATGCTGCCGAAAAACCAGCCATAGCCGGCGGCCTGCTGGTGGAGATTTATCCGGCCTCGCGCTGCATTCTGTTCACCTATATCGCGGTGGCGCCGGCCTATCGGGGCCAGCGGCTGGCGCATCGGCTGGTGCAGGCGGCCGAGCAGGCGTTAGCCGCAGCGGGTTATGGCGATTGCCCGATCCTGGCCGAAGCGGAAGATCCTGCCCGTGTCGGCGCGGCTGCGCACAGCGCCAATCTGGATCTTGGGCTGCGCCTGCGCATCCTCAAAGCGCTGGGTTTTGTGCGCACCGATTTCCCCTATGTGCAGCCGGCCCTGGCGCCGGAGAAGGCGCCGGTGGATTGGCTGTTCCTGCTGGTGCTGCAGCGCTCGTTGCCGGGCGGCATGCTGCCGGCATCGCGCCTGGCGGCATTCCTGGTTGAATTTTTCGCCAGCCTGGATAACCACCCTGACAATGCCCGCCATCTGGCGGTTATGCAAAACTGGCTTGCCAAGCGCGATACACTGGCGTTTCATGCCTTGGCATGAGCCATGATGAAATAGCGCCCGGCGCCTTCGCGCCGGTGCTCACCGCGCTGCCGGGCGATACGGCGGCGATCCTGCTGACCTTCCTGATCCGCTGCCATGAGCGTGACAGCGCGCCGGCCGGATTCCTGATGCGCAGCCTGCGCCAGCGCCTGGAAAGCAGTGAGGATGCCAGCCTTGTTGCCGCCCGCATGGCATTGGTGGAACCCGCCGCATCCTTTCTGGACGATATCATCGCCCCGGCCTTTCGCGCCGATACCGTGCCGCTGCTGCTGCTGGCGCAAAGCGCGGACCAGCCGGCGCCGGTGCTGGAACTGCGCTGGCCGCAAAGCCTGCGCTACAGCGCCGAGGGGGGCGAGCAGCCGATACCCGGCCTGGAGCGGCTGGCAGCCCCATTGCGCTTGGCCTGGCGTGATTCCTTTGCGCTGTTCGGTTC
>NZ_JAGOLP010000111.1 GCF_017994015.1 Ferrovibrio sp. | reverse complement strand
CCCTCGGGCAATTGCAGATCCTGCGCCAGTTCGGCCGAGGCGGCCACGGCGGCGGCACCGGAATTGCTCAGCAGGTATTCGGCCTCGCTGGCGGTAAGCTGCGCGCTGGAGGGCAGGGCAACATGGCCGGCAGCGATGGTGGCAAAGTAGGTCAGCGCATAATCGGCATCATTAGCCATGCGGATCATGATGCGCGAGCGCGGCGGCAGGCCAAGGCCTTGCAGGCCGGCCGCCAGGCGGCGCACGGCGAGGTCGGCTTCAGCAAAGCTCATGCGGGTTTCGCCGGCTTCGCCCACCAGGATCATGGCGGTCTTGTCGCCGCGCTGCCGGGCATTTTCGGCCAGGCAATAGCGGGCGATGTTGAAGCGGGCCGGCACCGGCTCGCTGCGGCTGGTTTCTTGGGTCATGACTGAACCGCGTCGTTAGGTTTGGCGTCGGGTACACGCAGGTAATAGGCCAGTGCGGCGGCGAGCAGGGCAGCCTGCACGCCGAATACGATACGATAAGCCGTCTCATCCGGATGGCCGCCGGCGGGGGTGAGCCAGCCCATCAGATAGCCGGTGAGGATCTGCTGGAAAGCGGCGCCGCCCATGGTGCCGATATTCAGCGTGGTGATGCCGCGCCCGGCCAGGGCCGGCGGAAACACGCTGCGAGCATGGGCAAAGATCATCACCGAACTGCCATTCATCGTGGCCATCAGCGTGAACAAGCCGCCCACCAGCCATACCGGGAGGCCGGGAATCAGAATGATGGCGCTGAAACAGGCCAACTGCGTGCCGGCCCCCACCGCAATCAGCCATTTACGGGTGTTGAAGATACGATCCAGCGGCCCCCAGGCAAAATAGCCAAGCGCGCTGCCGGCCGCCATGAAGATCAGTACATTGCCACGCGCCGAGGTATCCAGCCCATGTACATCATACAGGTAAGGTCCGCTCCACAGCCCCAGCAGCGTGATGAAGGTGGCGTAGGCATTGAAGATGATGACAAACAGATAGGGGAAATTGCGGTTGCGGATTACGTCGCCGATGCCGCGGATGGTATCGGCCAGGCTCTCGCGCTTGCCGGCGGCTGGCGCTGTGCCTTCCGGGTTATCACGCAGGGTGAACCAGGCCAGCAGCATCAGCAGCACGGTGAAGCCGCCGGTAACATGGAAAGCCGCCCGCCAGCCATAGGTTTGAGAAAACCACGCCAATGGCGCGGTGGAGGCGATCACGCCCAGGCTGCCAAAGGCAATCAGGATGCCGGAATAGGTGGCGAAACGATCCGGCGGAAACCAGCGACCAAACAGCACCATCGGGCCGGTAAGCAACGCGCCACAGCCAAAGCCCAGCACCACGCGCGCCATGGTCAGCTCCAGCAAGCCATCACCGGCGGCAAACCACAAGGCGCCGACAAAGGCGATGGCCATGGTGACCAGCATGGTGTTGCGTGGCCCCCAGCGGTCCAGGGCAATGCCCACGGGTATCTGGCTGATTGCGAAGGTGACAAAGAAGGCGCCGGTGAGGATGCCGAGATCGTCCGGGGTGAGATGCAATTCGCGCATCAGGTCCGGGCCAATCACCGCATTGGCCGAACGGTAGAACTGGCTGATGACGTAGCTCAGGCAGCAGCAAACAAGAATACGGTACGCAGTGGACACGGGAAGCCTCATCGGTGCGGCCCTGGTTGCAGGGAAGGCGGGGCCGCACCGCCAACAATTACTGGCTTAGTCGAGTTTCGCGCCGGAAGCCTTCACCACTTCGGCCCAGCGCTTCACCTCGGAACTGACAAACGGGCCAAACTGGGCCGGGGTCATCACCGGAATGTCGGAGCCGTTCTTGGCCCAGATATCCTTCAACTCAGCGCTGTCCAGCGCCTTGCGGATTTCGGCATACATCTTGTTCACGATGTCGGCCGGGGTGCCTTTGGGCGCCCACAGGGCATACCAAGTGGAAACTTCATACCCCTGCACGCCGGCTTCCGATGCGGTCGGCACATTCGGGAAGGCTGCGTTGCGCTTCGGTGATGCCATCGCCAGCGGAATGATGCGGCCACCGGTGATCTGGCCGGCTGAGGTGCCAAGGCCGTCAAAGATCATATGTACTTCGCCCGCTAGCAGGCCCTGCATGGCCGGGCCAGCGCCGCGATAGGGCACATGGGTGATCTCGGTCTTGGTGACGATCTTGAACAATTCGCCAGCCAGATGATGCGTGGTGCCATTGCCCGCCGAGCCGTAATCCATCTTGCCCGGATTGGCCTTGAGATACTTGATCAGGTCGGCCAGGGTGCGGGCTTCCACCTTCTGCGGATTGACCACGATCACCTGCGGCGGCTGGGCAATCACGGTGATCGGCGCAAAATCCTTCTCGATATCGTAATCCAGCTTCGGATAGAGCGAGGGCGCAATGGTGTGGTGCGCCGCGCCAACGAAGAAACTGTAGCCATCCGGCGCCGCACGCGCCGCCACGCTGGCGCCGATAGTGCCGCCGGCACCGCCGCGATTGTCGATGATGATCTGCTGGCCAATATTTTTGCTCAGCACGGCAGCGAGCGGGCGGGCATAGGCATCGGTGCCGCCACCGGCCGGGAAGGGCACCACAAAAGTAATTGGCTTGCTGGGCCAAGCTTGGGCCTGAACCTGACCGGGCATGGCAAACAGCGCCAGCGCGGAAAATGAAAGTGCAAGGGCAGCGGCTTTGCGCCGCGTGATGGCCCGAATCATGGCGTTCCTCCAAGTTTCTGTTTTATGTCCAACCACTTTAGAGAAAGGCGATGCTTGGTCAAGGAGAGCTTGCATACCCCTGAAGATAGCGCTGCGGTGCAATACCCAGCGAGCGGCGGAACATCGCCGTGAAAGCCGAGGCGCTGTCATAGCCCAGCATCTGTGCCACCTGGGCTACGGCGGCGCCGCTGGCAAGCCGCGCCACGGCTTCGGCCAGCCGCGCCCGTTCGCGCCAGCGCCGGAAACTGAGGCCGGTTTCCTGCTGGAACAGGCGGGCCAGGGTGCGCGGACTGGCGCCGCAGCGTAGCGCCCAATCCTCCAGCCCCAGCCGGCTGCCGGGTGCATCGAGCAACGCTTCGCAGAGCCGCGCCAGGCGCGGATCATTCGGCATTGGCAGACCCAGCGGCACCGCCGGCAGGCGGCGCAATTCGCCCAGGATCAGCTGCATGATCAGGCCGGCGCGGCCTTCGGTGTCATATTCCAGCGGCTCGGCCACGGCTTCCAGGATCAGC
Source organism: Ferrovibrio sp. (assembly GCF_017994015.1). GTDB lineage: Bacteria > Pseudomonadota > Alphaproteobacteria > Ferrovibrionales > Ferrovibrionaceae > Ferrovibrio. The sequence continues at coordinate 1,203 of NZ_JAGOLP010000111.1, read as the reverse complement.
TCACGTAGCAGGGGTGAGACATCGAGCACGCGGCAATCCTGCGGCAAGGCCGGATCGGCATCCGGCGCCACATACAGTGTGCGCATCGCCACCCGGCTCATCATACGCACTTCATGCCGCATCCCGGCCGGCATCCACACGGCGCGTAATGGCGGCACCACAAAGGCGCCTTGCGCAGTTGTCACCCGCATCACACCCTGCACGGCATAGAGCAACTGGGCGCGCGGATGGTGGTGCGGCGCAATATGGTGGCCTGCGGCAAAAGGCTTGGCCATCGCCGCCACCGGGCGCGGCACATCCTGGTAATCGTTGGGATCGGTGCTTTTGACTGTCATGGCCGAAACTCGATGATTTTTGACCGAACAGATTGAACCGGACAGGCTAGCCTGTCCAGCATAAGAATCGTTCTCATCTGTTGCCCTGAGGCCTTGTCATGAACCTGTCCCGCCGTGTGGTCACCTTCGTCAATATCGGCCATGCCTTTGACCATATGCTGATGCTGATTTTTCCGACCGCCGTGCTGGCGATGGATCAGGCTTTTGGCCTGCCTTATGGCGAATTGCTGGCGCTCTCGATTGGCGGCTTCATTGCCTTTGGCCTGTTCTCGATCCCGGCCGGCTGGCTCGGTGATCGCTGGAGCCGCTATCACATGATGACCATTTTCTTCTTCGGCATCGGCCTTGCCACCATGCTGACCGGGCTGGCGGTGCAGCCCTGGCAGGTCGCCGTGGGCCTGACCTGCATCGGCCTGTTTGCCGCCATCTATCATCCGGTGGGCGGGGCGCTGCTGGTGGCCAATGTGGAGAAGATGGGCCGCGACCTCGGCATCAACGGCGTGTGGGGCAATATGGGCGTGGCGCTGGCGGCGCTGATCACCGGCGCGCTGGCGCAATGGCTTGGCTGGCGTGCTGCCTTCCTGGTGCCGGGGGCTGCAGCGCTGCTGGCTGGCATCGGCTTCCTGATCTATGTGCCAAACCGGCCCAGCAGCGGCAAGGCGGCGCCGAAGCAGCAGGCCCGGGTGCCGCGCAATATCATGATCCGCGCCTTTGTGGTGCTGTCGCTGGTCACTATTGCCGGCGGGGTAAATTTTAACGCTGGCACGGTTTCGCTGCCCAAGCTGTTTGAGGAACAGCTCAATCTCGGCAGCCTGACCACCTTTGGTGTTGGCCTTACGGCGGCGCTGGTCTTCTCCTTCGGCGCCAT